>NZ_JAQQXT010000007.1:0-311129 GCF_028595345.1 Roseateles albus | reverse complement strand
TCGGGGTGTCCGGGATCAGTTTGAAACGCTGCCCGCGATCAGCCTGAAATGGTGTCCGCCTTCGTCTGAAACGCTGTCCGCGTTCCGCTGAAATGGGTGGCCGCGATGGGCTGAAATACGCAGTTGGATACTGATGAAGTTCGCTTCGATGTGAATCACCATTTTGGTGAGAGCGCTACGCAGCCGATTGCGGCGCGCTACGCCACGCTGGCGTCGTTGCTCCTCCTTGCGGGCATCAGCCCGCTGCGTCGTCGCGCCTTGCCAACGCACCGCATCGCACCACACTCAGCCTCGTCCAACTGCTGGATTAAGGTTCAATCGACGCATTGAGCCGTTCGGTGAAGGCGAATTTTTGCAGCACCCCGTCGGCGTTCAGCAGCAAGACGAGCTCGGTGCCGCGCTCGGCCGACATCGGCGAGGCTTTGGCGGCCTTGGCCGCCATTTCGATCGCAGCGGCCTTCGCCTTTGCCGCGTCTTCGATGCCCTTCGCGCTGGCCAAGTCGGCCAGGCCAGCCGACCCCGCAAGCGCGGCCATTTCGGTCAGCCCGGCTTTTGTCGGTGCGGCCCCGGCCTTCCAATAACGCCAAATCTGCATGCCGTTGTCAAAGCGCAAGAGTTTGAATTTGAGATTGCCCGCCAGCGCGCGGATCTCGGCCTCGCTGCTCACGCCGGGCCTCAGCGCGCGTGCCAGCTCGGCCAGCCGGTGCTTGGACTCTTGCAGACCTAAGTTGACCGAGGGCGCGGTGCTGGCCATAGTCTCCAGCAGCACCCGCGTGTCGTCGGGCCAGGTGAGGTCGCCTAACGGTACTCGGAACATGCGGTCACGCAGCAAGAAGCCCCAGTCATAGTCCTCGCCTGATTCATCAAACAGGCCATGCAGATTGCGCTGGTTGAGCCTCAAGCGCCGGTCGCCGTGCACCAAGGTGACAGAGAAGATCGGCTGGTCGGCAAAGTTGCTGGGGCTCCAGTCGGGCTTTTTGCATTGTTCATCGTCGGCACTGAAAAGCTTGCTCAAGGTACCGATCCAACCCGCGTCGGTGCGCGCCAGGCCGCTGCCAAAGGCGACTCGGCATTGCAGGCGCAGGTCGCCCAGGCGGCGCTCCCCATTCGGCCAGCCGGGGGTGCGGATGTCGGCCCGCCAGGTGACTCGCCCATCGGCGAGCTTGCTGCGCACCTCGCTGTCTTGGTCCAAGAGGCGCCAAGCCGGATCGGCAACAAAGCGCTGTTCCTCATCCAGCGTAACCGGGGTACGACCTTGCGCGCCGACCAGACCCAAATCGGCGCGCAGCAGATCGTCGGGGTATTTGCGGGCATAGACGCGGTAGTTCAAACTGGCCTGGGGTGCCAACTTGTGATGCTTCTGGAACAGCGCTTGCGCCTTGAAGATCTGTGCCAAGGTCTTGCGTTCGCGGGCCACCGTGGACACGCCCTGCACCTGCACCTGGTGCAGATGGGAGGTGGCTTTGGCGCTGGGCTCAGCTGTCAGAGCTTCTTCTTCGACAGCAGCTGTGGCGGAATTGGGTTCGGCGCTCGGCGCTGCGGCAAGTCCGGCAAAGGAGGCCAGAAGCAGGATGGCAAACAGCATGGCGGGCCGGATACAAAGGGTCATCGGGGGCTCTCGAAAGGCAAAGATCGGCAGCTTAGCTATTTGGCCCGGTTTCGGCGCAGCTTGGGCGACGGACTGCAATAGGGCTGGATAGACGACGCTGTGGCTTCTCTCACCCGACCTAGCCCGAGTAAAGAACTTTCGAAGCTCCAGTCTCAGGTGCTTGGATTTGATCTCGCATGAAAAAGGGGACGTGATACTCACGTCCCCTGGATTGCTCGCCGACGATAGCCGGCTTGCTTGACTGCCACTAAGGCAAGTTAGATCGCTCAGTGCTCAGAAGGCCTATACCTTGCGATGACGACGGGACGCGATGCCGACGAGGGCTAAACCTGCCAACATCAATGCGTAGGTTTCGGGTTCCGGAACCGGCATCGAAATCTCAGCGATATAAGTGTTCCAAGTAGCGCGCTCGGTCGTGGTGAAGCCTGGCAAGACAGCCCATTCTTTCGAATACTCGCCGATCGCGTAGAAGCTGCGGTGGTTGGTGGGATCGAGTGACACAGCACTGTAGTCACCCCAACGCTGGCGGCAGTCCACCGGTACTGTTCGCGTGCTGCAGTGGTAGTCGCCGATGCTGCTGGCCTTGAGCAGCATGTCAGCACCGGATTGGTCGAGTCCGCCGCCGCCATCCGTTTCAAAGGCTCGCGCCATGAAAGTGATGTTGCCGTCTGAAAGACCATCGTTATTGAGGTCGGTCTGTTGGAATCCCGAGCGGTTGAAGCCAATGACGGCTTGACCATATTCGTTGACCGCGATCGAACCCTGGAAATAGTCAAACCCGCCGCCCGAAATGTCCCCCTCTTCGATCACGGCACCAGTGTTGGCATTCAAGACAGACCAACGAACGGCGGTGTGATCAGTGCCGGTAGGCGTCACCGTGTGCACGGCATACAGCTTGCCGTTGCTTTCGACCACATTGGAGGAAATACGCTCATCCAGCGTATCGACGACGCGGGTACCGTCCGGTTGACGGGCCGGCTTGGTGTAGTCGTAAGCGGCCACCCCTACGCTCACGGATGCCGTTTGCGTCGCACCCGCAGCATTGACGCCGTTGACCTTGTAAAAGTTGTAGTCCTTGAAGGTATCAACGTTGACGCCAAGGAACTTTCCGGTATTGCTGTTATTTGTTTTGTCCCAGTTGACGGCTCCTTGAATCGCAAAGCCACGGTCGAGGACAGCCGGGTAAAGGCTGTCGAACTTGCTCATATTCGCTGTGGTCGGTGCGCCGCCAAAAAGGTCAGATTTCGGAATCACGAACAAGGACGCGCCACAGTAGCCAAACCCTGGGGGGCAATCAGCCTCAGTCTTGAAATTGCCGGTGCCGATGTAGACGCCATTTTTGTCCATGCCCAATGTGGGGTAGTCGGCGGTACCCCCTGCAAATCCGGTGAATTTTGTCGATTTCCAAGGCCCCATTGCGTTGGATGTGTCCGATACCGCGATATTGATGTCAGACACGCTGTCGCTAAAGCCGATCGAAATCCATCGATTGGTGTGGTGGTCAAACAAGATGCGTTGGTCACCATTGGGTGCTCCGCCTTGCCCCGCATTGGTCCAAAATTGTCCGAAACTGATGCGCTGTTGGACCGCGCCACTGAGTTTGTCGTAAACGGTGTAGCTGCCGTTGGTCGACTCCAGGAATTGGGTCGTACCCACAGCGCCCATCGTGTCCGGTGGACGGAAAGCATTGCCCAAGGTGACGTTGTCAAGCAGCGATGTGCCGTCAAAGCCGCGAAAAGTAGCCGCCTGCGCACTTGTAGCGCAGGCAAACGCCGCGGCCGTAGCCAGCGCTGAACGTAAGAAGGTTTGATTGAGTTTCATGCTCTGCACACTCCTGATTCGTATTGAAAAATAAGACCGAGGGTGGGGCGGTGAACGAGGCCATTCAAGCTCGCCAAGGACTGCAAGTCCAGTTCTATGGGCGCTCGTGACTTGAGCGGCCATCGCGCAGACAAACCAATTGCAGGCGAATGATTCTGTGACTAATTGCGCATTTCGGGTGAGTTTTTACCCTGCAAACGCGGGGCGATGTTTACCCTAGTTTTCAGCCCATCAAAATTGATTTAGGCCTGGGTCGCCGTGAATCGCCCGCCTTGAGCTGATGCATGACCAAGGCTTGCCGGTCGACGGCTAAACCCAGCAAAAGATCAAAGGCCTTGCCCTGGTTTGATGACCTACATGCCAGTGGCGGCTGAAACGGGGACCGTTCCACGCTGCTCTTTTTTCAGCCAAGCGTCTTGCTCTGACTCGCACGGCTCAATGCCTGCTGTGCGCCCGCCAGCGACTGCAGGCGCTCACGCAGGTAGTCGGCCAGGCGGGGCTGCTGGCTGAAGGCGACATTGAAACGGATATGCGAGTCATAGGCCTTGCCGGCGGAGAAGGTGGCGCCGCGCACCAACAAGATCTTGTTTCGGTAGGCATCCTGCACCAGCAGGTTCAGGTCGACCTCGGCAGGTACCGATCCCCAGAGGAACAGGCCGCCTTCGCCGGGGTGATCGAGCGTGACACCGGCAGACTCCAGCTGACGTGCACTGGCATGGCGGGCCGCCAGCAGCTTGGCATTCAAGCGGTCGAGATGCTTGCGCCAGCGCCCGGCCGCCAGCACTTCCAGCAGCACATATTCCAGCAGCGCCGACCCGGTCAATACCGAGTAGATCTTCTCGCGCATCAGTGCTTTCAAAAGCAGCGGATCGGCGGCGATATAGCCCATGCGCAGCGCCGGGCTCAAGGCCTTGCAAAAGCTGGAGTAATAGATCACCCGGTCCAGGCCCGATAGGCTGGCCAGACGGGTGGCATGGCCGGAGTGAAAATGCCCCTGCACATCGTCCTCGGCGATCAAAAAGCCATGCTTTTGAGCCAGCACCAGGACCTTGTGCAAATTAGCGGCGCTGCTGCTCCAGCCGGTCGGGTTGTGCAGCACGGTCTGGATAAAGAGCAAGCGCGGCCGGTGCGCGAGGGCGGCGGCTTCCAACTCCGCCAAATCGATTCCGTCGGCGCGACGGGTTATGGGAATCAGGCGTATGCCATCTTTGCGCAGCCGGTCGAACATCAAAAAATAGCCGGGGTCTTCCACCAGGACGCAGTCGCCGGGCTGCAAAAAGGCCCGGCAGATCAAGTCGATCGCGTGTGTGCCGCCGAACGTGGTGAGGATGCGGCCGGCGTCGACTGCAATGCCGATGCCGCGCAGCATCATCGCGATGCGCTCGCGCAGCTCGGGCAGGCCTTGCGGCGGGCAGCGCGAGGCCATGCCGGCTGCGGTGCGCGCCAGGCCACGTTGCACGGCGGCGGCCGGTACCCCGTCTTCCAGCCAGGTCGGCGGCAAGGCACCGCCACTGGCCAGCAGCACGCCGGCACGTTGATCGCCGGACTGCTGTACCAGCCAGACGGCTTCTTGTTCTTCGCCCGCCTCCAGCACCGCTGCGTCCGGCAGAGCCGAGTGGCGCGAGCTTTCGCTGACGAAATAGCCGGCCGTCCCCCTCGACTCGATCAGACCCAGCGCGACCAACCTGTCATAGGCGGTCACGACGGTATTGGGGCTGACCTGCAGTTGCGCAGCCAGCTGGCGGATCGACAGCAGGCGTGCGCTGGCCGGCATTTGGCCGGCCGCGATCAGCTCGCGCAGACGCAGCTCGATCTGGTCGGCCAAGGGCGTGGCGGCATTGCGGTCGAGGGAAAACATGGCGTTAGATTAGCGCAAGAAGCTGATCGCCAACACCAGCAAGGTGCCACCCATGCTCAGGTTGAAGATGCGGCGCTTGAGCGGATCGGCCAGCAAGCGGCGGATCGCGACGCCGAATAGCGCCCAGGTCGAGGAGATCGGCAGGCCGACCAGCACGCCGGTGACGGTCACCAGCAGCGCCCCGATCGGTACGCTCAAACCCACCGGCATGAAGACCGAGGCCAGCGTGATGGACTTCATCCAGCTCTTCGGGTTGACCGCCTGGAACAGCGCGGCCTGGGTGACGGTCATCGGCTTGGCGGCATCGCCGACCTTCATGGTGCCTAGCTTCCAGGCCAGAAAGATCAAATAGAGCGCGCCGGCCACACGCAGAATCTGGTGCAAGACCGGGAAGGCGTTGAACAAGCTGCCCAAGCCTAGGCAAGTGACAAAAGTCAGCAGCGCGCCACCAAGCTGGATGCCAATGATCAAGGGCAGCGCGCGGCGGTAGCCGAAGTTGGCGCCCGAACTGGCCAGCATCACATTATTGGGCCCGGGCGTGCCTGACATCACGAAGCAGTAGCTCATCAAGGGCAGCAATTCGGCGGGGGATAAGGACATGGTCTGGGCTCCAACAGCAAGGCCTCGACTGTGGTGGCCGCCAGGCAATCCGCCAAGGTACAGGTACAGGCGGCCAAGCCTGCGCTGTATCAGTGCGCGCAGCCATACAGGCTGGTGCCGACCGCCCCCTAGTTTGAGGTGGCAAACATGCAGGTGTTTTCAGCATGCGTCCGATATGCTTCAGCGCACCTAAATTGCTAACCAGGAAACTGCATGCAACACTCAATACTTGCCCGGGCCACCGCTGCGCTGCTGCTTGCGGGCGGCATGACTATGGCGGCGCTGCCTGCGCATGCGCTCAGCTATTCCAAAGTCGTCGCCTTTGGCGACAGCCTGTCCGACAACGGCAACTTTTTGCTGGCGACCGGCGGCGCTTTGCCGCAGGCGCCGTATTACAACGGCCGCTTCTCCAATGGCCAGGTCGCAGTGGAATACCTTGCGCAGGGTTTGGGTGTGGCGCTCAATGACTATGCTTACGGCGGCGCGGAAACAGGCTTGTTGAACGGCGCCGCCGTGGCTGCGGGGATACCTGGGCCCTTGCAAAATACGGGCGTGCTGTCGCAAGTTGGCGCCTTCAAGGCGGGCCTGGGCGGCGCCAGTGCCGACGCCAATGCGCTGTATTTCCTGTGGGCAGGGGCGAATGACTTTGAATATCAAGGGTTTACCGCCGCTGTGGCGCAAACCGCGATCAACAACCTGAGTACCGGTGTGCAAACGCTGTATGGCCTTGGCGCAAGGAATTTCCTCCTGCCGGGCTTGGCGGATATGGGTTTCACGCCGCGTGGATTGAATTCGAGCATATCGCCCTGGCTGCACCAGTTTTCCTTGGACTTCAACCTGGGTTTGAATAAAGCGCTTGATCAACTGCGTTTACAGCCGGGCGTTCACATCAGCTATTTCGACACCGTCGCGAGTCAGCATGCCTTGATTGATAACCCTGGCAGCTTCGGGCTGAGCAATGTCACAGATGCATGCTTCAGCGGCTTTGTGGGTAAACCTGGCACCACCTGCACTGACCCGAAAAGCTATATGTACTGGGATGCCATCCACCCCTCGACGATGACGCATCAAATCTTGGGTCAACAGATGGCGGCGGCCGTGCCCGAGCCGCAAACCCTGTTGCTGATGGCCGTCGGCCTGCTGGCCTTGTTGACCATCGGCCGCAAAAACCGCGGCTGAGTCGACCAAGCTAAAGGACCTGCGCCACTTCATAGGCCCGATAGCCGCCCTCCCAAGTCGGGATGATGTGGACGATCTCGAAATAGGGCGTGGTGTAGATCGCCGAGTCGCGCAGACCTTCGATGAAGAAGTGCAGCGCTTTGGCATCCGGCACCTCACACATCAGTACATCGCTGCAGACGGCCGAATAGGCCTCGGCATCGAAATGGCGCAATTGAATGCCCGGGTGTTGAGGCAGCAGACTCAGCACTTCCTGGGCGAAGACCTCGGCGCGTTGGCCTCGGCTCAGGCGCAACCAGGCGGGCAGCGCGTTGACGAGGATGAAACAGGTGTTCATAGCGATTCTCTCCAGCGTGATTAACGTAAAAAAACTTGTTTGATCGTCGTGGGGGCGAGGCGCAAGAGCCAGGGCAGCCAGCGCGCCGGGCCGACCCAGATCTGCGCCGGCGGACGGCGCGAGCGCAAGGCCCGCAGCAGACTGCGTGCCACCACCGCCGGCGCCAGCTTGTGCTTGCCGCCACGGCCGGCCGTCATTGGCGTGTCCACCAGCGGCGGGATCAATTCGCTGACCTTCACCCGTTTGCCGCGCAACTGCGCGCGCAGGCTGCAAGCGAAGGCGCTCAGGCCGGCCTTGCTGGCGTTGTAGGTGGCCGATCTGCGTTTCGGGACATGGGCCAGGGCGCTGGTGACGAAGACGATGTGCGCGCTGGCCTGGCGCTGCAGATGCGGCAGTAGCGCACGCGTCAACTCGATCGGCGCGGCCAGATTGACGAGCAACTCTGCTTCGATGTCGGCGGCGCCATAGCCCGGTGTTTCGAGCAGCAGCTCATGCTGAATGCCGGCGCAATGCACGATGCCATTCAGGCCGGGCCATTGGCGGACGGTGTCAAGGCCTACTTGTTCCAGATCGCCAATCCTGCCCAGGTCATGGCGGGCGGTGGCCACAATGCTGGGGTGGCTGGCTTGCAAGTCGGCTAGGCGGGCGGCGTCACGGCCCCAGGCGATCACTTGCTGACCCGACTCGGCCAGTTGCAGGGCGATCGCCCGGCCAAGCCCCGAGCTGGCACCGGTGACCAGCCAAAGTTGCGTCGGCCTTGCCGCTGAGGTGCAGAGGTATGTGTTTGAATGCATGCCACGAACTTTAGGGAGGCGGCAGCGCGATGTCGTTTACAAAAGATAAGCCGGCCAGCGATGCCTTGTTGCTGGTCTTGCTGCAAAACCTGGCCGGCCAGCCTTTGCCCGAAAGCGAGGGGCTGAAGCTGAAGCGGGTCCAGCTGGCGGCCGGCCAGACCTTGTTCGAGGCCGATCAGCCTCACCCTTATGTCTATCTGGTGCGCAAGGGCTTGTTGAAGCTGCACTACCTGTTGGCCAATGGGGATGAGTGGGTCAAGTCCTTCAGCCATGAGGGCATGTTCTTTGGCAGCCTGACGGCGTTGAAGGTCGGTGGCCTGAGCAGTTTCGAAGTGATGGCCTTGGAGGACAGCGAGCTGGAGCGGGTTGATTACTTCGAACTCGAAGCCTTGGCCGCTCGCCATCCCACTTGGCTGCTGGCGCTGTACCGGGCGATGCAGCACTTTGCGGCGCTTAAAGAGGCGCGTGAGCGTGAGCTGTTGACCTTGAACCCCGAGCAGCGCTACGCGGCCTTTGCGCAGGCCCATGCCAGCCTGAGCGAGCGCCTGCCGAAGAAGGACCTGGCCCGCTATCTGGGCGTCACGCCGGTCAGCCTGAGCCGCATCCGCGCACGGCTGCGGCCTTGAGCCCGGCCAAACTGGGAGTCCATGATGGCCGAGCTCAAACAGGTCTTGCAATTATTGAAGCGGCAGGCGCGCCCCGAGCAGCTGGGCGCGATGGCCAAATTTGGCCTGACGGGTGATGCGCGGCTGGGGCTGTCGGTGCCGGCGCTGCGAGCAATGGCCAAGCAGCTTGGAATGGATCACGCAATGGCCTTGGCGCTGTGGGACACGGCCATTCCGGATGCGCAAATCTTGGCCGCTCTGCTCGCCGATCCCAAGCAATTGAGCGTTAGCGAGATGAATCACTGGACCGAGGGCATGCGGTCCTGGGACGTCTGCGATCAGGCTTGTTTGAATGCGTTTCGGCGCTCACCGCTGGCTTGGGCGCGCATCCCGGTGTGGGCGCGCAGCGACGCAGAATTCGTCAAACGGGCGGCCTTTTCGCTGTTGGCGGTACTGGCCGTGCACGACAAAAAACGAGCCGACGCCGACTTCATCGCGCTGCTGCCCTTGATCGCCGCAGCCGCCGATGATGAGCGGAATTTTGTGAAGAAGTCGGTCAACTGGGCGCTGCGGCAGATCGGCAAACGGTCGAAGGTCTTGCTGCCTGAGGCCATCAACTTGGCCGAGCAGCTGCGCGAGCGGCCCGAAAAAGCCGCGCGCTGGATCGGCGCCGATGCCTTGCGCGAGTTGCGCCCGAGGTCAAGCCTTTGAGCCGCCGCGTCGTTTGGCCAGAAGTGCGCCCAAGCCTATGGCCATCAAGGCATAAGTGGCCGGCTCCGGCACCGGGGCTGCAGCCTCGAATTTGAGGTTGTCGACCCCTACCCAGTCAGCGACGCTACCTGCCGCAACGCCAATTTTGGTGATGCTGGTCGCGGAGTAGCCCAGTGTTTGCTGGCCGGCAGAGCCTGAGGCACTGACGATACCCAGCAGCGTGCTGCCGTTGTAGACAAACAGCCGCGTGTCGGCGGGTTTGGAGATGCCGGCAAAGTCCATGCTGACCGAGCCGACCGGTGCCGAGAAGTTGATCCAAAAGCTGGCATCGCCGTCTTCGTTCAAAAAGCCGCTATAGCTGTGTAGCAACTTGCCACTGACCAGCGCCGGCCCGCCGAAGCCATGCAGGTCAATGGCGGTGACCGTCATATCGGTGTTGCTGGCCCAGGATTGGCCCGAGCTTGAGCTGCCCATGCCGCTGAAGGCATTGGCGACGAAGTTCACGCCCAGGGCGTTGTACTGTGTGCTCAGCGGCGTGCCTTCAACGAGATCTTCAAACGTGATGACCGTCGTGGCGGCGGCGGCCGGGCCGGCGTTCAGTAAGGTCAGGCTGGCGGCCAATGCGAGGAAGCTAGAAGAAAATTTCATGTCAGTCCTTTGCTGTTTGGCCGTTCTGAGAGCGTCGTCAGGATCGGCTATTTCCGCCGTCATGGTAATCAGGGTTGCTCCGGAGAAAGTCCGGAATTGAGCGGTCTTGGCGGCGCTCTTGCGAAGCTTCCGCTAAACTCGCCGCCCATGAACCGCCGCTTCACCGCCTACTTGCTGATGTTCTGCCTGTTTTGGCAGGCGCTGAGCTGCGCGGGTGCGGCGGTGCTGATGGCCAGTCCGAGTGAAAAGCTGCATGCCAGCTTGCACTTCGAGGGTGCGGCGCATCACCATGCCGCCCATGACCATGCCGAGCTTCAATTGGATGAGTCGCAGGCTTCGGCCCAGCATCTGATCGATGACGCCTGCGTGCATGCGCCGGCGCTGCTGCCCGTGGTGGCAAGACTGCTGCCCGGCTTGGGCCTGGTCGCCCCCTCGGCCCCGCTTCCTATTGCGGCGCCGCTGCCATTTCTGGCCGGTCTTGAGCGACCACCGCGACTGAGCGCCTGAACCGCAAGTGAAATGCTCGCCTCGGCGGGCAACCTTCGTTCGGCGGCAGGAACTCCTGTCTTTGAGAGACGCTTTGGGCCAAGGCCTAGCGTCAGCACCTGCCGCTCTCGTCTCTGTCAGGACTATCGTGAAAACCCATCCTCGGATAGGGCCTAGTTGCGTTCGCTCGGCTGTGCTGAGCCTGCTCGCTAGTGCCTGCCTTGCTGCGGCGGCATTCGCCCAGCCTTTGGCCGACTCTGGCCATTCTTCTATTTCTACTACTTCGACCGTCAGGCCAACCTTGGCGCAAGCGCTGGACGCGGCCTGGTCGCGCAGTCTTGAGTCCGCCGAAAGCCGCGGTCAGCTCGGCATTGCCCATGCCGAGCGGCGCGTCGCCGATGCCTGGTTGGCGGGCGCGCCGGCGCTCGAAATGTCGCAGCGCCAAGGTCGTGGCTCGGCTGCGGCAGGCGCGCGTGAAACCGAAATCGGCTTGCAGCTGCCGCTGTGGCGTCCCGGGCAACGCCAATTGGGCGCCCAAGCGGCGCAGGTCGAGCAAGACTGGGCGCTGGCCGCAGAGCGCGCGGCCCGCTGGCGGCTGCTGGGCCAGCTGCGCGAGCTCAGTGGTGGTTTGCGCGCCGCCCAAACCGACGTGGCGGTGGCCGACTCGCAGACGCAATTGCTGCAGCAACTGTCTCTCGACGTGGCGCGACGGGTGCAAGCCGGTGACCTGGCTCCGGCCGACGCGCTGGCCGCCAAGGCCGAATGGCTGGCGGCGCGCTCGCTGCTGGCAGAGGCGGAGCAAAACTTGTTGGCGCTTCGCTCGACTTGGCAGCTGCTGACCGGCTTCCATGTCGAGCCGGCAGCGGAGGCCTTGCTTGCGCCGCAGGACGGGGCGCAAGCGACAGAGCATCCGGCCTTGCTGCTCGCCGATTTGAGCGTCGAGCGTGCGCGCCAGCGTGTGGCGCTCGGGAAGGCGCAGCGTGGCGCGCCGCCGGAGCTGGGCATCAGCATGCGCCAAGAGCAGCCCGGTCAGGGCCAGTCGGCGCAAAGCAGTGTGGCTTTGAGCTTGCGTCTTCCTCTGGGCAGCGAGCCGCCGCAGCAAACACAGCAGTTGGCGGCGGCCTTGGCCGAACAAGAACTCGCCCTCGCAACTGTCCAGCGCAGCCGCCTGCAGATCGAAGGCGAGCAAGCCCTTGCACGCGCTCGCGAGCAATCAGCCGCCGCGCAAGCCGCGGCCGAACGTGAGCGCGCAAGCTTGCTGCGCGAGCGGGCGCGCTTGCTCGACAAATCCTTCAAGCTCGGCGAAACCTCGCTGCCCGACTTGCTGCGTGCCCTCGGTGCCGCCACGCAAGCCGAATCCGCAGCCGAACGTCAAGCTACCGCCCATGCGCTGGCGCAGGCGCGGGTCAAACAAACATTGGGCCTTTTTCCATGAATACATCTCTTTTTCAAGCAGCAGGGCTTGCGCGCATCCGCCAAGCCTGTGTCGTCGTCTGTTGCAGCCTGGCCGCCACTTGGGCCTTGGCCGGCCCTGGCGCCCACGGTCCGAACGGCGAGCATCTCGATCAAGCGCCGGCGGCGGGCGCTACGCTTGCGGCAGGCCCGCGCGTCGAAGCCCAGACCGATTTATTCGAACTTGTCGCCCGGCTTGGGGCTGCTGAGTTGACCCTCATGATCGACCGCTTCGCCAGCAATGAGCCGGTGCTCAAGGCCGAGGTCGAAGTGGAATCCGGCGCGCTCAAGGCCAAGGCCAAATTTCAGGCCGACTCGGGCGCTTATGTCCTGAGCGACCCGGCCCTGCTCAAGCTGCTCGCCACACCTGGCGAGCATCCATTGCTGATCACCATCGTGGCCGGCGCTGAAACCGACTTGCTGGATGGCGTTTTGAGCACCTCGGCCGCAGATGCTGCCGGGCTGGACCACGATGCCGAGTTCGGCCACGGCGAGAGTCGCTTCCCGGCTTGGGCGCGCTGGTTGAGCGGGGGCGTGCTGCTGTTGGCACTGGTCGGCTGGGTGCGCGTGCGCAAAGCCAGAAAACTTGGCATGAACTCGGGAGCACAAGCATGAAGGCATTGACGAGCAAATTTATCAGCGCTTGCCTGCTTTGGCCCGTGCTGGCCGTATTGCCGGCTCAGGCCGGGCCGGGCGCGCATGGCCCGAACGGTGAGCACCTGGATGCGCCGACGGTGGCCGCTGCCGATGGTCTGGCTCGGCTGGCCGATGGCAGCGTCAATATGCCCAAGCTAGCGCAGCGCCGTTTGGGGATCAGAACCGTGTTGGCCCCCGAGAGCGAAGCGGCCGCCACGCTGCTGCTGCCCGGCCGTGTGGTCGCCGATCCGAACGCCAGCGGGCGCGTGCAAGCGACCCATGGTGGCCGCATCGAAGCCGGGCCCAAAGGTTTGCCTGTGCCCGGCCAAGCGGTGCGGCAGGGCGAGGTCCTGGCCTGGGTGCGCCATCATGCCGATCCCTTCGCCGTCGCCTCGCAGCAGGCACAGCGCGCCGAGCTGCGCGCTGGCCGTGAACTGGCGGAACAGCGGGTGAAGCGCTTGGAGGCGCTCGAAGGCACGGTGCCGGCCAAGGACATCGCGGCGGCGCGGGTCGAGGCCCAGTCATTGGCTGCGCGGGAGCAGAGTTTTGCCGCCAGCCTGGATGCCCGTGCGCCGCTGCGCGCGCCGGTGTCTGGCGTGATCGCACGCAGCGAGCTGCAAGTGGGGCGTGTCGTCGAGCCCTCCGAGGTCTTGGTCGAAGTGGTCGACCCGGCGCGCCTGATGGTGGAGGCGAGCACCCCAGACGCTACGCTGGCCGCGCATATTGCGGGCGCCGAGCTCGCCGGATTGCCGGGTGTCAAGCTGCACTTTCTGGGTGGTGCGCTGGCCTTGCGGGACGGGCTTTTGCCGCTGAGCTTCAAGGCCCAATTGAGTGGCGGCAGCTTGGCGCTGGGCCAGCCGGTGGAGCTGGTGGTGGCACTGAAGGAACGTCGCAAAGGCATCGTCTTGCCGGCCGAGGCGGTGGTGCGTAACCCGGCCAATGAGCGGGTGGTCTGGATCAAGCTCAGCGCCGAGCGCTATCTGTCCATGCCGGTGCAAGTGCAGCCGCTGGACGCGAGCCGGGTCTTGGTGACCAGCGGCTTGTCGCCAGACAACCGC
Source organism: Roseateles albus (assembly GCF_028595345.1). Taxonomy (NCBI): domain Bacteria; kingdom Pseudomonadati; phylum Pseudomonadota; class Betaproteobacteria; order Burkholderiales; family Sphaerotilaceae; genus Roseateles; species Roseateles albus. The sequence continues at coordinate 297,335 of NZ_JAQQXT010000007.1, read as the reverse complement.
GTCGTCGTTCAAGGCGCCGCCTTGATCGCGCAAATTAGATAGGCCGAGCCATGTTCAATTGGATCGTTAAATTCAGCCTGCACAACCGGCTATTCGTCTTGGCCTTTGCGGCCTTGCTGATGGTGGCCGGCGCCATCACAGCTTGGCGCACGCCTATCGACGTCTTCCCTGACCTCAACAAGCCGGTGGTCACCGTGCTGACCGAGGCCGGCGGCATGGCGCCCGAGGAGGTCGAGCAACTCATCACCTTCCCCATGGAAACTGCGCTCACCGGCATGCCCGGCGTGACGCGGGTGCGTTCGACATCGGGGGTTGGCCTGTCCGTCGTCTATGCCGAGTTCGATTGGGGCAGCGATATCTACCGCAACCGCCAACTGGTGGCCGAGCGCTTGAGTCAGTTGCGCGAAACCTTGCCCGCCGGTGTCACGCCGACGATGGGACCGGTCTCGTCCATCATGGGCGAGGTGATGCTGATCGCGCTGCCGCTGGACGGCAAGGCCTCGCCCATGCAGGCACGCGAGTACGCCGACTTTGTGCTGCGGCCGCGCTTGCTGGCGATTCCCGGTGTGGCGCAGGTGATCCCGATCGGCGGCGAGGTGCGGCAGATGCGGGTCGAGCCTGACCCGCTGCGGATGGCGCAGCTGGGCGTGTCGCTGAGTCAGCTCGAGCAGGCCTTGCGCGGTTATGCCGGCAATGCCGGCGGCGGCTTTGTCGATCTGAACAGCCGTGAGTACCTGATTCGCCTGCTGGCCCGCAGCAACAAGATAGAGGATCTGGCCGGCGTTGCCGTGGCCTGGAAAGACGGCCGGGCCGTTTTGCTGGAGCAGGTGGCCACGGTGCGCTTCGCGGCCGCAGTCAAGCGCGGCGATGCCGGTTTTATGGGCGCGCCGGCGGTGATCGTCAGCGTGCAAAAGCAACCGGCCGCCGACACGGTGCGCCTGAGCGGCCAGATCGAAGCGGCCTTGGCTGAACTCAAGCCGGGCCTGCCGCAGGGCTTGGCGGCACCGGTGGTCTTGTTCCGCCAGGCCGACTTCATCAAGGCCTCGATAGGCAACGTCAGCGAGGCGCTGCGCGACGGCGCCATCATGGTGGCCATCGTGCTGTTTGCGTTCTTGTTGTCGGCGCGTACGACGCTGATTTCGCTGATCGCCATTCCGCTGTCTCTGGCCGTTACGGCGCTGGTGTTCCGCTGGCTGGATCAGTCCATCAATGTGATGACGCTGGGCGGTCTGGCGATCGCGATCGGCGAGTTGGTCGATGACGCGGTCGTCGATGTCGAGAACATCTTGCGCCGCCTGAAGGACAACCGCGCCGCCGCCCAGCCGCGGCCGATCTTGGAGGTGGTGCGCCAGGCCAGTGTCGAGGTGCGTTCTGGCATCGTTTATGCGACCGTCATCGTGGTGCTGGTGTTTGTGCCGCTGTTCGCGCTGCCCGGCATCGAAGGGCGCTTGTTCTCGCCACTGGGCATTGCCTATATCGTCTCCATCCTGGCTTCGATGCTGGTGTCGATGACGGTGACGCCGGCGCTGTGCACATATCTGCTGCCGGGCATGAAGCGCCTCGATCATGGCGACAGCCCCTTGGTGCTGAAGTTGAAGGCCTGGGATGCCAAGCTCTTGAATTGGTCCTTCCCGCGCGCCCGCGCCCTGATCCTGGCGGCCGGCCTCGCAGTGGCGCTGGCCGTGGCCAGCGTGCCCTTCTTCCCGCGCGCGTTTTTGCCGGCTTTCAATGAGGGCAGTTTGGTGCTCTCGCTCTTGTTCAACCCCGGCACTTCGCTGGCCGAGTCCAATCGCATGGGCGCCTTGGCCGAGCAGCTGATCAGCCAGGTGCCGGAGGTGACGAAAGTTGGCCGGCGCACCGGCCGCGCCGAGCTCGACGAGCATGCCGAGGGCGTGCATTCGGCCGAGATCGATGTGGACCTGGCGCGCGGCGGCAAGGCCGTGGACCGCGAGGCGGTGATGGCCAAGATACGGGCTCAGTTGGCCGTGCTGCCCGCCCAAGTGGCGATAGGCCAGCCGATCTCGCACCGGCTCGACCATCTCTTGTCCGGTGTGCGCGCGCAGATCGCGGTGAAGATCTACGGCGATGACACCGACACGCTGCGCGGCTTGGCCGAGCAGATGCGGGTCGGACTGTCTGGCATTCCGGGCCTGGTGGACTTGACGGTGGAGAAGCAGGTCTTGATCCCGCAGGTGCTGGTGCGCATTGATCCGCGCCGACTGGCGCAGACCGGCTTGTCGCCGGGCGAAGCGGTGCGCGTGCTGCAGGTGCTGACCGATGGCGCCCACGCCGCGCAGATCGTCGACGGCCCGCGTCGCTTCGATCTGGTGCTGCGCTTGGCCGATGGCCAGCGCGGGCCACAAGACTTGGCCCGCATGCTGGTTGACACGCCGGCCGGCCGCTTGCCGGTCTCCAGCTTCGCGACGGTCGAAGAATCCGACGGGCCGAACCAGATCGGCCGCGAGAACGGACGCCGCCGCATCGTCGTCTATGCCAATACCGACGGCGCTGCCGGAACCGATATGGCCCATGTGATCGCAGATATCCGCCAGGTGGTCGCCAAGACCAATCTGCCCACGGGCAGCTTTGTCAGTCTGGAGGGGCAGTTCCAGGCGCAGGAGCAGGCAACGCGCTTGATCCTGGGCCTCTCGCTCGTCTCGCTGACGATGATGTTTCTGGTGCTTTACTCGCGCTACCGCTCGGCCGTGCTGGCGGCCATCATCATGGCGAATATCCCGCTCGCTTTGATCGGCGCCGTGGCGGCGATGTGGGTGAGCGGTGTCAGCCTGTCGGTGGCGACCATGGTGGGCTTCATCACGCTGGCCGGCATCGCGACGCGCAATGGCATCCTGAAGATCAGTCACTACATCAATCTGTGCCGATTCGAAGGCGAAGTCTTCGATCAGAAGATGATCGTGCGGGGTTCGCTGGAGCGCCTCACGCCGGTCTTGATGACGGCGCTGGTGGCGGCCTTCGCGCTGACGCCGCTGCTGTTCGCCGGTGATGCGCCGGGCAAGGAAATTCTGCACCCGGTGGCGGTGGTGATCTTCGGTGGCCTGATCAGCTCGACCCTGCTCGATACTTTGCTCACGCCACTCTTGTTCTGGCGGCTCGGGCGCAACGCTACCGAGCGACTGTTGCAAGAAACCGAAGCGGGCGAGCGCAGCGACGCCGGCGCGCCGGAGCGCGAAGCGTTCTGAAGCTTGGAGTGAGAATGCAGGTCTCGCGGCGCCGCCTGCTCAAAGGCGCCGCATCCGATGGAGTGAAATCAAAATGTTGAAAGCAAGACTTTGGGCACTCGCCCTGGCATTGGGGCTGAGCTCTTTGACCCTCACTAACGCGATGGCTCATGGCAGCGCCAAACCACAGCATGGCGGCGTGGTGCAAACCGCCAATGACGTCAGCTTCGAGCTGGTCGTGCTGGCCGATGGCGCGCTGATCTATCTGGTCGACCATGACGAGCCCATGAGCTCGGCGGGCATCAGCGGCAAGCTGACGGTGTTGAACGGCGCCGCCAAGACCGAGGCCGAGATCAGGCCGGCGGGCGACAACAAGCTTGAAGCCAAGGGCATCAAGATCGGCAGCGGCGCCAAGGTTGTGGCGAGCTTGAACAATGTTGAAGGCAAAACGGTCACGGTCCGTTTTGCGATCAAATGAAGCGACCGATAGCGCTGACCACCGGCTTGGCGCTCGGCCTTGCGCTGCTCGGCGCTCAAGTGCGTGCCGAGCTGATCGAGATCCAATGGAACGAAGCCGGGCGGTTTGAGCATGCCAAGCCACTGGCTGCGGGCAAGTTTGTCGAAATCTGCGGCAAGCTGGACAAAGCCAGGCCGGTCAGCTGGCAGTTCGGTGCCGAGCGAGCGCTGAACTTCAACATTCACTTTCATGAAGGCGAGAAGGTCACTTACCCGGCCAAGGTAGAGGGTGCCACTGCCGCTGCGGGTTTGTTGAAGATCGTCAGCGAGCAGGACTACTGCTGGATGTGGTCGAACAAATCGGATCAAGCGATTGAGCTCAAGCTGGGCTTGAGCCGCTAGATTAGATGAGCAGGGTGGTTGCCGCCTGGCTTGTCGACGCGCTGGGCCAGGTATCGCTGCAAAAGGGCTGCTATTGCCGTTGATTTCAGGGCATCTGGCCATGCGTGCGGCCCGACTATTTGTGACTCACTTCGTACGCAAATGGAGGGTGTTCATGATGCTGCTGCATTCCCGGCCTTTTTCTTCTGCATCGCTGTCTCGGCTGTCGCGCTGGGCGGGCAGCCTGTTCGCCGCGATATTGGTGGGCTGCAGCCATGGCGGTCATCAGGACGAGGTCGCGGTGGTCACGCCGCCACCGCCGCCCGTCGTGGTCGCCGATCCGACGCTGCTGTTGAGCAGCGTGGACGGCGGGGCCAGCTTGCTGGGGGCGATCAACGAGTTGCCGCTGGAGTCCAGTGCGGCAGCGACCGCCTACGCGAAGTTCGAGGGTACGGCGTGGATTCACGGCATCAAGTCCAGCGGCCACGGCCTGGTCTTCAATAGCGCGGATAACAAGTTTTACGCGGTCCTGAACGGTGCCGGCGCGGACAAGTTGGGCATGTTGATCAGCTTCGACCCGGCCACCGACAAGCTCACCCTGCTCAAGAGTCTGCCTCGACGCAGCTACCCCAAGGTGACGGGCATCAATGCCGAGACCTTCGAATTCGAGGCGCCTAACGGCTTCTTCAGGCGGCCTTTGCTGAGCCCGGACGGCAAGGCGATGCTCTTGCGCAGCAGCTACGGCGGCGTCGACGATCGAGGTGCGCTGATTCACATCAATCTCGATACTAAGAGTGCCGACTACCTGTCGGACAGTCTGGTCTACAGCTTCTTCGACTACGAAAAATCGCGCGGCAACTACTGCGATTCGCTGCGCAATAACGGCGACGATCAGATCTCCGAAATGGTCTGGGGCCTGGACCCCGCAGGCAAAGCGGTGGTCTATATGGCCGTGCAGGGCGTCGCCTACGATGTGTCCTTGGCCAGCAATCCGACCGAGCCACGCAACTGCAATCTGGCCACGATAGACGGCAAGACCATAGACAAGATCATGGGCCGCATGTTTGCCTTGAAGCCCGGCGATGCGAGCGATCTGGCCAAGCCTTGGTCCTATAGCCATGGCTATTCCACCTTCGACCCGCTGCTGCATCTGGGCCGCCAGCTGTATTGGGACAGTCGGCAAAAAGCCGTCCGCTGGACGACCGAGAGCGTCGGTGGCGGCATGCTGGACTTCTATGCCGGGGGCGATGGCGGGCCGCGGCTTTATTTCGGCGCGACCGAGCAGTGCTTCCGCCTGCAAGGCCTGTTGCCGCTGAACCTGGGCGGTGACTCGATCGCCATGTGCTCCGGCCTGAACGGCTCCGACACCGTGCCCGACTCGCCGCCGCGCATCTTCCACTACACCGCCAACGGCTTCTTTACCCAGCATGCGATGCTCAATAACTTTTATCCCGAGCGCAAGTTCATCAATGGTGCGACATCCTCGTTGGCGTCGCGGCGCGTCTTTATCAATGGTGGCGATCTCAGCTCCGATTGCAGCGAATCCGTCACGGTGCCTTGTCTTGCCGATTCGACGCTGGAGGAGTTGGATCCGGTGACGGGCTATTTTCAGCAAATACTGGCCAAGGGCGATATGACCAGCAGCGGTCGTCTGTTCCTGGGCGACCCGGCGGTGGGCGCTGCGATGACCGAGCCGATGGCCGACCGCTATGTGGTCTGGTTCGGCGCGATGGTGAAGGGCTACTCGGCGGTGCTGAACAAATACGACCGCTCGACCGGCAAAACCACGAGCTTGCCGCTCGATCCGAAAACAGGTGCCCACCCGCTGGGCCCGCTGCTGGACTTGGGCAACGGCCAGGCCATCGCTCGCGTGTTGGCCGCCGCGCCCGCGCCGAACCCCAGGGCCGATAAGGCTTACGAGGGCGTCGGTGGCTATGCCGGTGGCCCGGGCATGTTGGCCTCACAGCAGGGCTATGCCTGGTTCGATTTGAAGACCAAGCAAATGCTGCGCAGCGTGTCGCAGGATCGCGCCATCAAGGCGTTCTCGCAAGAGCGGGTCAAACTCGACGACGGCAGCCTGTGGGAGGCGATTGTTTACAACTTGAACGACGGCTTCGGCGACTGTCGCGCTTTCAACAAAATCGATGCGAGCAGTGGCAAGTTGCTGCCGCTGAAGGCCGAGCGTTGTGACGACACCAGCTTTCCGTCCGATCCTTTTGCTTTGGCCGGGCGTGGCAGTACGGCGCTCTATCTGCCGTTTTGGAAGGCCAATGTCGATGCAGCCAAGGGCTACGCCGACGCCACGCTCGCCTGCATGCGTGTTGATAGTCCGGCGGCCTTTATTCGGTCCGATGCCTTGGGCCCCGCGCAGGCTGGCTTCGGCAACGCCCATCGCATCGTCTATGGCGCCAGCTACTCGCCCGCCAACAAGGCCATGTATCTGGCCACGGCCAAGCTCGCCGATGCCGACCAGGGCACGATCTTCGAGGTGGACAAGGGCGTGGCCGACGCCGATTTGTGCAAGGCCAAGCCGGTGATAACGCCGCTCGTCAGCGGTTTGAGCGATGTGCCCTCGACGCGTATTTTCTCGCTCAAGAGCGGCGTCTTGGCTTACGGTACATCGAACGGCAAGCTGATGAAGTTGGACCCCGCCGCCAAGTCGGTGGCCTTGCTGGCCGACCTGCGCACGGCCAATGCGGCCAGCTCGGTGGTGCGCGGCTACTTGGCCGAGGCCAAGGAGAATGTGCTGGCGCTGCTCGTGTTTGACTACGACGCCGGCGGGCGCAATACGGCTCGGCGCTTGGTGACGGTGGACGTGCTGACGGCCAAGCAGTCCAGCCGTGACGTCACTCAACTGATCAGCGAGAGCGAGCCTTATCCCGGCGTGATGCGCTTGAACTAATCTGGCTGCGCCGACGCGCGGAAATCAAGCCGCACTTCCAGGCCGCCTAGTTTTTCACTGCGCCCCACTTGCAGCTCTGCGCCATGCAGTTCGGCGATGCGCCGCACGATCGACCAACCCAGGCCGCTGCCGCTGGCTTCATTGCCGAGCACGCGGTAGAAGCGCTCACCCAGGCGCTGCAGTTCGGCGTCCGTCAGGCCGGGGCCGCTGTCATTGATCTGCAGCTGCAGCCGGCCGGCATGGGCTTGCAGCAAGCTCACCTCGATGCGCGCGCCGGCCGGGCTGTAGCGCAGCGCGTTGTCGATCAGATTGCGCAGCATGGCGCGCAGCAAGGGCTCGTTGGCGGCGATCTCGGGCACAGGCCCGGGCTGCATATCTAGGGTCAGGTCTTGCCTACGCTGCAGGGCGGCCGGTGCCAGGTCGGCCAGCACTTGGCGCAGCAATGCGCTCAAATCGAGTGGCAGGCAGGGCGGCCGCTCGCCGCCTTCCAGCCGCGCCAACGTCAGCAGTTGATCGACCAGCCGGGTGGCACGGTCGCAGCCGAGCAGGGTCGCTTGCAGCGCATGCCGGCGCAACTCGGCATCGGGCTCGGTCAGCGCGACTTGCGCTTGAGTGCGTATCGCGGCGATGGGCGTGCGCAGCTCATGCGCGGCGTCGGCGGTGAAGCGCCGCTCGGCTTGCATCATCGCGCTGATGCGCTCGAACAGGCCGTTCATGGCCTGCAACATCGGCAGCATTTCGGTCGGTGCGTCCACCGGAGTCAGCGGCGCCAGATCAAGCGCCGAGCGCTCGGCCAGGCTGCTGCCGAGCTCGCGCAGCGGCGCCGTGCCGCGCCAGACCGCCCACCACACTGCTATGGCCAGCAAGGGCAGGGCCAGCGCCATCGGCCAAAGCGCGCCGCGCAAGACCGCCCACAGGATCGCCAAACGCGAATCGATGCGTTCGCCTACATAGACCTGCACATCGCGTTCGGCCCCAAAGGCGGCGAACACGCGCCAGCGCTGGCCCTCGATCTGGGTGCTGCGCAGACCCTGGCGGAAGCCCTCGTCAAACGCAATCATCGGCGTCGCCGGAGCATTGGCCGAGCGCTGCAGCAACTGCCCTTCGTGGAAAACTTGAAAGGCGACCTTGTTGGCGTAGCGGTGCAGGGTCGGGGCGTCGATTGCTTGCTCGTCGCTTTCCGCCTCGCCCTGTTGTTGCGCCACCAGCAAGGCGGCCGCCTGGGCGAGATGGCCGTCCAGCAACTCATCGAGTTCATGGCGCGCATCCAGCCAGACGGTGGCGGCCAGGCCCAGCCAGATCAGCAGCACCGCGCTCAGCACCAGAGCGAGCAGCCGCCCCTGCAGAGATTTTGGACCGCGCAGCATCAAGGCGCTGCCTCACGCAACAAGACATAACCGACACCGCGCACGGTCTGTATCAAATCCGCCCCGAGCTTGCGGCGCAGGTGGTGGATGTGAACTTCGACGGCATTGCTGTCGACCTCCTGGCCCCAGCTATAGAGTTGCTGCTCCAGCTGTTCGCGCGACAGCACGCGGCCGGCGCCCAGCATCATGGCCTGCAGCAGATCGAATTCGCGGGTCGACAAGCTCACCGCCGCGCCGCCGCGCAGCACGGTGCGGGCGGCCGGATCGAGCAGCACATCCTGCGCTCGCAGCAGCTCTTGCGGCTGACCCGCGGAGCGACGCACCAGCGCACGCAGCCGGGCGCCTAGCTCGAACAGATCGACCGGCTTGATCACATAGTCATCGGCGCCCAGATCCAGGCCGCGAATGCGATCGGGCACCGCGTCTCGGGCGGTCAGCACCAGCACCGGCAGCGTGATCCCGTCCCGGCGCAGGCCGGCCAGCACATCCAGGCCATCTTTCAGCGGCAGGCCCAGGTCCAGCACGGCGGCCGCATAATTTGCAGCCTCAGCGCGCAACTCGTGCTCGGCGGCCAGGCCGTCGCGCACCCAGTCCACCACAAAACCCTGCTGGCGCAGGCCGGCACGCAGGCCATCGCCCAGCAAGGCATCATCTTCGGCAAGCAGGATTCGCATGGGCTGATTATTGAGCCTGCACGCCGTCAATCGTCATCATCGTGACTACTTTGATGGCGGGCGCTGATCCCGGGGCGGTCCGACAACTTGGACGGTGCATCCTGCCATTGCCACCACCAAAAGCCCATGACCACGGCAACTAGGAGCAGGGCCAGCGGGCTCATATTCTGCTTGACCAGATCGGGACCTTTGCCGGGCGAGCGACCGCTCAGCATGGGGCCGGCATGGTTGTGGCGGCGCAGCAGGCTCACCCCCGCGATCAAGGCCAGATGAGCCAGCACAAGGCCTAAGCTGGCATTGCCCAGCAGCTCATGCAATTCCTCCAGTGCATCTTCCCAGCGATTGCCCCACCAAGCCTGCTCCAAGCCGACACCGCTGAGCGCGGCCGTCAGGGCTGCCAGCAGTATCGCCACCACCGCCAAGGTGTTCAGCCCCTGGTAGCTGGCGAGCAGATTGCCCTTGCCCTGCGGCCAGGCCAGCAACTGCTGCGGCAGGCCGCGCAGCTTGCTGAACCAGCCCGACAGGCGAACGCGCTTGGGCCCCACCAAGCCCCACGCCAGCCGGGCCAAGACCAGGCCCAAGCCCGTGTAGCCCAGCGTGACGTGGAGCAAATGCCAGCGCTCGCTTTCGGCGCTCAGGTAGGCGCCGGTGAAGCTGAAGGCCAGCAGCCAGTGCAGCGCCCGGGTCGGTGCGTCGATGACGCGGCGGCTGGGCGGGTGGCCCGGCGTCGCCAGCGGCGATTCATTTGGGGATGCGGATGCGGTGTTCATTGAAGTTTCCTTGTTCGGCGGTGGTGTGGCAGGCGGCGCAGTTGGCGGCGCTCTTGATGCTGGCGCGCTGCCAGGTGGCGGCGGAGATTTCGTCGTGCTCTCGCACAAACCAGGCCGAGCGCGTGATGCGATCGGCGGGCGGCGCTGCGTTGCCCACGCGCTTGTAGGTGCCGGCATTGCCCACAAGCCAGCGGCTCAACTCGTTCACGCTGGCTGCATCCAGCGAGGCGTCGGAGCCGAAATGCTTGGGCAGGTTCGCCATCAAGCGTTGCCAGGACGCGGCCGGCAGCATGCCCGGCGGATAGGCCAGATGGCAGGCCGCGCACTCTTGCTGATACTTGGGCAGCAAGGGGACGGATGCGCCGCGCCGGCCATCGTCATCGGCATGAGCCGCGCCAGCGGCCAGCAGCGTCAGGGCCAGCCAGGGCAACAGCAGTGAAGTTCTCATCATGTGGCTCTCCTCAGGGTTTGAGCGTGATCAGCCAGGCCAGCACATCGGCCTTCTCGGCCGCGCTGCATTCGCGGCTCAGCACATCCTTGCAGTTGCGCCGAAACCATTTCTCGACCTTGGCGGGGTCGCTGAAGCGTTTGGGGTTGAAGGCCGGCGCCAAGGCGTCAATCGGCTTGCCGGTGCCGGCATGGCGCCCCGCCGCGCTGGGCAGCGCCTGGTGGCAGGACGCGCAGCTCCAGTCCCCGCCATGGGTGACGGTGAAAAAGCGCTGGCCCAGCTTGGGGTCGGCGCTGCGGCCTGCCTGGGCGCTGTATTCGGCCAACAAGTCAGCAGGTGCGGCCTTGGCCAAGCCGGCGAGGGCGGTCAAAAGAGCCAGCAGCCCGCTGAAAAGGAGTGTGCGCGTGTTCATGAACTGCATCTTGCTGGCCCAGTCTTAGGGCAGTCTTAAGGATGCTTCAGCCGCTGCCTTGCGCTACATCAGTGCCTTGATCTGGGGCAAGTCGACAATCATCTGCATGCAAAACAAAGACGAGATTGACCCTTTTGCGGGCCTGAACCATGCTCAGGCTGCGCAGCGTTTGCTGGAGGATGGCCCCAACGAGCTCAGCCCGCCGAAGAAGCGCACGGTCTGGCATATCTTGGCCGATTTGGCGCGCGAACCTATGCTGCAACTGCTGCTGGCGGCGGGCGCCATCTACCTGCTGCTGGGCGACCGGGGCGAGGCCTTGATGCTGCTGGCCTTTGTGCTGCTGACGGTGATCATCAGCGTCAGCCAGGAGCAGCGCACCGAGCGCGTGCTGGAGGCGCTGCGCGACCTGACCAGCCCGCGTGCGCTGGTGATTCGTGACGGCCAGCTTGAGCGTATTGCCGGCCGCGAGGTGGTGCGTGGTGACCTGCTCGTGCTGACCGAGGGCGACCGCGTGGCCGCCGACGCGCTGCTGCTGGAGGCGAATGACTTGCAATGCGATGAGTCGCTGCTCAGCGGCGAATCCTTGCCGCTGTCCAAGCGGGCGCCGCCGGGCCCCTCCGAAGCCGAGGAGCACCGCGTCTTCGCCGGCGCCTTGGTGGTGGGCGGCCAAGGGCGGGCGCGTGTCACGGCCACCGGGCCGCGCAGCGAGATGGGCCGCATTGGCAAGTCGCTGGCCGAGATCGAGGCGCCGCCAACGCCGCTGCATCAGCAAACGAGGCGCTTGGTCAAGCTGTTCTCGGTCTTGGGCCTGAGCCTGAGTGCCGCGCTGGTAGTGATCTATGGCTTGCTGCGGGGCGACTGGTTGGCGGGCCTGCTGGCGGGCATCACGCTGGCGATGTCGATGCTGCCGCAGGAATTCTTGCTGATCCTGACCGTCTTCATGGCCATGGGGGCTTGGCGCTTGTCGCGCCAGCGCGTGCTGAGTCGGCGCGCCGCGACGATTGAAACGCTGGGTGCGGCCACCGTGCTGTGCACCGACAAGACCGGCACGCTGACCGTCAACAAGATGGCGGTGGCCGAGTTGACCCTCGCTGCTGGTGCAGATGCGACAAGCGCCGGCGAGTTGTCAACTTGGCAAGCGGATGAGCCGGCCTTGCCCGCGTCCTTCCATCTGCTGCTCGAGTACGCCGTGCTGGCCAGCGAGCGCGATCCCTTTGACCCGATGGAGAAGGCCTTGGTGGAGCTGGGCCAAGCTCAGCTGCCGGCCACCGCACAGCATCCGAGCTGGACCCTGCAGCATGAATATGCGCTCAGCCCCGAACTGCCGGCGATGACCCATGTGTGGCGCCGTGACGATGTGGCCGCTGCTGCTGCTGCTGCTGCTGCTGCTGCTGCTGGTGACGATGGCGAGGGCGCCGGCTTTGTGGTGGCGATCAAGGGTGGAGTTGAGGCGGTGCTGGGCCTGTGCCGCAGCAGCGACGCACAAACCCAGGCCTTGTTGCGGCAGACCGAGGCGATGGCCGCGCGCGGGCTGCGAGTCTTGGCCGTTGCCCGTTCCACTTGGCCCCATCCCTGGCCGGCTGTGCCTTGGCCCGCCGATCCAGCCGGTTTTGACTTCGAATTGCTGGGCCTGACCGCCTTTGCCGACCCACTGCGTCCCGAGGTGCCGGCGGCAATTGCCGAATGCCGCGCTGCGGGTATCCGGGTCTTGATGGTCACCGGCGACCACCCTGCAACAGCCTTGGCCATCGCCGCGCAGGCCGGCCTCGCCAACAGCCCGGCCGCGCTAACCGGGGTCGAGATGGGCGCATTGAGTGCCGCTGAACTGGACCGTCAGCTGCAGGCCACCCAGGTGTTCGCCCGCATCAAGCCGGCGCAAAAGCTCGCCTTGGTGGAAGCGTTGAAAGCGCAGGGCGAGGTGGTGGCGATGACCGGCGACGGCGTCAACGACGCGCCCTCGCTGAAGGCTGCCCATATCGGCATCGCCATGGGCGGGCGCGGCACCGATGTGGCGCGCGAAGCGTCCAGCTTGGTGTTGCTGGACGATAACTTCGCCGCCATCGTGCAAGCAGTGCGCCTGGGGCGGCGAATTTTTGACAATCTTCGCAAGGCGATGGCCTTTGTGCTGGCGGTGCATGTGCCGATTGCCGGCCTGTCTTTGCTGCCGTTGCTCTTGGGCTGGCCGCTGATCCTGTCACCTGTGCACATTGCCTTTTTGGAGTTGCTGATCGACCCGGTTTGCTCGATCGTGTTCGAGGCCGAGCCCGAAGAGGCCGGTGTGATGGCGCGCCCGCCGCGCGACCCGGCAGCGCCCTTGTTCTCCAAAGGCTTGCTGGCCTGGAGCTTTTTGCAAGGCGGCCTGATTTTGCTGGCGGTGGGCGGCTGGTTTGCCGCTTTGCTGTCTTACGGCGTGGCCCCCGAGCCGGCGCGTGCCTTGGCCTTTGTGGCCCTGGTGGCTTGTGACATCGCCTTGATCCTGGCCAACCGCAGCTACAGCGGCCCGCTGCTCGCGGGCTGGCTGCGGCCTAACCGGATGTTGGGGTGGATGGTGGCGGCAACAGCGGCCTTGCTGGCGCTGGCCCTGGGTCTGGCGCCCCTGCGCGAGGTGTTCAAGTTCGAGTTGCCACCGACCGAGTTATTGGCCGCCTCCTTGCTGCTGGGCGGCGTGGTCTTGCTCTTGCTGGAGGGGCTGAAGCGCCTGTTCTTGAATCGTCCTTAGGCGACCTCATTGAGCCGGTTGCCCGAGCTTGCAGAAGGAGGCGAGGGCTTGGGCGGAGGAGGTGGAGCGGGGGCCTGCGCTTGCGCAGCTGCCTGCTTGGCCTGGCGGGCCGCGTTGGATTTTTGTGCGGCAGCATTGGCCTGTACTTGGGCCTGTTGCTGCTGTTGATTGGCTTGAGATGCGGGCGAAATCGGCTTGCTCATGAACTACTCCTCGCTGCGGATGTGGATCTGGCCGAGGGCGATTGTGGGCCTAGACCCAGCGGTCAGCAAGGGCGGGCCAGAGCCCGTGCTGGCCTAAAAGGCGCAGAAGTGAACAGTAAACGACATCTTGTCGTGCTGAAACCGCGTCTGAACGCTGCGTTACGGCACACTCTGAGTTGAAGGCGAGGTTCTAAGCCGCAGATCGAGGCCAAAGAGGCGATATGCAACAGCAGCGACGTAAATTGATGATGGGGCTGGGCTTGGGGCTGATGTCCCGGCGCCCCCTCGCCGCGCCGCAAAGCAGGCCGCTCCTGCGCGTCTTGGCCTGGCCGGGTTATGCAGAGCCCGAGGTCATCAAGAGCTTTGAGCAAAGCAGCGGTGCCAGCGTCGAGTTGACGCTGATCGATTCCGACCTCGATCTGTGGCAGAAGATGAATGCCAAGCAGGGTGCGAATTTCGATGTCTTCGCCGTCAATACCGCCGAGCTGCAGCGCTATATTGGCCAAGGTTTGGTGGCGCCGATTGAGCGCGCCTTGATCCCGAATCTGGCCTTGCAGTTGCCGCGCTTTCGTCAAGCGGCGGCCATCCCGGGCCTGAACGCCGGCCAGGATGTGCTGGGCGTGCCCTTTGCTTTTGCCGAGATGGGGCTGATCTATGACCGCCGGCAGCTGCAGAAGGCTCCGGACAGCATTGCCGCGCTGTGGGACCCCGGCTTGTCGCGCCGGGTCGTCGCCTACAACGGCGGCACGCATAATTTTTCCTTGGCGGCGCAGTCCCTGAATCTGCCGGTGCCCTTCCGGCTGAGTGACAAGGACTGGGCGCCGGCGGTGGATCGCTTGATCGCGCTGCGGCGCAATGCGGCGGGCTTTTACACCCAGCCGGAAGAATCGGTGGCCCTGTTCAAGAGCCGCCAGGCGGCGCTGATGTTCGCCAATTTCGGCCGTCAACAATTGCTGCTGCTCAAGGCGGCGGGCGTGGACGCGGCCTACGTCATTCCCAAAGAAGGCGCGCTGGCCTGGCTGGACTGCTGGGTCATCAGTCTGGCCGCCCAGCAAAATTCCCCCTTGGCCCATGCTTGGATCAATCATTTGCTGGGCGAGTCGGCCAGCCAGCTGCTGAGCAGCCGCCAGGGCCTGGGCAATACGACGCAAGAAACGCCCGACTATCCAGCAGGTGACAAGCTGATCTGGCTGCAGACGGTGGAAAACGAAGCGCGCCGCAATCATCTCTGGCACCGCATCCTGTCGGGCGACCGGGCGGCCAAGGTGTTGGCGCCATGAAGTACGGCATCGCCTTCAAGCTGGGCGTGCTGCTGGCGGTGGTGGGCGTGGTGGCGGCCGGCATGAGTGGCTTCTATGCCTATCAAGCCAGCCGCGATATCTTGCTCAAGTCGGCTCGCCAAGAGTTGCTGACCTCGACCCGTGTGCTGGCGCGGCGCATCACGCTGAGCCGCGAGGAGATCAGCCGCAATTTGCAAGTGCTGGCCACTCATCCGGCCGCGCTGCAGGCCTTGCGAGCTGCTGATGCGGGCCCGGCGGCGGATCAAGCGGCGGATCAAATGGCCACCCTGTTCGCCCAGCTGATGCGGGCCAACCCCTCCTACTTTCAGCTGCGCCTGATCGCTGCCAGTGACTATGGCTTGGAGCGAGTGCGGGTCGACAGTGCTCAATCCGGCTTGCTGCGTGTCAGCGGCGATGCGCTGCAGGAGAAGGGGCATTTTGAGTATGTGGCCGACACCTTGAAGCTGGACACCGGTGAAACCTATCTGTCACGGGTCAGCATCAACCATGAGTTAGGCCCCAATGCGGGGCAGGAGCAGCCGACCTTGCAATTGGCGATGCCGGTCAGGGCCGAAGGCGCAGACAAGGCGCTGGGCTTGATCGTCGTCAACATCGATTTGAAAGGCATGTTCGCACTGCTGCAAGCCGATCTGCCGACGGGCTACCAGGTTTTTTTGGTCAATGGCGAAGGCGACATCTTGATCCATCCGGATGCCAGCAAGACCTTCGGCTTCGACCGCGGCCAGCGGGCCTTGATACAAGACGAAATGCCGCAAACGGCCGAGGTCGTCAGCGGCAAAGTCAATGCCGCGGTGTTCGAGACCGCAGGCAAGGACGCTGACTATCCGCCGAGGGTGGCGGCTTTTATCGGCCAGCCCATCAAGGTGCGCTCGAACGAGAGCCGCATGGTGCTGGGCGTCGCGCAACCGCTGGCCGATGTCTTGAGCCGCAGCCAGCCCCTGGCGCAACAGCTGCTGCAGATCGTCTCCTTGCTGTGCTTGTTGTGTCTATTCCTGGCGGTAGGCTTGGCGCGCGCGATCACGCGGCCCATCAACGCGGTCAGCGCGGCGGCGCAGCGCTTTGCCGAGGGCCAGCCTTCGGGGCCGTTGCCGCTGGCGCGCAAGGATGAAATTGGCAGCCTGGCGCGCAGCTTTGCGCGCATGCAGGCGCAGATCACCGAGCAATTGGCCGACCTGCTGCACAAGCAGGAGGCGCTGGAGCATCTGGCCCAACATGACATGCTGACCGGCCTGCCGAACCGACGTCTATTGGAAGAGCGGCTGGACGCAGCCATCGCCAACGCGCGGCGCCACGGTGGCGGCATCAGTGTGCTCTTCATCGACCTGGATCGCTTCAAGCAGCTGAACGACCGCTATGGCCATGACGCCGGGGATGCCGTTCTGAAAATCATCGCGGGCCGCCTGCAGGGCATGATGCGCGAGGTCGACACGGTGGCACGCCTGGGCGGCGACGAGTTTGTGGTGCTGCTGGACACGCAGACCGGCGAGGAGCATGTGCTGGGCATCGCCGACAAGCTTCTGAACGGGCTGACCGCGCCAATCTCCTATCAAGGGCAGGAGCTCAGCCTGGGGGCCAGCATAGGCATTGGCCGCTACCCGCAGGACGGCCAGACGCGCATCGAGATCATGGCCAAGGCCGACAAGGCCATGTATGAGGCCAAGGTGGTCGGGCAGGGCGGCGTGCGTTTTTACTCGGGCGCGCAGTAGCCGCTCAAGCGACCGGGCATGTCAGGCCAGGCTGCGCTTAAAGGCCAGTGCGGCGTCGGTGCTCAGGTGCCGCAAGATGCCTTGCTCGCGGGCGCCCCAGGCTTGACCATGAGCGAGGTCCAGCACCAACACGCCGGGGATGGCGTCGTCGCCGACCATGGGCGCGAAAACCCGCGTCAGGCCCGAGGCCAGCGGCTGTTGCCGCTCCGACCAATCGCGGCTGCAAGCCGCGCAGGGGTGGCTGGGATCATCCAGCGCCACGCTCAGCGCGAGATCCTCATGCTCGCCCTTGGATGATTCGCCCAGGCGCAGCGCGCGGCCGGCAGGGTCGGGCCGGTAGCTGGCTAAAAGCTCAACGCCCAGCACCGAGCGCAGCGCGCGGCCCAGGGCGGTGAAGATCATGCCGGGGCTGGGTTGGCGCCACAGCTCGCGGCTCAGGACTACCAACTGCTGCAAGTCCTCATGCGCCGTCTGCAGCTTGTTCATCCGAGTCTCCTTGGCATGCGCCAAGGCCCGGGCATGTTGGCGTTCATTGCGGGCGATTTCGATCTGTTGCCGTGCATGTTTGGCGGAGATATTCCAGCTGTTTTGGCGCGCAATGGCGGCCCGCCTGGCCATGGCATAGGCCTCTTGCGGGCGAGCGGCTTGGTCGAGGGCTTCGGCGGCGGCGTCCAAGAGGCTGGGCGGCACCTGGAAGCCTTCCAGTGCTTGCGCTTGCTCCAGCGCCAGATTCAGCCAGTTGAGCACCGCCTCAGGCGTGCCGCCGCTGCGTTTTTCGATTTCCGCCAGCAGCTGGCGCAGCTCCACCAGGCTTGATTTTTGTTGCTGCACGGCAGCGGCCTTGGCTGCCTCTAGCGCAACCTCGCGGGCTTCGTCCAGCCGGTTCAGATGCATCAGCGCCCGCGCCCGGCCCAAGACCACGTTGTTGCGCATGTCCGAGGCATGGGCCTGCATTTCACGCTCGCCCAGCATCTCAAAATGCTGCAGGGCGACCTCGAAATGGCCCTCATCCAGCTCGGTCTGGCCGAGGTAGTTGAGCGCCAGCATCGAGGTGTGGCTGTTCGGGTGTTGAGACAGTGTTTGCAAACATTCGCGCAACAGCTCGCGCGCGGAACCGGTCTGGCCGACTCGCCGCAGCGCCTCGCCGGTGTGGGCCAGACACATGCCGATCGAGCCCGGCCAGCGCACCTTGCGCGCCAGGGCCAGGCCTTTCTTCAGCCATGCCAAGGCGGTCTCAAAGTCGGCAATCTGGGTGTAGGTGTAGCCCTGATTGGAGGCCACGGCGATGGCGCGGCGCACCTGGCCCGACTCGAGGCTGGCTTCATAGGCCAGGTTCAGCCAGCGAGCAGCTTCCAGATAGTCGGATGCAAGGCCATGCTCAAGCGCCCGGTAGTCGGCCAAGGCCGCGCTGCACTGCGGGCTGAGGCCGTCGACCTTGTGCGGTAACTGCTCCGACCAGGTGATGCGGGCCAGTTCGAAATCCCGGAACAGGTCCGACCTGGCCAGGCTGGCGCGGTAGTAGAGCTGGCGCTCGCTGTCCTGTGCCTGATCGGCCAGGTCGACCGCGTTCTGCATCGCCTCGCGGTGCGCGTCGACTTCGCCCCGGTCGACATGCATGCTGGCGCGCAAGCTGTGCAAATCGGCCTGGGCGCTCGCATTCGGGTAGGCCGCAAACTCGGCCTGCGCCCTGGCCAGCAGCGGCTCGGCTTCGTCCAGGCGCATGGTCAAAATCGCCACCTCGGCCTGGATCAGGAACAGGCGCCCGCGCATATGGCTCAGCGCCGCTGGGTCGACAAAAGCGACCTGCTCCGCCTCCTGCTCCAGCTCCGCTTGCAGCCCGTTGGCCAGGCTCAGCGCCTGCGGGCTATTGAGCTGGCGCAGCCCCCAAGCGACGTACAGCCGCGAGTTCCAGTCCGCGCGCTCGTTCAGCAGTTCGCCAGCCGCCAGCACATCGTGCTCCAGCGGGAACAAAGTGAACTCATTTGCTAATGCCATCGAAGCCACCCTGAGGTTCAGAAACTGCTGTCCCAAGCGCCCGCTTCGGGCGCAGGGAAGCAAATTAACACAAAGCCGGCCGGCTCAGTCGCCGGAATTGGCGCAGCTGATAGCTTGACCGGCCTGCCAAGCCGGCGCCTGGGGCGCGATCTTGAAAATCGCCGCCGGCCAGGCACTGAGCTGGGCGCCCGCTTCGGCTGCTATCCTCATCATGGGCCGACCGGGCCATGGCCTAGACCAAGCTGTGATTCGCCATGCTTGGCCAGTCTTGAGCGCAAAGAGTCGAACGCAAACAAGGGTTGAAGATGATGAAACAAATGGCCTTGAGCTGGGTCTTGCTCTGCAGCGTCGGCTTGGCCGGCGCCGCCGAAGAAGTGAAATTCCGCACCAGCTTCAACAGCAGCGGCACGGTGCTGCGCAATATCGTCAATGAAGCCTGCATTGACGGCATCGTCTATCTGATCTTCCAGAGTCAGAGCAGCAACGCTACGCTGCCGAACGTGACGACCGCCGTGACGCCCAAGCTGCAGGAAAACGGCAGGCCCGTGACCTGTACGGCGGAGCAGAACTTGCGCAAGTAGGCTTCGCCTTCGCCTTCGCCTTCGCGTCTAGCGAGCAGCAGTTCTCGGCAAGGTCAACTTGCCGCTGCTGCTGAAGCGCACGCTGCCAAACAGGCCTCCGGCCAGCTTGCCGTTGACGGTGTAAGGCATTTCACCCCGCTCCGCCGCATCGCTCATGCCCATCGCTTGGCGCACGGCAGCAAAGGCGGATACCGTCAAAGGCACTTCCAGCAAGGTCTCGCCGAAACGCGGCACCACGCCTTTTTGATCGCTGACGCCGCTGGCCAAGCTCTTGCCGTTGAGTTCGAGCTCCAGCGCCACGCCGTCAAACTCGACCGCCGCATCGTTCGGGTTTTGCACCCGCAGCTTGACCAGAAAGCGCAGCTCCAGTCCCTCGCCCTGCAGGGGCTCCAGCCCCGCCACCGTCACCTTCAAGGCGTCCCGCTGCCCCAGCGAGGCGCAGCCCACCAGGGCCAAAGGAAGCAGGCCGAGCGTGAGACCGCGCAAGAAGCTGCGCCGCGCCGATGAAGTCTTGATCGCAGCCATGCTTCAGCCCCAGACCTTCAGCAGCCAATGGTTCAGCTCGGTCACCTCTTCCATGCACATCGAGTGCTCCATCGGGTATTCATGCCAGGCGACCTTGTAGCCCAGCGCCGTCAGCGTGTCTCGCGCATGTATGCCGCGCGCCATCGTCACCATCGCGTCCTGGCGACCATGGGCCATGAAGATGGGCACCAGAGCATTGGCATCATGGCGCTCGGCCGCGGTGCTGGCAGCCAGCGGCAGATAGCCCGACATGGCCACCAAGCCGCCCAAGCGCTCGGGGTAGCGCAGGCCGGCCAGCAGCGTCATCGCGCAGCCCTGTGAAAAACCGGCCAGCACGATGCGGTGGGCGGGTACGCCGCGCTCGCGTTCGATGTCGATCAGGGCATGCACCTCGCGGATCGAATCTCGCAAACCCGCCTCGTCTTCGCGACGCTGCAGCTCCATGCCGTAGAGGTCGTACCAGGCACGCATGCGGTAGCCGTTGTTGAGGGTGATGGGTCGCTCGGTCGCGCGCGGCAGCACAAAGCGCACCGGGCCAACCGCCGACAAATCGAGCGCATCGCACATGGGAATGAAGTCGGCGCCATCGGCGCCCAGGCCGTGCAGCACGATCATGCTGGCGCTGGCTTTGGCGGGGGCTTGGACGGCGGGGCAGAGTTCTATGGTTTGAAGCGTCATGGTGAGTGAGGGGATGTCGTCCGAGTTGGTGGGCGTGAAAGTTGATCGCGGCAGGCCTGGGCTTGGGCGTGATGGTAGCGGCTGGCGTGCTCGCTCGGGTTGTCTCGCCTTGTTGCGACCCTGCATCTGTGTCAGCATGGCGCCCCAATGGGCGGAGCACTTGCCCGGCTAAAGCAGGGCAAAGCAAAACGGGGGGGCGAGAATGAGTGTTTGGCGGGCCGTGACATCTGCAGTTCTGAGCCTCTGGCTCGGGGCGGCCCAGGCTTTTGACGGCCCGGTCAAGCTTTGTTTTGAGGACAGCTCGGTCTACCCTTGGATCACCGGCGACGACAAGGGCCTGGCCCTGCTGCAGTTGACGCTGGTCGAAAAAGAGCTGGGCCTGAAGATCGAATACAGCCGCCTGCCCTGGCGGCGTTGCCTGCTGGAGGTCCAGACCGGCCGCATTCACGCCGCGATTGCGGCCAGCTACAACAGCGAGCGTGCCAGCTGGGGCAGCTACCCGCTCAATGTGGACGGCAGCCTCAACCGTGAGCAGCGCATGCACACCGACAGCTTCCATGTGTTCAGGCGCATTGACAGCCCGGTGCGCTGGCTCAATCAGCGCTTTGAAAACATCGCGGGGCAGCCGGTCGGCGTGCAACTGGGCTATAGCGTGGGGCGCAATATCGAGGAGCTGGGCTACCCGGTCAAGAGCGCCCGCAGCGCCGAAGACCTGCTGCGCATGTTGGAGGTCGGCGTCTTGCAGGTCGTGGTCTTGCAGCGTTATGAGGCGCAGCGGTTGCTGAAAGCCCGGCCTGAGTTGCATACGCTGCTGGTGGAAGACGGCCCGCCGGTCAAGGTGGCCGATCAATACCTGTTGTTCAATGGCCAGTTCCATGCCGGCAACGAGGCGCTGGTGAAATCAGTCTGGGCGGCGATCGAGCGTGCACGCAAGAGCAAAAAGTATCAGGAAGAAGAGGCCCTGATGCTGGGGGCCGAGGCCCGCGCCAAATAGGTCATCGTCATCGTTTGCCCTGCGGTGCGAACTGCGCCAGGGCTACGCCGCTCAGCGTGATGGCCGCGCCGAGCAGCTTGATTGCGCCGAACTGCTCGCCGGTGCTGGCCCAGGCGGCCAGGCCGGCAATGGGAGGCATCAAATAGATCAAGGGCGCGGTGCGCGCCACGCCGCGCTGAGCGTTGACCCAACCCCAGGCCAGCCAGGTGATGAAGCCGATGCAGACAATCGCCCAGGCCGCACCCAGCCAGAGCAGCGGCGACACAGCGGCCCAGTTCACGCGCGCCGCCTTGGGTCCGGCATAGATCAAGACCGGCAGCGTAGCGGCCAGGCTGGCGTAACACATGACCAGGACGGCGCCGAGGCGCTCGATCAGCGGCTTGGCGGCGACCGTGTAATAACTGAACATCGCAGCGGCCAGCAACAGCACGGCGTCGCCGCCGCTGGCTCGCCAGTCGGCAGCCAGCAGCTTGTCTGACATGAACAGCAAGGCGCCGGCCGCCGCCACCGCGATACCCAAGAGCTGCGCGCGTTGCAGGCGCTCGACCCCATAGGCGCGCAGGATCAATAAGGTGAACACCGGCCCGCAGGCCAGCAAAACCGAGCTCGAGAACGGCGTCGAAAAGTGGATGCCGTAGCTGCTCAGAGCCAGGTGCAGGCCTTGGCCCAGCAGCCCTAAGCGCGCCAGGGCCCAGGCATCGCGGCGCGAGACGCGTGGCCAGTGCAGGCCATATCGCTGCAAGAGCAGGCCCGTCACCAGCAGCGGCATCAGGGCAAAGCGCAGGAACAAAAAGCCTTCCGGCTGCATGGCCGTCAACAGCGCTTTTTGCAGCGGGAAGTTCAGGCCCCAGGCGATCACGATGGCCAAGCCGACGGCCAGGCTGTGCGGGGACGAAGGGCTGGGTTTGACGTTATTGGCGCTGGGCATGGCGGCATCTTGCCTGATGCCGCCCTAACCCTATATTGGCACCGCTACCGACGCCGCTACCTTTCGCGTCGCAGCGTGCCCATCATATTGTCGGCGCGGCCCAGCATGAAGACGCTGTAGACCCCATTGCTCACCAGCGGCAAGGTCGAGATCGAATAGGCCGCCGTGCTGCTGGCGCTGGAGTTGACGCTCAGCAGCGAGCTGGTGCTGGATGACAACAAGGCGGGCGTCGAGCTGCTGCCTGGCAGCACATTGGTCGCGATGGCGCTGTAGTCGACCGACAGCGTGAGCCCTGAGTTCAGATTGCTGACCGCATTGACAAGCCGCATCTTGACCGCGCCGGCCGTGGCGGCCAGTCGGTTGTCGTCGCTCAGCACGGTCAGCTGCGGCGCGGCGCTGTCGCCCCAGACCAGCAGCGTGTAGTCGCCGCCGGCCTTGAGATTTGGCGGAGCCAGGCTCATTGGGTTGCCGTTGACGTTCACGCTCAAGCTGCTTGAGCCGGCGGCGCTGTTTTGATATTCACCAATGGCCGGCGAGGCGGCATTGCTGATCAAGCTGGCGCCATTGAGTTGCGCCGTGACGCGGGCACCGTCGCCAAAGGCGCTGATCACACGGGCACGCACATTGCCGTTGAGGAAACTGCTGGCCTGTGCTTTTTGTTGCAGCAAGATGCCGTTGACCAAAATGCCGCCTTCATTGGAGGTGACGATCAGCGACGCCACATCGGTCGAGGCCAAGCTGATGGAAGGGATGTCCAGGCGCACCTCCTCCTTCTTGCCGGCCGTGGTGACGCGCAGGCGGTAGCTGCCGCTGTTGATGGTGTTGAAGCCGCTGGTCAGACCGCCGGCAATATTGCTGGCGATGGCGGCCTCGTTGTCCAGGCTGTCACCGATCACGGACAGATAGAAGTCCAAGGAGCCCGAATCCGGCGCCAGATTCATCACCAGGAGCTTGGCTTTGCCGCTGTCGGCGGCGGTTTGGTCTTCTTGCAGCATGCTGGTGTGGACGGCGCCGGCCCAGCCGTAGGCGATCATGGTGTAGTTGCTGCCCTTGTTCAGCGAAGGCGAGAGGCTGGCCACCGTGGTGCCGATACCGGTCGTCTGGATCTGGCTGCTGGTCGTCCCGGTATCAACGCTGGTATAGGCGCCCACCGAGCCGTAAGCCACATCGGCATTGACGCTCTTGTCGTTGACGCTCAAGGCCAGGCCGGCATAGCTGCGCGTGGCATTGAGCAGGCGAATATTGGCGTTGTTATCGCCCGAGCCACTGCTGCCGCCACAGGCGCTCAGCAGTAAGCCTGCGCAGGTCAGCGTCAGCAGGCCCCATTTTTTTGGAGAAAGAAAGTTGGATCGCATCGAGAAAACTCCGTTGAAAGGTGCTGCGCGATTGGGCTTGAGCTCTGTTGCTGAGGCGTGTGGCCACATTGCGGGCGCGTGAAGTCTTGTTGCTGGGCGCACTTAGGGCGAGCTCCCCAATGCAGGGCAAACCTGCCCTTTTCGGGCGGGCCCGACTGCTAGCATCGACCACCCTCTTACCGGGTGTCACCGAGCCAACTCATGAGCTACCCCCATTTGCTTGAACCGCTGGACCTGGGCTTCACGACCCTGAAGAACCGGGTGCTGATGGGCAGCATGCATACCGGGCTTGAGGATGGGCGCAAGCATTTCGAGCGCATGGCGGCGTTTTTTGCCGAGCGGGCGCGCGGCGAGGTCGGGCTGATCGTCACCGGCGGCTATGCGCCCAATATCGAGGGCTGGGCCAAGCCCTTTGCCGGCACGCTGGCGACCGGCGGCGCGGCCAAGCGTCATCAAACCATCACCCGGGCCGTGCATGCCGAAGGCGGCAAGATCGCTTTGCAGATCCTGCACACCGGCCGCTACGGCTACCAGCCGTTTTGCGTGGCGCCCTCGCGAATCAAGTCGCCGATCACGCCCTTCACACCGCGCGAGTTGAGTGCACGCGGCATCGAGCGCCAGATCCGCGCCTTTGTCCGCTGCGCCGTGCTGGCGCGCGAGGCCGGCTATGACGGCGTCGAGGTGATGGGCTCGGAAGGCTACTTCATCAATCAGTTTTTGGTCACTCACACCAATCAACGTTCCGACGCTTGGGGCGGCAGTTATGCGAATCGGATGCGGCTGCCGCTGGAAATCCTCACGCGCATGCGCGAGGCGGTCGGGCCAGACTTCATCATCATCTACCGGCTCTCGATGCTGGATCTGATCCCCAAGGGCAGCAGCTGGGAAGAGGTGCTGGAGCTGGCGCGAGGCGTCGTCAAGGCCGGCGCCACCATCATCAACAGCGGCATCGGCTGGCATGAGGCCCGCGTGCCGACCATTGCGACCTCGGTGCCGCGCGCCGGCTTTGCCTGGGTGACCAAAAAGCTGCGCGATCAGCTGCGTTTGGAGGGCATCAACATCCCGCTGATCACCAGCAACCGCATCAACACGCCGGAGGTGGCCGAAGGCGTGTTGGCCGACGGTTCGGCCGATATGGTCAGCATGGCGCGGCCGTTTCTGGCCGACCCCGAGTTTGTCAAGAAAGCGCGCGAGAACCGCGCCGATGAGATCAACACCTGCATCGCCTGCAACCAGGCCTGCCTGGATCATGCCTTCGAGCAGAAGATTGCCAGCTGCCTGGTCAACCCCAGAGCGGCTTTTGAGCAGGAGATTCGCGTCATCCCGCTCGCCAAGAGCCAACAGGCGCGCAAGAAGATCGCCGTTGTTGGCGCCGGCCCGGCCGGCCTGGCGGCGGCGACTACGCTGGCCGAACGTGGCCATGAGGTGCATCTGTTTGATGGTGCCGCTGAAATAGGCGGGCAGTTCAATATGGCGCGGCAGATCCCCGGCAAGGAGGAGTTCGCTGAGACGCTGCGTTACTTCCGCCGCCGCATCGAGATCACTGGCGTGCACTTGCATCTGCAACAGCGTGTGGCCGCCGATACCTTGCTGGGCTTTGACGAGGTCTTGTTGGCGACCGGCGTGACGCCGCGTGATCCGCGCATCAAAGGGCAGGCCGAAGGCGAAGCGCGGGGTCAGGTCTTGACTTACATCGACGTGCTGCGTCACAAAAAGCCGGTCGGCCCACGTGTGGCCATCGTCGGCGCCGGCGGCATCGGCTTTGATGTGGCTGAATATCTGGCCGAGCAGGGCGCTGAAGCGGGCCACTCCGTGACCTTGGATCCCGCCGCTTGGCGGCGTGAATGGGGCGTCGGTGACCCCAGCTTTGCGCGCGCCGGCGTGGTGACGCCCGAGCCCGCCAGCCCGGCCCGCATCATCTCCTTGCTGCAGCGCAAGCAAGGCAAGGTCGGCGCGGGGCTGGGCAAGACCACCGGCTGGATACACCGCGCGGCGCTGAAGAGCAAGCAGGTCGAGATGCTGGCCGGTGTCAACTACGAAGAAATCACCGACGAAGGCCTGTGGATCAGCTATGACAAGGGTCATGTTGATAAGCAGCTGATAGCCTGCGACAGCATCATCTTGTGCGCCGGCCAGGAGCCCTTGCGCGAGCTGGAAGCGCCGCTGCGTGCGGCAGGCGCACGCGTGCATTTGCTGGGCGGTGCCTTCGAGGCCGGCGAATTGGACGCCAAGCGTGCAATATTGCAGGGAACCCAGCTTGGCTGCCTGCTGTAAACCCTAGCCGGGCTCAAGCTGGCCCCGACACTACCGAAACGACGAGAACGAGGGGACACCCTGCGCTGCGAGGCCAGCCGGGTGAACTTGGAAATCTACAAATGCAAGGCGCTGCAGGGAGGCTCAAAAAGCTGCACCTGAAATGCCTGAGCAAAAAATGTTTTGGTAGCCGATGAGTCAACTTTTTCAACGCTTGATGGGGGTTTTGCTCGCCTGCGCTGCCTGCGCTGCGAGCGCAGGCGACGCCGTGATCAGCGGAGCCGGTCCCGACTTGCGCGACCCGGTTTTCTGGCTGATCGCCTTCAGCCTGCTAGGTGCTGTGGCCATGGGCCTGGTGCTGGCGCTGGTGCATTCGCAGCGCTTGCGCTTGCGCCAGCGGCGTAGCGAGTTGGCGCGGGTGCGGCGCGAGCGTAGCAAGCTCAGCGCGCTGCTCAATGCCATCCCCGACCCGGTTTACTTCAAGGATGCGAATGGTGCGTATGAGGGCTGCAATCCGGCCTTCGAGCGCTGCACAGGCCTGTTGGAAGCGCAGCTGGTCGGCCGCCGTGATGATCAAGTTGATCAACGCCCGGCCTGGAGCGACGCTTTGGCCGGGGCCGGCGGGGCCACCCAACGCACGCTGGCCTGGGTGACCCAGCCGGACGGCGAACGCGCTTGCCTGGATGTGGCGCAGGCCCTGGTGTTCGACGAGGGGCTGTGCCTGGGGCAGATCGGCGTCGCTCGCGACGTGACCGCCCTGCGCGAGGTGACGACCAAGCTGCACCGGGCGGTGACCGTGTTCGAGCATTGCGGCGAAGGCATCATGATGATGGATGCCGATCTGCTGATTCGCGACGTCAACCCGGCCTTGAGCGCGATCACCGGCTACAGCTGCGATGAGTTGCTGGGCACCATGCCGAATTACCTGCAACTCGGCGAGCAGGGCGCGGAGCTGCTGAAGGAGCTGTGGGCCGATGTCGGCTCCAAGGGCAAGTGGAGCGGTGAGTTGGTCGATCGCCACAAGGACGGCAGCTGTGTGCCGCTGTGGGTGACCATCGTCTGCGTGCCGGCGCACGAGCAGGGCGGCGAGCCGCATTTCTTGGCGGTGCTGACCGACATCTCGCGCATCAAGCAGACCGAGGCCGAGCTGCTGCACCAAAAGCTGCATGACCGGCTGACCGGTCTGCCCAACCTCGCCTTGCTGCGGGACCGGATCGAGCGCCAGGTCGGCTTGGCCGAGCGCGACCAGACCCGTGTGGCGGTGCTCTATGTGGATCTGGACGGTTTCCGTGAGGTCAACGACATTGCCGGCCACACCGCCGGCGATGCGGTGTTGAAAGAAGCGGCGGCGCGTTTCGTCAATGTGGTGCGGGCCAGCGACTCGGTGGCGCGGGTCGGTGCGGATGAGTTTGTTGTCGTGCTGTCCGGCCTGGTCGATGAAGAAACAGCGATGCGGCTCGGCGAGCGTTTGATCGATGCGATGCGCGAGCCTATTTTTGACGGCCAAACCGACATCAGCAAGCGCTTCAATCTGGGTGCCAGCATTGGTTTGGCGCTGTATCCGACCGACGGCGTGACGGTGGATGATTTGCTGCGCAACTCCGAGGCGGCGATGGTGCGTGCCAAGGCCCATGCCCGCAACAGCGTGCAAGCCTATCGGCCGGAGCTGACGCAGGCAGTCAAGCAGCGCTTTGAGCTGACCCATGCCTTGCGCCACGCCAATGAAGCGGCGCAATTCCGGCTGGAGTATCAGCCGCAGGTGAGGCTCTCGGACGGCGCGCTGATCGGCGCCGAGGCACTGCTGCGCTGGCGCCACCCGACGCGGGGGCCGATCTCGCCGCTGGAGTTCATCCCGCTGGCCGAAGAGACGGGGCTGATCATCCCGATTGGCCGCTGGGTGCTGGAGACCGCTTGCGCCCAGGCCGCGCGCTGGCAAGGTGTGGCGGGCAAGCCGCAACAAGTGGCCGTCAATGTGTCGGCGCGCCAGCTGCGTCAGGCCGATTTCATCCAGACCGTGGATTTTGTTTTGGCCGAGACCGGCTGCCCCGCCCATGCGCTGGAACTCGAAGTTACCGAGAGCCTGCTGCTGGAAGATGCTGAGGGCGCGATCGAGTTGCTCGGCGCCTTGAAGTCGCGCGGCGTGCGGGTGGCGATCGATGACTTCGGCACCGGCTATTCCTCGCTGTCCTATCTGCGCCGCATGCCGGTCAACACGCTCAAAATCGACCGCAGCTTTGTGTCGGAGTTGGGTCAGGACGCCAACGTCGCGGCGATCGCCCGCACCGTGATCGTGCTGGCACGCAGTCTGCAGCTGGACGTATTGGCCGAGGGTGTGGAGACGGCCGAGCAGGCCGCCTGGCTGCAGCGCGAAGGGTGCGACTGGGCGCAGGGTTGGCATTACGGCCGGCCGATGCCGGCGGAGGACTTCGTCGTTGTTCAGCAGGTCTTGCCGGTGGGTCCGAAGCTGGCGGTGGTGAAAAGGCTGCAACTGGCTTGATTTCATGGCCTTGTCATACGGCTCTGGCAGGCTGGCGAAATGACTAGTAAAACACCCCAGCAAGAAGTCTCGGCCGCCGAAGAGCATGCCGAGTTCATGCAGCGCATGCAGGCGGATCTGATCGACAGCTACGACGAAGAGCTGGAGATGGAGATCGACGACCGCGCCTTTGACGAGACCGGCCGTGGCGTCTTCAGCGCCGAGCAGCGGACCCAGCGCCGCGCCTACTTCAAAGAGCTGTTCCGCCTGCAGGGCGAACTGGTCAAGCTGCAGGACTGGGTGGTGGCAACCAAGCACAAGGCGGTGATCATTTTTGAAGGTCGCGACGCAGCCGGCAAGGGCGGGGTCATCAAGCGCATCACCCAGCGCCTGAACCCGCGCGTTTGCCGGGTGGCGGCGTTGCCGGCGCCGAACGACCGCGAGCGCACGCAGTGGTACTTTCAGCGCTATATCTCGCATTTGCCGGCCGGCGGCGAGATCGTTTTGTTTGATCGCAGCTGGTACAACCGCGCCGGGGTCGAGCGGGTGATGGGTTTTTGCTCGGACGACGAGTACGAAGAGTTCTTCCGCTCGGTGCCCGAGTTCGAAAAGATGCTGGTGCGCGCCGGCATCCAAGTCATCAAATACTGGTTCTCGATCACCGACGAGGAGCAGCACACGCGCTTCTTGGGCCGAATCCATGACCCGCTCAAGCAGTGGAAGCTCAGCCCTATGGATCTGGAGTCGCGCCGCCGCTGGGAGGACTACACCAAGGTCAAAGAGACCATGATGGAGCGCACCCATATCGAGGAAGCGCCTTGGTGGGTGGTTCAGGCGGTCGACAAGAAGAAGGCGCGCCTGAACTGCATGGCGCATTTGCTCGCGCAGATGCCGTATCACGAGGTCGAGCATGCGCCGGTGACCTTGCCGCCGCGCGAGCGCCATGAGGACTATGCGCGCCAGCCGGTACCGCCGGAAATGGTGGTTCCCGAGATTTATTGAACGGATTGCCGCAAGCGCTTGTCATCTGCTGCCGCTAGCATGGCGGGATGTCCTTTCTCAGCGTACCTTCCGTTTCCAGCTCCCCGTTTTGGGCTTTGCTGACTCGCCTTGGCGAAATTCAAATTCTGCTGCCCTTGGCGCTGCTGTGCGCCTTGTGGCTGTGGCGCCAGTCCGTTCTGAGCCAAACGCCCGAACAGGCGCGCCTGGCCCGCCGCTGGATGGGCTGCTTGGGCGTGGCCATAGGGCTGACCGCCGCCAGCAAGCTAGCCTTTTTCGGCTGGGGTTGGGGTGTTGCGGCCTGGGATTTCACCGGCATTTCCGGTCATTCGATGGCTTCCGCCGCGGTGCTGCCGCTCTTGGCCTGGTGTGCCTTGTTGGGGCGTTCCCAGCGACTGCGCCGGCTCGGCCTGGCCTCGGGCTTTGCGCTGGCGGCTTTGATTGCCTACTCCAGACTCAAGGTGGGCGCCCACTCACCTTCCGAGGCCGTGGCCGGTTTTATGGTCGGGGGTCTGGCCAGTTTGCTCAGCCTGCAGCTGCTGCCGCAAGCGCAGCCCGTCAATGCGCGGCCGCTCTGGCTGCCGGTCGGCCTGCTGAGCGCCTTGCTCTTGTTGCCGGTCGGCGCACCCAAATCGCGCAGCCATGATTGGGTGATTCAGCTCTCGCTGCAGCTGTCTGGGCGTACTCAGCCCTTTGTGCGTGGCGATCTGCACCGGCTCAGACCTGCACCACTCAATGCAAGGACAGCGCGCTATCCAGCACCCGCACCCAAAGTTGCAACAGAATCGGGTCCGATTCCTCGGTAACCCGCAAGCCTTGGTTGAGCTCAAAACTGGAATCAAAGTAGCCGCAGCCGCCGCTCGATGGTTCGGGGCTCACAAACTCCAGGCTGGCGGCCTGATTTGCGTTTGAAGGGTCGCCTGTAAAGCGGGCAGAAGCGCGGGCTGAGGCGAAGCTAGTGGTAGCGAGACTTGGGGCGGCCTGGACTTGCATTTTTGGACTCCGTATCCTTGGACTGAGGTGCGGGAAGGAACTGGCTATTCAGTGCAGCAATATTCGGCGCTGGCCGGCGACATTCCTATCCGCCTGAGGGCGGATTCGGTACCCCCCAAAGAGGTAAGCGTTTACCCTAGGTTTTGCGTCGACCGGGGGGGGGGCTCAGAACGGCAGCGCCGTTGTGTTCTTGACTTCTTCCATCACCGCATAGGTGCGCGTCTCGCGCACGCCCGGCAGCGTCCAGATCACGCTGCCTATGAACTCCCGGTAGGCGCCCATATCGGAGACCCGCGTCTTCAGCAGGTAGTCAAAGCCGCCGGCCACCAGATGGCACTCCAGTATTTCGGGCCGAGCTTGTACGGCGGCCTTGAAGTTATCCATCACGTCTTGTACCGTGCGATCCAGCAAGATCTCGATGAAGACCAGCATCGCGGCGCCGAGCTTTTCCGGGTTCAGCCGGGCCTCGTAGCCAAGGATGTAGTTGTCGCGGGTCAGGCGTTTGACGCGCTCCAGCACGGCGGTGGGCGACAGGTGCACGGCCTCGGCCAATTTGAGGTTGGAGATGCGGCCATCGCTTTGCAAAACGCGAAGAATGCGGGCGTCGATCTTGTCGAGTGGGGTTTCCGGGGTCATGCGGTATTTTCAACTACAGATGGGTGAATCATCTGAATTTAATTCAGCTGATTCATTCATATAGTTCGGCCCTTCACTAGAAATAACCGATTGAGGCTTTCGCCATGTCCACATTTGCTCTGCCCCCTGAAGCCGCCCGCCTGCCCGACCCTTACCGTGAGGAGATCGCGGTCGTTCACGCCTTGGCGCAATCCATCGGCGCGGGGCTGGACTGGAGCAGCGTCCTGACGCTGGCCGGCCCCTGGGTGCAGCAGGTGCGCGCCAACCCGGCACCGTTCTGGGCCATGGAGTCGCTGCTGCGGGAGTACCCGATCAGCAGCTCCGAGGGCCTGGCCCTGATGCGCCTGGCCGAAGCGCTGCTGCGCGTGCCCGACGCACCGACCGCGATCGCGCTGACCGCCGACCAGCTCGGCCGGGGTCAGTTCGACGGCAGCTCGGAGGGCCCGCACAAGATGTTCGCGGCGCTGTCGGCCTCGGCGATCTCGCTGTCCAAGAAGTTCCTGCCCGATGCCGAAGGCTCGGGTGGCTTGATGACAAGGCTGGGCGCGCAGACCGTCGTCAGCGCGACGGTGCGGGCGATTCAGCTGCTGGGTCGCCAGTTCGTGCTGGGCCGCAACATCAAGGAGGCGATGACTGAGGCCGCCGGTGCCCGCAAGGTCCAGCCGCAGCTGAGTTTTTCGTATGACATGCTGGGCGAAGGTGCGCGTACCGAGGCCGATGCACGCCGCTACCACGCGGCCTATGTGGGCGCCATCAAGGCGATCGCCAGCGGCGCACGGGCCGATGCACCGGAGCAGGCCGACGGCATTTCGATCAAGCTCAGCGCCCTGTTCTCGCGCTATGAAGTGCTGCAGCGCGAGCGTGTGTTTGCCGAGTTGCTGCCGCGCGTGTGGGAGCTGATCACGCTGGCCGCTCAGGCCAATATCAACCTGACGATAGACGCCGAGGAGGTCGAGCGCCTGGAGTTGTCGCTGGACGTGCTGGACACGCTGGCCGCTCGCATCGCCAGCACCTATCCGCAATGGCGCGGCTTCGGTCTGGCCGTGCAGGCCTACCAAACGCGCGCACTCAGCGTCATCCACGAAGTCGCCGCGATTGCCAAAAAGCATGGCCTGCGCTTCATGGTGCGCTTGGTCAAGGGCGCTTATTGGGACGGCGAGATCAAGCGCGCCCAGGAGCAGGGCTTGGCGGCCTACCCGGTCTTCACCCACAAGCAGCACACCGATGTGTCCTATCTGGCCTGCGCGCAGGCGCTGATCGGCCACGCCGATGTGATCTATCCGCAATTCGCCAGCCACAACGCCGGCACCATCGCCGCGATTGTGCTGATGGCCCGCAAGGCCAATGCCAAGTTTGAGATGCAGCGTCTGCACGGCATGGGCGAGGGCGTCTACCGCGAGGTGCTGCGCGATGGCAGCATCCCTTGCCGCGTCTACGCGCCGGTCGGCGAGCACCGCGATCTCCTGGCCTACTTGGTGCGCCGCTTGCTGGAGAACGGCGCTAACTCGTCTTTTGTGCACCAGCTCGCCGACGTCAATGTGCAGGTGCCCGAGTTGCTCGGCTCGCCTTTGGAGCAGGTGCAAATCAGTGGCGCCTTGCCGCTGCCGGGCGCGCTCTACCTCGACCGTTTGGGTCATGGCCGCATTAACTCGACCGGCGCCGACTTGACCGATATGGCGCAGCGCCAGCCCTTGCTGCGCGCCTTGGAACAGTGCCAGGTCTTGCCCGTGACCGAGGCCAGCCCCGCCTATCTGGCCTCGACCATGGCCGGCCTGCAAGCCGGCTTTGCGGGCTGGAACGCGACTCCGGTGCAAGAGCGTGCCGCCGTGATGCGGCGTGCCGCTGCGGCGCTGGACGCGCGCTTGGCCGAGTTCTGTGCTTTGCTGGTCAAAGAGGCTTTCAAGACCCAAGGCGACTGCGTGGCCGAGGTGCGCGAGGCAGTGGACTTCTTGCGTTATTACGCCGACCAGGCCGAGAGCGACGGCCCGGCGATGCAAGGGCGCGGCGTGTTTGTCTGCATCAGCCCCTGGAACTTCCCGCTGGCGATTTTTGCCGGTCAGGTGGTGGCGGCGCTGGTGGCCGGTAACACGGTGGCGGCCAAGCCGGCCGAGCAGACGCCGTTTGTGGCGCTGAAGTTTGTCGAGTTGCTCTACGCTGCCGGCGTGCCGCATGACGCGCTGCAGTTGTTGCACGGCGCGGGCGACACGGTCGGCGCCGGCCTGGTGGCCGCTGAGCAAACCGCCGGCGTGTGCTTCACCGGTTCGACGCAGGTGGCGCAAATCATCAACCGCACCTTGGCCGCCAAGGAAGGTCAGGTCGTGCCTTTGATCGCCGAAACCGGTGGTCTGAACGCCATGCTGGTTGATTCAACGGCCTTGCCCGAGCAGGTGATCGACGCGGTCGTGCAATCGGCCTTCCGCTCCGCCGGCCAGCGCTGCTCGGCGCTGCGCCTGCTGTGCGTGCATGAGAGCATTGCCGACGGCGTGATCGAAATGCTCAGCGGTGCGCTACAGGAGTTGTGGGTTGGCCGGCCGGCCGATCTGGCCACCGATGTGGGGCCGGTCATCGATGACGAGGCCTTCGAGAACGTTGCCAAGAACATCGAGCGCCTCAAGCGCGAAGCCAAGCTGATCGCCGAGGCGCCGGTGCACGACGCGATGCCGCGCTTGATCCGCCCTGTGGCCTTCGAGTTGAGCAGCGTCAGCGCTTTGCGTCAGGAAATTTTTGGCCCGGTCCTGCATGTGGTGCGTTGGGGCGGCGAGCCGGATGCGGTGATCGAGCAAATCAATGCGCTGGGCTATGGCCTGACGCTTGGAATCCAAACCCGCATCGACAGCCGGGCGCTGCGCCTGGCCGACAAGGCTCGCATCGGTAACGTCTATGTCAACCGCAACATCATCGGTGCGGTGGTCGGCGTGCAGCCGTTTGGCGGCGAAGGGATGTCGGGCACCGGGCCTAAGGCGGGCGGGCCGAACTATCTGTATCGCTTCTGCGCGGTGCCGGCGGTGAGCGAAGCTGCACCGAACGGGCCGGCCCCTTCGGCTCATGGGGCGCAAAGCGCCGCCGTGCCGGCCGTGCAGGTGGCGTCGGCCATGGCGGCCTTGGCCGCCGGCCATGAGGTCTGGAGTGAGCGGTCTTTGAGCGAGCGCGCCGCCTTGCTGGAACGTGCTTTTGAGGGTCAGGCCGATGCCGCTTTGGTGAGCAGCCGGCTGGCGCAGGCCAGGCTGGCATTGGCCGACAAGGCGCTGCCCGGCCCGACCGGTGAGAGCAATGAGCTGCGCCAACATGGCCGGGGTGTGCTGGCGCTGCAGGCCAGTGTCGCCTCGCCACAAGCTTTGGCTCTGGGTGTCGCAGCGGCCTTGGTGGCAGGCAATAGCGTGGCCTTGCTGGTGGACGGCGCCTGCGTGGCGCGGGCCGAAGCCTTGCAAACGAGCTTGCGTGCGGCCGGGCT
Source organism: Roseateles albus (assembly GCF_028595345.1). Classification (NCBI taxonomy): domain Bacteria; kingdom Pseudomonadati; phylum Pseudomonadota; class Betaproteobacteria; order Burkholderiales; family Sphaerotilaceae; genus Roseateles; species Roseateles albus. Next base: position 262,953 of record NZ_JAQQXT010000007.1, on the reverse strand, counting down.
GCCGACCGAGGCCTTGCTCTTGTTGCCTGGTGCCGTGCAGAGCTTGAGCGCCTTGCTCGGTGACGATCGCTTGGCCGGCATCTGCTTGCTTGGCAATAACGCCTTGGCCGAGCGCGCTTTGCTGCGGCAGATGGCCGCATTGGACGGCGCGATTCGGCCGCTGATCAGCGCGCAAGAGCTGTTTGATGCGCGTCAGCAATATCGCTTCAGTGCCGAGCAGACGCTGACCATCAATACGGCGGCCGCCGGTGGCAATGCGGCCCTGCTGGCCGGTGTGCACTGAGATCGAAAGTTTCGCACGGGACAAAAGGGCGCTCTGCGCCCTTTTTCTTTGTATGAAATTGTCAGCTCGCAATCACAAGACCCTGCTGCGGCGTTAAATTCCGGTTTTGTTTGGGCGGCTTGGGCCACAGCCCAAAAGGGGAGTTGATGCCGAATCCAGATCAAGATTTGCAGGCGCCCTGTGCCGCTGGGGCATTCCCGCTGACGGGAGCCTGGCTTGATGCCTTGATCCAGCATGCGCCGGTCGGCATTGCCGTGATTGACCTGAGCGGCAAGTATTTGAGTGTCAACCCTGCCTACTGTGAGCTCTACGGCTATCGCGCGGCCGAGATGCTGGGCAATAGCTTCCTGATGGTGTTTGCGCCCGAGCAGCGTGAACCGGTGCTGCAGCGTCACCAGCGCTTCCTGAGCAAGGGCAGCGAACTCAAGGGTGAGTGGGATGTGGTGAATCGCGACGGGAAGCTGCTGCGCGTGTTGTCGGAGTCGGTGGCGGTGCGAGGTGCCGATGGGCAGATGAGCCGTTTGGTCTATGTGCTGGATATCACCGCACGCAGCCGAGCGGAACATGCCAAGGAGGAATCGCGCCGGCAAGTGCTGTCCGTGATGGACGCACTCACCGCGCATATCTGCGTGCTGGATGAGCAGGGCGTGATCATCAAGGTGAATCGGGCTTGGCGCGAGTTTGCCGCTGCCAATGGCGGATCCGCCGAACTTTGCGGCGAAGGCAAGAACTACCTTGATTTTTGCAGGCAGCCACTGGCGTTTGCTGATGCTGGTGCGCTTGAGTTCGCTGACAAGCTCACAGAGGTTTTGGCGGGGCGCTTGCAGAGCTTTCAGGTGGAATACCCCTGCCACTCAGTGCAAGGGCCGCGTTGGTTCTTGGCGCGGGTGTCGCGCACGCAAGATGTCGAGCCGCCACGCATCGTCGTTGCGCATGACAGCGTGACCGAACTCAAGCTGGTGCAAGAAGCGCTGCGCCGCCAAGAGGCCGAACTGCGAGATTTGGCCGCTTCAGTCCCCGGTGCCTTGTTTCGCCTCTTGGTGCGGCCCTCGGGGAAAATTGAGTTTGTCTATTTCAGCCCCGGTGTGCGGGACTTGTTTGGCCTCAGTCCCGAAAAAGCCTGTGGCGATGGCCGCGCCCTGTTGCGCTGCATGGCGCGAGAGTATCGCGAGGCCTGTGAGGCCTCCTTGCGCCGGGCTGTTGCAAGCGGCCAAGCCTGGGAACAGGAGGTGGAGGTATGGGTGCCCGAAGCCGGGGCTGGCCCCAAGTGCTTGCAGATCAAGGCCACGCCCAAGTTAACGGGGCCGGGTGAATGCGTGCTGACCGGCGTCTTGACCGATGTTTCGGCCCGCAAGCAGGCTGAAACTGCGCTCAAGGCCAGCACCGAATCCTTTCGGATCTTTTTTGAAACCATGCCGCAAGGCGTTGTGTACCATGCAGCCTCGGGGCAAATCACTGCTGCAAATCCGGCTGCCTGTGCCTTGCTGCGGCTCAGTCTTGACCAGATGCTGGGCAAGACTCCTTTTGACCCCGGGTGGCGGGCGATCCGCGAGGACGGCAGCGACTTCCCCGCCGAGCAACATCCCGCCATGGAAGCATTGCGTACCGGCCAGCCGGTGCGCCAGGTCGTGATGGGCTTGTGCTTGCCGGAGGGCAGCCTGATCTGGCTGCAGGTGAACGCCACGCCCTTGTTCAAGCAAGGTTTGTTGACCGAGGCCTACACCAGCTTTGAGGACATCACCGAGCTGATTCGCACCCGCCAAGAACTGCACCGCCAGGCCAGCACCGACCACCTGACCGGCGCCGCCAATCGGCGTCATTTCATGGAGCGTCTGCAGGCCGAGTACGGACGCATCCAGCGGCGCCCGGAGCTATGCAGTTGCGTCGTGACCTTGGATCTTGATCACTTCAAAAAAATCAATGACGGCTTCGGCCATGCTGCGGGCGACGCCGTCTTGCGCCATGTGACGCTGTTGATGCGGCTGGGCACGCGCCCGCTGGATGTGGTGGGTCGCCTGGGCGGCGAAGAGTTCGCGCTCTTGCTGCCCGACACCAGCTGTGAAGACGCGCAAGTTTTGGCCGAGCGACTGCGCCTGCGCATCGAGCAAAACCCGGTGCAATATCGGCAGACCATCATCCCGGTGACCGTCAGCATAGGCATCAGCGCAATATTGAGCAGCGACGCGAATGCAGAGTTGGCCCTCAGTCGCTCCGATCAAGCCATGTATGCCATCAAAGAGCATGGGCGCAACGGGGTCAGCATCGCCTGAGAGGCTGAGGACTTTTTTACTGCGCGGCCGCCATGCGTCCTTGGCCCGGTGCTCGAAATCCTCACGTACAGGGAGTACGTTGCGGTTTCTGCGCGCGGGCCGCCTACCTGGCGGCCGCTCGCTACAAAACGAAGTTTCAGCGCAGCTAAAAGTTCTCAGCCTCTGAGTCCGCCCGGGGCTGTTGCACAATCAAAGCCAGTGTCAGCCCCAGGAGATAGAGATGCCCCATTTGAATCAAGCAACGCGCCGCCTAACGATCAGTCGCCTGGGCCTGCTGGGGGCAGTCGTTGCGGCCCTGTTGGCGCCAGCCGGCAGTTATGCGATCGAGATACTGAACCAGCAAGGTGCCAAGGAAATCGCCGAGAACGCCAAGCTGCCGGGTTCGGTGTCGACCGGCTGGCGAGTCTTTCAGCAGCGCTGCGCCAGCTGCCACGGCCCGGCCGCCCAGGGCACGGTCAAAGCGCCCGATCTGCTGCCGCGGGTGCGCGAGATGGGTGCCGAGCGCTTCTCCAATCTGGTGCTCAAACGCTATGACTGGAGCGCTACGCCGGCCGCCGCCAGCAGCCCGCAGACGGGTGCTCAGGCCGTCATGCCCGCATGGCAGAGCAACCCGATGGTGAATGCGCATATCGTCGACCTGTACGCTTACCTGAGCGCAAGGTCCGAGGGCACGCAAGGCCCGGGCCAGCCGGCTCAATAGACCGGCGCTTGAGCGTCAGTTTTCGGGCAGGCTGAGGCTCTTGACCGTGTCTGAGTAGGGCAAGGTCAACAAACCATGTTTGGCCAAGGCCGATTTCAATTCGGCTTCGCAGGACTCGCGAGGGATTGCCTGGGCGCAGGCATGTTCAATCGACTCAAAGAAATTGAGCTGCTTCGGCGCTTGGTGGCGTAGCAGCAAGGTGGTGGATCCGCCGCCCGAGTGTCCGACGGTGACCAGGGAGACCTGCATCACGATCAGGGAAAAGGCAGCAAGGGCGGCCACCAGCGACAAAGTTGTCTTCTTCATGCAAGTCTCGGAAATATGAACGGTCCGGTAATGTAAGCGCTGAGGCGATCAAGTCTGGCAAGCAAACATCTGCCGCTGGAACTTTGGACATGTAAAGTCTGCTTTACATGTCTGCGTATTTTCAGTAAAGTGGAAAGCACGCTTTACATGAAAGGTGCGTGCGAGATGAATTCGAAGCAATATTTGAAGGAACTTGGTCTGGCCTTGTTGGCCTATGCGGCGCTGTTGATCGCATCGATCGCGTGGCTCAACGGCGATCCCAACTTGGGCTCGCCCTGGCGCGACCTGATTGCGCTCAGCCCGATGTTGGGTGGAGGTTTGGCGGTGTGGGCCATCCTGCGCCAGCTGCGCCGGCTTGATGAATTGCAGCAGCGTGTGCAGTTCGAGGCCCTGGCCTTGGCTTTTGCGGGGACGGCCTTCATCAGTTTCAGCTATGGCTTTCTCGAAGGCCTGGGCTACCCGCGCCTGAGCATGTTTGTGATCTGGCCGCTGATGGCCGTGCTGTGGATGCTGGGCCTGCTGCTGGCGGCGAGGCGCTACAAATGAAGAACCTCTTGCGCGAACTGCGCGCCCAGCGCGGCTGGTCGCAGACGGAGCTGGGCGAGCGGCTGAAGGTATCACGGCAAACCATCAATGCCATCGAAAACGAACGCTATGACCCCAGCCTGCCCTTGGCTTTCGAAATTGCGCGGGTGTTTGAGATGCCGATCGAGGCGATTTTCTCGGCGGCTTGACTTGGCCCTAGACGCTTAGTCAACGCCGCGTCCGGCTCATTTGAGGGCCCAGCGGCCACGTCTGGTAAATTGCCTGCGTGTCCTGTGCTCCCTTCCTCATCAAGAATTTGCTCCGGCTGGCCTTGGCCTGCGCCGCGCTTGCGCCCCCCATGGTTTGGGCGGCGGCCGGCGCGCAGGAGTTCCGGGTTGACCTGATTCAGCTGGACCCCTGGGCCAAACCCAATCCGGACCCTGGGCGCAAGGGCAAGGAGGCTTATGTCGGCATCGTCGCGGACCTGTTGAACGAATTCGAGCGCCGCAGCGGCCACAGCACCGTCAGGACCCTCACGCCCTATGCCCGTGTGGAGCGCGACCTGCAACTGGGTGACACCGATTTTTCCATCATGGCCTGGGGCGAGGCCAGAGCGGCTTACGCTAACCGAGGTACGGCCTTTGTGCCGCTTGATTTCGGCGTTAAGGCGCGCAAAGGTGTGCGGCTGAGGAGCTATGACGATTTGCGCCAAATCGTCGTGGCCGCGCCGCGTGGCCTCAAGGTGGACCCCCGCTTTGACGTCGATGCGGATGTGCGCAAGGAATTGCTGGTGGACTACACCCAAGCCATTCGCATGACGATTGCGCAGCGCGATGCCAAGGCCGTGGCAGGCTCCCTGTCTTCCTTGGGTCACATCATTCACAAGCTGGGCCTGGAGGCCGAATTCGGCGATGTGCTGGTGCTCAACACCACCTATCTGACCGTGGCTTTCTCGAAAAAATCGCCCTTGCTGGCCTCCGAGGCCCAGGTCAATGCCATCTTCAAAACCATCGTCGACGATGGCACGGCCAAGAAGATCTATGAGCGCTGGATGTTCCCGACAAGCGATTGATTCCAACACGATGCGTATGACTCCGAATCGCCCATCCCTTGCGAACCCCCGTGTGGCTTTGACCCTACTTTTGGCCTTGCTGCTCAGCGCCTGCCAATCACCGATCAGGCTGATGCCGACGCCGGTCAGTTTCAGAACCGGCGATGTTGATCCCTTCGCGCAAGCCGGCGCCAAATTGCTTGGCACCGAGGTGCCTGTGCTCTATGTCACCAACCGAGGCGCGGTGATCGAAAAGCCCGAACCCATCCACTCCATCTTGCCCAGCGAACGCCTGCGCATGGGCGTCGCCCATGTCCGCATCGGTGATGAATACCTCGACTGGGAAACGCTGCATCGGCTCTCCACCAGCGACGATGCGGATGAGCGCCCGCTCGTGCAACTGGAGTCCTTGGAGCAAATGGCCTCCTTGGACGCCAAGCAAAGCTTCAGCGATTCGCCCTCCACCCAAGCGTTCTTCGCGCTGCTGAACAAGACCTTGGCGGCCAGCGAGAGCCAGGAGCTGGTCATTTATGTGCACGGCTCCAACAACACCATTCCGCGCGGCGCTGCGCAGGCGGCGCAACTGCGCCATTTCACCGGCAGGCGCATGGTGGTCTTGTCATTTTTGTGGCCATCTGCAGGCTCTATCCTCAAGTACTTTACCGACGTCGGCAATGCCAAGGCCTCGGTCGAGCCCTTTGTCCGCCTGCTGGAACTGCTGGCCGAACACTCCAAAGCGAGCGGCATCAATGTGCTGGCCTACAGCGCGGGCGCGCAGATAGTCAGCCCGGCGCTGGCACAACTTGGCCAGTCGGCCCGCCCGGGCGAGACGCGCGAGCAGTTGCGCCAGCGCCTGCGCTTGAACCATATCTATTTCGCCGCCGCCGACATTGACACGCGCCGCTTCGTCGACGAGTTGAAGCTCTATGTCGACTTGGTGGGCCGGGTCAGCAATGCCGGCAATTTGAATGATTCGGCGCTGCGCTTCAGCGCCCTGGTGAACCGGGCTTCGCGCATAGGGCGGCTTGACCGGTCGGACCTCGATGCCGAGCAGACCGGCTTTTTGATCGACGCGTCAAGACAGTATGACTTCGATCTGATCAAGGTCGACCCCCAGTCCATTCCCAAGCTGCCGCAGCGTTCGCACGCATTCTGGTACGAAGACCCCTGGGTCAGCAGCGATTTGCTCGGGCTTTTGCTGCTCAACGCCGAGCCACAGCGGCGCGGTCTGGAAGTCCAACATGCTGATCGAGGCGCGCGCTACTGGACCTTCCCGCCCGATTTTGATCTGCGGGTCAAGCAGCTGTTCAAGCCGGCCGGCGAGCTGCAGTCTGGGCAAGAAGCCGGCCTGAGCAAGTGAGGCTGCGAAGGCGGCGCAGCTATTCAATCAGGCCGCGCACCAGCGCCCGCTCCACATTGGCGAACTTGGCCATTGCCGTCTTCATCATCTTGAAGCCCAACTTGGCGTAGAAGGCCTCTTTGCCGGGCGCCGCATACAGCATCACCTGGGCGGCGCCGGCTTGCTCGGCCAGCGAGTCCATGATGGCGCGGCCAAGACCTTGGCCCTGGTACTCGGGCAGCAGCACCACATCGAAGATCACACACCACAGCACGCCGTCGCTCAAGGCGCGGCCGGCGCCGATGATGCGGCCGTCCGCATAGACAAAGCAGCGGCTTTGGCTGTTTCTGAAACTCAGCTCCAGCGTGGCCGGATCGCGCGTGCCCAGCGGCGCGCGCTCGAACACCTCGGCCAGCGCAAGCCAGTCAAGGCCTTCGATCTGGGTCGACAGTCGAATCGTCATCGCCGCATCGCCTGCAACCGCGCCTTCACATCGGGCCACTCGCTGTCGATGATGGAGAAGTAGACGGTGTCACGCACGCGGCCGGTGTCGGTGACGATGTGGCGGCGGAACACGCCTTCTTGGCTTGCGCCTATGCGCGCAATCGCAGCGCGTGACTTGTCGTTCAAGGCGTCCGTCTTCAACTCGACCCGGTGCGCACCCAAGGTCTCGAAGGCGTGGGTCAACAAAAGCGTCTTGGCCTCGGTGTTGACGTTGCTGCGCTGCCATGCCGGCGCGACCCAGGTCCAGCCGATTTCCAGGCGCCGGTCGCGCAGCGAGATATTGCCGAAGCGGCTGCTGCCGACCACTGGCCCGGCTTGTCCGGGGCCAGCCAAGACCAAGGCGAAGGGCAAGGAGACGCCGCTGGCTTGATCTTTCAGCGCCGCCTCAACGTAAGCACGCATGCCGGCGGCCGTGCGTACCTGGCTGGGTACCCAGCGCCACAAGGCGGGATCAAGCCCGACGGCGGTCAGCCCATCGAGATGGTCCAGGCTCAAGGGCTCCAAGCGCAGACCCGGGCCTTGCAGGGTGATGGGCGCGATTTGCATCGTAGGTATAGGCTGTGGCGTCATGGCTAAAGGTGTTGCAAAAAGAGAATGTTGAGAAGAGTAAGGGGCTGATGCGTCAGAGGCACAGATGCGCCATCCAGGCGCCGACATCTTGCTCGGCCGCCGTGCCCGCCGCCATCGCTTCGCGGATGCGGCCGCGCTCGACGGCGCTGCGGTTCTGGCTGAGCTTGAACTTGCCCTCCCAGCGCCGGACATGCAGCCGAAAGCCGACGATGGCGCCCAGCATCTTGCTTTGAAAGTCCGCCGGCAAGTCGCGCCACTGCGCGGCATAGGCCGGCTCATGCTGGGCGATCAGGCGTTTGAGCAAGGCGTCCTTGGCCTGCTCATCGTGCACCAATTCCAGCTCGCCATAGGCATGCACGGCCGCATAGTTCCAGGTCGGCACCGACAGCTTGCTGTCGGCATGGCGCGGCGAGACATAGGCGCTGGGGCCGCTGAACACCGCCATCACATCCCGGCCCTGTTCATGCATGCCGGCCAGCCAGGCCCAGTGCGGATTGGCTCGTGCCATATGGCCTTCCAGCTGCAGGGTGCAGCCGCTCTTGGGTGAAGGCTCCTCCAGCAAGGTCAAGGGCAGATGAGTGCCGAAGCTTTGGCCTTGCGCGTCCGGGCCAATCAGCAAGGCCAAGGGGTAAAGCTTGATCAGGCGGGCGGCTTGGGCCAGGTCTTGGGTGGCGAAATGGGCGGGGTTGTACATGGTGGGCGCCTCGGGTACGGTGAACAATTCAAACGACAGGCCTGCAGCATAGTGGCCGGCTTGGTACGATCAAAGATCCACTTTGCGTCAATATCATGGATCCAATCAAAGCAGCCCCCATGACACTGGACCCGGCCGGCATGAGCTTGCTTCCCGGTCAGGGTCTGGCCCAGCAAATCTACGCGCAGCTGAAGGACAAAATCCTGCAAGGCGCCTTGGCCGCGAGCGCGCGGCTGCCCACCACGCGTGAGCTGGCGCTGGCGCTGGGGGTGTCGCGCAATACCGTGGTTCGAGCCTACGAGGCGCTGATCAGCGAGGGCTTTGTGTTCGGGCGAGTGGGTTCGGGCTGCTTTGTGGCCGAGATTGCCGGCCTGAGTCAGCCCGCTGCGGGCAAGGCGCCCGCGCCCGCAAGCCAGGGGCAGCAACCAGGCACTGAGCTGTGGGCGCGGCTGCAGGACTTTGAGACCGCGCCGACGGTGGGCTTGCGGCCGCGGGCCTTTCGCCATGGCCTGCCCGCGCTGGACTTGTTTCCGCACGCCTTGTGGTCCCGTTTGCAGGCACGCTTTTGGCGTCAGCAAGAGCAACAGCGCCAAGCTGCCGGCCTGAGCTACGGTGATCCTGCCGGACTGCCGCGTCTGCGCGAGCTGATTGCCGCCTACCTGAGCCACTCCCGTGGCCTGCAATGCAGCGCCGAGCAAGTCATCATCACGGCCGGCTCGCAGCAGGCGATTGCGATGGCCGCGCTGGCGCTGGTGCAGCCGGGCGACAGGGTCGGCATGGAGTCGCCCGGCTACCGGGCGGCGGCGGCGGCCTTGAGCCTGAGCGGAGCGGACGTGGTGCCGGTGCCGCTGGACAGCCAAGGCCTGCGCATCGGCGCCCTGCAAGCCTTGGGGCCGCTGAGCCTGGTCTACACCACACCCTCGCACCAATATCCGACCGGAGTGGCCATGAGCTTGCAGCGCCGGCTGGAACTGCTGGCCTGGGCCGAGCGCGAGCAGGCCTGGATCTTGGAGGATGACTACGACGGTGAATACCGCTTCAACGGGGTACCGCTGGCGCCCTTGGCGACCCTGGCCAGTGGCAGCATCCGCCAGCGCACGCTCTACATCGGCAGCTTCTCCAAGCTCTTGTTTCCCGGCCTGCGCCTGGGCTATCTGGTGGCGCCCGCTGCCTGGATGCCGACCTTGGCCAAGTTGCGCTCGGTGCTGGACCGCCAGTCATCGATTGCCGACCAGGTGGTGATGGCCGACTTCATGGCCGAAGGGCATTTTTTGCGCCATGTTCGGCGCATGCGTCGCGCCGCGCTGGAGCGGCGCGACGCGCTGATGGATGCTTGGACACAGCTCATGCTGCCGCAGCTACCGGCGCCCTGGCAGGAGTATCTGCAGCTGCAGCCGGTGGATGCTGGCTTGCAGGCCTTTTTGCCCTTGCCCAGCCGCCAGCTGGAAGTGCAGCTGCATCGGGCGGCGCTGGACGCCGGTATCGACATTGGCGCCCTGGCCCAAGTCGGCGGCTTGCCGGCGCATAGCCAGCAAGCCGGCTTGACGCTGGGCTTTGCCACCGTGGATCCGGCCGAAATCCGCCGGGCCACACAAGCCTTGGGCCGGGCATGGCGGCCGGTCTTGCTGGCGCTCGCACCGAACTCAGCGCTGAGCTGAGCTGCCTTGCCTTGGGGGCAATTCCGAGTATGACCAATGCCATGGCCTGGCATAACGAACTAACATCGCGGCTTCCCTGTTCAACCGGAGCCCCTGATGCGTCGTCTGCTGATCGTTACTGCCCTGGCCGCTTGCTTTGCTGTGGGGGTTCAAGCCGAAGCTACTTCGGTCGGGCATACCTACACACCGCCTGAGGCGTTTGCGATCAGCCAGACCGGCTCGCTGCTGCGCCTCACCGCGCCCGAGGGCGATGCCACGGTTACCGTGGTGGAGCTGGCCCAGGCCAAGGATGCCGCGGATGCTGTGGCGCAGGCTTGGCAGCAGGTGCAGCCCGACTTCAAACGCACCTTGCTGCTGGCCACGCCGAGGCCCAAGCGCAATGGTTGGGTGGAGCAGTCGGTGTTCGATTACGAGACTTCGCCGAATGAAAAGCTGGTGATCCAGGCCTTGGCAAGGCGCTCCAGCACCGATGGCGGCTGGGTGGTGCTGCTGCTGCAAGCCTCGCAAGCCACTTTGGAAAAACGCGGCTCGCCGATCGGCAAGTTCTACAGCAGCCTGCGTCCCAAGGGCTATGAGCGCGAAAGCTTCGCGGGCCGCAGCCCCAAGCCGCTCACGCCCGAGCGGGTCGAGCAGCTCAGGGCCTTTGTCGCCGACGGCATGAAGAAGCTGGATGTGCCCGGCGTGGGCCTGAGCTTTATTGACGGCAACAAGGTGGTTTGGGCCGGGGGCCTGGGCGTGCGTGCATTGGGTAAGCCCGAGCTGGTGGATGCTGACACCTTGTTCATGGCGGCCAGCAATACCAAGGCCATGACCACCGGCTTGCTCGCCAAGGCGGTGGACGCCGGCAAGCTGCGCTGGGACCAGCCCGCCGCCCAAGCCTACCCAGGCTTCAAGCTGGCCGAGCCGGAGGTGACCCAGAGCGTGCTGATCAAGCACCTGGTTTGCGCCTGCACCGGCATGCCGCGTCAAGACCTGGACTGGATCTTTGCCAACGGTGCGGCTCCGGCCAAGAGTACGTTCGATCAACTCAGCGGCATGAAGCCGACCTCCAAATTCGGCGAGGTGTTTCAGTACAGCAATCTGATGGTGGGCGCGGGCGGCTATATCGCCGCAGCCACGCTGAAGCCGGGCTTGGAAGTGGGCAAAGCCTATGACCAGGCCATGAGCGAACAGTTGTTCAAGCCGCTGAACATGACGCGCACCACCTTTGACTACAAGCAGGCGCTGAGCGGCAACCATGCCGAGCCGCATGGCGACGCTTTTGATGGCAGCACCCGCCGCGCCAGCATGGACGTCAACTACACCATCGTGCCGGCCCGCCCGGCCGGTGCGGTGTGGACCAGCCCGCGCGACTTCAGCCAATGGGTGCTGATGGAACTCGGCAAGGGCCGCGCCCCCGATGGCAAGGTGGTGATCAGCGAGCCCAACTGGGCCGAGCGCTACAAGCCGCAGGTGATGGTGGGGGAGGACACCTACTACGGCATGGGCCTCTTTATCGACAAGCAATACGGCATCACCGTGGCCTCGCACGGCGGCGACATGCTGGGCTTTCACTCCAATATGATCTGGCTGCCCGAGTACGGCCTCGGCGTCACCATCCTGACCAACTCCGACGCGGGCGTGCTGTTGCGCGGCCCGCTGCAGCGCAAGCTGCTGGAGCTGGTGTTCGACGGCAAGCCCGAGGCCGACGAGCGCTTGCAAGTCGCCATCGCCAACCGCAAGGCCGAGAACGATAAACAGCGTGAACTACTGACTCTGCCGGTGCCGGCGGAGGCCATCAAGCCGCTGGCCGCTCGTTACCACAGCCCCGAACTCGGTTCACTGCAGGTGCAAAAGGCCAAGGGCGGCAAGCTGATCTTCAAGTTCGCCCACTGGGACAGCGAAGTCGCGCTGCGCAAGAACGAAGACGGCACGCACAGCTATTTCTCCATCGACCCGGGCGAGGCCGGCTTCGAGTTGGTGCGGGACGACAAGGCCGCCAAGCCCACGTTGGTGATGCGCGACGCGCAGCATGAGTACCGGTTTGTGGCGCGTTGAGGGGGCGCTGAAGCCATGCTGATCGCGGCGATGTCAATGTTGATGTCGTTCGCGTCAGTGCAAGGCGTGCAAGGTGGCCGGGCGCATGCATGAACACAGGGCGTTAGTGAGTCTTTTGATTACATCGCGCGTAGGCTCCAGGCACAGCACAGCACAGCAAAGCAAAGCACAGCCCAGGCTGGGCAGTCTCTCGTCGTGCTGCGATAGCGCTCGGCGAACCTTGATGTCAGCCAATACAAAACGCATTCAATTTATTGCCGTCTAGATCACGGAAATAGCCGGCATAAAAGCCTTCGCCGCGCGGCCCCGGCGCTCCCTCATCCTTGCCACCGAGCGCCAAGGCTTTGGCGTGCAGTGCGTCCACCTTGGCGCGGCTATCCACCACCAAGGCCGCCATGGCGCCGTTGCCTGGGCTGGCGGGCTGGCCATCGAAGGGGGTGAGAATGCCCAGGCTGGGTTGGCTCATCGACATGCCCCAGGCATAACCGCGCCCAAAATCCATGATGCGCTTGACGCCTATGGTGGCAAGCAATTCGTCACAAAAAAGCCGCCGCGCGCGGCAGGTCATTGGTTCCGAAAGTCACATAGCCAATCATTGCAGTCTCCAAGCGTGATGAAAAATTGCGGGTCTAAATTTTGCCCGTGAACACCCGCCCCAACCAGCCCAAGTACCAATCCAGCAGCCGCTGCCAGCGGCTCTTCTGCGGCGCTTCATCTGGCGCAACGGCGGCAGCGGCAGCAGCCACTACATAACGCGCCTGTAAAGCGGTGTTGAATGCTGCGAAAAAATCCCCCGCCATCTTCTGCGCAGCCATGTCCACCAAGCGCGAACCTATTTGCGCGATCTTGCCGCCGACGCTGGCTTGCACTTCATAGTGCAGCAGGGTCAGGGTTGGGCCCTGGGATTCCAGCCGAACTTGGGCCGTGCCTTTGCCATGGCCGGCGGCGCCGCCATTGCCTTCAAACGCGAGGCTATAGCTGTTTGGCGGCTGCAGGTCGCTGAGCTTGAGCTTGCCTTTGAACTTGGCCTTGACCGGGCCGATGGCGACGGTCATCAAGGCCTCGTACTCCTGCTCACCGATCAAGCTCAGGCTTTCACAGCCGCTGATGCTGGCCTTGAGCAAGTCGGCGTCGTTGAGGGCTTCCCAGGCCTGGGCTTGGGAGACGGGCAGCGATTCTTGTCCGGCTAAATTCATCGTTGGGCTTCGGTGTGGGAGAGGATGGCCATCAGATCCTGCAGGCTGGCCAGATTGTGAACCGGCAAATGCCGCGTGACTTCGGGCAGAAGCGCCCGCACGCCGGCCGCTTTGGGCTCGAAGCCCTCAAAGCGCAGCAAGGGGTTCAGCCAAATCAACTGCCTGCAACTCAGGCGCAAGCGCTGGGCCTCAAAGGCCAGGCGTCGGCATTGCGGGTCGTTGTCGCTGCCCTGCTCCAGCCCGTCGGTGATCAGCAGCACGATGCTTTGGCTGCTCAATACGCGGCGCGCCCAATGCTGGTTGAAGGCATGCAGGCAGGCGCTGATGCGGGTGCCGCCCGACCAGTCTTGCACCTGCCGCGCCACTGCCGCCACGGCCAGATCGGGGTCGCGTTGCTTCAGCAAGCGACTGATCGGTGTCAGGCGGGTGCCAAACACAAAGCTGTGGATGCGGGGCGAGCCGCGATTGTTGGTGTGTTTGCTGCTGCGCTGGCTTTGCGGGTTAGTCAGGCCATGGGCCAGATGCAAAAGCATTCTTGAATAGCGGCTCATCGAGCCCGAGATATCGGCCAGGATCAGCAGCGGTGCTACGGTTTGTCGGGGCTTTTGGCGCAGCAGCGCCAGAGACTCGGACCGCGCCTGCGCGCGCAGGCTAGCGCGCCAGTTCAGCCGGCCGCCTGCTGCCCCTTGCCAGCGCCGCGTCGGGCTGGGCGGTAGCAGCGCGCCCATTTGGCCCAGCAGGCGCTTGGCCATCAACCATTCTTCGCTGGTCATGGTGTCGAAGTCGCGCTGGCGCAGTTGTTCGCGCTCGCTCCAGCTCAAGTGGGCGTCGATGTCCAACTGCTGCTCGGGTTCGGCCGCCTGTGCCTGTTGCTTGGGCGCATGTGGAAACAAGGCCTGCGCCAAGCGCCTATTTTCGGGCAGGGCAGGCAGGCCCGGCTTGGCCTGCGCTTGCGGCAAGAGCATGCGCATTACGCGGCCGAGCAGATCGGGGTCGCGCCAGAAGATGTGAAAGGCTTGATCGAACAGCGCACGGTGCTCGGCGCGGTCCAGCAAGCAGGCGGACAAGGTGGCGTGCAGGTCTCGGCGCGAGGCCAGCCCCGCCAGTTCCAGCGCTTGCAAGCTCAACAACACGCGGTCGCTGCCCACGGACATGCCGGCCTCGCGCAAGACGCGGGCGAAGTGCATCACGTTCTCGGCCAGGTGATCAGCCACGGTCGCTGATCACTTGGGCCTGCACCTGCTCCAACAGCCGCGCCGCCTCCGAGCCCTGCACCCGCAGGATGTCGTCCTGGTATTTCAAGAGCACGCCCAGCGTCGAGTGCAGCGTCGCGGGGTCGAGCACCAGGGCGTTGAGTTCCAGCAAGGCGCGCGACCATTCGAGGGTCTCGGCCAGGCCCGGCAGTTTGTAAAGCTCTAGCTGGCGCAGGCCCTGGATGAAGGCGACGATTTGCTGTGCCAGCCGCAATGGCAAGCCGGGCAGACGCAGGCGCAGGATCTGCAGCTCGCGTGCGGCGTCGGGGAAATCCACCCAGTGGTAGAGGCAGCGCCGCCGCAGTGCGTCATGGATCTCGCGCGTGCGGTTGGAGGTGATGATGACGATGGGAGGCTGGGTGGCCTTGATCACGCCCAGCTCAGGGATGGTCAGCTGAAACTCACTCAAGACCTCCAGCAAATAGGCCTCAAAAGCCTCGTCTGCCCGGTCCAGCTCGTCAATCAGCAAGATCGGCGCGATGGTATTGGCCGGGTCTATGGCCTTGAACAGGGCGCGTGGAATCAAAAAGCGCCGCGCAAACAAGTCCTCGCTCAGCGAGGCTTTTTGCTCGGGCCCTTCCGCCAGCCGGATCTCCAGCATCTGGCGGGCGTAATTCCATTCATAGGCGGCAGCATTGAGGTCCAGGCCCTCATAGCATTGCAGCCGGATCAAGGGCCGATCCAGCATCAAGGCCAAGCTCTTGGCGATTTCGGTCTTGCCGGTGCCCGGCTCGCCTTCGAGCAAGAGCGGGCGCTGCAAGCGCAGGGCGAGAAAAGCGGCCGTGGCCAGCTCGCGCTGCGCCACATAGCCATGTTCCAACAAGAGCGCGGCGGTGGCGTCTATCGAGTCCGGCAGCGCAGCTGACGCTAACTTCACGAGCAAGCGGCTACGGCCCGGCCCGCCAGCACCGGGATCAGCGCCGCGCGGTAGGCTGCCGAGCCGTGCAGGTCGCTGCTGAGCTGCTCCGGGCTGATGCTGACCGCCAGCGTCGCAGCCTGGCTCCACTTGGCGGACAGCGCTGCTTCCAACTCGGTCGCGCGGAAGACGCCGGCAGCAGCGCCGGTGACGGCGACCCGCACGCCGGCGGCCGTTTGCGCCACAAACACACCAACCAGTGAAAAGCGCGAAGCCGGCTGTTTGAACTTCTGCCAGCTGGCCTTGGCTGGCACCGGGAAGCTGACCGAGCTGATGATCTCGCCCGGCTGCAAAGCGGTCTCGAACAGGCCGAGAAAGAAGTCGTCGGCGCTGATGCTGCGGCGATCGGTGTAAATGGTGGCGCCCAGGCCCAGGACCGCCGCTGGGTAGCAAGCGGCCGGGTCGTTATTGGCCAGGCTGCCGCCGAGCGTGCCCCGGTTGCGCACCTGGCGGTCGCCAATGCGGCCGGCCAGATCGGCCAGGGCAGGGATGGCCTGCTGCACTTCTTTGCTGGCGGCCACGGCCGCGTGCGTCGTCATCGCGCCGATCACGACATGGGCGCCCCTCCCCTCATCATTCACGCGGATGCCTTTCAGGTCGGCCAGCCCGCTCAGGTCGATCAGCGCCTCGGGTGCGGCCAGACCGAGCTTGATCGCACCTAGCAAGGACTGACCGCCGGCGATCAGTTTGGCTTCCGGGGCGGCGGCCCGCTGGCCGGCTTCGGCCAAGCTAGCGGCTTGGGTATAGGTGAAAGTGGTCATTGCAAGCTCCTTGCTGTGAGTTCACTGCGCCAGCCGGGCGGCCTGAATCGCTTGCCAGACCACATGCGGCGTGGCCGGCATGGCAATGTCCTTGATGCCCAGCGCATCGCAGATCGCGTTGATGACGGCCGGCGGCGAGCCGATAGCGCCCGCTTCGCCGCAACCCTTGACCCCCAGCGGGTTGTGTGTGCAGGGTGTGCCCTTGGCGGTCTTGATCTGAAAGCTGGGCAGGTCATCGGCACGCGGCATCGCGTAGTCCATATAGCTGCCGGTCAGCAATTGGCCCGACTCGGTGTCGTAGATGCCATGCTCCAGCAAGGCTTGGCCTATGCCCTGCGCGATGCCGCCCTGCACCTGGCCCTCGACAATCATCGGGTTGACGATATTGCCGAAGTCATCCACCGCGCTGAAGCGGTCCACCCGCACATGGCCGGTGTCCGTGTCCACCTCGACCTCGCAGACATAGCTGCCGGCCGGGTAGGTGAAGTTGGTCGGGTCGTAAAAAGCGTTCTCGTTCAGACCCGGCTCCAGCTTGTCGAGCGGATAGTTGTGTGGCACATAAGCCGTTAGCGCGACGGACGCAAAAGGCACGCTGCGATCGGTCCCGGCGACCTTGAAGACGCCTTGTTCGAACTCGATATCGCTGTCGGCCGCCTCCAACAAATGAGCGGCGATCTTCTTGCCCTTGGCGATCACCTTGTCCACCGCCTTGACGATGGCCGTGCCGCCGACCGAGAGCGAGCGGCTGCCGTAGGTGCCCATGCCGAACAGCACTTTGCCGGTGTCGCCATGCTGGATGTCGACATCGTCGAAGGCGATGCCCAACTTCTCGGCCACCACCTGGGCGAAGGTGGTTTCATGGCCCTGGCCATGCGAGTGGCTGCCGGTGAAGATCGTGACCTTGCCGGTCGGGTGCACGCGCACCTCGCCGGCCTCGAACAAGCCGGCGCGCGCGCCCAGGGCGCCGGCGATGTTGGACGGCGCCAGCCCGCAGGCCTCGATATAGGTCGAGTAGCCCAGGCCGCGCTTGAGGCCCCGTGCTTCGCTCGCGGCACGCCGGGCGGCGAAGCCCGCCACATCGGCCAGTGCGATCACGCCGTCCAGCGTCGCGTCGTAGTCGCCAATGTCATAGCTCAAGCCCACCGGCGTGGCGTAAGGGAAGCTGCGGATGAAGTTGCGCCGGCGCAGCTCGGCCGGGTCCAGCCCCAGCTCGCGAGCGGCGGTCTCGACCAGGCGTTCCACCACATAGGTTGCCTCCGGGCGGCCCGCACCTCGGTAGGCGTCGACCGGCGCGGTGTTGGTGAACACGCCGGTGACTTCGGCATAAATGGCCGGCGTCGTGTACTGCCCGGCCAAGAGCGTTGCGTACAGAATCGTCGGCACGCTGCTGGCAAAGGTGGACAAATAAGCGCCGAGATTGGCGCTGGTATGCACCCGCATGGCGACGAACTTGCCGGCCGCGTCCAGGCCCAGCTCGGCCACGGTGGCATGGTCGCGGCCATGCGCGTCGGTGAGGAAGCTCTCGCTGCGCTCGGCCGTCCATTTGATCGGCCGGCCGAGCTGGCGCGTCGCCCAGGTCAGCGCGGTTTCTTCGGCGTACAGAAAGATCTTGGAGCCAAAGCCGCCGCCCACGTCCGGCGCCACCACGCGCACCTTGTGCTCGGGGATGCCCAGCACAAAGGCACACATCAAGAGCCGCTCCACATGCGGGTTCTGGTTGGCCACATAGAGCGTCCAACTCTCGTCTCCGGGGTTGTAGGACGCATTTGCGGCCCGTGGCTCAATCGCGTTAGGGATCAGGCGGTTGTTGCGGAACTCCAGCCTGGTCACATGGATGGCGCGTGCAAAGGCCGCGTCGGTGGCGGCTTGGTCGCCGCAGCCCCAGGTGTAGCAGACGTTGTCGGGCGCTTCGCTGTGCACGCTGCTGGCGAAGTTCTTGGCGCTGGCGGTATCGACCACCGGCAGCAGCTCCTCGTAATCGACTGCAATCAGCTGCGCAGCGGCCTTGGCTTCCTCATAGGTCTCTGCCACCACCAGCGCGACCTGGTCGCCCACATAACGCACCTTGCCATCGGCCAGAATTGGATGCTTGGGCTCCTTCATCGGGCTGCCGTCCAGGCTCTTGATCAGCCAGCCGCAGGGCAGGCCGCCCACCGCGCGGAAATGCTCGCCGGTGTAGACCGCCAGCACGCCCTCGGCCGCTGCAGCCGCTGCCGTGTCAATCGACTTGATCGCGGCATGCGCATAGGGCGAGCGCAGAAAGTAAGCGTAGGTTTGGCGCGGCAACACGATGTCATCGGTGTACTGGCCGCGCCCGGTCAGAAAGCGTGCGTCCTCACGGCGGCGCACGCTTTGGCCGATCAGGCCGGTCTGGGCTCCCAGCGCCGCGCTCATGGCTGCACTCCTTGCGCGCCCAACATGACGGCTCGCACGATGTTCTGATAACCGGTGCAGCGGCAGAAATTGCCTTCCAGCGCCTCGCGCACCTGCGCCTCGGAGTGGCAACCGTGATGTTGAACCAAGTCCACCGCGCTCATCACCATGCCCGGCGTGCAAAAACCGCATTGCAGGCCATGGCATTCCTTGAAGGCGGCTTGCATCGGATGCAGCGTGCCGTCGGCGGCAGCCAAGCCTTCGATGGTGGTCACTTCGGTGCCGGCCGCTTGCACGGCCAGCAGGGTGCAACTCTTGACGGCGCGGCCGTTCACATGCACGGTGCAGGCACCGCATTGGCCGGTGTCGCAGCCTATATGTGTGCCGGTCAGGGCCAGGTCTTCGCGCAATAGTTGCGACAGCAGGCGCTCGGGCGCAGTGCTGCGCGTGACCGTCTTGCCGTTGACCTTGAGCGTAATTTTGCTTTGGCTCATCTCTCGTCTCCTGGAGGGTGGCGGGCGGGCTTGTCAAACCCCGCCACATCATCTCCTCGACCGGGCCGGCGCGCCACTCACGGTTTACCCGCCTGTATGTCCATACATGGGTCGTTCGGCTGCGCCCGCCCTGCTCATGCCACTGCGCGGGCGCAGCAGCATGAGCAGGGCGGATCATGCGACTATCGGGGTCTCAATCTGAGAACGCAAAGGCCGGCCGCATGGAAAACGCTTATCACCGCTTCAATGAGCTGTTCGCACAGCTGGGTCTGCCGAATGATGACGCGGGCATCCACGACTTTCTGAGTCGCCACACCCCTTTGGCACCGGAGATTCGCCTCGCCGACGCGCCGTTCTGGAACGCCGCGCAGGCGGAGATGCTGCGCAAGTCGCGTCGTGATGATGCCGATTGGGCCGGCTTGGTCGACCAGCTCGACGCGGGGCTGCGCCATCAGGCTTGAGTGGCCGGGGTTCAGCTTCTCATCGTAGGATCTCGGTCATGGATAACGTTGATTTAGATGTGTTGCGCCAAGTCGCTGCCTGGTCAAAAGCAGGCCGCGGCGCGGTGCTGGGCACCATCACGCGCACCTGGGGCTCGGCGCCGCGCCCGGTTGGCTCGGTGGTGGCCGTGCGCGATGATGGCGCAATCGCCGGTTCGGTGTCGGGCGGCTGCATCGAAGATGATTTGATCGCCCGGGTGCGCGAGGGCGCGCTGAATTTGACCGGCCCACGCTTGCAACGCTGGGGCGTCGGCGCCGAAGAAGCTACCCGGTTTGGCCTGCCTTGCGGTGGCACTTTGGAGCTGATGCTGGAGCCACTCACCGGCGCCTCGATGATTGACGAGTTGCTGGCGCGGCTGGATCTTGGCGAGCGGGTCTGCCGCACCTTGGACCTGGGCAGTGGCGCCGTGGTCTTGAGCGCGCCGCTGGCCGGCGCTGATCTATTGAGTGTCAACGAGCGCCAGCTGATCACCCATCATGGCCCGCAGTGGCGCTTGCTCATCATCGGCGCCGGTCAAATGACGCGCTACTTGGCCAGCATGGCGCTGGGCCTGGATTACCAGGTCTTGATTTGTGACCCGCGAGAGGAATATGCAGACGGCCTGGCGCTGAACGGGGTCCAGCTGACGCGCGAGATGCCCGATGATGTGGTGACGGCTTTTGCCCCCGACGGCCATAGCGCCGTGGTGGCCCTGACGCATGACCCCAAGCTTGACGACCTGGCCCTGATGGAGGCGCTCAAGAGCCCGGCCTTTTATGTCGGCGCGATCGGCTCGCGCGTCAATCAAAGCAAACGCAAGGCGCGTTTGGCCGAGCATTTCGGTCTGAGCGATGAGCAACTCGCTCGCCTGCATGGGCCGGTGGGCTTGCATATCGGCGCGCGCACGCCGCCCGAGATTGCGCTGTCCATACTCGCTCACATGACGGCGGAGCGCTACGGCGTTCGCTTGAGCAGCTCGCAACTGCGCTCGGGCGCAGAAGAGGGCGGCTGTGCGGTCTGACTTCTTAGCGGCTGTCGTGGCGGCTGTCGTAGCGGCGGTTTTGGCTCTCAGCAGCCTCTCATCCGCAGCGGCCGAGTCGGTGCGCGAACAAGAAATAGCCGAATGCCGCCCCGGCGAAATCGCCACCTGGGGCGACGGCCGCGACCGCCCCGCGCTGAGCAAGCCGCTGGTGTTTGTGTACTGGCATGCGGGCGCGCCGGCCTGGTTTTCGTCCTCGCAGATGATGGCCGTGCTCAAGCGAGCAGGTCGCGCCTGGGGAGGCTGCGGCGTGGAGAGTCAGATCATTGCCTTGGTCGGCAATGCGGAGCTGCCGCCCGAGGCGGTGGTCGTGCAGTGGAGCGAGCCTGGCAGCCGGGGCAACTTCGGCCTCGCCAACTTGGGCCAGCGCACGCTGGCGCTGAGCCCGGCCATGTTTGCGCTGCTGCGCACCCGTAACCCTAACTACCCCGCCGAGCAGACGCTGCAAATGGTGGTCTCGCATGAGATGGGGCATTTCTTCGGCTTGATGGCGCATTCGCGCCGCTGCGTTGATGTCACCTCGTATTACAACGATGGCAAGGGCGGCAGTTGCTATGCGCGCGATCTGACACAGCTCAAAAGCGTGGTGGAGTACCGCTCGATCTTGCCGACTGCTTGTGACATTCAGCGCTGCCGCATTGCCAATGGGCTGAGCCCCAAAGCTCCCTAGTATTTTGAAAATTTCCATCATGAAACGATTGAATTCCATGGCCAAGCTTGGCCTGATTGCGGCGAGCTTGTGTGGCTCGGCGCTTGCCCTTGCCGCAGGGCCTGATTACCTGGCCGGTCAGGCCTTGCTCGGCAAAGCGCAACAGGCGAGCAGCAATCAAGAGCGGGCGAAGGTCTACCGCTGGCTGTTTGCCATCGATGACTTGGCCGAGATCGAACGGCGCACCCAGGCCGCGCTTGAGCCGGCGGCCCAGTCGCGCGTGCTGCCGGCTGATTTACTGGCGGCCGGCCGCCTGGCGTTGGAGCAGCGCAATTTTGAGCGGGCGCAGCGCGCCTTCGCTCGCGCGCTGTCACATGCCAAGGCGCAACCGCAGGACAAAGCCGCCGCGCTGCCGGGCTTGAGCCAGCTTGCCTTGCAGCAGCGAGACTATGAGGTGGCACTCAAGCAGGCGCAGGCCAGCATTAAGTTGAAGCCTTCGGGCGACGGGCTGATTGCCTTAGCCGATGCCTTGATTCGCTTGGGCCGCACGGCCGAGGCCGTCACGGCGGCCGAGCAGGCGGTGGCGCTGGAGCCGCAGCATGAGATGGCGCATTACCTGCTCGGTAACGGCTATGCACGCAAGAACTACAGCGAACTGGCCGCCGCGCAGCCGGCCGCATACGCACAGGCGCAGCAGCTGACGCGCGAGGCGTCCGAGGCCTTTGTCGGCGGCGACTTCAAGCGCGCGGCCGCTCTAAGCGAGCAGGCGCTGCGTCTGCTGCCGGGCTACGGCCGGGCGCACGCGGTGCTGGCCAAGGCCTTGGAATCGCAGCGCATGGTCTTGGACGTGAACCGTGCGGGCGCCGAGGCGCGCTTTGCCGCCATGCCTATGCCGACAATCCCTGGTATCGAGCGTTATGTGCTGAATTGGGCGCAGCTGTCTCCGCGCCATCAGAAACGCGTGGCGCTGTCGATCGCACCCTGGAAGGCCTATGTGCCCGTGCTGGTGGAGGGCGGTGCCACGCATTTCATCAAGCCGCTGCATATGAAGCTGTCCGAAACGCCCGGCGGGCAGGCGCTGAAGGATCAGCGCATCAATTACGACTCGCGCCTGTGGGACGACGTGCGCGGCGCCGGCGGCTTCAACACGGTGACCGGCATCGAGGATGTGGAGCGCTCGATCTTTGATCGCTACAACACCGTGCTGCATGAGCTCACTCACCAAGTGCATGGTGTGATGACGGTCGAGCAGACGCGCGAGATTCAAGCCTTGTATCAACGCGCCAAGCTGCGCGACGAGGCGAGTAAGAACGGATTTTTGTCGCGCTATGCCGCCGGCTCGGTGTGGGAGTATTTCGCGGAAGGCGCCAATAGTCTGGACACACCGCGCCGCGACACCTTTGACAACCGTGAGATCGTGCGCGAGCGCCTGGTCGAGATCGACCCCGATTTGCAGGCCTTGGTGACCCGCCTTCTGGCCCAGCAAGATGTCAGCGCTAGCCTGCCCATCGCCCTCGTCAATGCCGGCAACCAAAAACTGGAAGAGGGGCAGGCCGCGCAAGCGCTGGCCTTGTACGCACGCGCCGCGCAGGTGGCGCCGAATGATGCGGTCGTGCTGACGGCGCAACTCAGCGGGCTTGCTATGAGCGGCGCCGAGCCGGCGGCGGTGTTGGCTCTGGCAGCGCAGGCGAAGAAAGCACAGCCCGGCAGCGGCGCCTTGGCTGTGGCGGCGGCCGAAGCCTCTTGGCATGCGGGCCACAGCCTGGAGGCAGTGACCGACAACTTGGCGGCCGGCCGATTGGGCTTGACCGGCGCGGACGACCGTTATCTGGTCGATCTCGCCTTGGGTGACAACCACCGCAAGCTCGGCGACGGCCCGCGCGCACTGGCTGCTTTTGATGCGGCGCTGGCCTATCAGTCCGACAGCCCCGAGGGTTTGTGGGGCCGCGCTAGCGCGTTGGCCATGCTGGACGAGCGCTGGGACGAGGCCTTTGCCGTCTATGAGCAGGCGCTGCGCCTGCGCACCGGGGTCGTCGCACTGCGTGCCGATCTGGTGCAAGACCTGCTGCGCGCCGGCCGTTTTGATCTTGCCGCCAAGCAACTGAGCGAGGCCTTGTTGCTGGACGCCGAGGATCCGCGCTTGGCTGCGCTGGGGGCATGGCTGGCATTGGAGGGCAAGAAAGATCCCGAGGGTGCGCGGCTCTTGGCCCATGCGGCGCTGGAAAAGGCGCCGTGGAATGATCTGGCCTTGATCGTCAAGGGGGCAGCCTTGAAGTCATTGGGGCGGCTTGAGGAGTCTCAGCAGGTCTTGGCGCCGCTGCGCGAGCGCATGGCCAAGAGCGCGCCGCCGCAATGGCTGTATCGGGCCGACAAGTCGAGCTGGGTGTCGGTACACGAGTTGCCGAATGTGGAGCGAGGGCTGATACGGCGATGGCTTGATGACTGAGTCAGTGTCTTTGAGCTGCCGGATCACCCACCAAAGTCTGCGCATTCTCTGTGAGCCTCTGCGCCTCTGCGAGCTCTGCGTCGGTATTTTCAGGCTCTTGGACTTCAGGGCAGGAGATGCTTCCCCAAGCATGGTGGGCATTGACGCCGGTACGGCCGATCAAGGTACGAAACGGTTACATGCGCACATGCAATACTTACGCGCCCCAGCGGTTGTCGCTGGGCGTTGAGACCGGCCGGCGCTTTGAACCAGCGAACACGCCGCGCACATTTTTTGCCTTGAAGGACGCGCTATGAAAGTTGTGATTTTGAAAAATGCCGCCGAGGTGGCTGCTTATGGCGCGCAGATATTCATCAAGACTATTGCGGCCAAGCCTAATGCTGTCTTGGGTCTGGCGACCGGCTCAACGCCACTGGCGCTGTACAAAGAATTGATCGCTGCGCGCAAGGAGAACAAGGTTTCTTTCAGCCAGGTCAGCACCTTCAATCTGGACGAATATCTGGGCCTGGCCGGCACCCATCCGCAAAGCTATCGCTACTTTATGAATCAACAGCTGTTTGACCATATCGATATCGACAAGGCCCGCACCGCCGTGCCGGCCGGTGACGCCGTCAATCCGCTGAAGGCCTGTGCCGCCTATGAAGCGGCGATTGTCGCCAAGGGCGGCGTCGATGTTCAACTGCTGGGTATCGGGCGTAACGGCCATATCGGCTTCAATGAGCCGTCCTCCTCGCTGCGCTCGCGCACCCGCGTCAAAACGTTGACGCGCGCCACCATTGAAGACAACGCGCGTTTTTTTGGCCCCGATGAGTTTCAGCCGCATTTGTCGCTGACCATGGGTATTGGCACCATCCTGGAATCCAAGAAGATCGTGCTGCTGGCCACCGGCGAAAGCAAGGCCGAGGCGATCAAGGCGACGGTGGAAGGCCCTTTGTCTGCAGCCTGCCCGGCCTCGGCGCTGCAATTGCATGAGAATGTGATCGTGATTGTGGATGAAGCGGCCGCCAGCAAGTTGTCGGACGTCGAGTTCTTCAAGCACATCGAAGCCGAGAATCAAAAAATACTCAACAAGTATTCGGTCTGATCTTCGCTCCGCAACCTGGAGATTTTCGATGACTCAAAGCACCAAAGTTCTGGCCCTGTGCGGCAGCCTGCGCGCCAAATCTTCGAACAAAGGGCTGCTGCGCTTTGCGCAAGCCCATGCGCCCGAGGACATGAGTATTGAGATTGCCGATTTGTCGGCAATTCCTTTCTACAGCGCGGACATCACCGAGGTGCCGGCGGCCGTCACGCAATTGCTGGCGCAGTTTGGCGCTGCCGATGCTTTTATCTTTGGTGGCCCCGAATACAACTATTCGATTTCGCCGGCCTTGAAGAACGCATTGGATTGGGCTTCGCGTGCGCCGAACAACGCCTTGCTGGGCGGCAAGGCTGCCGCCATCATGGGCGCCGGCGGCGGCATGGGCACCTCGCGGGCGCAATACCATTTGCGCCAGGTCTGCGTGTTCATTGACGTGCACCCACTGAACAAACCCGAGGTTTTCGCCAATGCCTTCGCCGGCCAGTTTGATGCCGACGGCAACCTCACGGACGACAAGATCAAGGACGGCGTCAAGGCGCAGTTGGCCGCACTGGCGGCTTGGTCCCTGCAGCTGCGCAAGTAAGTGACTTGTTCTTGAGGCGGGGCCGCAAACTTCGGGCCTTGCGGTTTTTGTGCGGCCTGTCAGACCGATTTGCAGTCTGTCCTTGTTGGCTTGAGTAAGGCGGGCGCCTGGCCTACAGTGCGGCCACACTGGCCAATCGTTGGAATTGGCCTTGTCGCGAATCCAAGGCCAGCCTTATGAACCGTACAAAATCCCGCCGCCGTTTGATCGGCGTTCTGAGCTTCAGCCTTGTTGTGACGCTCGGATTTTTCAGCGCCGTGGGCTCGGCCCAGGCCGCAACGCCCATAGCCCAAGAGGGTTTTCGGCGCATAGGCGGCATCGAGCAATGGGTCACCATCCATGGCCAAGACAGCAGCAGGCCGGTGCTGCTCTTTTTGCATGGCGGCCCCGGCAACCCACTCAGCCCTTTTGCCAAAAACATTTACGGCACATGGAGCCGCGACTTCGTCCTGGTGCAATGGGATCAGCGCGGCGCCGGCCTGAGCTTTGGCAAGAACCCCACGCAGGCCCAAGAATCACTGTCGCTGGAGCGTATGGTGGCCGACGGTATTGAGCTGACCGAGCAATTGCAGCAGCAACTCGGCCCGCGCAAGGTCTTGCTGATGGGCAGCTCCTGGGGTTCGGTGCTGGGCGTGCACATGGCCAAGCACCGGCCCGATTTGTTTGCCGCCTATGTGGGCACGGCGCAAATGGTCAGCGCGCAGGCCAATGGCCTTGCCAGCTTCACGCAGACCCTGGCCTTGGCCGAGGCCGCTGGCGATGCCGCCACGGTTGCCGCGTTGAAAGCCATCGGCCCGCCGCCGCACCGTGACCCGCGCGCTTTCGGTGTGCTGCGCCGCCCCATCCGGGCCTATGAAGCCAAGAGCTCCACATCCGCTCCCCGCGATTGGTGGCAAGCCGAGGCCCGCTACCAGAGCGCCGAGGCTCAAGCGGCCACGGAAGAGGGCGAAGATTATTCCTTTCTGCAGTTCGTGGGCCTGACCGGCGACGGCATGCTGTCCAAGATCGATCTACCTGCGCTGGGTCCCGAGTACCGCATCCCCATGCACTTCGTCCAAGGTGAGTCCGATCTGCTGACGCCGCTCTCCGTCACGCAGGGCTTTGTGGACAACATTCAGGCGCCCGAGAAATCGCTCACCGTCGTGCCTAGGGCCGGCCACGACCCCAACCCACCGCTGATCGAGGCGCAGCTCCGCTTGTTGCTACGGTTAGCGCAGCAGAAGCCGCCCAGTACCCCGTGAGGGTTGCAGCCGCCTGGCCCCGAATGAAAGTTGCTTTGGCTCGCTCAATGTCAAGAAGCCGCACTTGAAGACCCTCCACACCGAACGCCTGTGCATTCGCCGCCTGTCAGCCACTGACGACGCGGCCTTTATGTTGAGCTTGCTGAATGACCCCAGCTGGCTGCGCTATATCGGCGACCGCGGCGTCAAGACTCTGGAGCAAGCGCGCCACTATATTGAAAGCGGCCCGGTCGAGATGTATGGCCGCTTGGGCTTTGGCTTTTGCATGGTTGAAAACAGGGCCGCGCCAAGGCTGCAACTGGGCATTTGCGGCCTGGCGCAGCGCGACTATCTGGACTGCCCCGATATCGGCTTCGCCTTTTTGCCGCAGCATGGGGCCCAAGGCTATGCGTTCGAGGCTGCCGCCGAGATGCTGCGTTACGCGCAAGGCGAGCTGGGCCTCAAAAACATTTTGGCCACGACGCGTGTTGACAATCTGCGCTCACAAAAGCTGCTGGAAAAGCTGGGCCTGCGCTTCGAGCGTCTGATCCCGCATCCAGACGGTAGCGAGCGCCAGCTGATGGTGTACGCGTTGAGGGCGCCATAAAACTCAAGGGCCCCAAATCCGGCAGGCTCCTTGCGTGCTTGGGATCAAAAACACGCCGTGGTAGCGCATTTGGCTACCGTTGGGGTCAGATCTTGCTACTTCGCTCAAAGCAAGAGCGGCCATGGCCCTGATTCCGCAAAATGCGCCCGGTTCACACACCCAGGGAGCATCCAACCATGTACGCTTTTGCCACCAGCAAGAAGATAACTTTTAGTGCCGCCGCATTGTGCGTCGCTTTTGCCTTGACCGCCTGCGGAGACGGCTCCGACCCGGTCGATCCACCGGCGCCGATGCCGACACAGATCAACGCCGCCAATATGGTCGAAGTGGCGGCCTTGCTTGGTTATGAGCGTGCGCAAAGCCATTTGGTAGCCGACGTCTTTCGCGCCCTGCCACTCTGGTTTTCGACCGGCCAGGACGGCAGCGCCAGCCCCAACTGCTCAAGCGCAGGTACGGTCAACTACAGTCAAAAAGGCAAGCACTTCAGCCTCAGCGCCAATGGCTGCAAGCATCTCATTGGGGGCAGGGAGCTCTTGATGAGTTCAGGTTCGGTCGAAACCGTCGAGGTTCCGAGCGCGACCGGCGATGACTTCGACCTGAGCTACAAGGACTGGGTGTCATCGCTGCACAACCCTCGTCTTGACACCGGTACTCTGGCAATCACCGGCAAAGTTGCCGTGCGCAGCAACGGTACGGACAAGCGGATCCGCACGGCCGACTACAGCGCCGCCAAGAACGGACAGCAAATTAGCTTCACCTTTGTTGAAAATGTCGAACACCGCGATGCCGGGCAAGGCGTCTACCAAGTGGTTGCGTCGGCCGCGGCGACGGTAAAGACCGCCAAGTTCCCCCAGCCGCTCAAAATCAGCCTGCCCGTTGGGGGCCCAGGCCTGATCGGCGGCATCTTTAATGGCACGATGACCATCACCGCCGCCGATGGCTCGGCGCTCAGTGTGACGCAGTCGGGTGTGAACCTGCTGCTGGAGCTGCGTCCCACCGGTGTCGGCACCCCCACGGCGAGCAAGAATTTGACCACCGGCGACTTCGATGCAGCCATGGCCAAGGTGTTCTAAGCTCTTTGAGCTGTGCAAGTCGGCGCGGAGCAGCGCGGCATGATGAGCCGCGGATAATTGGCGCTCAATTCAGGAGTTAGCTCCATGGCAGGACCTGCTCGCGTCGGCGCCCTTATCTACGCGCATCGCTTGGCCAAGCTTTCGGCCTTCTACCAGCAGGTGCTGGGTATGCGCTTGCTGCACGCCAATGCCGAACTGCTGGTGATCGCTTCGCCGGACTCCAACCGATCATTCACGCCCTGCCTGCCGAAGTTGCAGCGGGCTTCAGCATCGCGGTGCCGCCCGCACCGCGTGAGGAACAGGCGATCAAGCTGTTTTTCACCGTGTATAGCATGGAGGAGGCCGCCGCCAAGGCCCGCGCACTTGGCGGCGATGTGTTCGGAACGGTATACGCGGGGCCGAGCTTCCAGATGCGCAATGCCTACGATCCGGAAGGCAATGTGTTTCAGCTCAGGGAAGCGCCGGCCTAAGCTGTGGCCAAGACGAGCGCAGCTAAAACTGCACTTGTAGCGAGATATAGCTGCTGCGCTGGGCTGTCTTGTTAGCGATCTGGCCGAGATGTATGGCCGCTTTGGCTTCGGCTTTCGCATGGTTGAAAACGGGGCCGCGTCAAGGCTGCAACTAGGCATCTGCGGTCTGCCCCAACGCGACTATCTCGACCACCCCGATATTGGCTTCGCCTTGCTGCCTCAGCATGCGGGCAAGGGCTACGCCTTTGAAGCCGCCGCTGCGGTATTGAGTTATGCGCAGACCGAGCTTGGCCTTGCCTGCGTGTTGGCGACCACGCGCGTTGACAATCTGCGCTCACAGAACCTGCTTGAACGGCTCGGGCTGAAGTTTGAGCGGCTGATCCCGCATCCCGCGGCAGCGGGCGCCAATTGATGGTGTACGCGCTGCGCGCTTAATGATGGTGTCCGCGCTCTGCGCGCTCAAGGCAAGGATCGATCTTGTCCTGGGCAATGGGCTATAGCTTGGTCCATTTGCCGACGCGGGCATTGAAGAAGCCCGATTCGGTATAGGCCTTGCGAATCGTGCCGGTTTGGCGCAACTGAGCCAAGCCCCGATTCAAGCTCGCCAGCAAGTCGGCGCTGCGCGGATGCTTGCCCGACACGATGAAGTGCCGGCTGCCCTGTATGCCGATTTTCAAATTTGGGATGGGGATCAAGCGGACGTTGCCCACGTGCAAAGACAAGTCCGGCGTTGCTTGAAAAGGCGCCAGCAAGAAGTCGACCCGCCCTGCGGCCACCATCTTGGGCATCGCCTCCCATTGCGCCACATGCTGACGCTGGAAGATGCCCAGTTGCTCGAGCGTCTTCCAATCCAAGACCCAGCTTCGATTGCTCACGCCACTGAGCTGGCGCACATCGTTGAGCGATTCGGCCGCCAAGGCTCGGGCATTGCTGGGCAGCACATAAATGCCCGCCTCGAATTCACCCGGCAAGACCAAGGGCTCACTGGCGCGCAAGTCCTTGCCGGCTTGGAGGATATCGTCCAGCCAATAGCTGGTGCAGCTACACAGCAGCCGCCCTGCGGTGATTTCTCGCAGCAGCCTCGCATCACTGGGCATTGACGAGAACACCACGCGCTCCGGCCAAGCACCCAGCGCGAGAGCCTGCTGCACCAGCACCATTTCGACCACATCACGGCGGGTGCCGGGTCCGCTGAAGTCGCTCAGCAGCACTGGATCAGCGGCGCCGATATAGCGCCGATAGTCCGCCAGCACATCGGCGGGGGCGGCCAGGCCCAGCGTCTCGTCCGCTTGAACACGCGGGCCGACACCCGCCAACGCCGCCAGCGCACTCGCCGGGCTAAGCGCTAGGAGGCTGCGGCGATCAAGCCTGAGCCGACTGTGCTTGCTGTAGGTGGGCAACTTCATCAATCAGAAAGTGATTCGGACCGGCCACTTGATTCGACCCATGCTGATTTTGATGCTAACCCAAGTCTGCCGGGCGATCGGCCTCAAACGCAGCTTGTCGCGCCCCACTGCAGCGCGTCCTCCGCCGCTTGATGGCCGGGCACTGCGAGCCCAAAATGCGGCGGTTTCCGGGCCGCCCTTTGCTTCGCAACAACTCAGCAGAGGGCGACTCCCAACTTTTTCTGGATCCACCGCATGAACATCGCATTGCCTCGCCGTCACCTGCTTGGCGCAGCCGCCCTCGGCCTGAGCCTGTTGAGCGTCGTCCGGCCGGCACGCGCCGCCACGCCCATAGCCCAAGAGGGTTTTCGGCGCATAGGCGGCATCGAGCAATGGGTCACCATCCATGGCCAAGACAGCAGCAGGCCGGTGCTGCTCTTTTTGCATGGCGGCCCCGGCAACCCGCTCAGCCCTTTTGCCAAAAACATCTACGGCACATGGAGCCGCGACTTCGTCCTGGTGCAATGGGATCAGCGCGGCGCCGGGCTCAGCTTTGGCAAGAACCCCGCGCAGGCGCAAGAATCACTGACGTTGGAGCGCATGGTGGCCGACGGCATTGAGCTGACGGAGCAGTTGCAGCAGCAACTCGGCCCGCGCAAGGTCTTGCTGATGGGCAGCTCCTGGGGTTCGGTGCTGGGCGTGCACATGGCCAAGCGCCGGCCCGACTTGTTTGTCGCCTATGTGGGCACGGCGCAATTGGTCAGCGCGCAAGCCAATGGCAAGGCAAGCTTCACGCAGACCTTGGCCTTGGCCGAGGCGGGCGGCGATGCTGGCACGGTCGCCGCGCTGAAAGCCATCGGCCCGCCGCCACACCGT
This sequence comes from Roseateles albus, assembly GCF_028595345.1. Taxonomy (NCBI): domain Bacteria; kingdom Pseudomonadati; phylum Pseudomonadota; class Betaproteobacteria; order Burkholderiales; family Sphaerotilaceae; genus Roseateles; species Roseateles albus. Next base: position 232,114 of record NZ_JAQQXT010000007.1, on the reverse strand, counting down.
GACCCGCGCGCTTTCGGCGTGTTGCGCCGCGCCATCAAGGCTTACGAATCCAAAACTTCCGCGCCCGCTCCCCGCGATTGGTGGCAGGCCGAGGCTCGCTATCAGAGTGCCGAGGCACAAGCGGCCACGGAAGAGGGCGAAGAGTATTCTTTCCTGCAGTTCGTCGGCTTGGCCGGTGACGGCATGTTGTCCAAGATCGATCTGCCAGCGCTGGGCCCCGAGTACCGCGTCCCCATGCATTTCATCCAAGGTGAGCAGGATCTGCTGACTCCGCTCGTCGTCACGCGGGGCTTTGTGGACAGCATCCAGGCCCCCGAAAAATCACTCACCGTCGTGCCCTTGGCCGGCCATGATCCCAACCCCGCGCTGATTGAGGCGCAGCACCGGCTATTGCTGCGTATTGCGCAGCAGAAGTCGTCGATTGCCCAGTGAATGTAGCAAGCGCTTGAGGTCAAATGGCCGCCTTCTAGACACGCCAGAAATCACCAAGCCGCACATGAGAACACTTCTGACTGAACGCCTGCGCATTCGCCGCATGTCGGCCGCCGAAGACGCGGCCTTTATGTTGAGCTTGCTGAATGATCCCAGTTGGCTGCGTTTTATCGGCGACAGAGGCGTGCGTACGCTCGCAGACTCCCAAGCCTATATCGAGAACGGTCCGGTCGAGATGTATGGCCGTTTGGGCTTTGGCTTTTGCGTGGTTGAAAGCAAGCACTCGGCAGGACAGTGCTTGGGCATCTGCGGCATTTCGCAGCGCGACTATTTAGACAGTCCCGATCTGGGTTTCGCTTTTTTGCCCGAACATAGCGGCCAGGGCTTTGCCTACGAGGCTGCCGCCGAAGTATTGCGTTATGCGCAGGGTGAGTTGGGCCTCAAATGCGTGCTGGCCACCACGCGGCCGGACAATCTGCGCTCCCAAAAGCTGCTGGAAAAGCTCGGCCTGCAGTTCGAGCGCCTGATGCCGCATCCGGACGGCAGCGAGCGGCAGCTGATGCTTTATGCACTCAGAGCTGCCTAACGTGAGTGACTGACAGCTGTATCCCTGCTTTGGGCCGAGGCGGCTCAATAGAATGCGAAGCAGTCCCTTCAAACAGGAGTAGCGTTCATGTCCAAAGCAGCGATTTCGATTCGAGTCTTCGGCTTTTACTTGCTGGGTTTGGGGGCGGTCTTGACGGCCTTTCCCAATCTGCTCCTGCGCCTGTTCTTCATCCCGCCGACCGAGGAGGTGTGGATTCGGGTCGTCGGTGTCTTGGTTTTCAATATCGGCGTGTACTACCTTTTTGCCGCCCAGGCAGAAGCCGAGTCGGCCTTTCGGGCCTCGGTGTTGACGCGCGCCTTGGTCTTTCTGGCCTTCTTGGATTTTGCGCTGCTGGGCCTTGCTCCGCCGATGTTGGTGGCCTTTGGCGCGGTCGATCTGGCCGGTGCCATCTGGACTTGGATGGCCCTGAAGCGGCGCGCAGGGCGCTGAGCTCGCCTTGCCAGGGGCCAGGCTCGCCTGCGGTAGCGGCAAAAGCTACCGTCGGTTTCGAATTTTGCTACTTGGGTGATGGCAGTGGCGATGTGCGGATCGGATTCGCACAATCCGCTCCGTTCACACAACCAGGGAGCAATCCGATATGAACGCCCTTGCCACAAGCAAATCCTTCTCTTTGAGTGCCGCCGTACTGGCCGCCACACTCGCCTTAACCGCCTGCGGAGACGGCTCTGACCCGGTCGATCCACCGGCGCCGGCGCCCACGCAAATCAATGCAGCCAATATGGTCGATGTAGCGGCACTTGCCGGCTACGAGCGCGCGCAGAGCCAATTGGTGGCCAATGGCTACCGCCTGTTGCCGCTTTGGTTCTCGACCGGCCAGAACGGCAGCGCCAGCAGCAACTGCTCAAGCACGGGCTCGGTGAACTACAGCCAGACCGGCAGTGACTTCAGCCTCAGCGCCAGCGCTTGCAAGCATGCCTATGTGGGCAAGGACTATTTGCTCAGCTCGGGTACGGTCAGCACAGCCAAGGTCGCCAGTGCCGCCGGCAATGACTATGACTTGAGCTACAAGGACTGGGTTTCGTCGCTGCACAACCCCTTGGAAGGTGCCGCGCTGGACACCCTCTCCCTCACCGGCAAGGTGGCTGAGCGCAGCACCGGCACAAACATGCTGAGCCGCACGGCCGACTACATTGCCAGCAAGAACGGCCAGCAGATCAGCGTCACTTTTGTTGACAATGTCGAGAACCGCCAGACCCCGCAAGGTTTCGGCGAGGTGCTGGTATCGGCCACCGTGACGATCAAGACCGCCAAATTCGCCCAACCCCTGAAGATCAGCGTCTACAGCGATGCGCGGGCCGATACGATCACCGCGGCCGATGGCTCTGTGCTCAGTGTGTCGGAGTCGGGCAACAATGTGCTGTTGGAACTGCGGCCGACCGGCGCCGGCACACCCAGCGCGAGCCGGACCGTCACGCCGGCCGAGCTGAAGGCGGCGATGAACAAGGTCTTCTGAGCACGCCGCGAGCTGCTGCCTTCGCTGATTGGGTTTGATTGTGCTGGGTTGGGAGCTGATAATCAGCGCTCAACTCAGGAGTTGGCCCCATGGCAGGACCCGCCCGCGCCGGTGCGCTCATTTACGCCCACAGCCTGGACAAGCTCTCGGCCTTCTATCAGCAAGTGCTGGGCATGCGCTTGCTGCATACAAGCACCGAACTTCATGTGATGGTTTCGGCGGACTTTCAGCTGCTCATCCATGCCTTGCCCGCCTCGGTTGCGGCGAGTTTCAGCATTGCCGTGCCGCCCGTACAGCGAGAGGATCAGGCGATCAAGCTCTTCTTCAGTGTGGACAGCCTGGCGGCAGCGGCCGAGCGGGCGCGTGCGCTGGGCGGCGGCTTGTTCGGCCCGGTCTATGCGGGGCCGGGTTTTCAGATGCGCAATGCTTACGATCTGGAAGGCAATGTGCTGCAACTGCGGGAGTGGCTGGCCTGAGGGCGCCGTGCCCGATCAGAATTGCGCTTGCAGCGACATATTGCTGCTGCGCTTGAGCGGAGATGAGTTCGTATTGATGCCTTGCAGAATCAGTGCGATGCCGGCACCGCTTGGCGCCAGCTACCCTTCGCTGGCCAATTTGAAGGGGCTGCCGGTCGACGAGTTGAAGATCGACAAGAGCTTTGTGCTGGCGATGGAAGCTAATTTTGGCGACGCAAGAATGGTGCGCTCAACCGTCGAGTTGGCCCACAAGATTGGCCCGACGGTGCAGGCCAACCCGACCCTGGCGCTCGCTCAGGCCTTCTTGCCCGGGGCCTTCAGCAAGCCCTCGCAGGTAGCGCGCTGCTTGTCGGCCGTGTCGACCTTGTTGCAGATGCCGTCTAACTGCGTTTTCAGGCGGGCGATGCTCGCATCATGCTTGCCGTCGGCGTTCCACTTGACCAATGAGCCGCCGACCTTTTGCAGAGAGCGGGCGCTGCGCTCGTAGAAAGATCCCTTGTCCTGCGCGGCCTCGCTGAACAATTGCGCGGCGGTTTTCTCGATGCGAGCGGCGTCTTGCGGCGCCAGTTCGGTCAGCGCGGCCACATAGCCCGACCCCCATTGCAAGCGAGTGGCCGGGCCTTCGCTCTTGTTAAAGCTCTCCTCGTACCAGCGCAGCGCCTCGTCTTTGCGGCCCTGCTTTTTGGCATTGCCGCCGAGCTGGCTCATCAGATAGTAGGGCGAGTGGCTCTTGGCGAGGCTGCTTTTGAGCAAGTCGTCGCTGTCTTTCCACTGGCCGGCCTGGCCCAGCAGATAGGCGGCCGAGCTGATCACCGCTTGGCGTTCGTAGCCGTCAGTGATTTCGCGGTCGGCTTTGGCTGCGGCTTCCTTGACTTCCTTGACCAGGGCCGGGCTGAGTTTGGGGTGCAGCTCGGTCTTGGCCGTGTCCAGGCGAGCCAAGTCCAGGCGGGCGCCCAGCGCACCGAGGCGGTCGGCGCGTGACAAGCCGGTGTCGGCTTCCAGGCGTTTGAGCGCCACTTCGAACTCGCCCAGCAGCTTGGTTCTGGCTGCGCCGGCTTCAGGTGTTAGCGTCTTGACGATGTCGGCCGCGCCGTTGGTCAATACATCCATTTGTGCGCGCGACTCGGCTGGGCTGACCAGCACACCGTGCACCAAGTCCGCCAGCTTGGCGTCGGGCTTCAGCCCCTTGCCTTCATTGCTGGCGCTCAAGGCCTTCAGCCACAACCGCGTCGTCGTTTCGGCGTCAACGCCCTGGGACGCCGCTGCCAGCTGCGCCAGCAAGGCCGGCAGCTCGGCCGCAGGCACCAATTGCGACTCGCCCGTTTCCCAGGAATAAAAGCCCAACAAGCGCCATTCATTGGCGCTGAGCTTTTTGCCCGCCTTGGCGTCGGCCAAGACATCACCAACGGGCCGGCCACCAGCCAGACCCAGCTGCAAGACCTTGATCACCTGCGGCGCATCGATCTCGCCGGGCAGGCGCGTGATTTCGCGGCCATCGGCGCTGAACAAAATCATCGTCGGGTAGCCGCGCACCATGAAGCGAGTGCCTAGCTTTTGCGCGCCGGGCGAGTCGCCGTCGATATGCACTGGCACGATGGCCTGGGTTTGCTCGATGAAGTCTTGCCGGTTAAACAGCGTCGCCTTCAATTGATTGCAAGGTGGGCACCATTTGGCGCCCCAGTAGAGCAGCACTGGCTTCTTCTCGGCGCGGGCCTGGGCGAAGGCTTTTTCAATATCTGCGTCGGCGCTGGCGGCCTGCCAGGCCACACCGGGGCTGGTGGCGGCAGCCGCCGCGTGAACGGTGGGTGCTTGGCAGAACAGGGCAGCCAGGCTGAGAGCTGCGGCGGCGGTGGCCGTGCGGGGCGTCGACAAATAGAGCTTCATGCGCGTGTCCAGGCGACCCGGGTCGGGCGGCCATTTGAAAAAGAGTGGTGGCGGCATTGTGCGGCCTGGCAGGGCCGCTCGATATACGGAGAACAACTGAGCTTATTTGGGGCGGGGGGGCTTTTGGGCGGTGTTGGGCGCTTTGCCGTATTTACCCCGGCTGCTCCAAGGTCTTGGTGCAGGCGACCATCTTGCATGAATTGTTTTGCCCGGATGATGCCGGGAGCTGCCGCACCTGTCCGCAGGCCGGAGGACATGAGCTGAGGCATGCGCCCGATGAACTTGGCCGGCACAACTCCGACGCTGCCTGCACCCGGCGCCAAGCGGCCCTCACGCCATGATGTTCGCTCCGCCATCGATATAGCTGGTGTTGCCCGAGATATGGCGCGCATAGCGGGTGGCCATATAGGCGCAGGCGTAGCCGACGTCCATGATGTCTATCAGCTCGCCCAGTGGCGCGCGCTGCTCTGTGTCGTGCAGCAGCGCCTCAAAGTCCTTCAGCCCCGAGGCCGCACGGGTCTTCAGCGGGCCGGGCGAGATGGCGTGTACGCGGATGCCTTGGTGGCCCAACTCATAGGCCAGGTAGCGGCAAGCGGCCTCCAGCGCGGCTTTGACCGGGCCCATCACGTTGTAGTTCGGCACGACCTTGTTGGCGCCGTGATAGCTCATCGCAAACAGAGTGCCGCCCTCGGTCATCAAGGGCGCGGCCAGCTTGGCCATGCGGATGAAGGAGTGGCAGGAGACATCCATCGCCTTGCCGAAGCCCTCGGCCGAGCAGTTCAGTAGGCCGCCTTGCAGATCGTCTTTGGGTGCAAAGGCGATTGAATGCAGGACGATGTCGAGCTGGCCCCAGCGCGCATCGATCTGCTCAAAAACGGCCTCCAGCTGGCCCGGCTGGGTGACGTCCAGTGGCAAACACAGCGGCGCTTCGATGGCGCGCGCCAAGGGCTCGACATGGGGGCGAGCCTTTTCGTTCAAAAAGGTCACGGCGACTTCGGCGCCCAGTTCCTTAAAGGCTTGGGCACAACCCCAGGCAATCGAAGCATCATTGGCGATGCCCACCACCAAGGCCTTTTTGCCGGCCAATGGTTGGTTGATGCCGGCGTGTTCATGCGTGCTGTTGTTCATGGCGGGTGCCTTCCTCTTGTTGGCTGAGCAGCGCCAGACAGTGGCGCGCGATGGTGAGCTCTTCGTTGGTCGGGATGACCCAGGCAGCGCAGCGGCTGCCTGTTGTGCTGATGCGCGGGCCGCCGGCCAGATTGGCGGCCTCATCCAGCTCGACGCCCAGCCAGGCGGCGGCGCGGCAGATGGCTGCGCGTACCGGTGCACTGTGCTCGCCGATGCCGGCGGTGAAGACGATGGCGTCCAGCCCGCCCAGTGCGGCGGCCAGCGAGCCTAACTCGCGGCCTATGCGGTAAACAAAAAGCTCGATGGCTTCGATCGCGCGCGGGTCTTGGCTTTCGCTCAAGGCGCGCATATCGCTGGAAATGCCGGATACGCCCAGCAAGCCCGACTCCTTGTACAGCAGGCGCTCCACCGCGCGCGCATCCATCTTCAGCTCGTCCATCAGATAGAGCAGCACGCCGGGGTCCAGGCTGCCGCAGCGGCTGCCCATCACCAGGCCGTCCACGGCAGTGAAGCCCATAGAGCTGGCAACACTCTTGCAGGCTTGCATCGCGCACATGCTCGCGCCATTGCCCAGATGCAGCACGACGGTCCTGCCGGCGGCCGCTTGCGCGTCATAGTCGGGCAGCGCGCGTGCAATGTACTCATAGCTCAGGCCGTGGAAGCCGTAGCGCCGCACGCCCTTGGCCGTGATCGTGGGCGGCAGCGCAAAAGCCTGCGATACGCCAGGCGCCGTGCGGTGAAAGGCGGTGTCGAAGCAGGCCACTTGCGGCAGGCCAGGCAGGCGCTGCGCGATCAAGCGAATCGCCAGCAAATTGTGTGGCTGATGCAGCGGCGCCAGCGGCACCAGGGACTGCAGATAACTGAGCAGTTCAGGGGTGACCAGCTCGGGCGCCGAATGGCTGAGGCCGCCATGCACGACCCGGTGACCGACGCCGATCAAACGCATGCCGCCACCGTTGTGCTCGCGCAGCCACTCGGTCAGGAAGTCGATCGCGCCGCTGTGCCCCAAGGGGCCAGGTGCGGGTGCTGGCGCCCGGCCGGGCCAGCGCTGCTCGCCGAGCAATTCGCCACGTGAATTCTTGGCCCAAAAATGCGCGGCCGCCCCCAGCTCCTCGATTCCGCCGCTGGCCAGCAGATGCAGTTGTTCGTCAGCATCGACCCGGTAGACGCTGAACTTCAGGCTCGACGAGCCGGCATTCAGCACCAGCAGTGCATCGTGGCTGCTGCCGTGCGGCAGGCTCATGGCGCGACCTTCACGGGCAAGCCGGGCAGGCTTTGTTGTGTTTGTTGAGCCTGCAGCGCCTTGTTGTGCCGCGCCAGCAGCACCGCCACCGCGCAGGAGGCCAGGCGAGTCAGCAGCGAGTCGGCGCGGCTGGTCAGGATGATGGGCACGCGGGCGCCCAGCACGATGCCGGCGGCGTCGGATTCGGCCAGAAAGGACAGACTTTTAGCCAACATATTGCCGGCGTCCAGATTGGGCACGACCAGAATGTCGGCATTGCCGGCGACCGGGCCGCCGATCTTCTTGATGGCGGCGGCCTCGGGGCTGATCGCGTTGTCCAGCGCCAGGGGGCCGTCGAGCAGGCCGCCGGTGATTTGGCCGCGATCGGCCATCTTGCACAGGGCGGCCGCTTCGATGGTGGAAGGCACGTTCGGGTTGACGGTTTCCATCGCCGACAGAATCGCCACCTTGGGGCAGGCAATGCCCAAGGCATGGGCCAGCTCGATCGCGTTCTGCACGATGTGAACCTTGTCCTGCAAGCTGGGCGCGATATTGATGGCCGCATCGGTGATGAACAAGGCGCTGGCGTGGCGCGGCACATCCATGACGAAGCAATGGCTGATGCGCCGCTCGGTGCGCAGGCCGCTGTCGCGTTTGACCACGGCGGCCATCAGCTCGTCGGTGTGCAAGCTGCCCTTCATCAGCAGCTCGGCGCGGCCGTCGCGCAACAAGGCCACGGCCAGCTCGGCGGACGCGTGGCTGAACGGCGCGTCGACAACTTCGTAAGGCGAGATGTCCAGATCGGCGGCGCGGGCGGCCGCTTCGATGCGCTCGCGTGGCCCGACCAGGATGGGCGTGATCAGCCCGAGCTTGGCCGCGTCGATGGCGCCGGCCAAAGAGGCGGCGTCAACCGGATGGACCACGGCCGTCAGGGCCGGCGGGAGGTCTTTGACGGCTGCAATCAGGCGTTCGTATTTTTCGCCCGGCTTGAGTTCACTCATGTGCTGCTGCTCCTGTGTTTGGCGTGGGTTCGATCGCGCTCACAGCCTCTGCTGATGCGCTTGAGGCCTCGACGACCGGCTGCAAGTGCAAGGCCTGCTCCAGCTGCGCCAAGCGCTTCGCATGGGCCTCGCTGAGCGGTCCTTGGGCGCGGGCAATCTTGCGCACCAAGGCAAATGCGCTGTGCGCCTGCGCGGGGTCGGGCAGCATCTGCGGCAGCGCCGCGATGGCACGACTGCGGTCGAGCAGCAAGGCGCGGTGCTGGGTTTTGGCCGAGCGTTTCAGATCGGCCAGCGTCAGCGAGGTCTCGCCGGCGGCATGGGCTTCTTGCAAGAGCAGCTGCATCATGCGCAGCGGGCGCTCGTCCAGCCCCGAGCCGTCCGAGGCGATATGGATCAACATGCGCATGCCGGCGTCCAGCGCGCTGCCTTGCTCGATGCAGGCCTCATCGGATGCATGCGTGTGGGCGGGAACGGCAGCCCGCTCAGGCGCTTGCTCCGCGTCCGGCAGGGCTGCGCTCAGCAGCGGCGAGTTGTAGATGCTCAGGAACAACTGCTCCTGCACGGTGTCGCGTGCGTCGCGGTAGCTGTTGAGCGTCTGCTCGATCCAGGCCGAGCCGGCTTGCTCGGCCAGCACAAAAGGGTTGTCCGGGGCGACCGGATGGCGCTGCTGGCGCACGGTCTCAGCGACCGCTTTGACAGGCCACAGTGCCGGGTTTTTGTCCGACACCAGCCAGCGCTCCATGCGCGCCGGGTTGAGCTTGCGGGCCAGCTTGGCGCTGGGCTCGTTGGCCACGGCCCGCACCACCGGCGAGAGGAATTTGTCGTAATTGGCCTGGTTGATTTCGGCCACGCGGCGTGCCACGTCAAAGGCCTGCTCATCTTCGCGGCCATCGTCCAGCGCCAGAATGTCGCTGACCTCGCGCGGGTGGAAGGTCGACAAATAGCGCCCGTCGGTCAGCTCCAGATGGCTCATCTCCGGCGCCGTGTCTTCGATCGTCATCTCATACAAGCCCGGCGGCAACATATCGATCAGATCCAGCGCGGCGGCGATCTCGGTGGTTTCCTTTTTGGCCACGCCGGCGGACACAAAGATGCCGAGATGTCCGACCTTCTCATGCAAGCAGTAGACGATGGTCTGCTCGTGGGCGCGGATCTCGCTGGTATCGGCGTAGAGGTCGGCGATCCAGTTCAGCGCCTGCTGGGGCGGTGTGATGTTGTCGCCCCAGGAGGCGAACACGATGATGGGTGCGCGGATCTTGCGCAGGTCGATCTGCACTGCGCCATCGGCCGTCTGCACGCCGCCGCGCGCGAGCCGGTTGCCGACGAACAGGTTCTGCACGATCCAGTCCATCTCGGCCTTGTTCATCAGGTAATGCCCACCCCACCAGCGCTCAAAGTCCAGAAAGCGCTCGCGCTCGGTGTCGACCTGCGCATACAAGTTGTAGAGCTTGCTCCAGTAGGTGTTGGCCGGGTTGAGTTTCTCGAAGTTGCTGACGAGATGCGCACCATCGAACTTGCCGTTGCCCAGGTCGCCCGTCAAGGAGGCCAGCCAAGAGCCGCCCATCAGCCCGCCTGAGTAACGCATGGGATGCTTGCCCTCGACGCCGGCCCAGTAGGACACCGGCGCGCCAGCCAACAGAATCGGCCCGACGGACTCAGGCTGCGCGGCGGCCAGCAGCATCAAGGCCCAGCCGCCCTGGCAGTTGCCGATCACAAAGGGCTTGCCCTCGGCCCCTGGGTGCAGCTCGCCCACATGCTGCAGAAACTTCAGCTCAGCGCGCGCCACCGCTTCGATGGTTTGACCCGGCATGGGCTCGGGGAAAAAGCTGAAAAAGTAGCAGGGGTGACCGGCCTGAAGGGCAATGCCGATCTCGCTGTCGGGTTTGAAGCCGCCGATGCCGGGGCCATGGCCAGCGCGCGGGTCGATGACCACGAATGGCCGCTTGGCGGGGTCGGTCGGGTGTTCGGCCGGCGGCGTGATGCGCACCAGCGCGTAGTTGGCCGGCAGCTCGAAGTCGCGCGCGTCGAGGATGGTTTCAAAGTCGAACACCAGTACCGGCGGCTTGCCCGACTTGGCATGCTGGGCGTAGACATTGCCGCGTTCGCGCAGCACGTCCAGCGTTAGCACAGAGCGCTGCCATGCGTCAATCCAATAAGTTAGCGCATGCTTCGCAGGCAGGTTTTCGACCCAGCTCGGGCCCGTGGCGGCGAAAAAATTCTGATTGAACATCGGTATTCCAGTCGTGCAGCCAGCCAGAAAAAGAAGCGGTGGCCACGCTATTGTGCAGCGCAGCAAAATGAATTCTGCAATTTTTTTGTTGCGCCCATATGTCTGTCGGGCGGACGGTCGATCGGCCCAGCCCAGGCCAAAAGTCTCGTCAAGCGCTACCGTCGGCGCCGGCAAATGCGACCTGCAAGAGGGCGCTAGGGCCGGCATGACGGCCGGCCTAGGATGGCGCCACAGTCAGTTGCTTGGCCCAGCCAAAGAACATTCACCATGAAGACAACCGCACGCTTTTCCGGCTCCCTCCTATGGATCGGCCTTGTCGCGCCCCTGCTGTTGAGCGCCTGCGGCACCGTGGCCCCGATCGCCGTCAACGCACCGCGAGGGTTTGACGGGCATAGCGAGGCCTGGGCGGCGGGCCAACGCCAAGCGGGCAGCGGCTTGTTCACCGATGAATCTTTCGACCTGGGCCCTTATCGCGTGGTCGAGGTCCGACGCGATCTGGCGAGCAGCCAAAGCAGCCTGAGCCTGGGGCCCTTGAGCTGGGGCAAAACGGCGGACGGCTTTTCCTTCCAACTGCAGGGACCGCAGGAGCGGGTGCAGGGTCGCTGCGAGCGCAGGGAAGGCGAAACCCGGCTGCCGGTGTGGGGCAATCAGATCCCGCTGCAGGCGAGCTTCGGGCTGAAATGCGATTGCCAAGGCCCGCAAACCCATGCGCAGCTGGAGCTGGCGAGTGCCTCCAGCTGGCAGATCGAGGATGCTTGGTTGCCCGAGCGGGTTCAGCTCAGGGTCAATGGGCAAAGCCTCACCGGCCGGCCTTTTGATCTCATGGGTGACACCTCTGAGGACGGACGCGCCTTTGTCGGCTTCCGTTTCGACTCAGCGGGCGGTCCGGCGGCGGCGGTGGGGCTTTTCTCGCCCGGCCAAGTCTGGCTGCACGACAACTTGCCGGCTTCGCAAAGAGCGGCGGTGAGCTGCGCGCTGGCGGGCCTGCTCTTGCACGCAGGCTCATGAAAGGTCTGGCTTTTGACATGCCGGGTGGCGCATTTCGATACTTCTGGCGTGGGCTTGGCCTCAACGGGCCGCAGTCGCTACAGTGCCTGCCCATCAGCCCCTCTTTATGAGTCTCCCAATGAAGAACATCGCGAAACACCACAAGTTCTCGGCTTCGGCCTTGGGATCGACCGTGATCATGAGCCTGATGCTGCTGACGGCCTGCGCCAGCACGGCCCCTTTGGTCACGCCGCATGACTTTGCCGGCCAGAGCCAGGTCTTGCCGGCGGCAAACCGCAGCCGCCTGACCGGCGTGCTGGTGGATGAGTCCTTCGACCTGGGCCCCTACCGCGTGACAGGTGTTCAGGGCAAGGGCAGCAGTTCCGCCAACTCGACAACCATCAATGGGGTCAAGACCGAAAACAAGCGCAGCGGCTTCAGCTACCGCCTCGTCGGCGGGCCAAGCGGCCAGACCGAGTTGATCGGCCGTTGCGAAAGCCGCAGCCAAGAGCGCAGTAGCACCCCCAAGTTCGGCATGGAGCAAGAGCAGGGGCGTAGCTTGTTCAGCTGCGTGTGCAATGGCGGCGGCAGCAACAGTGATGGGCACGAGTCCAAGCTGAGCATTGCCGGTGATCAGTCCGTTCAAGGGCGCAGCAGCTCGACCTCGCTGAGCCTGGCCATCCATGTGGACGGCCAGGCCTACCGGGTAGGGCGTTATGGCGACCGGGGGCAATTGATCCCAGCCGATGAGCCCTTCCATGGCTACCGCGTCGACGGCCCGCAAGGAGCTGTGGCTGCGTTGGGCCTCAACTACCCCGGCACCGTCTGGCTGCATGAGCGCCTGCCTGCGCCCCAGCGTGAGGTGATGACTTGCGCGATTGCCGGCTTGATGTTGCATCGCGGCCCGCAGTAATTGTTAGCCGGGCTTGACGGCCGCTGGCTGCCTAACCAACAAAACAAGCAGCGTCAGCGCGCACAGCCCGGCGCCTGCATAAAACGTCGCTCTAGCACCCCAGCCATCCCACAGCAGACCCGCCAAGGCGCTGGCCAGCAGCATGGCAACGCCGCTGAGCAGGTTGAAAAAGCCGTAGGCCGTGCCGCGCAAATGCGCCGGTGCGGTGTCAGCCACCAGCGTGGCCAGCAGGCCTTGCGTGATGCCCATGTGTACGCCCCAGAGCAACACGCCGCCCAGCAATGCCGCCAGGTGCGTGCTGCTGGCCAATAGCAAATCGGCCGCCAGCAAAACCAGCAAGCCGAGCGCCAGCAGCGCCCTGTGGCTGACCCGGTCGGACAGCTTGCCGAAGGGGTAGGCGCTGGCCGAGTAAATCAGGTTCATCGCCACCATCACCAGCGGGATCAAGGCCAGCGTCAGGCCACTCTGCTGCGCCCGCAAGACCAAAAATGCCTCGCTGAAACGCGCCAAGGTGAACAGCGCGCCTATCAATACCACCCACCAATAGGCCGGGGAGAGTTGGCGCAGATTGGCCCGGCTGATCGGGTTGTGGCGCTTCTCACTCAAACTGGCCTTGGGTTCGTGGACGCCGAATGCCAGCAGGGCGACGGCCATAACGCCCGGAATTACCGCCACCCAGAACACGGCCCGGAAATCATTCGCCCACAGCAGCATCAAGCCCACCGCCAGCAGCGGCCCCAGCACGGCGCCGATCGAGTCCAGCGATTGGCGCAGGCCAAAGGCCGCGCCGCGCAAGGCGGCTGGTGCCAGATCGGCCACCAGCGCGTCGCGTGGCGCACCGCGAATGCCCTTGCCGACCCGGTCGGTCAGGCGTGCCGCGATGATCCAGCCGACGCCGCCGGCCAGCGCAAAGACGGGCTTGGTTGCCGCACCCAGGCCATAGCCCAACAAGGCCAGGCCCTTGCGGCGCCCGAGATAGTCGCTCAAGACCCCGGAGAAGACCTTGACGATCAGCGCCGTGGCCTCGGCGGCGCCCTCGATCAGCCCGACCGTGAAGGCCGAGGCGCCCAAGCTGCCGACCATGAACAGCGGCAGCAGGCTGTGAATCATCTCGGACGAGACATCCATCAACAGGCTGACAAGCCCCAGCATCCAGATGGCGGCGGGCAGGCGCGGACGGGGGTGTGGTGCCGGTTCGGATGCTTGGGACATGCGTGCGCCCGATCGCTTGCTTGTTTGCTGCTCGGGGGCTAAGCGCCAAACTCAGCGGTCGGCGTGCCTTGATGAAACACCATCTGCCAGCCGGCAGCTGTCAGCCGCCAGATCGAGCTGCGATTTGTGTGATGCACCAGCCCGCCGTCCGGCGTCAGATGCGCCGATCGATAACTGAGTAAATAGACGTCAAGGCCGAGTTCCGTCAGCTTGAAATCCTGCGCATGTACCGTGACCGGCTTTGTTTCGGCAGTCAAGCTGGCCATTATCTCGGCGCGGTTGTAGGCCCGCCCGGAGCGGCCGAACTCGCGGAAGTCGGCGTGCAGCAACTCAGCCAAACGCCCGGCGTCGGCCCTGGCCTTGGGCTGATGCAGTTCGCATTCAAGCGCTTGCAGCGTTTCTTGAACTGAGTCGACAGGAGTTCTTCTTGGCATAGGGGCAGCATAGCCGCAGCGGCTATCAGCTGGCGTGGTGCAGGGCCAAACCGCCTTTGCACAGCAAAAGTTCGACCGCCGCAAAGCCCGCCTCTGCCAGCGCCGCGGCTTGCTCGTCTATCGTCATATAGAGCTGGTCATTGCTCATCCCGCCCACGCCGGCAAAGTGATCGCAGACCAGATAGGCGCCGTCAGGCGCGAGCAAGGCCCGCACCTGCCTGTGAAGCGCGGCGGCATAACGCTTGTGGCGCAGTTCATGCACCGCCTGATGGGTCAGCACAAAGTCGAACTGACTCAGGCCTTGCGACCAGTCGCCCTCCTTGAAGCTGCGCTCGACGAACTGCACGCGCGCGGCGAGTGCCCCCAGGCGTTTGCGCGCCAAGTCATGCATGGCGGCTGAAAAGTCCAGCGCGACATAGTCAAGCTTGGGCAGTGCGCTGAGCAGGTGTCGGGCCAGAAAGCCGGGGCCCGAGCCCAGTTCCAGCGCGCGGCATGGCTTGGAGCCAATCAAGCGCTCGAAGTAGGCAAAAAACTCGGGCCGGTCGGGGCGTTTGCTCAAGGCTGTGGCCGCCCATTGCTGAGCGTCGGCGGGTTGGCGCAGATCGATCGGGCTGGGGACGTCTTCGAGCATCAATGCAATGGCTTTCGAAAAAAAGCCCGCTCGAAGCGGGCTGGTGTTGTTTGCTCAGGCGGGCAAATCTTCGTCCGCTGCGGCGAGCGCCTCGCCCGGTGTGCGGTGGCTGCGCGGCTCATGCTTTTCGAGAGCGCTTGCGACGGCACGTTTCAGTTTGCGCATCGCGCCGTCAATCGCTTGGTGCGTGTTGCCTGCACTTTCTTTGACGATCACTGGCTCCAGGCCGGTCAGGCGGGCTTCGAGCGTGCAGTGGATGTCGTTGTCGGCCGTTTTCGAGTGTCCGTTCACATCGGCGAGATGGGCTTCGACGCGCGTGATGCGCTCGCCGAAGCGGTCGAGGGCGTCCTTGGCGACGCTCTTGAGATGGTCAGCCATTTGCTGGCTGGCTTCAATATTCGAATCGGTTTGGAGCAGAACTTGCATGAATGCTTTCCCTTTCAAGTGAACGAGCGAAATACAGGCTGCCCAACAGCTGCCGCTTGTGCCCTCCTTGCACCCGGCACGGCTTGCCTAAGCTCAGCCTCAGACTAACAGAGCTTGAGCTCTCAAACTTCAACTTGGGCCGATTCATGCAAAACCAAGAGCCCGGCGTCAAAAGCCCTCGGGCTGATCATCCTGGGTCTGCGCCGCTGCTGTGACGGCGAACACCTCGCTCGCCAAGGGCACCGGGCTGTCCATAGCCGAGGCTGCTGCGATCGCACCGGCAGATGGGGGGTCGAGCAATAGCTGCGTGTTCTGCTTTGGCTCGTCCGCGCTGGTGCCAGCAATGAACAACAGCGCCGCAGCGCCGGCCAGGGCCATCGCGATGGTCAGGTGCCAGCGGGCTTGGTCACCGAATTCGGAGTCAGTATTCATGGTGGCTTTCCTTTCATGCGTCGACAGGTCAATGGCTCGATTGAGCGCCCGGCCTTGAGCTTGCTTGACCGCGTTGAAGCGCTATTCAACGTTTCAAAAGTGCCTGCCTTGCAGGCTCCTGGCAGTGGCCCCAATCGCAAACACAAGGCTGTTCGTCCAAGCCTTGACTGTGCGAGCGCTGGGCAAGATCTGTTCTGAAGAAAATATGAAATTCGCCATGGCGGCCTTGGCTGCCTTGGCGCAGCGCGGTAGCCGCTTGGGGGCGCAGGTGCCCGATAGGCTGCATGCGTTGCCCCTTTGCAAGAATCCAATTCGCAAGGCCGCTTCGGTTTTCGGCAGGCACTTTTCGTTGCTGGCTTTGACAAAGCTGTGATTCAAATCACGTTTGCCTTGAAACCCCCTTGAGACAGGGGGTGCGCCGCCAGCAAGCGCAATAGAAGATGGCTGCAGGTAGTGCCTAGTTGAGATGGACCGGCCTTGGGGACGGTCTTTTTTTTCTTCAGTGCGCTGTGTGTCCACCCCAGTGTTTGTGCGGTAGCGCTCATAGGACTTGATGATTTAGAGTCAAGTTTTGGGGATTTTCACCTTCTCCTTTCCTACTTTTCTTTACTCAGCTTCCATCTATGTCGGCCAAGCCTGCTTCTGCGCCCACCCCAGCCGCCCGCCCCGGCAACACCATGGCCGAGCTTTTGATTGCCGTGCTGTTGCCTTCTTTGGTGCTGATGTGGACGAGCAACCCAGAGCGACTGGGCAATGTTGGCGCGCTGCTGCTGGCTTTGGCGTTTCCGCTCGCTTGGGCCGCTTACAGCGGTCTGCGCGAGCGACGTTTCAGTTGGATGGCCGCCTTAGGTGTGGCCAGCACCTTGCTGACAGGCGGGATTGCGCTGCTGGCATTGGATACACGCTGGTTGGCCATCAAAGAGGCCGCCGTGCCGGGGGTCATCGCCATTGCGATCTTGCTGTCGATGCTCGGAAAAAAACCCTTGGTGCGTTTGATGGTGTTCAACCCAGCGATCATGAATGTGCCGCATATTGAAGCAGCGCTGGCCGAGCGTGGCGCCACGGCGGCCTTTGAGCGGCGGCTCAAACTGGGCACGCTGATGCTGGCCGGCAGTTTCGCGTTCTCCAGCGTGATGAACTATGTGCTGGCGGTCTGGATCGTGCACAGCCCGGCCGGTAGCGAGCAGTTCAACACCGAACTTGGCCGCATGAACCTGCTCAGCTGGCCGATGATCGCCATCCCCTCGATGTTGCTGACCATGGGCGTGCTGTTCTACCTCGCGCGCGGCATTCGGCAGATGACCGGCTTGACGCTGGAGGAATGCTTGCATCCGCAGTGAGCCGAGGGCGCGCGCTTTTCCGATGGAGCGCTGTTGCGATTGAGCCAGCATACGCGCCCATGTCATGATGGCGCCCATGTTGATGAAGACACTCAAAAACCTGCTGGATGGCCTGTTGCCGCCGCAGCCCGGTGCCGCTGACGAAGAACATGCCTTGCAGCTGGCGACCGCAGTCATGCTGGTGGAAGTGATGCGGGCCGATGCCAGCTTCCATGCTGCCGAGCGCGCGGCGGTGCTGGCCGGGCTGCGCGCCAAATTCGGATTGAGCGAGGACGAAGCCGCGCGACTGAGCGAGTTGGCGGAAATCCAGGCCAAGACCGCCAGCGACTGGTTCGCTTTCACTTCCCGCATCAATGAGAATTTCGAGATGCCGCAAAAGCTGCGCATGATCGAATTCATGTGGGATGTAGCCTATGCCGACGGCCACCTCAGCGAGCATGAGCGCCATGTGATGTGGCGGATCGCTGACCTGTTGCACATTCCGCAAGGTGCTTATATTCATGCCCGTATGCGCGCCCAGGCTGCCGCTGGTTTGAGCGATTAGCCGTCAGCCTTCAGAGTGGAGCATCGGGCCGGTCGCGGGCGACCAAGGCCAAATACTCGGCCTGCGTGGCGCCGGCCAAGGGCTTCAGCATCACGCGGATGCTGTTCAGCCGTGACCCGCTGGGCACGCCGTGGCGCTGACGCAGTTCGACAAAACCCTGGGAGGCCCAAAAGCGCTCAGCCCTGAGGTTGCCGACCACCACACCCAGGCGCAACCAGCGCGCCCCCTGGTTGGCCGCCCAGCGCTCGATGCAGTCGAACAAGGCCTGTGCGTCGCCCCGCCCATGCTGCGCTGTGGCGACAATGAACAAACCGATATGGCAGACACCCTCGGCCATCAGATCGCTGGTGATTTGAACGATGGCGCGCCAGGGTTCGCGCGGTTCGACGGCAGTAAAGGCGAGGTAATGCATGCGTGAATAGCTGAACTCGGCCGGCGGCAGCTCATGGAACTCTTCGGTCGCCAAATTTGGCCCGGCCGCCTCACCCCCGACGATGAGAAAGTATTCAGGATTGGCGTCGAAGAAGGCCTGCAAGGCCGGAATGTCCTCGCTCTCCAAGGCCATGCATTGAATCTCGGGCGGGCAGGGCAGGGCAAAAGGGCGCATGTGAAATAGGGCGGCGTCGAAGCGGCGATTGTGCAAGGTTACGATGCCAGCCGCCCTCGCTCAAAATACTGGAACTCGTCATGATCCAACTCCACTACTTCCCCAGCAACGCCAGCATGGCCCCGCACATCGTGCTGGAAGAAATCGGCCAGCCCTTCGAGCTCAAGCAGGTAGACCGCGCCAACAATGGGCACAAGTCGGCTGAGTACCTCAAGCTCAATCCCAACGGACTGATCCCGGTGTTGGTGGACGGCGACATGGTGCTGTACGAAACAGCCGCCATCCTCTTGCATCTTGCTGACACGCACCCGGCCGCTGGACTCTTGCCTGCCTTGGGCACAGCGGAGCGCGCGCAGGCCTATAAATGGTTGATCTGGCTGACCAACACGCTGCAGCCGGCGCTGATTGCTTACTTCTACCCCGATCGCTGGGTCAAGGCCGGCAACACCGAGGGTGCGGCCGAAGTGCAGGCGGCGGCCGAGGCGCGGGTCGTTGAACTGCTGGCACAGGTCGAGGCGCAACTGGCTTCACATGGCGGGCCTTGGCTGCTGGGAGCGGACTACAGCGCGGCCGACGCGATGGCTTTCATGTTGTGCCGCTGGACGCGTGGTTTCGCCAGCCGGCCTGCGCGTGACTTCCCGCTGATCGGCGCCTATCTGCAGCGCATGCTGGCGCGTCCGGCGCTGCAGCGCATGTTGGCGACCGAGGCGCTACCTCAGCCCTGGGTCTGAGGCAGGCGTTTGTAAATGTCCGGCTCCAGCCGCTCCATAAACGCCTGCGGCTTGGCTGCCGGCGTGAAGCCGAATTGCGCGTAGAGCTGCGGCGCGGTGCTGGTGGCCAGCAAAAAGCGGCGCAGGCCCTGCAGCTCGGGATGCTGCATCACGGCCGCCATCAAGCGTTTGCTATAGCCGCAGCCCCGATGTTCGGGCAGCACAAACACATCGACCAGATAGGCAAAAGTTGCCCCGTCGGTGATGACGCGGGCAAAGCCAATTTGCGCACCGTCCAGGTAGGCGCCAAAACACAGCGAAGCCTCAATCGCGCGCTGCACGGTGCTGAAGGGGATGCCGAGCGCCCAAGTGGATTGCTCGCTCAAGAAGCGATGGATCAGCGGCAGATCGAGCAGGGCCTTGTCGGCGCTGATGTTGATGCGGGTCATGGGCAGGGTGGCAAATGGAGAGGCGATTGCCATCGTATGCGAGGCCGGTCGTCACGCTTGCTTGCCATTCGTCGCAAGCGGGCACTGACGAGCGCCGAGTCGCTCTAAAGTGCCTGCAGTGCATAGGCATTCCGCCTCTGCCGAAAATCACTGACTGGCACCGCTCATTCCCATGTTTGCATCCATTTCAGCTCCCACTGCCTGGGCACTGCTCGTCATCGCCGGCCTGCTCGAAATCGTCTGGGTCATCAGCATGAAAGCCTCGGAGGGCTTCACCCGTCATCTCTACACCGCCATCACCTTTGGCGCCGCCTGGGCAAGTTTTTCGCTGCTTGGCTTCGCACTGAAGGCTCTGCCGGTGGGCACGGCCTATGCTGTTTGGACGGGCATAGGCGCGGTCGGTGCGGCGGCCTTGGGCATGCTCATTTTCAAGGAGCCAGTGACGCTGGCCCGTATCGGCTGCATCAGCTTGATCGTCGTCGGCATCTTGGGCCTGAAGATGCTCAGCGCCGAATAGTCCAAAAGGCGCCCTGTGCTCAGGGCAGCACCGGCAGTGCCTTCAAGTAAGCGTGCAGCTTGGCGGCAATCGCCTCGCGCTCGGCCGGCGCCATCGAGTCGGGCAGCGCGGGCATGCTCGTTCGCGGCTTGAACGCCAGCGGGGTCAGCAGCCAAACGCGCCAGGTGCGCTCATCCAGCAGCTTGGCACGAACGGCCAAATTGAGCGGCATCTTGTCGCCGCCGAAACCGTTGATCTGATGGCAGCTGAGGCAAAATTTTTGCGCCAACGCCGCTTGCTCTCCCCATTGCTCGCTGCTCATGCCCGCAGGCAGCAAGACCGCCGGGCTGGCTTGGCGCAGGCTGATTTGCGCGACTTGATAAGGCCACTGCGCACCGCCCTCGGCCAGCAGCTCGGGTGCGGCGAGATTGTCCCAAACCAAGTAGTAGGGACCCAGCGGCACGTCTTTTTCGCCCTGCGCTTTGTTGTCCACGCTGAAGGGCGCTTGTGGCTCGGCCAAGCCGAACACCAGATAGGCGTGGTACTTGGCGAAGCGCTCGGCCGGGATGCGGGCCACAAAGCCATCGAGCGCGCGGAACTCGATCTCGCTGGCCGGCGCTTTGTTCCAGTCGACACCGAGCAATTGACGCAATACTTGCGCGGCCGGGTAGCCCAGGTAGGCGCGCTGCACCGATGGCTCGCCTTGAATGCTCAGGTGCGGCTCGATCACCTTGACGGCTTGCGGCGGCGCCTTCAGCAATTCTTGCAAGGCGGCGGGTGTCGGCAGCGGCTCGGCCAGGGCGCTCACACCACACAGTGCCATGCCCAGCGGCAGCGCTTGCAAGCGTGAGAAGTAGGGGGTTCTCATGGTGACGGGCTCCGCAATAGAAACTGGATGGGCATGTGATTGAATCACAGTAGCTCGCCTACTTCACCCACTGCGGAAAATAGCCCAGCCGGTCTTGCGTGGCGCTGTCATGCGCCGGCAGCAACACCAGCGCCGGGTCTTTGCCCATCATGGCGCGCAGCTGCTCGACGCTGCTTTGCGTCTGCTCGGCATGGTCGTCCACCAGTGCGCCGGCGGCCCAGAACTTCGGCGCCCCGGCCTTGATCGCGTCGACCGTCCAGGCCACATCGCCGATGAAGAAATAGACTTGCCCACTGTCTACTTTTACGAACATGCCGATCGAACCCGGCGTATGGCCGGGCATGGGTACCAGCACGACGCTGCCGTCGCCAAACAGGTCCAGGCTTTGGGCATAGCCGCGATAAGGCTGCGGCTTGAATTCAAGCAAGTCCCATCGGATGGATTCGCTGCCGATTTGCGAGGCCCAGCTGCCGCCAGGCCCGCGTGTCGGGTGGCGGATCAAGTCCATCTCGGCCGCCGCCACGCCTATCTTTGCCTCGGGGAAGTCCAAAACGCCACCCGCATGATCCCAATGGCTGTGGCTGAGAATGACCCGGCTCAGCGGCGGGATGCCGGCGCGGTCCAATTGCTCCCGGGCCGGCAGCACCGGGGCCTCGTATTTGAAAAACGGCCGCCACCACAAGGGCATGTCCGCACGGTACTGGCCGTCGATTTGGCGCCCCATGCCGGTGTCGAACAAGAAGTATTCGTCCCGGTGCTTGATCAAAAAGGCCGAGAAGTTGGAGTCGATCTGTTTGGTCAAGCTGCCGCCCGGCACCAAGAGCCCCTCCATCACCGCGACACGCGAGGTCTTGATGATGGCGAAGCCGATGTCAGGGAGCTGGCTTTGTGCCCGAGCAGGCAATAGCTGCAGCAAAGTGACCATCAGGAGAGCGTGAACGAGTGATCGCATGGAGTGGCTGCCTAAGCAATTGGTCGAGAAGTGAGTCAGCTTAAAGATGGGTCTATGCTCCAAGGTCAAGCCCTCACCTTCATTTTTCGCAGCCAAGATGAACATCAGCCAACTCGCCAAAGCCTGCGACATCTCCGCCGACACCGTGCGCTATTACGAGAAGCAAGGCCTGCTGGCGGCGCCGGCGCGGTTGGAGAACGGCTACCGTAGCTATGCGCCGGCCCAGGTGGAGCAGCTGCGTTTCATACGCGGTGCGCAGGCGCTGGGCTTTTCGCTGCAGGAGATCCGCGCCATCCTGCCGCTGTTGGCGCAGGGCAAATTTGGCCGGCCCGAGATAGAGCAGCAGTTGCAGACCAAGATGGCGCAGATCGACGCGCATATCGCGCAGCTGCAGCAGTTGAAGTGCGAGTTGGCGGCCACCTTTGCCTCGCTGCGCTGCGCGCCCGAGAGCGTGCTGGTGACCGACGACGCCGTCGCGCCCGACAGCGGCAGCGGCGCAGGTGCGGCGGTGCTGAAGCGCAGCTTTCGGCCGCCGCGCTCTCAAAAAGCTTAGCGTCCCTTCAAACCCTCGGTGAATGGCAACTCAGCGCGCCGGCTGCAAGCTCAGCGTGCTGCGCGTGTGCGCAGCCACATCCGCCTCGGCCAAATGCTGTGCGCGGTACCGGCCAAGCGCGTGCATCTGCGCTTGATCGGCGTAGTGCCGGTCGCCCCAGACGCCGCTTTGTCCGACCGGGTTGATACCCAGCGACTCGGCCGGTTTGGCCAGATCAATGATGCGCCGCGTCGACGGGCCGTAGACCACGGCCCAGGGCGCTGGGCCGATGCGGGCGGCCATATTGTTGGGCGTCTCATGGCTGCCGGCCGCCGCGAAGGGGCCGACATTGAAGACCCGGTCCAGCGGCTTTTGCAGGCCCAGCGGGTGGCCATGGGTGACGGTGTGGGCGCGGCCCCAGGTCCAGCTCTTGGCATCAGCCCCCAAGGTCTGGCGCAGGTAGCTCAGGCTCAGGCCCCAGGCCTCGGCGACGATCTCGGCCTGCGTCTCCACCGCCGGCGTGTCGCGCTTGTCCCACCAGGGTGAAGTGGGGTCTGCCATCAAGCGCGGCAGCGCGTGGTCGAGCGCGCGGGTCAGGCGCAGATTGTTGAAGACCTTCTCACCCAACTCGTCTTGCAAAGCCAGCCTTGCCAGCTCGAACAGGAATTGCTGATACAGCACCGGTGCGCGCAGCTCGGTCTTGTAGGCGCCGTCCCAGGCGGCCATCTCCTCGACCAAGCCCTGTTCCGGCACTTGCCGCAAGAGCGGCAAAAGCGGCCTCAACACGCGCTGGCTATAGCCGGTCTGCACATCGAGCTGCAAGGCCTTGCTATTGGTGGGCGCCCATTTGATGGACGGGTCACGCAGCAGCGAGTCAAGCCGCTCGGCGCGGTCCCAGAGGTTGTAGTAACCCGGTACTTGCAGGGCGCCGGCCGGCTGATGATTGGCCGAGACGACATAACCGCGCGCCGGGTTTTCTTCCTGCGGGTTTTGCGCAAAAGGAAGAAAGCCGAGCTTGTCGGCCTCGCTGCTGGCGCCGTCCAGGATGAAGCTGGGGTTGACGCCGGCCGGGCGGATGGGCAGCTTGGCGGCGGCCCACCAGGCGATGTCGCCGCCGGCATTGGCCCAGACGATATTCAGGCCGGGCGCATGAATTTGCGCTGAGGCTGCGCGCGCCTTGTCCAGGCTATCGGCGCGGTTCAAGGCGTAGAAGGCTTCCAGCACCGGGTTTTCGGTTTCCAGAAAAGCCCACCAGAGCGCGATCGGTGTTTCGCCCACGGCGCCGGCCAGCGCGTCATTGATGATGGGGCCGTGGCTGGAGCGGCGCAGCGTCAGCTTGACCGGCTTGGCGCCCTTGACCGCGATCAGCTCCTCGCGCGACTGCAGCGCCTCCCAGCGGTCCTTGTGCCAGACCTCGTTTGGATTGGCCGGGTTGAGCTTCTCGGCCACCAGGTCCACATCATCGTTCTGGAACATGGTCAGGCTCCAGGCGAAGTTATCGTTATGCCCCAGCAGCGCCAAAGGGTTGAGCGCCTGGTGGTGGCCGTAAAGCTCAAAGCCGGGGCATTTGAGATGTGCCTCGTACCAGACCGCCGGTGTGGCGAACTGGATATGCGGGTCGCCCGCCAACAAGGGTTTGCCGCTAGTGGTGCGCACCCCCGCCACCGCCCAGGCATTGCTGCCCTCGAACAGCGGCTGGCCGGCGGCGGCCAAGGCGTCTTGGCTGAGTTGAGCCAAGCGGCCCAGGTCTTGCCAGTCGCCGGGGCGCAGCTGTTGGCGCAAGACGCCATCGGGCTGCCAGGGCTGATCGAAGATCTTCAGATAGCCGGCGCCGAGCTGATCGCGGATCAGCGTCAGCGCCGGCTCGGTGCGAAAGGCTGCCGCAAAGCTATAGGCGAGGTAACCGCCTATGCTGACGGTGTCGGCCGGCGTGAAGGGGCGCTTCTTGATGCCGAGGATGTCGAACTCCAGCGGCGCCGGGCGAGTGTCTTGGAACTGATTGACGCCGTCCAGGTAGGCGAGCAGCGCCCGCTTGGCCGGCGTGTCGATCTGCGCGAATTCACGCGCCGCATAGGCGTCGGCATGCGCGCGTATGCCTAATGTGCGGAACAGCCGATCGGTTTCGACCAGTTTGGGTCCGAGGATGGCGGCCAGCTCGCCGCGCGAGAGGCGGCGCAGCATTTCCATCTGGAACAAGCGGTCCTGGGCATGCACGAAGCCGAGTGCCCGGTACAGATCGACTTCATTCTGCGCCTCGATATGCGGCACGCCGAATTCGTCATAACGAACGGTGACGGCGGCGTGCAGGCCGCTGATGGTCAGCTCGCCCGAGCGCTGCGGCTGCTTGCTGTGCACATGCCAGGCCAGCGCGGCGGCTAAGCCCAGCAAGACCAGCAAGACGAGCACGAAGCCAGCGACTATCCGCAGGCTCCTTTTCTTCATGATCTTGTCTCCAGCAAGCTGCCCCAGTTTCGCCGCGCCAGCAGCATCAGCAGCGCCGCCGCGACCAAGGGCACGGCATAGATCAGGCCTTGGGCCAGGCCGAGCAGCAGCGGCGGGGCGGCGGTGGCCAAGTTGTCCAGATAGCGGCGCAAATACAGGGCCAGCAGCAGCGGCGCCAGCCAGACGCAGGCGCGGCGCAAGGAATTGCTCGCCTCTGCGCCCAGCACTTCGCGCCCGGCCAGCATGAACAACGCCGCCACCACGAACACCAACGTGAAGAAGGTGTTGAAGATCGCCTCGGCCGAGCCGGTCTCGGCTCGGAAGAGCCAGAACGGCAGCCAGCTCAGGCACAGCAGGCTCAGGCCAAAAGCGCAGCGGCCGGCGCGCTTGGCGGCATGGGCGTCGCCCCGCTGCTCGGCTTCGGACTTGGCCTTTTTCATCAGCGGCATCAAGGCCAGGCTGCCCAGACCCAAAACCGCATCCGCTGCCAGCGTGATCGGATAACCCCAGGCCTCAATGGCCAGGCCTTGCCAGGTGGCGGTATAGGCGATCGCCAGATTGCTCAGCGCCATATAGGCGGTGAACTGGGTGGCGGCCACGCGAGGGTTGGTCACGTCCATGAACAAGGCCGTGCGCACGCCATAGCCCAGGCCCATGAAGATATTGAAGGCGATGGTGGAGGCCCAGAGCGCGGACACCAAGGCTGGCGGCACCGCCGCCAGCGCGCTGGCACTGCCCGTTTCGCGCGGCATCACATAGCCATGCTTTTGCAGCACCCACATCAGATACAGCACCGGCAAACTCGTCAGCAGGGTGCACACGGTCAGCACGCGGCGCCGCCCCAGATGGTCGGACAGCACGCCGCCTATCACCATGGCGACGGCGCTGGCGACGGTGGAGAACAGTTGCAGCCAGGCAACCTGGTCATCGTCCAGGCCCAACTCGACCGACAGATTCGATTGCAGCGCCAGGCTCAAAGACATGGCACCCGCTGGCAGCAAGGCGTAGAACACGCCGGCAAACGCGCCCTTGGTGCCCAGGAAGGAGCGGAAGGCGGCCATCGCGAAGTCACGCATCTCGCCGGCGGCGTGGCGCAGGCCCGAGCCGGCCTTGGCGGCCGTCTCAGCCGTGGCCAGCACCAAGGCTTCTTTCATCGGCAGCACCACCAGGCCCGTAACGGCCAGAATGCACAGCGCGACGAAGATGAAGCTGGACTGGAAGCCGATATAGGACATCAGGAACAACACGCCGCTGCCGCCGACCGCCTGGCCAATGGCTGCGCCGCCAAACATCAGGCCGTTGGCCAGGCCGCGCTCGTCTTCTTGCAGCACATTGCAAGCCAGCGAGTCGATCGCCACATCCTGCATCGCCGCAAAGGTGTTGTGCACCAGCAAAATCAAGGTGAACAGCGGTAGCTGCTCGGGCAGCTTGAGGAAGATCAGCACGGCCAAGGTAGCCGCCATCATCAGCTGTGTGCCTATGATCCAGGCGCGGCGGTGGCCGAAGCGCTTGGAGCGGAACACGTCGATCAGCGGGCCGAACGCCCATTTGAAAGCCCAGGGCAGGTAAAACGCCGCCACAAAAGCGCCAATCTCGGCCGGCCCTACGCCCATGCGGCGCAGCTGGGTGGCCACCGCCGTAGCGGCGAAACCGAGCGGTATGCCCTCGGTCATATACAAAAAGAAAAAGGCCGAAAGACGGCCGTTCTTGCTGCCCAGCAGATTGGGGAGTCTCATTCTTGATCGGCGCTGATCGGCGCCCCTGGCAATCATTGTGGGCGGATTATCGGGGCCAGGGGGCGTCGATTGGTCCGCACTGACCGGCGTCAATCGCCGGGCCTTGTGCCCAAGGGGCAGTTCCACCTACTTATTCAGGGGGCGGCTTGGCCCCCTGAATAAGGGGGTTTGGACTTAAATACTCGCCTGGTCGGCTGCTACATTGCGCTTCCTTCAAGCCACCACAGCTCCTGCCATGCAATCGTGCCTCATGAATAAACTCCGTCCACAACGCACCGCCATTGCTGTGGGATTGATGCTCGCGTTCTCCCAGGCACAGGCGCTGATCACGCCGGTTTGCGGCACGGTCGATGGCAATAACTACAGCGGGGTGGATACGCTGTTTCTCAACGGCAGCAATGGCGCCAGTTGCTGGGTCGCCCTGACCGGCGGCAGCAACTACTCGGGTGGCACGAAGATCACGGGCGGCAGCACGCTGCAGATCGGCAATGGCGGGACGTCCGGCTCCATCACCGGCAACATAGACAACAACGGCACGCTGGCCTTCAATCGCGCCGACAACACCAGCTTCGCGGGGGGCGTCTCGGGCTTCGGCAATCTGAGCAAGCTGGGCAGCAACACCCTCACTCTGACGGGCGGCATCTACCTCTCAGGCATCGCCACGGTGAGCGGCGGCACATTGGAGGTCGTCGGGGACTTCCGCCCCGACGTCGTCGTGGCCGACTCCGCGCGCCTGGTTTTCAACAAGCTTGTCGACGATAACTACTCGGGATCTATCAGCGGCGCCGGCAGCTTCATCAAGCAAGATGACAAGGAGCTCCACTTTTACGGCAACATCCTCAACACCGGCGGCACCACCATTGCCGGCGGCACGCTGGTGTTTCAAGGTGGCGTCATCAGCGGCGATGTCACGAACATGGGCAAGCTGGTGCTCTCCCAATCCAACGATTTCCTTTTCGGCGGATCGATCAGTGGCTCGGGCAGCGTGGAAAAGCAGTCCTCCAACACGCTGATTTTGTCGGGCGCCAACAGCTATAGCGGCGGCACCAAGATCTCCTCGGGCACCTTGCTGATCGGCGCTGGCGGCTCTTTCAACGGCAATGTGCTCTTGGGCTACTTCGGCACGCTGGCCTTTGGTCGGGAAGATGACATCAGCTTCGCCGGCGCGATCAGCGGTGACGGCCGCTTGGAGCAACGGGGCGGCGGCATGCTGACCTTGACCGGCGACAACAGCTTCAGCGGCGGCACCACCGTGACGCGCGGCACGCTGCGCATCGGCGATGGCGGCACGTCCGGGGCCCTCGGCGGCGGCGTGGTCAACAACGGTAGGCTGATTTTTGATCGCGCCGATGACGCCAGCTTCGCCGGCCAGATCAGTGGCTACGGCGAACTGATCAAACAGGGCGCAGGCAAGCTGACCTTGACGGGCGAGCACAGCTACAGCGGCGGCACGAGGGTTGAAGCCGGCACCTTGCAGATCGGCGACGGCAGCAGCATCAGCTCGGTCACCGGCAATATCTGGAATGCCGGCACGCTCGTTTTCAATCAAGCCGCTTACGCCGAGTTCGGCGGCAATATCAGTGGCGGCGGCGGGCTGATGAAACTCGGCGCGGGCATCTTGAGCTTGACCGGCAGCCATACCGTCGGTACCACGACGGTCGATGAGGGCGAGCTGCGCATCTGGAACGGCGGCAGCATGGACAGCGGTTTCGTCTACCTTGGCGGGGCCAATGGCGCAGCCCTGGTGTTCGGCAGCGGCTCGCAGTGGCGCAGCTGGGGCGATATGGTGGTGGGCTCCTACGGTAGCGCGAGCCTGGGCATCATCGATGGCGGCGCAGTGAGCAATGGCTGGGGCCTGGTTGGCCAGGACAAAGACAGTGTGGCCCACGTCACGGTCGCCGGCGCAGGCTCGAGCTGGACCAACAATGGCAAGCTCCATGTCGGTGTGGGCGGCAAAGGCCAGCTCTTGATTGCCGCCGGTGGCCTGGTCAGCAGCAAGGGCGCCGCTTTGGGCCTTGAGCAAGGCAGCTCCGGCAGCGTCACCGTCGTGGGCGCGGGTTCCCGGTGGGACAACAGTGGCGAGCTTCTGCTTGGCGTTTCCGGCGCGGGCGAACTGAGCATCCAGGAAGGCGGCTTGGTGACGAGTCAGTCGGCAACGCTGGGTGTCAAGTCGGGCAGCACAGGCAACGCCAGACTCATTGCTGGGAATTGGAGCAACTCTGGCGACATGATTGTGGGCCAGGCAGGCCAAGGCTATGTCGAGCTGCAAGGCGGGCAATTGAGCAACGCCGGTGACCTGATTGTTGGCCAATCGGGCCAAGGCCAGGTGCTGCTCAGCAATGGCGCTCTAACGAGCAGCCGCGGCGGCATTGTTGGCGCAGAGCAAGGCAGCACAGGTCGGGTCGATGTCTACACCTCGCAGTGGAACAACTCGGGTGACCTCGTCGTTGGCGGTGCCGGTACGGGCACGCTCGTCATCCAAACGGGTGGCTTGGTCAACGGTCAGCGTGGAACTATTGGCAACGGGTCTAGCGGCTCGGGCTCCGTCTTGGTCAATGGCGCGGGCTCGCAGTGGAACAACAAGGCCGATCTTTTTGTCGGCCTTTGGGGCGCGGGCACCTTGTCCGTCAAAGACGGCGGCTGGGTCGGTGCTCAGAATGGATACCTTGGCCTAGGTGCGGGCATCACGGGCGCCGCCGCAGTCAGCGGCGCGGGCTCGCAGTGGAAGAGCACGGGTGAGCTTCATATTGGCCATTACGGCACAGGCACGCTGTTGATCGAAAACGGCGGAGCAGTGAGCAATCAGGCCGGTTATATCGGCCGCTGGTCGGGCAGCCAGGGCGCCGCCACCGTCAGCGGTGCGGGCTCGCAGTGGAACAATGCCGGCGAGCTCTATATTGGCCATCAGGGCGCAGGCAGCTTGACCATCAAGGGCGGCGGCGTGGTCAACAATCAGACTGGCCATATTGGCGAAGGCTCGGGCAGCAGCGGCGCCGTCAGCGTCAGTGGTTGGGGTTCCAAGTGGAACAACGCGGGCAACCTCTATGTCGGCCAAGACGGTGCCGGCACGCTGAGCATTCAGAATTCAGCACAGGTCACAGCGGACGCTCTGTTCATTGGCGGCCAAGGCACGGTCAATTTGGAAGGCGGCCAGTTGCAAGCCAGCCAGGGCTTCATCAAGGTCGACGGCAAGCTCAACTGGACCGGCGGCACGCTCTCGGGCTCCTTCGTTCAAGTGGCGCCCGGCGGCTCCCTGGTTTCCAGCGGGGACAACAGCCTGCAGGCCTTCTTGTTCAATGAAGGCAGCGTCGAGTCCAAGTCCGGCACCCTGAATTTTCAGGGCGATGTGCTCGGCGCAGGCAGCTTTGCTGGCAATGTGGCCTTCCAGGCCGCTTACACGCCTGGCTATGGCGCGGCGACGGTTACTTTCAATGGCGGCAATGTTCACTTCGGCGGCGGCTCGATGCTGACGCTGGAGCTCAACGGCATGCAGGCCGGCAGCGATTACGGCCAGTTGTTGAATATCGGCCACCTGCAGTTTGATGGCATGCTGAACCTGGTGTTCAACTTTGCGCCCGAGGCAGGCAGCTTTTCGCTGCTGGGTTTCAACAGTTTTGGCGGTAGCCTGGCCGCCGACCGCATCACAGTCAGCGGCTTTGACCGCAATCGCCTGGATTTCAGTCAACTGGGCAGCAGCGGCAGCCTTACGGTCACCGCCGTGCCCGAGCCTTCGAGCTGGGCGCTGATGCTGGGCGGCGCGGCGGCGCTGGTGGGCTGGACGCGCAGGCGGCGTGTGGTGGCGGTGGCTGCCTGAGTTTGATGAGGAAACTTGCGAACGCAGGGGGAGCAAGTTCAAGCTACTTCTGTTGAGCTGAAGGGCGGTGATCAAAACTCAGCACTCTGGCCAGCTTCCAGGTGTCTCCCTCGCGTTTCCATAGATGCACGAACTGCGCGACTTCAGATCCGGGCTCACCCGCCTTTGCGAATATGTGTCGTCCGATCTGTAGGGCGCCGTAGCCTTGCATCGGGTAGACCTCCAGACTACCGGGCACCAGAGTTCGGGTCACACCATTGTCACGAGGGCAGGATTTCAGGGTGCGAACGTCGTTGCCAAAGCTGGCACCAGTACGGTCGTGATAGAACTCCGCGTCTTCGGTGAAGATTGCTTTGAACTTGGCTGCGTCGCAGCTAATAAACGCGGCCTCGAAGAGCGCGCTGTCCATGCGTGCCAGCCCGTCGTAAAGCGGCCCGCTGCGCACGTCATCTTGCGCGAAACAGACTGGCGCGGATGCCGCCAGGAATGCGGCAACAAGGCTTTGGCGCCCGCGGAAGTTCGAGTCGCCGGCGCGACCGCGGTGCGGTGTGTTTGGGCTGGTGTGCGTGCGCATAGTGCTCCTTTTGATGCCGAGGGCGTAGGCTTGAGGCGTCTGCCTAAGTGGCGATGTGCCGCTTGATTTTTGCATTAGGCAGTGCCCTTTGGTTTGACCACGAATCCGCTTTCAACATTGCCCACGAAGCCCACCGACTCATAGAGCCGGTGGGCTTCGGTTCGCTGCGTGCCGGATAAGAGATGCACCTTGCAGCAATGTGCGGACCAAGCGAGGTCGAGCGCGTGTTCGAGAACAAGGCGCCCATACCCACGGCCGCGATGAGCAGCAAGGGTGACGACATGTTCAATGATTCCAAAGGGTTTGGCGCCGCATGCAAGATTGGGAATGATCGCCAGCATGCAAGTTGCAATAAGAGTTTGTCCAAGCTCGCAGACGAGCATATGAACATCTTGCCGATCGGTAAGGGCGCGGAGCGCCTCACCTGCTTCAATCCCGGTGGCAGTTCCTTGCCCGTACCGGAAATTCACTTGCTAGGAAAAAATGGAGCCGCAGGAACCGATTCGGCCTTCAGACTCAAGACCTGACCCTCAAAAGATTCACTATCAAGGTGCTCCGGATTGGTGTTTCAGCAGCCTGTTAAGTGCCTGAACCCCGGCGCCGAATGTGCTCCTTCGTGGATGGACCAGGGGTGAGGGTTCGCACAGTTCCGAAGTTTGTTCGCCTATGGTGGCTGCCGAGGGATTATTGAGTTTTTGATGACTGAGTTTTCTGGGCTTTCGAGCCTTCGACTAACTCACTCTGTCCTGAATTAATGCGTTTAATTTCCCTTTCAACCATGGGCACTAAGGCGGCATTTTTCTTATGCAGATAATGGTAGACGGGCATCGAGGCAAACACTGGCAGCACCTGAATTTTTGATATGTCGGGCTTATTGCTTTCGTGGACATTTAAGTAGTATTCCTCCAACTGCCCTTTAGGCGCGATGGCTACATCAATTCGATGAAGCAACAGCATCGCCAAGAGAGAATCGTAGGAGTTAACCAACCTCAATCGGTCTTGGCGAACAGAACTCTCGGTTAATTGGGCGCCGCGACGTGCCCCAATCGATAAGCCCGATGCGTTAATCTTGTCCCAGCTTGAAAGATCGGTGGATGTCCCTTGCAAAATATAGGGAACATATTCGGTCACATTTACGGCGACAGGAACCCGAAGGAGGTTCTTCGCAGATTCTTCAATATATGGAAGCCGGGCAACTTCGCCATCAAAATCGCCATTGTTTGCAGCCATCACTGAGCGGGCGAACGGCATTGGAACCACGACGAGTTCGTAGCCTAAATTTGCGTAAACCTTACGCAATATCGCCAGGGGCTTATCTGTAATGGTCCGCACTTCCTCCATCATCGCCAGGCGAATGGTCTTTTCCTGCGCGCACACATTGAAGCAGACCGATGCGGCAATTGCAGCGATGAAAACTCTCGCTTTTGCGCGAAGCAAAGATTCTTCATCGGATGACAACATCGTGGCGGGAATTCTCGAGTGCAGTAGCTCGACAGTCAAGTAAACCTGAGTCCTGGTTGCTCTTTGGGAAGCGGTTGGCCGGAGGTTCACGGACTGATTCCAAAAACACTATTGATCTTGGCTCAAGCTGACGATCAAGCCACCGTTGGCCACCTGCACATCGATGGGGCGCGAGTAACTGGGCCAAGCCACTCAGACGTCCAAGCGACGGCGCGCAGGTCGGACCGAGTCTTCACAGCGGCTTCATTCCCGCTTCCAGTGTGGCCGCCGGGTAGACCTGGCTCAGCGCCTTCCACACCGCGCCGCTGCGTGCGGCTTCTTGAAGCATTTGGCGCAGGTGTTGGCGGTCGGCGGGGGCGAGTGACTTGTTCGAGATATAGAAGCCGGCTTCGCCCCAAGGCATCTCATTCAAGGGCTCGACGCGCCACTGCGCGGGCAGTGGCTTTGCGCCGCTGGCTTGCAGGCCATACAGGTTGGTGGTGTTGAGCACGGTCAGATCGGCATGCCCTTCCTGAAGTACGCGCACCAGGCTGGCGAGGTCGGCCTCCTGCTGCAGTCGGCCCTGTGCCCTGATCGCATCGACAAAACGGCGGTATTCGGCGCCAAAGTCAAAGCCGCGCACCACTGCGACGCGCAACTCCTTGCGCTGAAGAATGTCGTCCAGGGAACGCACAGCAAGCCGCTCGCTTGCAAGCGAAATCGCGGCGGCGCGGCTTTGAATCAGCGGCACGAACTCCCCCTGCAAGTCGCGCCGGTCAGAACGGGTGGCGGGCACGATCATGTCGGCCTGGCCTGTTTCGAACATCAACTCCAGGCGCGCGCGGGGTACAGGCTGGAAGTCAAAGTGGCAGCCATTTGCAAGTCCCAACTCACGCAGCAAGCTTGGGTAAGCGCCGCCCACCTTGCCGGCATCGATGGTCACACTCAACCCGACGGTGGTCACCGGCACCACAATCGTGCGCGAGCAAGCCGCGATGCACAAACCAGGCAAGCAAAGCAGCAGGGCAGTCCATGCGGATCGCATTGTGGGAATCTCCTCAGGCGGTCTTATGGATAGGAAATTCAACCGCCGCACAGCAAGTATGCCCGCTTGGTACCGTTGGTCCATCCAAAAAATCCCCTTGGCAAGGAATCCTCCACCTGGTTGAGACTTCTGGCAGTAAGCCGCCGTTGACCAAAACGGTTGGCGAACCGAGAGTCAGCTATGCGGCGCTTGTTCAAACTGTCGGCCTGGTGAAGGCCGGGACATTTTGAGGGCAGTGACTGAGGGCAATGACGGCTTGAAATGAATCTGATCGCATTGATCACCGATGGCCCTGAGGTCCGCAAGGCACAGGCGCATATCTGAGCCAAGTCTGAGGCCAAGCGCCTCAGCCAAGTGATAAGCTGGTCTTGCCAATGGGAATTCCGGATGGGGTACCCGTTCTAGGGTCGCCATACATGCTGTGGCGCGGTTGAATGTCCTATCCCTTATCCGTCACGCCAATGGAACTTTTCCTGACCGATGAAGTGTTCAACAAGCTGGAGGCCAAGGTCATTCAGGCGGGAGCCAAGGCCCTCTTGCCTGAGCGGATTGCACTAGCTTGGCATTTGCGTGAGCGCGATACGCAGCGCGCGCTGCGAATGGCCGAACAGCTGCTTGCGGAGTTGCCAAGTGAGCCCTCGTCTGCCGTGCTGCGCTTGCAACTGCTGCGGGCCGAAGTCCACTGGTTATTTGCCGATCTCGACGCCGCCGAGGCGCAAGCCCTAACGGTGATCCAACAAGCACAGCAGCAGGCCAAAGAGCAGGCCGATGTGCTGGTGCTGGTGATGGCCGATGCTTATGTGCTGCTCGCCATGATCGCTGGCGACCGCGGCGACCTGATCCAGCGGCGCGCCGGTTTCGACTCCGCAGCCGCTTTGGCGGCCGGCTGCGGGGACGAATTTCGGCTCGAGTTTGCCCAGCTAGGCGGTGCCCTCGCCGCGCTGCGCCAGGATTTAGTAGCGGCCGTCAATCAATGGTTGCCCCATGTACGGCGGCGGCTCAGTCAGCCCGCCCACCCCGCGCTGCACCTGATGTGCAATGAGTTCCTGACTTTTCAGGCCCTGCAGCAGTCGGACTACGCGACGGTCTTCCAGCTCTGCAGCCACACCGTCAGCAGCCTGGCGCGCGCCGGCATGGTCCGCCAAGTTGCGATGGCGATGACAACGATGGGAGTGGCATTCTCCAAGCTTGACGACCACAGCCAAGCGCTCGACTGGATGCAGCGCGCACTCGACTTGGCGCGCCCGCATGGCTGGCCCTTGGTGCTGGGCCTGGCCTTGCTGCAGTTCGGCCATGCCCAGCGCAAGCTGGGGGCGCTAGACGCGGCGCAGCAAGCTTTGGACGAAGGGCTGAACCTGCTCGCACCGCTGAGCAATTCGCGCGCCTATGCCTTTGGTCTGCTTTACCTGGCGGAGCTGCAGCTCGACCTAGGCCTTGCCGAAGCCGCGCTGCAAACTGCGGGTCGTTTCGAGCAGGCCGATCAGCCGCCTCGCCCCACCGAGCTGCGCCTGAGCGCGATGGAGGTGGCGGCGCTGGCGCTGTCCAAGCTGGGGCGCGCTGATGCAGCGCATGCCGCCGCCCAAAGCGCGCTGGCCCTGGCCGAAACAGCCAAATTGCCACTGCAGTTGTCGAATGCGCTGAGCACCCTGGCGATCTTGCACGGACGCCATCCTTTGCCCGCACCGGCGGGCATGCAGGCCGCCAGCCCGGCCTTGCATTACCTGCATTTGGCGTTAACGGCGTTTCCACCCGAACTGCGGCAAAGTGTGCCGCCCAGCCTCTACGACGCCATCGCGGCCGAATGCGCGCGACTGGGCGATAGCCATCAAGCCTATGCCTTCGGCCGGGAGGCACGGGCCGCCAGCGAGAGCGTGCACCGCCAAGATGCGACCAAACATGCAGTGGCCTCGGAGGCCAAGTTTCATGCCGAGCGCGCCGCCATGCTGAACGAAACCAGCACAACCTTGGAGCGCCTGAGCTTGGTCGGTCAGGAGATCACTTGCCAGCTGCAGGAAAGCGCGGTCTACACAACCTTGGATCGCCATGTGCATGGCCTGCTTAGCGCGCACTACTTCGCGGTGTTTTTACTGACGCCCGACGGCGAGCGGCTAAGCCTGAGCTATGGCTCGGAAGACGGGTTGCGGCTGGCCCCCTACGACGTGGCCTTGTCCCACCCGAGCGCCCACACCGTACGCTGCGCCTTGCTGCGTCAGGATATTTTTATTGATGTCGATCCGACGGAGCGGCCCGGCGTTTTGCTGCCGGCCACCCAGCCGACGCTCAGCGCGATGTTCATTCCGCTGCTGAGCGGCGAGCAACTGCTCGGCGTGATGTCGATTCAGTCCACACAGGCGCACGCCTATGCCGACCGCGAGCGCTTGATCTTCCGCAGTCTCGCCGCCTACGCAGCCATCGCGATCGCGAATGCGCGCAACTACCGCCAGCTCGAGGCCACGCTCTTGCGCCTGAATCAGGCGCAAGCTGAGGTGCATCAGAAGAATCTGGAATTGGAGTCCGCCTACCAGTCGCTCACCAATATCAGCCAAACCGACCCCTTGACGGGGCTGCGCAACCGCCGCTTCTTGGAGCTCAATATCAGTGCCGAGGTCAGCCTGACCCTGCGCCATTACCTCAACTGGCAGCGCCGGCAGGAAGCCGGCGAAGTGCCGCACACGAGCGGCCCGGCGGATGTGGATTTGCTGTTCTTGCTGGTCGACATTGACCATTTCAAACGTGTCAATGACAACTGGGGACACCCGGCCGGCGATGCAGTGCTGGTGCAAATGCGGGAGCGCTTGCAACAAGCCTGCCGCGACTCCGACTTCGTGGTGCGCTGGGGCGGCGAGGAGTTCTTGATCGTTGCCCGCTCGGTCAGCGCCTGCTCAGCGCATGTGATCGCGGAGCGCATTCGGGTCAGCGTGGCTCAGCGATCCTTTGAGATCGATGGCGCCGCCCCGCTGGCCTTGAGTTGTTCGGTCGGTTTCGCGGCGCTGCCGTTTATCGCCAGCCAAGCCGAGCGGCTGACTTGGCAAGAGGTGGTCGGCCTGGCCGATCAGGCGCTCTATTTGGCCAAGCATGGCGGACGCAATGCTTGGGTGGGTCTGGCCGCCACGCCCGCAACGGCGACTATGCTGTCTTTGAACTCTCTCACCCACGCGACAAAAGGCGCCGTGGAAGGCGGCTTTCTGCGGATCGAATCTGCCGCCAAAGCAGAATGATTTGAACCTTGGTCTCGGGCTTCGGCTGAGGGACCTGAGCTGCCGCCCGACCATCCCGTCGAGTTGCCCAGCAAAAAGCCGGCACAAGGCCGGCTTTGATGCAGTGCAATGTGGGCTTAACGCTTGTTGTCGCTGCCGACAAACTTGTAAGCGATCGCGCCCAGCACCGCGCCGGCGATCGGAGCGACCCAGAACAACCACAGCTGCTCAACAGCCCAGCCGCCCACATACAAGGCGACGGCCGTGCTGCGGGCCGGGTTGACCGAGGTGTTGGTCACGGGGATGCTGATCAGGTGAATCAGCGTCAGACCCAGACCGATGGCGATAGGGGCGAAGCCGGCCGGTGCGCGCTTGTCGGTGGCGCCCAGGATGATGATCAGGAAGAAGGCGGTCAACACCACTTCGGCCAGCAACGCGGCCTGCATATTGAACTTGCCGGGCGAGTGCTCGCCGAAGCCATTCGAGGCGAAGCCGCCGGCCAGATCAAAGCCGGCCTTGCCGCTGGCGATCAGATAGAGCACGCCGCCGGCCGCCAAGCCGCCCAGCACTTGCGAGACGATGTAAGGCAGCAGTTTGCCGGCCGGGAAGCGCCCGCCCACAAACAAGCCGATCGACACGGCTGGGTTGAAATGTCCGCCCGAGATATGGCCGACTGCATAAGCCATGGTCAGCACGGTCAGACCGAAGGCGAGCGAGACGCCGACAAAGCCAATGCCCAACTCCGGAAATGCGGCCGCCAAAACGGCGCTGCCGCAACCACCAAACACCAACCAGAACGTACCCAGAAACTCTGCGCCGTAAGCTTTCATATTTTTCCCTCTAAAGATGCTGAAAATCGCCGGACTCGGTTTTGCGTCAGTCCGGCGGCGCGCCATGATGCCGCAAAAACCGTGAAATTCGTCACGGGCCGACCCTTAGGCGGGCGAGTTTTGCCGAAAAAATCGAGAAAAAGTGGCGTTTCCCGCACCCCGAGGTGGCCTTATCCGATACCTCCTTTTTGGGGTTTGAAGTCTCGGCGAGCTTCTGGCCAAATCCGGCTGCGGCAAACAAGGAGGCACTCATGTCTCGCCGCCGCGACCTACTCGTCAAGGGAGACACAGCATGAATGTTCGTATAGCAGCGCGCTCACAAGGCGCAGACAGCTCGGTATCGACCAGGCTTTACGGCGCGGTCACGGTGGCGGCCTTGCTCAGCACTTTGCTGCTGAGTGCGTGCGGAGGCAGCATCGTCGATGCCATCGT
The DNA here is from genome assembly GCF_028595345.1 of Roseateles albus. Taxonomy (NCBI): domain Bacteria; kingdom Pseudomonadati; phylum Pseudomonadota; class Betaproteobacteria; order Burkholderiales; family Sphaerotilaceae; genus Roseateles; species Roseateles albus. The sequence continues at coordinate 194,638 of NZ_JAQQXT010000007.1, read as the reverse complement.
CGATGACCTGACCTGCGCCGTGACCAACTGCAAAGATTCCGCGACGCTGAAAGTGGATGAGATCAGTCCGAAGTTCACGGTCACGCAGGAGAACGGCCAAGTCAAGGTCGAAGGCCGACTCGGCTACAGCGCCAACCTGATCACTGTGGTGCATCCCAGTGGCAACGACCATATGTCGGCCAGTGTTGGCAATCAGCGCCGTGATCTTGAGGACCAAGACGGCAAACGGACGAACTACAGTGTGTTCCTGGCCGACGCCAGTGAGCAGCCGATAGTGACTGCCAACTTTGTGCGCGGCAGCGAATTGCACGGCAGCACCGTCACCATGCCCAAGACCTTCAGCGTGCTGGTCCCGACCGGCACGCCGATGATTGGCCGCTCAAGCGGTAGATTCCTGGTGCAACTGAGTCAGCCCTATACAAACCAAATGGGGCTCAGCGTCAGCATGGCCTGCAAGCGCGCCGATGGCAGCAGCTTCGACAGCAAAAACGAGCCTCTCAGCAGCGCGCCTGAAGGCAATTTCTACCGCATCAGCACCTTGGACTTGGATGTGGCCTTGAATCGTGCCAGCGTCAATTTCAACCCCAACAGTCCTAACAACGCCCTGGTGCAGACTTGCGATTTGACATTTCAGTGGACGTTGAGCCAGACCGGCACGGTCGCTTCGACGCTGAATCGCCATAGCAGCATCGTGGCCGAGCGCCGGGTCAAACATACGGCGACTTACGACGCGCGGCTATGAAACCGGCAACGCGCAAGTAAGTAAAGGCGCAAGAGCCGCCGGCGGGCAGGGCGGCATCGATGCCGGCACAGGCTAAAGTGCGGCCCATGCCTGAGAACCGCACATTGAACTCCGAGCGCCGGCCCTGGTCCTGGATCCCCACGCTCTATTTTGGCCAAGGCCTGCCCTATGTGGTGGTGATGACGCTGTCGGTCATCATGTACAAGAATCTCGGCCTGTCCAACACCGAGATCGCGCTGTACACGAGCTGGCTCTACCTGCCCTGGGTGATCAAGCCGCTGTGGTCGCCCTTGATTGAACTCTTGGGCCTCAAGCGCGGCTGGATCGTGGCCTTGCAGTTCGTCATTGGTGCGGCGCTGGCGCTGGTGGCGCTGAGCATCCCGAGCACGCGCAATGTGCAGTTGACGCTGGCGATGTTCTGGTTGATGGCTTTTGCCTCGGCCTCGCATGACATCGCGGCGGATGGCTTCTATATGTTGGCGCTGAACCAGCGCAGCCAGGCCGCGTTTGTTGGCGTGCGCTCCACCTTCTATCGCCTGGCCAATATTGGCGGTCAGGGGGGCTTGGTGTATCTGGCCGGTGAGTTGCAGGAGCGCACAGGCAGCATGACGCAGGCCTGGAGCACGGTGTTCTTTTTGCTGGCGCTGATTTTCGTGTTGCTGGGCAGCTATCACCAACTGATGCTGCCGCGCCCGGCCAGCGATGTGAGCGGCCAGGCCAGACGCAGTGGCAATGACTTCTGGCGCGACTTCATCGCCGTCTTTGCCGAATTCTTCCGCAAGCCCGGCATCGTGATCATCATTGGGTTCTTGCTGCTTTACCGTTTCCCCGAGGCGCAGTTGCTCAAGCTGGCCACACCGTTCTTGCTTGATCCGGTGACGGCCGGCGGCTTAGGCCTATCGACCAAACAGGTCGGTATTGCTTATGGCACGGTTGGCCTGATCGCGCTGACCTTGGGTGGGCTTTTGGGCGGCTGGGTGATCTCGCGCATCGGGCTGAAGCGCGCGCTCTGGCCCTTGATTTTGTCCATGCATGTGCCGAACGTCATGTTCTTGCTGATGGCTCTGAGCATGCCGCACGATTTGCTTGTTATCAGCGCGGCCCTGGCCGTCGAACAATTTGGTTATGGCCTGGGCTTTACCGCCTACCTGATGTTCATGATCTTGGTCGCCGACGGCCCCCACAAGACCGCGCATTACGCAATCTGTACCGGTTTCATGGCGCTGGGCATGATGATCCCGGGCATGTGGAGCGGCTGGCTGCAGCAGCAAATGGGCTACGTCTTGTTCTTCGTCTGGGTGCTGGTGGCGACCTTGCCCTCCTTCGGTTTGGCTGCCCTGGTCAAGATTCCGACCGACTTTGGCAAAAAGGCGGAGCAGGGCGCATGAGTTTGCAGCGCCGCTCACTGCTGCTGGCCGGTGCGGGGCTGAGTGCCTGCGCACCCTTGCCCAGAGTGGGCGTTGGGGTCGGGTCAGGCCCCAAGCTTGTGGCGGAGGCGGCCTTGCCGGCATTGGCGCCGCCCGCACCACGAGAGTTCCGCGCCGCCTGGGTGGCCACCGTTGCCAATATTGACTGGCCCAGCCGCAAAGGCCTGAGCAGTGCCGAGCAGCAGGCCGAAGTCCTCGCTATCCTGGACAAGGCCGCCGCGCTGAAACTCAATGCCATCATCTTGCAGGTGCGCAGCAGCGCGGATGCGATCTATGCCTCCGAGCTGGAGCCTTGGAGCGAATACCTGAGCGGCACGCAGGGCCAGGCGCCCGAGCCTTTTTATGATCCGCTCGAGTTCTGGGTCAGCGAGGCGCATAGCCGCGGCATGGAACTGCATGCCTGGTTCAACCCCTTCCGCGCCCGCCAAAGCGGCGCCAAGTCGGCCACCGCGCCGCTACACCTGAGTCGCCGCCAGCCGGGCTTGGTGAAGAGCTATGGCGATCAGCAATGGATAGATCCCGGCGAGCCGGCTGCCGCCGCGCATACGCTGGCCGTCATTGCTGATGTGCTGCGGCGCTATGACATTGACGCCGTCCATATCGACGATTACTTCTACCCCTATCCTGTGGTCGAGGCCAATGGCAAGCAGGAGCTTGACTTCCCCGACGAGCAGGCCTGGGCGCGCTATGTTCAAGCCGGCGGCAGCTTGGAGCGCGCCGATTGGCGCCGCAGCCATGTCGACCGCTTGGTGCAAGACATTTACCAGCTGCTGCGCCAGACCAAGCCCTGGGTGCGCTTTGGCATCAGCCCCTTTGGCCTGCCCAAGCCGGCGCTGCGCCCGGCGGGCATCGCCGGCTTCAGCCAATACGACAAGCTCTATGCCGATGTGGAGCGCTGGCTCAGCGAGGGCTGGTTGGACTATCTGGCGCCGCAGCTGTATTGGCCGATCGCTCAAAAGCCGCAAGCCTTTGGCGTGCTCTTGGAGGCCTGGCATGGGCTTAACCCGCAAGGGCGCCACATCTGGCCTGGCCTGTTCACCAGCAAAGTCACCGACAAGGCTGACAGTTGGCCGGTGCAGGAAGTTCTGCAGCAGATTGCCCTGCTGCGCCAGCAGCGCCCCGGCAGCGGGCATGCGCACTTCAGCATGGTGGCCTTGCTACAAAACCGTCGCGGCCTGTCCGATGCCTTGATGGCCGGGCCCTATGCTGAGGCCGCCTTGGTGCCGGCATCACCCTGGCTGAGGGCGCAGGGCATGGCAGCCCTTGCGGTGGCCGAGCCGCGCCTGACGGTGGCCGGCGAGCAGCAACTGCAAATCCAGCTCGGCGGCGCACAGCGCCATGCGGTCTGGCTGCTTTACGGCGAGCGTTGGGAGCTGCGCCTGGCCGGCGAGCATCTGACGGTCGTGTCCACCGGCCTGAGTGGCCTGGTGGTGTCGGCGCTCGGGCCCAATGGGCTGGAAGGGCCGCGCCTGGGCTGGCGCCTGCAATAAGGCAGGTCTCTAGGGGCGTATTGCATCCTGCGGCTGCCGCAGTTCATCGCCGATTCCGGCTTTCCACCCCGCTAAAACAGACGCTCGTCATTTGCCGCTGGGAAGGGCCGCGCCGTGCACCTATTCTGAACCCAGATCAGCAGCTGCCAGGCGCCTTCAACAAAGCGCAAGCGGTCGCGTCTAGCCCCGATGAACACAAGGAGTAACTCATGAAATACACGTCATCTATCAAAGCCGCTTTCGCACTGGCCTTCACCATGACTTTCGGCACCGCCATGGCCGCAGCAAACGCCCCGGTTGAGATGCAACGCGTTGAAATCGCCGGCCAAAAGTCGGCCGATATTGCCCGCTTTGATGTGCAGACCGCCTGCCCCGCGATTGCGCAGAATTTGAAGGCCGAGTTGGGCAAGTCCTTTGACCGCCACCAAGCCGCCGGCGTGGTCAAGGTGCAATTCCGCCTGCAAGGCGATCGGATCAATTCGGTTGACGCTTTCGGCGGCCCGGTCGAATACCGCCATCCGGTGCGTCGGGCGGTGCGTGAGCTGGCGTGTGCGGACAAGAGTGGCGGCAATCAGCTCTATGCCTTCGAGCTGAGCTTCTCGCAACCCAAGGACGACAAAGATGGCGATCGCGTCGTCGCCATGCTCAGCAAGTAATGCCTTAGTCAGCTGCAGTGGTGGGCTGTAGGCCCAGCCATTGCAGCCAGGCACCATGCGGATGTGACCAGGCCAAGGCCACTTGCCTGGTCGCGTCGCCGTCGGCCCATTGCAAGGTCCACAAAGTTGAGGCTGTAGCGTTGCGGGCCAGATTCGGCAATGCGAGTCCGCTGGGACGCAGCGCGGGCGCTTCGGCGCTGAGCCAGATCAAACCATATTGGCGCTGCAGGCTCGCCACGCGTTGGCGAAACTCGGCCAAGGCGGCGGGCTCGAAGTAAGCCAGCACCCAGCTATTGAACAGCACTGGCTGTACTTGCGCCGGCAGCTTTCTCAGCCATGCTTCCAGCAGCGCCAGGCAGTCATCCGCTTGCTGCAGCGCGTGCTGGCTTTGGCGCGCCTGCGTCAGCGCTTGTTGCAGGCGCTGCGCGCGCACGAGGTCATGTGGCCACAGGCAGGCGGCCAGCCAGCGCGTGGCAGCTGCATCATAGATGTCGATCGGAGCCGGGTCGGCGCCGAGTCGGTGGCTCAAGCGCCAGCGGCCTGCTGCCGGAAGTAATAACTCGCCAAGCAAGCGGCAATCTATCGATGGCCGCTGCGGCTGCGGGTCAGCGCCCAGACAGAAGCTGGCGTCATGGGTGAGGTAGCGGTAGTGATAAGCGTCCACCCCCAGATTCAAACCAGCGCTGCTGCCGAGGTCGAACAGCGCTAGGTCTGGCTTGCCGTTCATCGTCGCGATCTGCTGCAGCGCCGGCCAGAGGATGGCGCAGCGGCCGATCTCATTGGTCTGCGTGCCGCGTGTCTGCATATGAATCGTTAACTCGGCGGCTTGGCTGCGGGCAAAGTCCTGCAGCAAGGCCGGCAGTTCTTCGTCGGGCAAGCGCGTGCCGCCTACGCTGGGGTAATAGCCGGCAAGCGGATGCTTGATGCCCGCCAACACCCGCTCATGCAGCGCCGCCAACAGCAGATTGGGTTTGGCCTGCGTGGCCGGCGCGTGAACCATCAGCGCCAGCAACTCGGGCTGCTCGGCCACCGCTTGGCAGATCGCCACATAGAGCGGGTCTTGCGGGCACTCGAGGGCGGCAAAACGGCGGAACTGCTCGGCCCAGCGGGTTTGAGTGTGCTTGTCCATGGCTCAAGTGTGGCGCCAAGGTCTGCGACAAAATGTCGGGTACCCGACAAACTCGCAGAAAAGTGACCGCCCATGTTGCTGGAATCCTTGAGCGAACTGCTGCACAGCAATTTCCCCCATGTGGCCCTGCCTGCTCCGGAATTGGCGGCCCTGTCCAAGCTGGTCGGCACGGCTAGGCTGCCGCGCGGTCGCAGCTTGTTTTTGCAGGGTCAGGCGGCGCCGGCCTTTTACGCGGTCTTGAGTGGCGAAATCGAGGCGCGCTTTTGCGGCCTGGGCGGCGAGGTCTCGGTGTTGGAGCATGTGCAGCCGCCGCGCCTGTTCGGCTTGGCTGCTTTTGCGTCAGGCCAGCCCAGCAGCTACGAGGCGGTAGCGCGTCAGACTACGCAGCTGCTGGTGTTCGGCCCGGCTGCTTATGAGTTGTTGATGGACCGCGTGCCGGGATTTGCGCGTGCGCTCTTGGCCGAGTTTGCGCAGCGCTATGACGGCACTTTGCGCTTGCTGGAGGCTTCGCGCCACCGCAGCGCGGCCGAGCGTTTTCAATTGGCCTTGGCGCAGCTGACGCGCGAGCGTGGCCTTGGGATGCTCGATGCCGAGGGCGGCGTGAGTGTCAAAGCCAGCCAGGCCGAGTTGGCGGCGCTGGCCAATCTATCGCGCCAGACCGTCAACCAGTTGCTGGCCCAGGCCGTCGCGCGCGGCGAGTTGCGCTGCGGCTATCGCAGCCTGTGGGTCAAGCCACGAGCGTATTAGTCGCCATCTCGGCCTGCCGCGCATACAGGCCCAACTGCTTGGGCTGCGCCCTAGGGCGCCGCAGGTAGCTGCCGAAGAGTTGGTCCCACAGTGGGATCGCGGTGCCATAGTTTTGCGCCTCGCCTTCGAGCGCGCTGTGGTGCCAGCGGTGCAGCTCGGCGCTGCCGATGAGCCAGTCCAGCGGCCCTAAGCTGCCGCGAATATTGGCGTGCACGGCGGCCCCTTGCACCTGTATGAACAAGGCCGCCCACAACATCACCTGCGGCTCAAAACCCAAGAGTAGCCATGGCAAGACCCGCGCCAGCTTGTTCCAGATCACATTGAGCGGATGAGCCAGCACGCTGTTGGCGGCATTGAGCTTGGCCGGATGGTGATGCAGCGAATGGATGCGCCACAGCCAAGGCCGGCTATGGGCCAGGCGGTGCAGGGCAAACGGCCCCAGCTCGCCCAAGGCAAGGGCCAAGGGCAGGGCCAGTAGCGGCGGCAGCTCAGCGGCCCAGCCAGGCGTGGCGTGGTATCTCGCCCAGTAGATGCCCAGGCCCATCAGCAGCGCGCTGGCCAGCGCCTCGGCGACGGCATTGATGCCCAGAAACGCCCCGTCGCGGGCCAGCTCGGCCGGCAGTGCCTGCCAGGGCTGATGCTGCGGCAGCCGTCGCTCCCACAGCATCAGCCAGAGCAGCGCGCCCAGGGTGCCGGCGCCCAGCACGGCGTCGGGCGACCAGCCGGCTGCGGCCGTCAGCGCCGCGTAGGGCCAGAGCGCCAGCAGCAACAGTAAATGAGGCCAGTTGAAGGAGCGGAGTCGGGTCTGCATGGGGCTTGGGCACAAAGAAGTGTAGGGCGAGGCTGCATGCTCGGCTTAAACCTGCGTGCATGCATTAACCTCGGTTCATGAACTCAATTTGCCCCGCTTGCGGCCCCGAACTGCTTTCCTTCTTGCATCAGTCGCCCGAACGCCTGCAGCGCTGGCAGGCCCTGCCACGCCGGCAACTCAAGCGTGGCGAATGCTTGCTGCGTGCCGGTGAGGTGGCACCGGCCCTGTGGTTGGTGGAGTCGGGCTTGCTGCGCGGCCACTTTCTCGACGCCGACGGGCGCGAGCGCATTCATGCCCTCTACCCCGAGCTGCAATGGCTGGGCCTGCCCGGTGCCGCGCAGCCCAGCCCCTACACGCTGGAAGCGCTGGAGCGCAGCCAGTTGGTCGTCTTGACGCCTGCCGAGCTGCGCGACTGGCAGCTGCTTTGGCCCGGCATTGGCGAGCTGCTGTGGCAGGCCTTGGCGGTACAGGTGCGCCGCCTGACTGAGCGCCAGCAGCAATGGCTGATGCTGGACGCGAGCGCGCGCTACCTGGGTTTTCTGCGCGACGAGCCCTCGCTGGCCCGGCGCCTCAAGCTCAAGGACGTGGCCAGCTACCTGGGCCTGACGAATGTGGCGCTGTCACGCATTCGCCGGCGTTTGGGGGCCGCGCAACTTGGCGCTTAGCGCTGATTAGTCCTCCAGCAGCGCGGCCTCAATATCGGCGCGCATCGACTCCGGCGTGTCATTCGGCGCATAACGCTTGAGTACCTTGCCATGTCGGCTGACCAGGAATTTGGTGAAGTTCCACTTGATGGCCTTCAAGCCAAGGATGCCGGGCTTTTCGGCCTGCAGCCATTGCCACAGCGGGTGCGCGTCGGCGCCGTTGACCTTGACCTTGGCCATCATCGGGAAGGACACACCGTAATTGAGTTCACAAAACGAGGCGATCTCTTCATTGGCGCCGGGGTCCTGGCCGCCGAATTCGTTGCTCGGGAAGCCCACCACCACCAGGCCCCGCGCGGCATAGTCTTCCCAGAGCTGTTCCAGACCTTTGAACTGCGGCGTGAAGCCGCAGGCGCTGGCGGTGTTGACGATCAACAAGACCCGCCCCCGCTGGCTGGCCAAATCGGCCGGCTTGCCGTCGATGGACACGGCATGGAAGTCGTAAATACTTTGGTCCTTGATGCTGCTGTTAGACATGGCGGCCCTCCAAAAGTTCAGGCGTGGATATTAGCGCCCCTCGGCCGCTTTGGGCCGCCGCTCCAGCGCCGCCAACATCGCGGCGGCCACGATGCACAGACCACCGAGCGCGGTATTCAGGTCCAGATGTCCGCCGCCCCACCACAGCGCCGACGCAGCCGCCACCGGCACCTCGACCAGCATCACGATGGCCGTGATGTTGGCGGGCAGACGGGCGGCGCCATATTGCAGCGAGATATTGGAGAGAAAAAACAGCAGCGCCATGCCGGCCAGTGGCAGCAGCCAGCCCGGGCCGGCCAGACTCGGCCAAGTGATGAAGCCGATGCCCGCCATCATGCTGGCCGCCGTGCCGGCGACCAGCACGCCGCCGCTGAACATGGCCAGCGCCCGCGCCTGGGCGCTGCGGCCGGCCTCGCGCCGCAGCATCACGTTGTTGAGCGCGAAACCAAAGCCGCCCGCCAGCCCCAGGTAATCGGCCAGGCTGGACGGCCAAGGCAGGCCGCCGCCGGCCGGCATCAGCACAATTGCCGCGCCGCCCAGCGCCAGCAGCATGCGCAGGCCGGCCAAGGCGCTCAGCCGCTCACCCAGGATCAGCCGCGCCAGCAACACCGCCCACAGCGGCATCAGGTAGAACAGCAGCACCACGCGCACCACATCGCCCAGCGCCACGCCCCAGTTGAAGGCGGTATTGCTCATGCCGGCCGCCAGCATCACCACCCAGAGCGCCGGCGAACGGGCAAACTCGCGCCAAGCTTGGCCGCGGCTCAGGCTGATCACCCCCAATGAGATGAGGTAAAGCGTTACCGTGGTCCACAGCGGATGCAGGCCGGCGGCCTGAAACTGCCGGAACGGCCACCAGGACAGCCCCCAGACCAGGGCGTTGAACATCAGGGCAAGTGCGGGCATAGGCCGATCGGGAGGGGGTGGCGATTCTCGGCCCAAGCTGGCGAGCAAACCAAGGGTTTATAGCATGGCAAATTTGCCAAAAATGTCCATTGAATCGCCTAAGCTACGCCTGCGCCGCGCGGTGCGCGCGCACCAGTTCGAAAACTTGTATTTCTTTTCGCAACGCTGAACACTGGAGTGCCTTCTCTTGGATCATTTGGCCTGCTTTACCCCGAAGGACCTCAACACGTCCTCCGCCTCGGCGCCCGACCTGGCTGCTTACCGCTGGCGTTTGCTGGCGCAAGGCGACTCCTGGTTTTCCACCGCCACCGCCAAACTTGATGCGCACGCCAATCTGCTGCAGGAGATGTACTTCAAGCAGCCCACCTGCGCGGTCAACTGCGCCGGCTCCGGCGAGGCGCTCAGCCATATGGTGGACCTGGAATCGGCACCCGACTTTGTGCGCTTGTTGAGTGCCGCGGATGCCCCCGTGTGGGACGGCGTGCTGCTCTCGGTCGGCGGCAATGACCTGATATCTGCCGCGCAAACCCCGGCCCACACGCCCGACGGCGCCGACGTGCCGCTGCATCTGCGTCTGCTGCGCCGCCAGACCGAGTGGGGCCCGCCGTCCGCCGGCGTAGCGCGTTACTTCTCCGAGCCCGGCTGGGCCACCTATAGCGAGTACCTGCGCACCAATGTGCGCCATCTGCTGACGCTGCGCGACCAGGGGCCCTCAAGCGGCAAGCCGGTCTTCATGCATTGCTATGCGGTGCCCATGCCCCGGCCAGCCGGCGCCGAAGCCAATGCCAACTCGGAGTTGGGCGCGTCCGGCCCTTGGCTGTATCCGGCACTGAAGGCTTGCGCCTTGCCGAGCGCCGACTGGGCGGCGGTCAGCCGTTTGATGGTGTTCCACCTGGCGCTGCTGCTGAAAAGCATGGCGGCCGACAAGGAGCAATTCCCGGGGCTACATGTGTTCGACTCGACCGCCGTGCCCTTGGCCCCGGCGACGGCCGGCACCAGCGGCAGCAGCGGCGACTGGCACAACGAGATTCACCTCAACCACAGCGGCTGCCTCAAGATTGCCCGCGCCTGGTCCGAGAGCATTGAGCGGGTGCTCAGCGGCGAGGTTCTGGTGGTGCCGGGGGGGAAGAGGCGGTCTTGAGAGATGGCCTTGCACCGGATCTCAGATATAGATACGGTGTCTTGAGCATTACTCCTCGGTGTTCTTTATGACGGGATCATCGCTGGGGTACAGGCTTTCGACCGCGCCGCCGCTGTTGGAGAACATCAGCACCACGCCCTTGCTGACGATCTTGTCGGTCGGCATCCGGACTTCGACGCTGTTGTCATTGCTGGCGGGCTGAAAATTGCCGGCGGTCAAAACCGGCTCATTGCCCAAGGTCTTGTAGACCACGCCGATCAGCAGTAGTTCGGGCGACTGGATCAGGTTGACGGTGCAGCTGGGTGCGGTCTTGGAAATGGTCAAGGCCTCGCCATCGGGCACCGGGTCGGTGCCGTCCGCGTTCTTGAAGTATTGGCAGACGGCAAATTTTTGCGCCGCGTCGAGTGAGGCTTTGACGTAATAAGTGGTGCTGGCCATGGTGTGCGGTATCCCTTCCTCGTTGGAGGTCTGTGTTGTGCTCGATAGGTAGAAGGTTGGGCCTTCAGGTGCCGAGCTTGCTGCGCAACCAATCCTGCTGCGCTTGCACGGCCTCCTTGCGACCCAGGCAGGAATGTGCTTGAACCCAGACCTCGGTGATCTCGTAATGAAGCTGCAAAAGCCGGCGCTGTCCTTGTAGTTCGTCAATTAGCGTGACGCATTGCGCATGTGCCGCTGCCTCGTCCCCGTGCTGCTTGGCCAGCGCTGCCAGATCCAGGCGAAGTTTGGCATTGGCGATATGAAAGAGGAGATTGTCGGGTTGCTTGCTCAGCGCTTGGGCCAGGCTTGGCAGCAGGCTCGTCAGTAGTTCCCGAGCTGCATCGTTCTCATGTTTTGCTTGTAAGTCCTTGGCCAAGGCAAGGCTGGCCTGGGTGCGCAGCGGCAGGCGCCGCAAACTGGTCGCGGCGCCGGTGCCCTGATCCATCGCGATCAATTGCTCGATAGAGGCCTTGGCCAGAGAAGCGTCAGCGTTTGCGGGAGAGGCCTCCGCCAGAGTCAGCTTTGTGCGAATCAAGGCCTGTCGCCATGTGCGCCGTGCAGGCTCTGTTTGCAACAAGTCCTGAAATTGGCCCTGCGCTTGCTGCAATGTTGTGAGGCCCAGCCGGCTGTCTTTCAGGCGCAGTAAAACGCGGCCGAGATGAAGACGCATCGTCGCCTCGCGCTCGATCCAATCGAGGTCATGCGGCGCCAAGGTTCGAGCCTTGGCAATCTGTTCGAGGCCGGTTTCAAAGCTGAGCTTGCCGGCCAGGAATTCTCCCTGCATCACCAAGGCCGAACCTAACCAACTGAAGCCCTCGGCAATGTCGCCTCGCAAAGACAGGTCCTGCGGCATCAGGACTACAGCCTGTTGCTTCAGCGCTTGCGAACTCTGAAGCTGCTCAACCGCGCTGCTGATTTCACCGCGCTCAAGTGCCAGAACGCCCAAATTGGTCAGGGCGTACGCCAGCTCGCGCAAGGGCTCAAACTGGCCCGGCGCATCCCGCAGCCAAGCCTCGCTGCCCAGGCGATAGTCTTCCCAGGCCAGCTTGGCCGGCGCCAATTGCCGCTTGGTGAAATACACATGACCGAGCCAAAACGCGGCCGTGCCCTGCGCTTTGCGCCAGTCATTGGCCAAGCCGGGCTCGGGGCTGGCGCCGGCCAGCAGCTTGCGGGCGGCCAGCAGCGGCTCGACTGCGGCGTCCAGCTCGCGTTTGTTGACGCTGACCTCGCCCAGCACCGTCAGCGCTTTGGCGCGCTGCAAGATGCTGTTCGGGGTCATGATGGGGCCGGCCGCCTCGGTGGCCTCGACCGCGTTCGCGAGCTTCAAATGCGCCAGCGCTTTCGCGCCGACATCATTGAGCAGCTCCATGCGGCCGATGGGTCGTAATTTGTCGGCAAACTCGCCGAGCATATAACCGAGCAGCTCATCGGCTTCGGCGCTGCGCTGCAGCGCCAGTTTTTCGGCCCGCTCGGCGCGCCAGGCCTGGGCGACGCTGAGCGTCGTCAGCGCGGCCAGGGCCAGCACGCCGGCCGTGCCGGCCGCCACCGCCGCCCGGTGCCGGCGTATGAACTTGCCCAGGACATAGGCGCGGCTGTCCGGCCGCGCGGCAATCGGTTCATCGCCGAGCCAGCGGCGCAGGTCCTCGGCCAGCTCGGCGGCATTGGTGTAGCGCTCGGCGGGCATCTTTTTCAGCGCCTTGGCGACGATGGTGTCCAAGTCGCCACGCAACTCGCGGGCCAGGGCCTTATCAAGCACCTGATCCGACAGCTTTTTGGGCGCTACCTCGACCAACGTGCGCATGCGCTCCAGCGGCGTGGTGTGTTCTTCCTCGCCCGGCGTCGTCGGGTGCTGGCCGCACAGCAATAGGTACAGCAGCACACCCAGCGCGTAGACATCGGTGGCGGTGCTGACATCAAAGCCCTGCACCTGCTCGGGCGCGGCGTAACGTGGGGTGTAGGCGCGGCCCGCCTGGCGCGTCAGTTCGGTCGCGGCGGCCGAGGCACTGCCTTCTTCTTCATGTAGCAGCTTGGCAATGCCGAAGTCCAGCAATTTCACTTCGCCGGCAGCCGTCACCAGGATATTGGACGGTTTCAGGTCGCGGTGCAGGATCAGCCGGGTGTGCGCGTGCGCCACCGCTGCCAGCACGTCCTGGAACAAGAACACCCGCTCGCGGGCCGTCAGTGCCTTGCTGTCGCAGTACTGATCCAGCGGCAGGCCGTCTACATATTCCAGCACCAGATAGGGCTGCTCGCCAATATCGCTGATGCCGGCGTCCAGCAGGCGCGCAATATGCGGGTGCGCCAGCCGGGCGAGAATCTGGCCCTCGCGGGCGAAGCGGTTGGCGTCGCCGCGGCCGAGCAAGCCGGCCTTGAGGAATTTGATCGCGGCCAGGCCGTCAAAGCGCCCATCGGTGCGGCGCGCCAGCCAGACCGTGCCCATGCCGCCCTGGGCGATCTCGCGCTCCAGCGTGTAGGCGCCGAGCTGTTGGCCGGGGCTGTTGCTGGCTTTGCTTTGCTGCTGCTGGTTCTCCATCGTCTGCAGCGCGGGTGTGGCCAGATACTGGGCGGCGTCCATCGCTTCCTGGCGCCACAGCAGCTCGCGCAGGTCGGCGGCCAGCTCCTGATCTTGGGCCTCCAGTGCTTGCAAACGTGCCGGGCGCTGCTCGGGCGCCAGGTCCAGCAACTCGTCCAGCAGCGGGCTCAAGAGCGGCCAGCGGGATTTATCGATATGGCGGCGCGTCGTTTCGTTCATGCCGGCTTGTCTACGCTTTAAGTGCCATCGACAAAAACAACCGCGCCTTTTGCCAGTCGCGTTGCACCGTGCGCTCGGTCACGCCCAGGGTCTGGGCGATCTCGGCCTCGAGCAGCCCGCCGAAGTAACGCATTTCCACCACCTGCGCCAGGCGCGGGTCCATCTCCGCCAGCTCGGCCAGCGCCTCGTGCACACGCAGAATCTCGTCGTCGCCCTGCGGCGGCAGCTCGGCCACCGCTGTGTTCAGTGTCACATGCTCGAACTCGCCGCCATGGCGCGCGGCTTGGCGGGCCCGCACCATGTCGATGACGATGTTGTGCATCACCCGCGAGGCATAGGCGAGGAAATGCTTGCGGTCGGGAAAGTCTTGTTGCTGCTGCTCGCCATCGGCTTTGTGCAGCTTGCTATAGAGGCGCAAATACGATTCGTGCACCAGGCCGGTGGCGTCCAGCAGGGTCAGGTGGCCGGATTGGCGCATGCGGCTGTGCGCCAACTTTTGCAAATCGGCATAAAGCAGGGCCACCACGGCTTCCGCTGCGGCGGCGTCGCCAAGGCCCGCGGCGCGTAGCAAAACGGTGATGTCGTTCATCTGACTCTGGGGAATTGGCGGGTTTCAAGCCATACGGCAGCCCGCATTCTAGGGACCCTCTGCAAATCCCCAGTGGGTCGCGTTTGCGAGAGAACAGGCCGGCTCGAAGGCGCGGTGCGAAGGTCGGGCTTTGTGCACGACTGCCGAGCACCGCAACGACCGAGAGGGCCTGTTCTCTCGCAAACCCTTCGGGGCGGGTCTTTGCGGGCGCTGGCCGGCGTTGCGACCCTTACCCAGACACGAGTCTGGGCGGCGGGCCTCGCCTTGGCCAGCATCCCGCAAAGATACCGCCGCGGCCCACCGGGGTTTTGCAGAGGGTCCCTTGCGGCTGGCTGAGTGAGCTTGCGACGCGCGCTGCGAAATATTTTCAAAGCGATGTCGGGTTTGGCGGATAGATCCCGTTTCAAGAAGAGAGGACATGAACGTTTGTTGATGACAGGGAGGCCAAACATATGGGCTGTCGCCGAGCGTTCGTGATCCTCACCCCGCCCGTTATCTTTGGCGCCAACACCTCCAAATTCCCGTGCAAAACAAAGCGACAGCCGATATTTCCTTGTTGTTCAACGAGCGCCATGCAATCGAGCTGGCGGGCTTGCCCGCCATGATTCAGCTGCCCAGCTTGCAAGGCTTTGCCAAGCTGGTCGGTCGTGAGTTGAATCAGGCGCGACGCTTCGGCACCCGGCCGGCGGTGCTCTTGATGGATGTGGAAGTGCGCGAGCCGCTGGGCCAGCCGGTGCTGCAGCAGGCCCAGGCCGCGAGCTTGCTGGATGTCCTGGGCGCACGCCTGCGCAGCCGGGTGCGTGGCACCGATGTGGTGGCCCGCATCGGTGAGCGGCGTTTTGGCGTGGTGCTGCAAAACGTCGAACGCGCCAATGTGCATGTGATCCAGGAGCGGCTGTGCCAGGTCTTGAGCGGCGCCTATGAGTTGGCGCCGCAGCCGCTCTATGCCAGCTTGGTCAGCGGCATTGCCAAATGCGAATGCCCACGCATCTGCGCGTCTGATCTGACGCGCGCCGCCGAAGTGGCCCTCGGCCAAGGTTCGATCGCGGCCGCCAAGCAGGGTAGGCAGCCTGCAAATCTGCTGCCACACCCTGCTGCGGGCCAGGCGCTTACTTCAGCCCGTCGCTGATCGCCTTCAGCAGCGTCGAGTTGGCGTCGTCACCGCTGAACTCCCAGAAGAAGGCGCCGCCCAGGTTCTTGCTCTTCAGGTAGTTCATCTTCTCGGTGATTTGCACCGGGGTGTCAAAGCTCCAGAAGGTGGTGCCGTTATAGATCCACTGCGCGCGCGAGGCCGCATCGACAAAGCTCGGGTAGCCCAGGGTCTTGAGGATGCGGTAGTCCTCGATGCCTTTCTCGTACTTGCCCGGCGCGCCGACGCCCGGTTGGTAGAGGCCGTTGCCGACATTGGGCACATTGGTCCAGCCGCGACCGTAGAAGCCGATGCCGAGATTGAGCTTTTTGGCCGGCACGCCACGGTCCAGGAAGGCCTGGATGGCGTCATTGCTGTTGTAGAGGCGCACATCGCCGGTCGAGGGGTCGGCTGGCGAGGCATAGAGCGCCGAGTGGAAGCCGGTCGTGGGCTCGAACGCACCGTGGAAGTCATAGGTCATGACATTGATGAAATCCAGCGAGGGATGGAACGCTGCGGGGTCCATCACGCGGATCTTGTCGATGCCGGCGGGTGCGGCAATCGTCAAGAGCAGGCCGGGCTTGGCGGCGTCGAGTTGCTTGCGGAACTCGGCCAGCAAGGCGGTGAAATTGGCTTTGTCCTCGGGCGCGCCGCAGCTCAGGCCGCAGGCGACCGGGTATTCCCAGTCGATGTCGATGCCGTCAAACACACCGGCCGCCGCGCCCGGGCCGCCGGCGTAATCGGTGACCGGCAAGTCACCCTTGATATAGGCGTCGACGCAGGATTTGACGAAGGCCACGCGGTTCTCGGGCCGCGCCGCGCTGGAGAAGCCGCGCGAATAGGTCCAGCCGCCCAGCGAGATCAAGACCTTGAGCTTGGGGTATTTGGCCTTGAGCTTCTTGATTTGCCCCCAGCTGCCGCGCAGCTTCTGGTCCCACAGATCGGCCACGCCGTCGACGCTTTGCGCCGCTTGAATCGACTTGGTGTAGTCGGCAAAGGCGTCGCCGCCGACGCCGGTGCTCTCGTTGACCGGCACCGTCAAGCCGACCTCGCAGCGGTTGTTGCGCACATTGCCGAAGGCGTAATTGATATGGGTTAGCCTTGCCGCGGCGCCGCCGGCGTCAATGTCTTTGACATTGAAGTTACGGTCGTAAATACCCCATTGCGCAAAATAGCCCAACACGTTCTTGGCGCCGCTGACATCCGCCTTGGCGGTGCGCACGCTGAGCACCGGTGAAGCGGGCGAGGCGCCGGCCTGGTTGAAAGCGATGACGCTGAAGTTGTAGGCGGTGTCGGCCGCGAGGCTGTTGACGGTGGCGCTGGTGCTGCTGGTCTGGGCGACTTGTGTCGCCGCTTGCTGTACACGGTATTGCACCGTGCAGTTGGGCGCAGCGGCGGATGCCGCCCAAGTCAGGGCGACGCTGGCGCTGGTCTGCGAGGGTGAGGTGAGGCCGCTCGGTGCGGCCGGCGCCGAGGCGCAGGCGCCGCTGGCGGTGCTCGTTAGCAAGGCGCTGCTGGCGGCCGACACATTGCCGGCCTTGTCGCGTGCCCGCACTGCATAGCTGTAGGCGGTGCCTGCCGTCAGGCCGCTGTCCACCAGGCTGGTGGCGGTGGGTGAGGCGACCACGCTGCCGCCGCGCAGCACGTCATAACCGGCCACGCCGCTGCCGGCGTCGGTCGAGGCGCTCCAGCTCAATGTGATGCTGCTGGTGGTGGCACCGCTGGCGCTCAGGCCGGCGGGCACCGTGGGCGGCGTGGTGTCGACCTGCACGCCATCGCAGGCGCCCAGCGGCTTCCAGACATCCCATTGGCCGGCATTGGTCGCGGGCGAATTGTTCTGCGTCCACCATTTGGCCTGGAAGGCTTGCTTGGATTGCTGCACGTTTTGGCCGGCGGTGTACGTGCCTTGGGCGCTCCACTCCGGCACACCGTTGCAGTCAAAAGCGTAAGCGACGGGGCTGGCCAAACCGGCCGCGATGACAGCTGCGAGGCTGAGCAGGCTGCGTTGAGGTGATTTCATTGGGTTCTCCTGTGTAGCTGGTCAATGACGAGGTGAGGGCTCAGTTCTTGCGCAGCGCTGTTGGCGCCAGCTTGGCTGAGGTGGTGGTTGCCGTCGCTGTTAGTGGCGCGAGGTCGGCACGCCGCGCTTCTTGCTTGAGGCTGTAGGACTTGCCGCCAAAGCTGACGATCCAGTTGCTCGGCATCGGCATAGGCAGGTAGTAGTTCAGCGCGATGGTGACGCTCTGGCCCGGTGCCAGCGATTGCCAGGTCGGCAGCTTGAAAGCGGCGCGGTGGAACTCGTTCGTGAGGCCGCCGATGTTGTTGCCGGCCGCGTTGGCGCCGCTTTGAATGACCTTGAGGCCAAAGCCGGTCTGGTCGGTCAGCGTGGCGGGAATGGCGGTCGGGATATCAAAGCTGAAGTCCGTGCCGCCAGGCAGGGTTTGCGTGCTGTTGTTGGTCAGCGTCAGCTTGGGGTTGATTGGGTAATTAGCGTCACCGAGCGCGAAGCCGGCGATGCTGAAGGCGATGTCCAGGCTTTCTGTCGGCATGGCTGCGCTGGTCAAGCGGTTGCCATAGGCCGGCGCGGTCTTGAACTTGTTGTAGAGCAGGCTGGTCAAGGTGTTGCCCATGAAGTACTCGCCACGCGCAGCGTCCCAACCATAGTCACCGGCCAACTCCCAGAACATCACGCCGCCAATGCCACGCTCGGCCGCGTACTGCGCCTTGAGCGCCAGGCTTTGCTCGGTCTCGGTGGAGAGGAAGACGCGTTTTTGCGCGTTCCACAACCAGGGCGCCACCAGCTTGGCATCGAAGAAACTGGCGTAGCTGCCGGTCAGCTGATCGGCCGGGTTAGTGGCCGGGTTCAGGCCGTAGGCGGCCAGGTAGCTGCCTGGGCGGCCGGCGGCCAGATTCATCGTGTGCCAGAGCGGGTTCGACCCGGCCGGGACTTCTTTGCTCGATACATCCAGGTCATGCCAGAGGTTGTCGATGCCGATGGCACCGGCGCCGCACTTCTGAACCGTGCCGCCGCCGGTACCGACCGGGCATTTGGTCTGGTCGGCCTGCGCGGCTTGCCCCCAGAGACCGTTGCTGCCGCCCACCACATCCTTGAAGCCACGGGTGTAGTAAGGCACGCCGATATTGATGCGGCCGGCCGGCATTGAGCCGCGGAAGTAGTGATAGGCCCAATCGGTGTTCAGGTAGCCGATATTGGCGTATTGGGCGCTGGTGTAGTAGCTCCAGGCGGCCAGTTCAGCGTCCTTGCCGTCGTCAAACAGCGCGGCGTTCGGCCCGACGAACTGGTTCCAGGCGCCGTGCAGGTCATAACTCATGATGTTGACGTAGTCCAGGTACTGGGTGACCTGGTAGTTCTCCATGCCGCGCAGCAGATAGGCGGAAGAAGGCGCGGCCACCGTCAGCAGGTAATGGCGTGCGTCGGCCTGGCCGGCGGCGTCGAGCTTGGCGCGCAGCGTTTGCATCAGCACGGCAAAGTTCTTGGTCAGCGTGGCGCGGCGGGCGTTGGAGATCGCGAAGTCATCCGGGTTGCCGGCGTCCTTCATGCTGGTGGCGTATTCGTAGTCGATGTCCACGCCGTTGAAGCCGTATTGGCGCAGGAAGGCGACGGCCGAGTCGGCAAAGGTGTTGATGCCGGCGACGTTGGCGCTGCCGTCGGCATTGGTCGTCATGGTGTAGAAGCCGCCATTGGCGACGCGTTTGCCGGCGTCGTCAAAATAGCCGCCGGTCTCAGCCCAGCCACCGATAGACACCATGGTCTTGACCTGTGGATAGAGCTTTTTGTATTTGTTCAGCAAGTTGAAATGGCCTTTGTAAGGCAGGGCCGGGTCCAGCTCGGCGCCGGCTACACCGGGCCAGCTGATGCCGGTGGCCGGGTTGTTCGGGTCGGCGGCGTTGCCGATCGAGACCTTGTTTGCACCATCGATATGGGCAAAGGCGTAGTTGATATGGGTCAGCTGTGCCCAGGGGATTTGGCTGGCGAGATAGGCCGGCTGGCCGTTCTTGCCGGTGCGCCAGCTGGTGAAGTAGCCGATGATGCGGCGCGGTTTGTCGCTACCCATGATCTCGCGGCCTTGGCTGTCATAGACCTTGCAATAGGCGGGCGCGGTGCCGGGGCTGGTGATCAGGCCCTCGGGGCGGCAGCGCTCGTCGCCGGCCGGCGGCAGGCCGCTGACGGTGACGCGCACGGCGGCGCTGTCTGTGCTGGCGCCCTTGTCATCGGTGGCGCGGGCGACGATGTCGTTGACACCGGCGCGTGCCGTCCAGCTTAAAGAATAGGGGGCCGTGCTGTCTTCGCCGACCAAGGCGCCGTTGACGAAAAAAGCGACCTTGGCGACGCTGCCATCGCTATCGGCCGCATTGGCGCTGAGCGTGACGGCGTCTCCGGCGGCCGGGGTGGCGCTGGCGCCGGGCGCGGTCAGCGCGACGCTGGGCGGCTTGTTGGTGGAGGTGGCGCTGACGGTGACTTGGGCGGTCTTGCTGGCGGTGGCACCCTTGTTGTCGGTGACCGTCAAGCTAATCGTGTAGGTGCCAGCCGCCGCGTAAGTGCGGTTGGCGCTGACGCCGCTGGCAGAAGAGCCGTCGCCGAAGTTCCACGCATAGCTGGCGATGCTGCCGTCCGGGTCGCTGGAGCCTGCGCCGTTGACACTGGCTGTTAGCGCGCTGACGCTGCTGCTGAAGGCCGCCACCGGCGGCTGGTTGACGACGACGCCGTCACAGGCGCCGAGTGTCTTCCAGACATCCCATTGGCCTGAGTTGGTAGCGGGCGTATTGTTCTGCGTCCACCATTTGGCTTGGTAGGCCTGTTTGTTTTGCTGGACGATGCCGCCGCTGAGGTAGGCGGTGGCGCTGGACCACTCGGCCACGCCGGTGCAGTTGTAGGCCAGCGCGGGGTTGCCGGCGGCCATGGCGCCAAGCGCCAGGCTGATTGAGAGGGAGAGTCTCATGGTTGAAATCCTTGATTCTGAGAAGGAGCAGGGTGCACAAAGCCAGACCCAGCGCTTGGCGCGCGGGCCGGGGGGAGGGGATTGGTGGGGGGTGCCGAGATCTAAGGCTTGATCACGACGTCAAAGTACTTCAGCACGCAGCTTTGGTAGTCGCCGCTCTTGAGGGCCGAGTAGGCGGTCTGGTAGCCGACCAATTTGCAGGCAAAGGACTTGCCCTCGGGCATGTCGGCGTAATAGGCCCAGTCTTGATCCCAGTAGATATCGAGTGCGCCGGCGCCGCCGACCACGAACTGTTTCTGGTTGCCGCAGCCCAGTTCTTCGGTGGCGGCTATGGGCACGCCCAAGGCGGCGGCATGCTGGCGGTAGTAGGCGATGCGGTTGACGGACTGTGGCTTCTCGGCGCCCTGGCCGCATTCGATGCCGCCGTTGATGACGTTGGTGGTGGCGCCGAAACCGGGCTTGATGCCTGCGGCTTGGTCCACCGCATTGGGCTTCCAGCTGCCGTCCACCACATGCAGCATGCTGGGCTTGGGCGAGGCCGGGTAGGCGTAGAAGAACACGGCGGAGGCGAGGTTCAGCCAGCTGTCGGCCACTTGCTCGGGTTTGTCCAAGAGGACGCGTACATCGCCGAACATCGCGTCGGAGAACGGCCCGTAGTTGAAGCTGTAGGACAGCTGCTTGGCGCCGCGCCCGAAGTATTGCTTGTAGCGGCCCTGTGCGTCTTTGCCGCAGGGCCAGACCTGGCCCTGCCAAGTCGTGGGCAGGCATTCATTGTTGTAAGGGCAGCCATAGCTGTCTTCGCTGCAGCCGGCTTCGCGCACGAAGTAGAGCGCCTGGCGCCACTCAGGGATGGTGTTATTGCGATCATGTGCGCCGGTCTCCTGGGTGAAGTGCGCGAACATCGTGGCCAGGGTTTTGCGGCAGATGGCTTCCGCGTCGCGGCCATCGCTGTAGTCGGCGCAAACGCCGGAGAACTTGGCGATCGCCTGCAGCAGGCCGGTATAGGTGTAGCTCGGGTTGCGCAGCGGGAACAGATACTCCCACTGGCTGGCAGGCAAGATGCGCTCAACCCGTTTGACATTGGGCGGGTTGGTGGCGGCACCCGGTGCCACGGCCGTGACGACGCTATTGGGCCGGGTGGCAATCGAGGCCTTGACCGAGGCGAATAAGGGCGTATTGGTCAGATTGGCTTCGGTCGCCAGCACATCGGCCTGGCGCAAGAGGTATTTGCCGGTGATGGGGTCCTTGACCACGGCGACCAGACTGACGCTTTGCGCCTTGGTGCCGGTGGCGCCCTTGTTGTCGGTGACCGTCAAAGTAACGGCATAGGTGCCGGGCTTGGCGTAAGCGTGGCTGATCTTGGCGCCGCTGCCGGCGCTGCTGGCGTCGCCAAAGTCCCAGCGCCAGCTACTGACCTGGCCATCGGAATCGCTGGAGGCGGAAGCGTCGAAAGCGACGCTGAGGCGATCGGTCGTGCTGCTGAAATTGGCAATCGGCGCCTTGTTGCCGCTTGTCCCGCCGCCGCCCCCCGCATCGCAGGCGCCGAGCGGCTTCCAGACTCCACCAGATGCGGAGTTGGTGGCCGGCGGCTGCGCCTGCGTCCACCAGTTGGCGGCATAGGCCTGGCCTGCGTCTTGCACCTGCTTGCCGCCGGTGTAAACGGTGCTGGCCGCCCAGGGCGGCAGCGCGGCGCAGTCGACGGCCAAGGCCGGCCCGGCAGCCGCCGCAAGCGCCAGCAGCAGGGTCGCCCGGCGAGGCGAGGACAAAAACGCATTGGCTTTTTCTTGCATCATGTTCAGAACTCCATGTCTCGTGATCAACGAGGCCTCCGAGCGCCTCATGCGGGCGTTTGGGGCTTTGTCCATCCGCCCCGGCGATTGCGACCAGGGTCGGTCTGAAAGTGGCATTAATTCACAATCGACCACTTGTGCGGCCTAAATGTAGATACCAATTGATCAACAGGTATGGTTGTAAACCCCTATAGATGCGGTAACCATCTGTAAGGAGTGATACCAGTTCAAGTCCTGTTGGAGGCATTGCTATTTCCCGGCGGGGCGTAGTTTGGACAGGTTTTGAAGCCTGGTGGGCAGCCGGCTTTGCGCCTGCAAGCCAACGGTCAGCGGTGCTTGAAAAGACCTGAGTTGGCGCAAATACTAGGCAGGCCCGGGGCTTGCCGCCATGTCCGTTTAGGCCACCGGTTTGACATTTGCGGACAAACGCAAAAACGGCCCGCAAGCCAGGCGTGGCGGGCTTTCTGCTTTGTCAGGCCGCGGGTCTCGTGGGCTCCGGTGGAGCTGCTCGGTCTGTCGCTATGGCGACTGAATAAGGCGTTAGCCAATGGGTGCCGAGGGTTGGCATTTTGACGACTCGGCGAGCTGTTCCGGGCGCCTGAAATTGGGCCGGCGCAAGGGCGCGGCGCCAGCTTTGAAACTAACGCTTATTTCAGTGTGTAGCAGCGCCTTGATGCCTGCCTCTGGGGCAAACCCGAGCTGTCAGGTTTTACAGGGTCGAAAACCAGCCTGAACTCACAGGCAATAGCGGTCGCGCCCCGTCGTCTTAGCGCGGTAGAGGGCTTGGTCGGCCGCTTCGAAGAGCTGGCTGGCGCCGTCGGCTTGCTGGGGCACGGCCTGCGCCAGGCCCAGGCTGATGGTGACCACGTCGCTCGCCACCGAGCTTTTGTGCGGTATTTGCAGCTGGCGCACGGCGTCGAGCAGTCGCGCCGCAATCAGCTGGGCTTCCTCGGGGCTGGCGTCGGCCAGCAGGATGACGAATTCCTCCCCGCCGAAGCGGGCCAACAGATCGCTGGCGCGGTTGACGACGCTTGCGAGCGCGCTCGCCACCGCCTTCAAGCAGCGGTCGCCTTCGAGGTGGCCGTAGCTGTCGTTGTAGGGCTTGAAGCAGTCGATGTCGATCACCATCAGCGTGAGCGTGCTGGCGTTGCGCAAGGCGCGCTTCCATTCCTCCTCAAAAACCTGCTGGAAATGGCGCTTGTTGGAGACTTGCGTGAGCGTGTCTATCAGCGTGAGCTTTTCCAAGGCCTCATTGGCGGCCTTGAGCTTCTCGGTCGCCAGTGACAGTTCTTGGGTGCGCTCTTGTACGCGCTGCTCCAGGTTTGCATAGAGCAGCGAGTTCTCGATCGAGATACCGGCCTGTGCGGCCAAGATGCCCAGCAGTTCGACCCGCCCGGCGGTGAAGGCGCCGCTGGTCTGGCTGTTCTCCAGGCAGATGACGCCAATCAACTCACCCTGGTGGATGACGGGCACGCAAAGCAGCGATTGCGGCCGGGCCTGCACCACATAAGCATCGTCCCAGAAGCGCGCGTCGGCTTGCGCATCATGGAGCACGACGGACACGCCCAGGCGGGCGACATATTGGACCAGCGAGACCGGCAAGTCGGCGCCGTTCAGCGGCGTGCCGCCGAGTATGCTCACCCCGGCGCTGACCGAGCCCGTCGCTTCGACCGTCAGCTCACCCCGTTCGACCCGGATGAAGCAGCCTTTTTCGGCGCCGGCGTTCTCCAGCATGATGAGCATCAGCTTTTGCAACAGAGTCGACAGCCGGATCTCCCCCGAGATGGCCTGCGTGGCTTTGATGATGGTTTCGATGTCCAAACTGGCCTTGCGGCGCGAGCCGGCGCTCGACAAGCTGGCATTCGAGCGCAGCTGCCCCTTGCTTTGCAGGGCGCCGGAGTAGGGCAGGTCCTCGTCGCTCGGCAAGGGCAATTCCGAGAGGCCGTGCGTTGAGCGTCGACCGAGGAATTGCGGGAAGTCGTTCAGCAGCCTGTCGGCGATGCCGCTGGCACCCCAGAGCTGATAGCCGTAATAGGCTTCTTGCAAATGGCCGCGCGCCGACATCACCAGGCTGGTTGATGCGAAGAAGCGACCGGCCAATTCGTTGCCCAGCGCCTTGTTTTGCAGGTAACCATGTTCGTCGGCCGAGCGGATCGCGCGTGCGTACAGATCGGCGACCTCATAGCCTGGTTTGCTCAGGCGCTGGATCTCGGCCCGGATCAACAGCGCCTTGTGCTCGAAGTTGGCGGGGTTGAGCCGCGCCCATTGTTCAAACTTGGCCAGGATCTTGCGCGCCCGGCGCAGGTGCGCTGCGTTCGGCTTGGCCTCAAAGGCCGCGCAGAGGATCAGTGCATGGTAGAAATGGTGCTCGACCGTGTGCAACATGGCGAGCGAATGCTTGAGATAGCGCGCCGATTGACGTGCCATCTCCAGCGCCTCGGCGGGCCGGCGCCACAGATACAGCGTCTGCATCTTGTTGACGAAATAGAAATGCGCGAAGTGCTTGGAGGAGAACTTCTCCAGCCGGCCGACCAACTCGGCCTCGCTGAAGTGATGGTCGCCAAACGAAGCCGGCCCCTCGGTCATGCCTTCGAGATTCTGGACGGCGCGCAAGACAGACCTGATCGCGTCGGCCGGCTCATGGCTGCCGATCCGCTCCATCAAGGCCAGATAGTCTCGCCCGAGCTTGTGCAGTTCGGGCAGCGCGACGCCGCGGATGTACTGGCTCTCCAGCAGCGTGCAGGCCGCGCAGGACAGGTGAAAGAAGTCGCCGGTCTGCAGACCGCTGTCAAAGGCGGTGCGGTAATAGGCCTCGGTGTCGCGGGCAGGTTTCAGCCAGAAATGGGTGAAGTAGCCGGCCACGAAATTGATCTCGCTGCGCTGCTTTGCTTGATCAAAGCGCGCGTTCATCGCCAAGGCGAGCTGGCCGAATTCATAGCCGGCCTGATGGCGACCGAGCACGCCGCCGAGGAAGATGCCGCCGAACACGAGGTAGGCGACGGCGTTGTCTTCCATCGTGCCGTGCTTGAGGCTGAGATTGACCGCCTTGACGGCATTGGCGACGCACAGCTCGGGTCGGATCTGATAGGCGGCCTTGAGCAGCGCGCCGATCAGGCGCATCGCGCTGCACATTTTTTCGTCCCGGCACAGCGGCAGATCGATCAGCTCGGCGACTTGTTTGCCGCGCATGCGCCATTTCAGCTCGGCCAGGTCCAGCGCGAACAGCGGCGGGGCGAAGCCCGCAGGCAAGGACACGCCGAAGCGCTTGAGCGCCTCCCGCCCGGTCTGGTAGGCCAGCTGGAAATTGCCGGTGTTGGTGTGGAAATGAATCAGGGCCTCGTAGACCGAGGAGAGGGCCGCCTCGTCCGGTGCATCTTCCAGCGCTTGGCGATAGGCGTGCAGCGCGGCTTCGTTTTGCCCGCTCAGGTGTTCACACTCGGCGCGCTCGAACAGGATGCGCCAGCGCAGCTGCGGGCTGCGCTGCGGCAAGCCTGTGTGCAGGGACTGGGCTACCGCCAGGTACTGCAGCGCGGGCTGGTAGGCGATCGCTTGCTTGGCCTTGCCGGCGGCCCTGAGATTGAGTTCGGCCAGCTGAAGGCGTAGCGCAGCGTCGCTGACCAGGGGCAGGCCTTGGTTGAGGTGGTTGACGATGTCGAACAACCTGTCGTCGACTTGGTCTTGCGGGGTGCTTTGCAGCAGCAGGGTGCCTGCCCTGTGGTGGGCCTGCATCTTCTCGGCCTCGCTCAGCAGGTCATAGGCAGCCTGCTGCACGCGGTCATGCAAGAAGCGAAAGCGTACGAGGCAATCGGGCATGGTCTGGGCGCCAATGCCAGTGATGCCGCTGTTGTCGCTGGAAGCGCTAACGCCACTATCCAGCAGTTTGTATTCGTCGCCGATGGGAATGACCAGCTCGGCCTGCTGGGCCGCGCGAAAGGCTTCAGCCAAGGCGGCGGGCGTGGCCTCGCTGACCACGGCCAGTTCTTGCAGCGTGAACTGGTTGCCTATGCAGGCGGCCATCTGCAGCAGGCGCTGCGTGGCGGCGGGCAGCTTGCGGATCATGCCCGACATCAGCTCGACGACGTTGTCGGTGATGCCGACGCGGTCGATCTGAGCGATGTCCCAGCTCCAGCAGCGGGCGGCGGGATCAAAGCTCAGCAGGCCGCTGTCGTGCAGGTTCTTCAGCAGCTGGTTGATGAAGAAGGGGTTGCCGCCGGTTTTGCGAGAGACCAAGGCGGCCAGCGGCTGCGCCCGCTCGAACGTGCAGCACATGGTGTCGGCAACCAGTTCCTGGACGACCTCGGGCGGGAGCTGCTCGAGCGCGATTTCCTGCAGCGCCAGGCCCGCGCTTCTGATTCGTGCCAGCGCCAAATGCAATGGGTGCGCGCTGTCCAGGTCCATCTGCCGATAGGCGCCGATGATCAGCAGGTGCCGGCAGCCCTCGTCGGCGCCCAGCAGCTCAAGCAGGTTCAGCGAGGCCTGGTCGGCCCATTGCAGGTCGTCCAGAAACAGCGCCAGCGGATGCTCGGCCTGCGCGAAAGCGCGCACGAAACTGAGCAAGTAGAAGTTGAACCGGTTCTGCGCTTCATGTGGCGCCAGCGGAGGCACTTCGGCCTGGGGGCCGAGGATGTGCTCCAGCTCCGGAATGACGTCCATCACGACGCGCGCATTGCCGTCCATGGCGGCGAGCAGACGCTTGCGCCAATGCGCGATGCGCGCGTCGCTCTCGGTCAGGATCTGGTGCAGCAGGCTCTGGAAAGCCTGTATCAGCGCCGCATAGGGGATGTTGCGGCGAAATTGGTCGAACTTCCCGGAGACAAAATAGCCGCTGCTATGCGCAATCGGCTTGTGGATTTCGTTGATCAGCGAGGACTTGCCGATGCCGGAGTAACCCCTTACCAGCACGAAGCCGGGCGAGCCGGTGCAGGCGCGCGCGTAGGCATCCAGCAGGCTTTGGACCTGGGCGTCCCGGCCGTAGAGCCGGGCCGGCAGGCTGAAGCGCTCGGGCAGCTCGTGGCGGCCGGGCTCGAAGCCTTCGAGCAGGCTGCCGGCGGCGAGCGCTGCGATGCATTCGTCCAGGTCGCCGCAGAGGCCGGCGCTGCTTTGATAGCGCTGCTCCGCATTTTTGGCCATCAGCTTGTCTATCACCCGCGCTAGCGCGACCGGGATGGTGGCGTCTTGCAGGTGCAACTGGGGCGGCATGACGGCGATGTGCTGATGCACCAGCTCCATGCCGTCCTGGGCTTCGAAGGGCCGCCGACCCAGCAGCAGCTCATACAGCGTGATGCCCAGCGAGTAGTAGTCGCTGCGGTAGTCCACCGGCCGGTTCATGCGGCCGGTCTGCTCCGGCGCGATATAGGCCAGCGTGCCCTCCAGATGCTCGGGGCTGTTCGTTTGGCCATTGTCATGAGCCATGCGGGCGGCGTTGCCAAAGTCGATCAGCTTGATCTCGCCCGTCTGCGGGTTGATGAGGATGTTGTTGGGATTGACGTCTTTGTGGACGATGCCCTGGCGATGGACCTCGCCGAGGATGGCGCCAATGCGTCGGCCTATGAGCAGCTTGTCTTGAAGGGAGAAGGCAGCCGTGGCCGCCAGGGCTCGCAAAGGCTGGCCACCGAAATCCTCCATCACGATGGCCAGCGAATGCTGGAATTTCTCAAGCCCATGCGCCTTGATGATGCCGGGGTGGTTCAGGCTGCTGACGAGTTCGTACTCATGCCGAATGCGCGCCAGCTGCAGCGGCGAGGGGAACTCGATGGCCAAGATCTTGACGATCACGGGCGCCCCGTCGGCTTGGCGCACGCCCTTGAGGATGGAAATCGGCGTGTTCTCGAACAGTGGCTCTGCGAGCAGATAGCCTTCCAGCTTGATCATGAATCTTCTTTATTGCTATGGCGGCCGGCGCGTGGGCTTGAAAACGTTTCAGGAATGGGAAATTGACCTGTCTTCTGACGCTGGGGGGCAAGTATCACCGCCTTTGAGCGGCTCTTTCGTTTGCGCCTGCGAAAGCCTGCGACTTGAGCTGTTTTGTCACGCATTCTTATTGCCGTCATACATGCTTCTAGCGGGCATACTTCCGGCTTGCCAAGCTCACAAGCTTTGGCGGGAACAGGGGCGCGGCAGATGCGGGTTTGGTTTCGCTTGTGGGCAAGTTGTTTCGGCGCGGTGCTGGCGCTTGGCCTTGCGGGGTTCTTGTGCCTGTTTGCGCCACCTGCGGCCGCGCAGGCGCTGAACAGCCTGCGCTTCACCCAGCTGGGCCTGGAAGACGGCTTGCCCAGCCCTTATGTGCTGAGCAGCTTGCAGGACCGGCATGGTCTGATCTGGCTGGGCACAACCGGCGGCTTGGCACGCTATGACGGCCGCCATGTTAGAAGCTTTGTGCATGACCCGCTGCAAGCAACGACGCTGAGCAATGGGGTGGTGCAAGTGCTGCTGGAGGATAGTCAGCGGCCCGTGCTTTGGGTCGGCAGCAATGGCGGTTTGGACAGGCTTGACCTGCTGACCGAGCGGGTCGCGCGGCTGCGCCCGCCGGTGGAGCTGAGCCACCGCGATCGGCTTGTGCTGGCCTTGGCGCCGGCCGATGCGGGGCGCTTGTGGGTGGCATTCAGGGGTGGCTTGTACCTGCTTGACCCCGACCGGGAACTGTTTTCGCCTTGGCCGGCGGGCCGAACCGGAGTGCCCGGCCGCATCACGGCAATGATCTCCGACGGCGCGGGCGGTGTCTGGGTGGCCCTGGCCGATAAGGTCTCCCACATCGGCGCCGGGGCAGATGGCTACACCGAGGGCCGCAGCTTCAGTACCGCCCAGGGCACGAGTTCGGCGCGCTTGAATCCGGCTGAACTGCCGGTGAATCGGATGGCGCTGGATGCAGAGGGTCGCCTCTGGCTTGGCATGCTTGGGGGCGTGCAGACCTGGCGGATCGATCCCGACGGCGTGCGCCCCGACCCCCTCGGGGCGTCGCTGCAATTGCCTCGGCAAATGGTGCACGCGCTGCTGTTGGACCGCGACAAGGCGATGTGGATAGGCATCGGCGAGTTGGCCGTCTTGCACCGCTGGCGCGCCGGCGCGGCCGCGCTTGAGACCTTCAGGCATCTGCCCGGTGTCAGCGGCAGCTTGTCGAGTGACAGCATGGCCTCCTTGATGCAGGACCGCTCGGGCGGCCTGTGGGTAGGCTCCACCGAGACCGGCGTCAATCTGGTGGACCTGAGCAGCCGAGGCTTCAGCAATTACCTGAGCATTCCCGGCAATACGCAAACCCTGTCTTCGCCGATCGTGATGGCCACCTTGTTGGACGGCACCGAGCATGCGTGGGTAGGCAGTTATGGCGGCGGGCTCAATCACCTGCACCTGCCCAGCGGCAAGGCGCGCCAAATCGCCCTCAAAGATATGCCCATCAGCCATGTCAAGGCCTTGGGGCAGGCGGCCGCGGGCCGGCTTTGGGTCGGCGGGGATCGCGGCCTGGTTTTGTTTGACCCCAGCCTAGGGCGCAGCCAACGCGTCACATTTGATGAGCGTGGCGGCACTAGCGTCTCGATCAGCGCCCTGCTCCCCGATGGGGACGCTGTTTGGGCCAGTAGTTCTTCGGGCCTGTATAGGATAGAGCCCGACCTTACGGTGCGGGCCTACCGCGCCGATGCCAAGCGGCCGGGCGCGCTGGTTCACTCCATCATCGACAGTCTGCTGCGGGACCGCGAGGGTAGACTCTGGATCGGCAGCAAGGGCGGCCTGCAAGTGCGGGACGAGCGCGCCGATGGTTTTTCAGCGACAGTCCCGGTGCTTGGCGCCACCCCCGGCCAGGTCAATCCGGCGATACACGGGATGCGGCAAGACCAGCAGGGGCGCATTTGGCTGGCCACCGACCAAGGCCTGTTCGAGTTGCTCGCCGCCGCCGACAAGACCTGGGCGCTGAAGTCTTGGCGCGACACGCCGGGTATGCCGGCCGGCGGCTTTGATTCCATTCAAGATGCCTTGAATGGCGAAATCTGGCTGGGCAGCGAGCAAGGCTTGACGCGGGTGCGGCCGGCGCAGCGGGAGGCGCGCTTCTTCGGAGGACGCGGCCTGTTTGACCGCGGCTTCAATTTTGCGGCGGCGACGCGCGGCCCCGACGGCAGCCTCTTTTTTGGCGGGCCCGGCTTGTTGCGATTCTGGCCCGCGCAGTTGCGGGACAACCCGGCCGCGCCCAAGGTCGTGTTGAGCGATTTGCTGATTCTCAACCGCTCATTGCTGAACAAGGCCGGTGCTGCCATGCCTGTGGCGGCCAGCTCGCCGGGCCTCAGTCTGGCCGATCTCGGCATCACGGGGCCGCTGCATTTGGCCAAGTCCATGACCCTGAGTCCGCGCGAAAGCATGGTCAGCTTCGAGCTTGCCGCCTTGCATTTCGATCGCGTCAATTTGAATCGTTATGCCTGGATGCTGGAGGGTTTTGACGGTGACTGGATCTTTGGTCAAGGCGCCTTGGGGCTGGCGACCTATACGAATCTGGATGCCGGCCACTACCGGCTGCGAGTCAAAGCGGCCAACCCCGATGGGGTTTGGAGCGAGCCGGCCACGCTGCTGGAGGTGACGGTCTTGCCGCCGTTCTGGCGCACCTGGTGGTGGAGGGCGGGGCTGGCCCTGCTGGCGGCACTGGCCTTGCTTGGCGCCTATACGCTGCGCACGCGGGCCTTGCAACAAGCCAAGCAAGTCCTGGAGCAAGAGGTGGCGACGCGCACGCAGCAATTGGCCGAAGAAAAGCAAGTGGCCTTGGGTCAGCGCGAGGTGGCCGAGAAGGCCCGGCGCGACATCGGGCTGCTGAGCGAGATCGGGCGGCAGATCACCGCCTCGCTGGACGTCGCCGCGATCCAGCAAACGCTGTACAAGCATGTGCAGGACCTGGTCGATGCCTCGGTGTTTGGTGTTGGCTTGCTCGACCGGCGCCAGCGGGTGCTGAACTTCGATTTCGTGATGCAGCGCGGTCAGGCGTTCAAACCCTACCGCCGCAGCCTGGACGCGCGCGAGCAGCCCGCCGTGCGTTGCGCGCTGGAGGCCAAGGAGCTGTGCATCAAGTCCTTCAGCCAAGATAACCGCGAGCTCAGCAGCACTGACGGTGGGGCGGGGCGGGTGCAGCTGCAAGATGGCAGCGAGCCGCAGGCCGCGCGCTCCGGCATCTATGTGCCGATGTTGCTCAAGGGCGAGGTGATTGGCATCATCAGCCTGCTCAGCGATCGGCCGGATGCGTTTGGCACGGCGGAGCTGGATATCTTGCGCACGCTGGGCGCATATGCGGCGGTGGCGCTTGACAATGCGGAGGCGTACCGCCAATTGCAACTGACCCAGGCCAAGCTGGTGGAGCAGGAAAAATTGGCTGCGCTGGGTTCGCTGGTGGCGGGCGTGGCGCATGAATTGAACACGCCGCTCGGCAATAGCCTGCTGGTGGCCAGCACCATGCGGGATGTCAGTGGCGAGTTTTTGCGGCGCATGCAGGCGGGGGGCTTGCGTCGCTCGGAGCTGGAGCAGTTCTGCCAGAGCAATGCCGATTCGGCCGGGCTGCTGGTGCGCAGCCTGGGGGCGGCGGCGAGCCTGGTCAATGGCTTCAAGCAGTTGGCGGTAGATCAGACCTCCGAGCAAAGGCGTCGGTTCGACTTGCACACCTTGTGTGATGAAGTGGCGTTGACGCTGGCCAATCGCCTGCATCAAGGCGGGCATGAGCTGCGCCTGGAGGTTCCCGGCGGCATCGAAATGGACAGCTACCCCGGTCCCTTGGGCCAAGTCTTGAGCAATCTGGTGATCAATGCGCTGGTGCATGGCTTTGAGGGGCGCCGCAACGGGCTGCTGACGTTGGCTGCGCAGACGCAAGCAGAGGGTCAGGTAACGATTTACTTCAAGGACAACGGCTGCGGCATCAGCGCCGAACATCTGGGGCGCATTTTCGAGCCCTTCTTCACCACCAAGCTGGGGCAGGGCGGCAGTGGCCTGGGTCTGCACATCTGCTACAACATCGTCAGCGGCGTCTTGGGCGGCAGCATCAGCGCCAGCAGCGTAGCCGGCGAAGGTGCCAGCTTCACCATCATCATCCCTTGCCTAGCGCCCTGATGTGCGATGGCGCGCGCGCCAGCTGCCTGGAGCCCGGCCAGATCGACTAAGCTGTAGCCCCTTTTGCTCAGACACAGCCCATGCAGACCACCATGCCCAGACTCGTCCTGATTGTTGCCATGTGCAGCGCCGCCTTGGTGGCCTGTTCTTCGGCACCGACCCAGCCTCCGGCGGTGAGCCCGCCGCCCAAGCTGGTGGTGTTCATGGTGGTGGACGGCTTGCCGATGCGCCAGGTGCTGGCTTACCGGGATCAGTTGCAACCGGATGGTTTCAGGCGCTTCCTGGATCAGGGGGCCTGGTTTGCCAATGCCCATTACGGCCAGGGCCATACCGTCACGGCGGCCGGCCACGCGACGATGTTGACGGGCGCCTATCCGCAGCGCACGGCCATCATCAGCAATGAGTGGCGCGATGCCAAGACCGGTGAGCCGGTCTACAACACCGGCGACACCGCTTATCACTACATCGGCCACAAGACCGACCCGCTGGCCGGCACCAGCCCGCGTAATCTGCGCGCCGAAACGGTCGGCGATGTGCTGCGCGAGCAAGACGGCGCCTCCAAGGTGATTGCCATTTCGGGCAAGGACCGGGGCGCGATTCTGCCCGGCGGTCACAAGGGCGTGGCCTATATGTATATGAGTGAAAGCGGCGAATTTGCGTCCAGCACTTATTACATGGCCAGCCATCCGAAATGGGTTGTCGACTTCAATGCGGCCAAGCCGGCCGATGCCTTCTTTGGCAAGGCCTGGGCGCCGCTGCTGCCCGAGGCTGCCTATGCGCGTTCGGTGCCGGACGGCCAGCCCTGGCAGTTCAACGGGGGCAACGGCAACAAGCTGCCGGCGGTACTGGGCGACAAGCATGACAAGCCCGGCCCCTTGTTCTACGCCAATATCTTGCCTTCGCCGTTTGGCGACCAGTTGACCCTGGCCTTCGCGCGCGCGGCCATCGAGGGTGAGCAGTTGGGTCTTGACGCCAAGCCCGACATCCTCTCGGTCAGCCTGTCCAGCCATGACTACATCAACCATGCCTTCGGCCCCGAGTCGCGGCTCTCGCATGACCATATGCTGCAGCTGGATCTGCAATTGCAGGACTTCTTTAAATACCTGGACAAAACAGTCGGCGCCGGCAACTATGTGGCGGTGCTGACGGCCGACCACGGTTTTGCCGACACGCCCGAATGGGCCAAGTCGCAAGGACTTGATGTCGGGCGCATCAACCCGACCCAGGTGATGACGGCTTTGAATGCGGGCTTGGTCAAGAAGTTCGGCGCCGGAGCCGGGGCTTGGGCCACGCATTTTTCTGCCGCCGGTATCTTGTTCAACGAGAAGCAGATGGCCGCGCAAGGCATCAAGCCCGAAGAGATGTATGCCGAAGCCAAGCGCTTGCTGCTGCCCATGACGGGCATTGCCGACGTGTTCACGCTGGCGCAGCTGCAAAGCGGTGACACCGTCACGCCTTATCTGGAGTCCATGCGCAAGGCCTGGCACCCGGAAGTCGCGGCACCGCTTCAAATCGTCGTCAAACCGGGCTGGCTGTTTGGCTCGCGGCCCAGCGGAAGCTCGCACGGTACGCCCTATGCCTATGACACCCATGTGCCCATCCTGGCCTGGGGGCCACAATGGGTCGGACGTGGCGAGGTGGCGCAAAAGGTCGAGGTGGTCGATATCGCCCCGAGCCTGGCAAAAATTCTGCGCCTGCGCGTGCCCAGTCAGTCGCAGGGTCAGGTCTTGCCCTGGCCGCAGGCTGCGGCCAAGTGAGCGCGGACTATTCCAAGGTAATTGACGGGTAGCGTGCGGCGATGGCGGCCACCGTGCCGTCGCGTCGCATCGTGTCCCAGCTTTGCTGCAGACGCTGACGGGTGGCTTCATCGGTGGCCAAGCTCAGGGCTATCGAAGGGCGTGACTCGGAGAACTGCAGCACCGGCTCGATCAGGCCGGGGTCGAAGCCATATTGTTTCAGCAGCGCCGGCGCGAGCGAGGCGTTCAAAGCCAGCAGATCGGTGCGGCCGGCGAAAAAGCGCCGCAACAGACTGATATGGTCGGCGCTGCGGTCCAGCGACTGCCCAGTGTCCAAGCCCAGCGCGATCAATTCGCGCTCGGAGACATCATTCTTGACCACACCAATGCGCAGGCCGCCTGCGGCCTTGAACTTGTCGAGCCTGTCGAGTTTGATGTCGCTGCGGGATTTGAGCTTGAACAGCGTGCCGCGGCGGGTCGCAATCTGACCCAGCCAATGGAATTGGGCCTCGCGCTCGGCCAGCCGAACAATGGCCGGCACCAGTACCTGTGCCTCGCTGCTGCTGCGCAGCAGTACCCGCGCCCAGGAATTGAACTCAAAGCTGGCCGGCATTTTGGCGCGTGCGAGCAGTTCCTGCGCCAACTCCAGCGCGTAGCCGGCGGGCCGGCCCTCGACGTCGGTGTAGCTATAGGGCGGCAACTCCTCCATCAAGACCTTGATGCCCGCCGTTTGGCTCAGCGCCCTAGCCCATAAGCCCAAGCTTCCCGCGCCAAGCAGCAGCACGCGCAGGCAGTCGCGGCGCACCGAGCGGCGCTTGGCGGGCAGCGATGAATCAGCAAAGCTTGATCTGAATGGCATAAGGCCAAGAATATGACAGGTTTTTTGGTCACAGGCCCTGTGCACAATGCCGGCATGAGTGATCGAACGCAATCCTTCGGTGAAGAAATCGCCAATGCCATCAGCCACGGTCTGGGCTTCCTTTTGGCCGTGGCCTCGCTGCCCATCCTGACCTATTCGGCGGCTCAGCAGGGCTCGGCGCGCAATGTAGTCGCGGCGGCGGTGTTCTCGGTCACGATGATGATTTTGTATCTGGTCTCGACGCTGTATCACGCGCTGCCCGAGGGGCGTGGCAAGCTGTGGATGAACCGGCTGGACCATGCCGCCATCTACCTGTTCATTGCGGGCAGCTACACGCCGTTTGCGCTGGGCGTTCTGCATGGCGCTTGGGGCTGGGTGCTGTTCGGCCTAGTCTGGACCAGCGCCTTGGTCGGCATCACCGCCAAATTATTCAACCGCTTGCGTCACCCGCTGTGGTCAACCGGCTTGTATATCGCGATGGGCTGGCTGGTTATTTTTGCACTCGGGCCCTTGATGGCCCGCATGGCCTCGGCCGGCCTGATCTGGCTGGTGGCCGGCGGCGTCGCCTACACGCTGGGCGCGGTGGTGTTCATGCTGGATCACCGGGTGCGCTACGCTCATTTTGCCTGGCATTTGTTCGTGCTGGCCGGTAGCGGCTGCCACTTTGTGGCCGCACTCTGGTACGCGGTTTAAGTGTTGTTTGAGTTCGGCTAACTTCCGGGCTCGGCGGTGACCATGCAGTCGCGGCCCGCAGCCTTGGCTTGGTAGAGCGCGGAGTCGGCACGCTTGAGCAAGGCTTCGGGCGTTTCACCCCAGCTCGCTTGAGCCAAGCCGGCGGAGCAGGAATAGCCGCGCTCGGGATGCTCGGGCAGCGGGCGCGACTGGCGCACGCGGGCCAGCAAACGCTCAACAATCGACTGCGCTTGCGGCAGTCCGGCCGCCGGCAGAACCAGCAAGAACTCCTCGCCGCCCAGGCGCGCACAGCCATCTTCGCGGCGGCTGCCGGCCTGCAAGAGGCGGGCAAAGTCGCAGATCACCAAGTCACCCGAGCCATGGCCGAGGCTGTCGTTGATCTGCTTGAAGAGGTCCAGATCAAGCACCGCGATACACAGCGGCCAAGGCTCGCTCTGCGATAGGGCTGCGCGCAGCAATTGCAGCCCATGGCGGCGATTGCTCAGGCCGGTCAGCGCATCGGTGTGAGCGGCAGCGAGCGCCTGCGTATGCGCTTGGCGCAGCGAGCGATCGCCTTGGCGTAGGCTGGTGATGTCGCTGGCAACGCACAACATAGGGCCATGCAACTGAGTCGTCTCGGTCATCCAGATCCAGCGTCCATCGCACAGATCGGCCTCAAAAGCTCGGTAAGGGGTCTTGCCGCGCCGCGACGAGACCCCCGCCAACCAGGCCTCGATGTCATCGGTCTGTATCGACGCACCGCGCCCATGGGCATGGTTGTCGCGCATCATGTCGGCCCATGTGAGCTGACCGTCAGGCTCGACGGCATAGGCTTGGCGGAAGGCCTTGTTGGCGTGAACCAAAACGTCCTGGGCATCGAACAAGGCCACCATCAGCGGGCTTTGCTCATGCATCTGCAGCAAGATGTCGGCCGGCGCCGGCGCCGGGGGCAAGGGCTCTGATGCATCTGTCATTGGCTTGTCACTCCTGCGTGGTGGCCTATTTTGCTGTATTTGTTTGTGTCCCCGCGGGGCTTTGTGTCGTTACCATGCGCACTGTGTTTTCAGGCCCGGGCCGTAACAGGAGTCAGCAATGAAATGGGAAGATCAGCGCCAGAGTGATAACGTCGAAGACCGGCGTGATGGCGGCGGCGGAGGTGGTTTCGGCGGGGGCCGCGGCATCGGCGGCGGTCGCGGCCTGAGCCTGGGCGGCATCGTGATTGCCTTGCTGGCCTCCTGGGCCTTTGGGATCAATCCGATGACGGTGTTGGGCTTGATGGGCGGCGGCGCTGCGCCCGAGCCTGCGCCGGCGGCCCGGTCGCACACGGGAGCCAAGCTGCAGGACGAGGGGGGGCGATTTGTCAGCGCCGTGCTGGCCGATACCGAGGATGTCTGGGCGGTGTACTTCGCCGAACAGCAGCAGAAATACCCGCCGCCGGCGCTGGTGCTGTTCCGTGGCCGCAGCAATACCGGCTGTGGGCTGGGCGAGGCGGCCATGGGGCCGTTCTACTGCCCGGCCGACCGTAAGGTCTATATCGACCTGGCTTTTTATGACACGCTGCGCGACCGACTCGGCGCGCCGGGTGACTTTGCGCAAGCCTATGTGATTGCCCATGAGGTGGGCCATCACCTGCAGAACTTGCAGGGCACGACGGCCAAGATGGACGCGGCGCGCCAGCGCGTGTCCGAGCGCGACTACAACGCGCTGAGCGTGCGTTTAGAGCTGCAGGCAGACTGCTATGCCGGCGTCTGGGCCTTCCATTCGCAGCAAGGCAAGGGCTGGCTGGAAAAAGGCGATATTGAAGAAGGCCTGAACGCCGCGGCGCAAATCGGTGATGACACCTTGCAGCGCAAGTCGCAGGGCACGGTGGTGCCGGAGAGCTTCACTCATGGCAGCAGCGAGCAGCGCACCCGCTGGTTCAAGCGCGGATTGGAGTCGGGGGACTTGAAGGCCTGTGACACCTTCAAGAGCGGCCCGGTTTAAAGGGCGGGGTCAGTCGGTCTTGCCTGCAAGCACGATATAGGGGTGGCGTGCGGCGATCGCCGCCACCGTGCCGTCCCGGCGCATGCTGTCCCAGGCGGTTTGCAGTTTGAGATAGATGGCCGGGCTACCCTCCCCCTTGCTCAGGCCCATGTACAGGCTGACTTCGGACAGCTTGGCTTGAGGCTCGATTTTTTGAGGGTCATAGCCCATTTTCCCCATCATGGCGGCAAGCACGACGCTGTTGGCGGCGATCAATTCGTCGCGCTCGACAAAAAGCTTGCGCAGCATGGCCACGTGGTCAGGGCTGCGGTCGAGTTGTTTGCCAAACTCAAAGCCATGGGCCAACAGGGCACGTTCGGCCGCGTCATCGCGCACGACTGCAATCTTGTAGGCCTTGGCGGCGTCCAGCGTCGGAGCCTGGACATCAGGCCTGGACTTCAGTCGGTACAAGTAAGCGCGCCTGGCGGCGGTTGGGCCTATCCAATGAAACTGCGCCTCCCGTTCCGGCAGACGTGCCATGCTGACGATCAGCGTCAAGGGCTGGGAGATTGCGCGCTGGTAAATCCGCGCCCAGGAGTTGAACTCAGTCTGATGGCTTAAACCGCTGCGCTTGAGCATCTCCTCCATCAGCTCGACCGCATAGCCGGCCGGATTACCTTTGTCATCGAGAAAGGAATAGGGCGGGACGGGCTCCAGAAGCACATTGAGGCTTGTGGCGTTCGCTTGGGTGGACTGCGCCAAGGCGGGCTGGGCGCCCGCTAGCAGGGTGCTAACGCTGAGCAGGAATTGCAGAACAATGTGCTTGCAGGCCTGTATCGACATGGGGTGACCGTCATTGATTGATGGGTCAATTGTCGGGGCATTGTTGCCCGGGCCCAGCCTGCCTCCTCTTGAAACTGGGACGATGGCTTCAGGCCACCACGGCCAGATGGTTGAGAAACCAGTTGCCAGCCAGCAGCGAGACCGCCTGCAGGCTGCGCGATTCTTCGAGTAAATGATGAACTCTTGGCAC
Source organism: Roseateles albus (assembly GCF_028595345.1). Classification (NCBI taxonomy): domain Bacteria; kingdom Pseudomonadati; phylum Pseudomonadota; class Betaproteobacteria; order Burkholderiales; family Sphaerotilaceae; genus Roseateles; species Roseateles albus. The sequence continues at coordinate 156,380 of NZ_JAQQXT010000007.1, read as the reverse complement.
GATCTCGATACGTTTTTCACAGTGGAGTTGGATGAAGGCGGCCCGGTTCAGAGCCAAGACTTCGGTGTCTTCGGCGCCTACGATCAACAGACTGGCGGCACGCACCTGCGCCAGATAGTTGCACGCCAGATCGGGCCGGCCGCCGCGAGAGACCAGAGCGCGCCAAGTTTCTGGCTGACGCGCAGCAGCCACAAAGGCCGCCGCTGCGCCCATGCCGCCGCTGAACAAGGCCTGCGGCATCACGCGCGCCTCAGACGGCAAGGCTGCGGGCACTTCCAACAGGCGCTGGGCAAGAGATTCGACAGCTAGCCCCTCCTCATCGACCCCGTCGACCCCATCGCCGGCCTGCGCTGCGCGCTCCTGGTCGGTCAACAAATCCAGCAGCAGTGTGCCCAGACCTTGGCGTCGAAAACTCTGTGCTACCTGCTGACTGCGCCGGCTGCTTCGGCTGCTGTCCCGCCCATGTGGGAACACGACCAAGCCGCGAGCGCGCGCGCCAATGTACAAATCCCCAGTCAGGCCATGTTCTCCTATAGAAATCTGTGAAGTGCCAAACATGGCGACGTCCTTTCAATCCGCGCGGCTGGAGCAATGTGTCGAGCAAGAAGACCCGGCAGCAATATCCAATGAATTGGGTTTCATTCTTCAGTAATTCTGGCCGAGCGCGTTGATTAAAATCAGTCGCAATATGGCGTGGAGATTTTTTTGAGTCGCGCTGCTCTTCGAGATTTGAGCTGGGCTTTGGAGTTTCGCGCATGGAGAGATTTATTGATGAATCCATCACCAATAACTCTTCGGGGCGCAAATGCTTGCGCAGCCAAAAAATAAAAAAAGGTGCCTGAGCACCTTCTTAAATCCCCCAAGGATTTGTTTTTCAATCAGCCGCGGCGACGGCGAGCCGACAGCCAGCCAATTGCGCCCAAGCCAGCCAGCATCAAGGCATAGGTTTGTGGTTCTGGCACGGCCATTACATAGGAGTAACCAATGCTGACAGTTTGACCGGCCTTGATGGTGCCCAGGTCATAAGCCAGGTTGATGGAATCGTCGGCAAAGGTTGACGTACCGACAGCTTGATTGGCGAGAAGAGCGGAATGCGGATTTACTGGCGAGCAGCAGTCTCCTTTGTTGATATAGGCAGAAATGGCGTGTGCTGATGCGCTGGTGTCATTTTGCAGTGTGACGCCGCGGTTGCCTGCCCAAGCACTGACGGCCGCGTTGTTGCCTTGGTCTAGAATTTTGTTGTGGGTGGAGTTGCCCAGGCCTTGAGGCACACCTTGGTCTGGATCAAAGCCGATGGTCCAGGCAGCTCTTGTCGCATCCGCACCTGTGTTGTTTGTGACGTTCAAGGTCACGGTCAACTTATTTTCAGAAACAGCATTGATGACTTGGCTGAATGACCAGCCACCGCTGGCGATGGTAGTGGCAGCGGCGCCGGGGCCTACGGCGTAGGTGTTGGCGCCAAAGGGGTTGGAATTGTAATTCTCAATATGGGAGTTACCTGATTCATCAAACCAGTACCAGCTGCTTGGGGCACCCAGACTGATATATTCGGTGCCCTTGTATTGCAACATGCCTGCTGCAGTATCGTCAAAGTTGCCGGCTGGATTGATCCAGGCCTTCAAATCGCCGCCGGCGCTGCTGATTGCCACGGTTGCATTCGCCATGCCGATGGTGGTGGCGAACAAAGCGGCCGTAGCCAAGAGTTTGAATTTCATGATGTTTCCCTAAGTTAAATTGATTGATGAGAAAAATAAACCTGTCGGCACCCATTATTTTTTAAGTGCCTCTGGGCGTCATGACATGCGTACCTCAATCAGGAGCCTCCGGCTTGATAAACTGAATATGACCGTGGTCACTGAGCAAGAGTCAATTGCTTTCGTGATTTGGGCCGCACCGTTTGATCTCCTGACGTCAGTAGACCGTTTCAAGAGATAAAAAAATTGAGCGCACGCAAGCGCCGAACATTTTTCAGGCCGGCTGACAATTCAAGTGGGGGATTTACAAGGCAGCCGCTGCAGCGGTATGGGGCAGCGGCTAGTTTTACGCAGTCACGGCAATGCGCGGGCCTGAACCGGAATATCGCGGCCGAACAAGGCGGTGGAGCAAAAACAGCGCGTCGGTGCTGGATTGATGCTCAATTGCAGCAGGCCGATCGGGCTGCAAATTCATGCGTTGGCGGGGCGCAGACTTGTATGCGTACCTGTTTCAGGGCTTCATCCCAAGCCTGAAGGGGGCGCAGCCTGCTGCCGCTTCGCGCTCAGGCGGCTAGGCTGCGCTCGCTTACCCTGCCAGCGAGGCGCTGGCTTGTTCACCCAATTGGTTCTCTATGCCGTAACGAACAATCGCGGCGAGGTTGGGGAGTTGCAGCTTTTCCTGAATGCGAGTCTTGTGGGTGCTCACGGTTTTGATCGACAGATGCAATTGCTCGGCAATGTCCGTCAGGCGGTGCCCGTCCACCAAACGGCGCAACACTTCCAGCTCGCGGTTGGAGAGCTTGGCGTGGCTGGCCATGGCCGCGCCGCCGTTGAGCTGCTGCACCACTTTCTCTGCCAGCGCCGCACTGACATATGAGCCGCCGCTGAGCAACTTGTTGACGGCTGCCAACAACTCCTTGGCAGCACTGTCCTTGGTCAGATAGCCGTTCGCGCCGGCCTTGAAGGAGCGCATCGCGTATTGCTCCTCCGCATGCATGCTCAGCACCAGAATGCGAATGGCGGGGCGCTGCGCGCGAATGCGTTGGATCAAATCAACGCCGTTCAGCCCCGGCATCGACAGATCAGCGATCACAAGATCGGAGGGGCGCGTTCGCAAGAAATCCAAGGCGTCAAATCCCGAACCGGCTTCATCGATCAGCCACAGCGCGTTATGCGCTTGCAGGATCCGGCGCACGCCTTCGCGCACGATCGAATGGTCATCTACCAGCAGCATATGCAAACTGCCTTCTGGGCGGATGGCGTTCATAGCATCTCCTTGGAGGCGTCAGCATTGGCAGCGAAAGCGGGTTGCTCCTCAGGCGCTTGTTCCCAGGGCATGGTCGGCATTTGGAGCTGGCTGCGTGGCAATTGACGCGGTAGCGGCAAGCGCACTCGGATGCGTCCGCCGAACAAGGTGTTGTCGGCCTGCATCTGCCCCTCCAGCAGCAGCGCACGCTCCCGCATGCCCAGCAAGCCAAAAGAGCCTTCCTTGCGCAAAGCCTTGGCCGCGAATCCGACGCCGTTGTCCTGCACGGTGAGCACCAACTCTTTACCCTCAACCCCGAGGTCTATTTCTACGGCGGTGGCGTGCGCATGGCGCGCCACATTGGTGAGGGACTCCTGAACCATGCGATACAGCGCGGTGGAAGTACGGGGATCCATCTGTGGTTCATCGTGGCCGAGGCGAACGGTCACTTTCAAGCCCATACGACGTTCAAACTCGCGGGCCAGCCATTCGATCGCGGCGTAAAGCCCGAGGTCATCGAGCATCAAAGGGCGCAGATCAGCGGCAATATGCCGGACCGAGGCCATGGTCGCATCCAGCATATCCAGCATGCTGACCACACGCGTCTGGCTGGCTCGGCCGTGCAGTTCGGCCCCGACTTCGGAGAGGTCCATTTTCAACGCACTCAAGCGTTGCCCCAGTTCGTCATGCAGCTCGCGCGCAATGCGTCGGCGCTCTTCCTCGCGCGTGTCGATCAAGCTCGCAGACAGGCGGCGCAGCTCATGACGGGACTGTTGCAACTCCAGGCTTTCTTGTTCCTGAAGAGTGACATCGCTGAGTACCATTTGCACCGTTGACTTTTCCAGGCCGGGCATGGTGGCGATCGCGATCTCGACCAGGCGATGGCTGCCGTCCATGCGCGTCACCTTCTCTGTCATCGTGCACAAACTGCCCGCCGCAACGCCAACCGCACGCTTGATTTGCTGATTCATGACGGCGTGAGAGTCAGAGTGGATCAGGTGATAGACCGGCTTGCCAATCACTTGGTCCAAACTTTTTGCGCCCAGCAGACCGAGGCAGCTTCGATTGGCGAAGACGATGATCTCCTCCTCAGTGATGAGCATCGCCACCGGGGCTAACTCAAAAAGCCGTCGGAACTGATTTTTAATCCCCGCCAACTCTGATCGGAGTCCTTGCTCCACGCTCAGGTCGCGCACCAAGGCGGTGAACAGGGGTTTGGCTTGGCCGCGCTCGACCATCGAATGGCTCTTGGAGAGGATCAGCGAAATGGGAAACACATCTCCATTGGCGCGTAAGCCCAGCAGTCCGTCTTGATCCGTGATGGCCTGTTCGCTCTGATCCGAGACTAAAAAAGCCCGGACCATCTCGGCATGATGGGCGCGTTGCTCCGGAGGTATCAGTCTCTGCAAGTCCTGGCCAATCACCTGCGCTTCAGCATAAGAAAACATCTGCAACGCCGCCGGATTGACCATGACGATTTGTTGCTTGGCGTTGACGCTGATGATGCCCTCGCAGGCAGCATGTACGGCGCTTCGGTTCGCATCGACCTGATCAAGCCTGCTGCTCAGTGAGTCGCAAGCTTTGACGTTGCCGAGGCGCTTCTTCCGCAGGGGCCGTGGGGATTTGATCTCGTTCATGGGGGCAACTTATTGATCATCCGGCTGCAAGTGGCGATCAACCAAGGCCGCCTTGCGGCCTGGCTCGCCTCAATCCATCTTAGCGGCAACTGTCCTACTCTTTGGCGTAGGAATTTTCTCTAATTTGACCCGGAAAGCGTTGCGCACCCTGGGCTTGTTCCGACAAATAGTCTGCCGGAGCGCCGATGGAAAGGGCCGGCCAATCCGCGCATGCTTCGGTCATCGTGAATCCGGTATTAGGACAGCTGAGGAGGCTAACCATGGAACTAGGTTTTGGAGCAACAGTGCTGCAGTCCACCCGAGCGGCGTGGACCGCAAGCTCGCGAGCTAACGCGCCAGCTCTGCATACACTGTCGGACTTGCTTTTGTTGATGGACCCCCGCGCAGAAACCAGCCCCGCAAGTGACCGTGTCCCGGTGGCTAGCCGTGCGGTGAAGGCCGGCGCAACACTCTTTCGACAGTCTTGCGTGGCCGATGCGATCTACTTCGTCAGCATGGGCTCGTTCAAGGTGTTCCGTACCGCCGAGGATGGCTACGAGCAAGTGCTGTGCTTTGTCGGCGCTGCGGAGTTGCTCGGCTACGACGCACTGTGCACACACAGTCATCCAACCGAAGCGCTAGCCCTGGAGGACTCGCGGGTTTGCGTAGTCCCTTTGCATGAGCTTTTTGCCCTGGGTCAGGCCACACCGGCTTTTGACCGTATGTTGCATCTTGCCGTCAGCAGGCAGTTGACTCGACATGGCGAAGTGACGGATGTGATGGCGGCCGTCGCCGCCGAAGTGCGCTTGGCGCGGTTTTTATTGAACTTGTCGGCGCGCATGCAGGCGCGTGGTCAGTCGCCTCGCCGCTTGTTGTTGCGTATGTGCCGTCGTGACATCGCCAGCCATCTCGGTGTCGCGCATGAAACCGTCAGCCGGTCTTTCACTGCCTTGGCAGATCTAGGCTATCTGCAGGTCAGAAATCGCGAAGTCGAGATCCACTACCTTCCCGCCTTGATCGAGTTCGCGCGCAGCACGCGAGGCTCCAGTGAGGACCTGATGAATCAGGCCAGATGCCGGGCCAGCAAGGCAGATGAGGTGGGTACAGCGGGCGCAATGAGTCGAGAGTCAGAGGCACTTGTAGCCTTGAAAGCATTGTCGAAAGAGGCAGGGCACGGCTCGTTTTCAGGGGGTAAACCAGCGGCACGCATGCGCGCAAGCGCCGGTGCCTAAAGAGATCTTGGGCATTGCCCGGGGCGGGGGAGCGTCGCGCGCGGGGCCTTGACGGGCTGGTTTATGCTGCGCCTATGAATAAACCCAAACCCTTCTCCATGATCCGCGAGTTCCACCTCGCCGACTGGTTCACCTTGGCGAACTCGTTTGCCGGCATGGGGGCGCTGTTTTCGGTGATGACGTTCTTGCAGACGGGCGATGTCAAGCATATCTACTACGCCTGCGCCTTGATCCCATTGGCCTTTGTGTTCGATGTACTGGACGGCAGCGTGGCGCGCTGGCGCCAGCAGTCGTCGATCATGGGCCGCGAGTTGGATTCCTTGGCCGACGTTATCTCCTTTGGCGTGGCGCCCGCCGCGATTGCCTATGCCTGCGGCATGCAGGGTCTGTTTGACCGGATCGTGCTGGTCTTCTTTGTGGCCTGCGGGGTGTCTCGGCTGGCGCGCTTCAACGTCACAGCCGAAGCGCTCAGCGAGGGGGGAGACAAGGTCAAGTACTTTGAGGGCACCCCAATACCAACGTCTCTGGTGCTGGTGATCGTGATGTGGATCGCGGCGGCTCTTGGGGCGATCGGCGATCAGCTGTGGCTGGGTAGGCTCGAAATCGCCGGGTTCTACTTGCACCCTTTGGTCTTGCTTTACGCTGTTTCCGGCTCCTTGATGGTCAGCCGAATTCGCGTTCCCAAGTTCTGATCCGGCAGGCACAAAAAGAAAAGCCCGGATACCGTTCACGGCATCCGGGCTGATCGCTTTGGCTGGCTGGTCCGGCTTGGCCTGGACTGGCTGGCTTGGGGCCCTCGTTGGCTTCCCCCTCCTGTATTTGTGCCCAATTATGGGAATTTGGTTCTACAGTGGTCTTAGTATTTGCCCTTGCTTGTGCGTTATTCGCACAAGCTATTGCGGGGCTTCGCTCAGTGCTTGATCCAGCACTTCGACCCAATGCCGTACCGGCGTCGTTGTGCCGCTTTGCAGATGTTGAATGCAGCCAATATTGCCCGAGACGATGGTTTGGGCATGTAAGGGCGCGAGTGCTTGCAGCTTTTGATCTCGGAGTTGCTTGGACAGCTTGGCTTGCAAGACCGAATAAGTGCCTGCAGAGCCGCAGCAAAGGTGGCTGTCACAGCTGGCCAACTGGACCTCAAAACCCAGCTCGCGCAGGCCTGCCTCGACGCCGCCCCGAAGTTGCTGACCATGCTGCAAGGTACAAGGAGGGTGATAGGCCAATTTGTGCGGTGCTTTACCTTTCAGCAGCGGCTTCAGTGCGGGCAGCAAGTCTGGCAGCAACTCACTCAGGTCGCGCGTGAGGGCGCTGATCTTGGCCGCCTTGACGGCGTAATCGGGGTCGTCGCGCAAGGCGTGAGCGTATTCTTTGACAGTCACACCGCAGCCTGAGGCGTTCATCACCAGCGCTTCGATCTTGCCGGCCTCGGTCATCCCTTCGACCAGCGGCCACCAGGCATCGATATTGCACCGCATATCGGCCAGGCCGCCCGCATGGTCGTTCAGATGGCTGCGAATGGCGCCGCAGCAGCCGGCGCTCTCGGCCACCAAAGTTTGGATGCCTGCTGCGTCCAGCACGCGGGCAGTGGCGCTGTTGATATTGGGCGCCATGCTGGGCTGCACGCAGCCCAGCAGCAGGCCAACCTTGCGCGCGTGGACGCGGGTCGGCCAGTCGTGCGCCCGGGCGCTGCTGGGGGCGGGCACCTTGTCCTTCAAGCGAGTCGGAAGCAGCGGCCGCACGAGCTGCCCCAGCTTCATTGCTGGCTTGAAGGCCGGCGAGGTCAGCCCCTCCTTCAACAGCCAACGCACCGCCTGTTCTTGCTTGGGCCGCGCCACCTTGGCCTCGACGATGCCGCGCCCGATCTCCAGGAGTTGGGCATACTGCACGCCCGACGGGCATGTGGTTTCGCAGTTACGGCAAGTCAGGCAGCGGTCCAGATGCAGTTGCGTGCTGCGTGTCGGTGTCGCACCTTCCAAGACTTGCTTGATCAAATAGATGCGCCCGCGCGGCCCGTCCAACTCGTCGCCCAGCAGTTGGTAGGTGGGGCAGGTGGCGGTGCAAAAGCCGCAATGCACACAGCGGCTCAAGATGGCCTCGGCCTCAGCCCCTTCGGGCGTGCCTTGGAATTCGGGGGCGAGTTGAGTTTGCATCAGCGCAGCCGGTACTTGAGGGTCCAGAAATAATCGAGCTCCTGCCACTCGATGTCCTGCGCCTGTGGGGCCAACAAGGCTTGCATTTGCTCAAGCGTAGGGAAGTTCTTCATCACCTCATGCTGGCTGCCATCGCTGAGGCTGCGAACTTGGTAGCCATTGCCCTCGGCATCGACTCGTGCAATCGGCGTGCTGTCGCCCGCCACGAAGCGGTTGTCCATCAAAACCACCAAGGCCCCCGGTGCCAGTTGCCCATGCAGCTGAGCTAACCAGTCAGCTCTGCGCTGCATCGGTACATGCGAAAACCACAATCCAGCGAAAGCGGCATCAAAGGGCGAGGCATGGCCGGCGGGCACCAGGTCGAGCGCGTAGGCGTCAGCCAAGCGAAAACTCACCTTGTCAAAGTCCAGTGACTTGGTCTTGGCGACCTCCAGCACCTCGGCATTGATGTCGGTGCCTTGCCAGCTCAAAGCGTCTGCCGTTGCGGCGGGCAGCCAAAAGCCGGTGCCGGTGGCCACCTCCAGCACATGGCGTGCTCTGAACTGCTCACCCAGCCAGCGCTTCAGGGTGGTGATATCGGCCTGCCGATGCGGGCGGTCGAAGACCTGCTCGTACTCGCGCGCACGCTGCGCGTAGTAACGCGGCATCTGCTCGGTCGTCGAACGTTCAGCACTGATTTCAGAGCTCGTCATAAAGCCTGCCCGGATTGAAAATACCTTGCGGGTCGAACGATTTCTTCAACTCGCGATGAATGCGCAGCAGCGGCGCCGACAAAGGTGCAAACACACCGCAGCGCTTGTCGGCGCCGCGCATCAGCGTGGCGTGACCGCCGGCCTTGGCTGCTGCCTCGCGCACAGCGTCAGCCGCCATCGGCGTTGCGACCCAGCGTTGCGCCCCGCCCCATTCGAGCAGTTGTTCGCCGTGCAGGGTCAAGGCAGGCGCCGTTTGCGGCAGTGACAGCCGCCACAGCTTGGCGCCGCCTTCGACCGCGCGCGCCGCGCCTACAAAGTATTCATCGCTGTGGTCGCGCAAACCGGTCCAAAAGGGCGTGGCCAACTCGTCTTCAATCAAATCGCCCCCTAGGCTTGCGCAGGCCGCCTGCACCGCCGCCCGTGCCCCGGCCAGGCGCAGCACCAGCGCGCCATCCCACCAGGCACTTGCATTGATGGGCAGGGGCTGACCGCCCCAGCGATTGAGCTGATTCAAGGCCTGCTCCTGGCTCAGCTCGAAACGCAAGGTCGCCCTGGCTGTGGGAAAGGGCAGCACTTTCAGCGAGACCTCCAGCAACAAACCCAGAATGCCCATGGAGCCGGCCATCAAGCGCGAAACGTCATAGCCGGCGACGTTCTTGATCACCGTGCCGCCGAAGCTCATGGCCTCGCCCCGACCATTCAACATGGTCACGCCCAAGACATGCTCGCGCAGGGCGCCCATGCTGGCCCGGGCCGGGCCGCTCAGGCCCGTGGCCACCATGCCGCCGACGGTGCCCCGGCCTTGCCCGCCAAAGCGTGGCGGCTCAAAGGCCAGATACTGGCCCTGCTCGGCCAAGACCCGCTCCAACTCGACAATCGGCGTACCCGCCTTGACGCTGACGACCAGTTCGCTCGGCTCATAACTGCTGATGCCGACGTAGCCCGACATATCAAGCAACTCGCCTTTTGGGGTCTGGCCGTAAAAGGCCTTGCTGCCGTGGCCGCGTATTTCCAGTGCGGTGTTGCTGGCGCTTGCGGCTTGGATTCGGTCCTGCAGTTGCTTGAGCATCAATCAGAACCTCGGCAAATCAGGGTGCGCCAGCAGGCCGCGGCTGACATGCATGCGCCCATATTCGGCGCAGCGATGCAGGGTCGGGATCACCTTGCCGGGGTTGAGCAGGCCTTGCGGATCAAAGGCCAGTTTGACGGCATGCATTTGCGCCAACTCGGCGGCAGAGAATTGCACGCACATCGAGTTCAGTTTTTCAATGCCGACACCATGCTCACCCGTCACCGTGCCGCCCATGGCGACGCTGGTCTCCAGAATCTCGGCGCCAAATTCCTCGCAGCGCCGCATCTGATCCGGGTCTTTGGCGTCAAACATGATCAGCGGGTGCAGGTTGCCGTCGCCGGCGTGGAATACATTGGCGCAGCGCAGTTGGTACTTCTTCTCCATCTCCTGAATCGCCAACAAGATATCGGCGAGGTTTTTGCGCGGAATGGTCGAGTCCATGCACATATAGTCCGGGCTGATCCGGCCCGAGGCCGGGAAAGCGTTCTTGCGGCCGCTCCAGAACTTCAGCCGCTGAGCCTCATCGGCACTGACTTCGCAATGGCTGGCGCCGCTGGCCATCAAAACCGCTTGCATCTGCGCGATCTCCTCGGCCACTTCTTCGGGTGTGCCGTCGCTTTCGCACAGCAAAATCGCCGCTGCGCTGAGGTCGTAGCCGGCATGGACGAAGTCTTCCACGGCGGCCGTCATCGCCTTGTCCATCATCTCCAGCCCCGCTGGAATGATGCCGGCGGCAATGATGTTGGCGACGCCCAGGCCCGCCTTGCGCACATCATCGAAGCTGGCCATTACGCAGCGGGCCAAGCTGGGCTTGGGGATCAATTTGACCGTCACTTCGGTGATGACGGCCAACATGCCTTCGCTGCCGACGATCAGGCTGAGTAAGTCCAGTCCGGCTGCATCCAGTGCTTCGGAGCCGAATTCGACCGCCTCGCCTTCCATGGTGAAACCGCGCACACGTAAGACGTTATGCAAGGTGAGGCCGTATTTGAGGCAATGTACGCCGCCCGAGTTCTCGGCCACATTACCGCCTATGGTGCAGGCGATCTGGCTGCTCGGGTCGGGCGCGTAGTAGAGGCCGTGGTGCGCGGCGGCCTCGGAAATGGCCAAGTTGCGCACGCCGCATTGCACGGTCGCGGTGCGCGCGAGTGGGTTGATCTGGATGATCTGTTTGAACTTCGCCAGGCCCAGCGTCACGCCCAAAGCATGCGGCATCGCGCCGCCCGATAAGCCGGTGCCGGCGCCGCGCGCCACGACGGGCACTTGCAGTGCATGGCAGGTGCGCAAGACGGCGGCGACCTGCGCCTGCGTCTCCGGCAACGCCACCACCAAGGGGCGCTGGCGGTAGGCGCTCAGCCCGTCGCATTCATAGGGCGTGGTGTCTTCGCCGTGCCAGAGCAGCGCGTGAGCGGGTAGTTCGTCCGCTAAGGCCTGCACCACCCGCGCTTGGAGCTGGGCACGCTGGGCGGGGTCACTGGTGTTGGGGTCTGCTGCAATCAAGCAAGGTCTCCTGGGCTGCGAAACACTGTAGCGCAGCCTTGCTTGCTGCCCGCTGAATGTCAGCAACAGGCAACTTGGGCTCAGAGCTTGCGTTTGCGGGCAGCGACAGGTTTGCTTGTTGCGGCCGGCGGCGCAGCTTTGGCGGCCGCCTTGGTCGCAGCCGTGGGAACCAAGGTTTTGGCCATTTGCTCCGCCACGGCGCCCGGCATGGCACCGGCCTTGCGCAAGGTGTCGCCGGCGACGTCGAGAGACTGCTTGACGATATTGCCGGCCAGATTCTTGGCACTGTCGCTGGCGCCGTCCTTCATGGCGCTGGCCGCCAGCTGCGTGAACTGCTGGCTCAGAGCGCCCCACCATTGCAGGGGGTCGACGATGGGGGGCACGAGAGGCTTTTCTGCGCCCGGCGTTTCTGAGGCGGCTGGCTCGGCAGCTGCTGCGGGAGGTGCGACGGGGGGCGCTGCTTGAGGAGCGGCGGGCGTCTTCACCTCCGGTGTCAAGCCCGGCCAAGCCGCTGCGAGCGGGTTCACCAAGGTGGCAGCCGGCGCTTGCAAGGCTTCGCTCAATTGCTCTAGCGGCACATTCATGGACTTCAGCGTCGCCAGCGTCATCTTTTGGACTTCCAGCGCTTGGATCGTTGCGCCCAGCATGCGGGCGTTTTGCTCCAGCCAGAATTGCACGGTGCGCAATTCATCAATGCGCTTGCCCAACTCCTCGGGGTTCAGGGTAGGTGCGACCCATTGCCCGACGCCGGGCATGGCGGCGCCGGCGCCCTTGACCAGCCCTTGCAGAAAGTCAAAACCTGGAACGAATTTGCTGAAGCTGTTGTCGGCCATGGGGTCTCCGTGAAGCGATGTTGTTGTTCGCGGCCAAGTTTGCCCCAACTTGGCGCGGCGTGCTGCAGTTCTTGTCAGCGCGGGCCGGGGTGCAGTTGCTCAACAACAAAGCCGCGTTGGCGCAACTGCTTCAGCAGCGACGCTTGCCCGCTCAGATGCAGGGCACCCACCGCTGCCAACACCGACTTTCCTTGGGCGTGCTTCGCCTCTATGCCGGCGGCCAGCGTCGGGTTGCGCTCATCATTGAGCCGTATGAAATCGGCCCGGTCCTGCGCGTCTTCGATGCAGTCACACCAGCGAGCGTAGTCCTGCATCGTCGCCAGATCGCCCTGTGCCCAAGCCTGGGCCAGCCGCTTCATCAGGGGGCGCACACGACCTTGCTCAAGCTGGTCCAAGCCTTTTTGCAGGCTAAGCAAGGCCAGTTTCGCGTCGCCGGGGATCAGGGCCCGCTGCTGGCTGGCCGCATCTTCAAGCCCAATGATGGGCAGGCCCTGCTCGCGTGCCCACAGGCTCAGCAGCAACTCTTGGCCGAAACTGGGATCGAGGCCATCCCAGCGCGCGGCCAATACCGTGTAAGTACTCAGTTCCATCAACGGATGCTGGCCGGCCAAGGCGCCGGCAGGCAAGCAGGCCAAGCGGGCCTGCGCGTCGAGCCGTTTGCGCAGCGCGGGCGGGAGCTTGAGGTCCGGCGCATGCGCGGGCGGGCGGCTCAAGACCTGTAGCGTGGCCGCATCGCTCAGATCCAGTTCAAGCGCCAAGACATCCACGCGCTTCAGCGCCGCCTGTAGCTTTGGCCCCGGATAGGCCCATTCCGGCCGGCCTATATGCATGGTGGCGTAAACAAAAGAGTCCCGGCCGTCCCGGCTGATGCGGTAAAGCAGGCCGCGGTCCTGCGCCTGCCGGCCCCAGGCCGCGGATTGCTCGGGGCTGGCTTGCGTTGGCGCCGGCGGGCAAGCCGTAGCTGCGAAAGCTGGGCCGCCAAGCGACAAGCCGAGAAGCAGGGTGCAGGCGAGTCTCAGCCAGCTCATGGGCGCCCCGCCCGAAGATGCGGGCTACGCTGGATATGCAAAGCACCGTCTTGCTGCTTGAAATCAAGCTTGGACAAGATGTCCATGCCCAGCAGCGGCGCGCCCAAGGCCGGCAATACGGTCACCGCCAGCCGCTCGGCTTGGACGCCGCCTTTTAGGGCGATGTCGGCGCGCGCCCGGTAGCCGCGCGCCAGGCCGGCGGCCGTGTGCGAGCTGACGTCCGCCTCTGCCACCAAACCGGCCTGTTCGGCTAAGGCTTGAGGCAGGGCGGTACTGGTGGCGCCGGTATCGACCAAAAACTCCACAGCGACGCCGTTGACCTGGCCCGGCCAATGGAAATGGCCGTCCGGGCCGCGTTTGAGTGTGATGGCGCCGCCGTCAACGGTGATGAGGGTCTGCGCGCGCTGATGCTCCCTGGCCTTGAAGCCCATGAAGACCACGAGCAGGATCAGCAGCCAGATCGTCAGCAGTTTCAGGCCTTGTGGCAATTCTTTGTTCATGGCCTTAGTGTGCAACACCATATTGGCTTGCCATGAACTGAAGCTGGAATTTGCTCCGCTCAGTGATTGAAACCCATCGCGCGTCGATTGCGGACCTGCGGCTTGATGCGATGCTCGGCCTCCAGCTGTGCCAAGAATTCGTCCGCCGTCAAGGGCTCGCCGAGAATCTCGACCTGCTGGCGCACGGCCGCAAAGTCGCCCGGCGTCAAGGCATCCAAGGCAGCCAAACGTTGCATTTGATCGTCATCGAGCCTTGCGCCTTCGTCGCCCAGCGCCTCGCGCAGAAACATCCGCTCGCGCTGAGCCGGCGTCAACGCTTTGAAGCCAATCTTGAAGGCAAAGCGGCGTAGCGCCGCTTCGTCGAGGTCTTCAAACAAATTGGTCGTGCAGATGAAAATACCGGCAAAGCGCTCCATGCCGGCCAGCATCTCATTGACCTCGGACACCTCGTAATTGCGCTCGGCCATGCGGCGGCTGCGCAAAAAGCTGTCGGCCTCGTCGAGCAGCAACACGGCGTTCTCGGCCGCTGCTGCTTCGAACATGCGCGCCATATTCTGTTCGGTCTCGCCGACAAACTTGCTGGACAAATCACTCGCTTGCTTGATCATCAAGGGCCGGCCTAGAGTCTGCGCGATATGTTCGGCCAGCGCGGTTTTGCCGCTGCCGGGCGGGCCATAAAAACACAGATTGCCGCAGCCGCGTTTCTCCAGCGCGCTAACGATGCGCGGGATCTCAAAGCGAGATTCGCAGTTCAACAAGTCCAGCGCATATTGGGTGACGACCGGCCGCGCCAAGCGCTCGCGGCTGCGCTGGCCCAGCGCCTTGTCGGCGTTTTCGAGTTGGCGCTCTATCATGCGCTCGCACTCGTCGCCTTGCCCGGCCAGTTGGGCGAAGCGCACGGCCGTGCGGATTTGCGCCGGCGTCAGGCCGCGCCTTTCGGCCAGCTTGGCGGTGAAGTCGGCACTCACCTGCACATCGGCCAAGGCCTTGGTGACCAGTCCCAGGCGTGCGCCAGGCGGGGGCGACTTCAGCTCCAGGTGGTACTGAAAACGGCGCCGAAAGGCTGGATCGATTTGCTCGATGCGGTTGGTGATCCAGATCACCGGCACCGGGTTGGTCTCCAAAATCTGATTCACCCATGCCTTGCCGCTGACCGAGCCCGAGGTCGGCGCGTCCAAGGCCGAGTCCATGCGTGCAATCAGCTGCGCGGTGTCGCTGGACAAGGGCGGGAACACGTCCTCCACCTCGTCGAACAGCAAGGCCACGTTCTCGCTGGCCTTGAGGAAAACCTGGCTGATTTGCAGCGAGCGGTAGCGGTCGCGGCCGGACAACGAATTGCCTTCGCGGTCGGCATATTCGACTTCATAGAGATCCAGCCCGGCGGCTTGCGCCGCGACCTTGGCCAATTCAGTTTTGCCGGTGCCTGGCGGGCCATAGAGCAATACGTTGACGCCGGCTTCGTGGCGCTTCACCGCGTTGCCCAGCAGGCGGTTCAAGACGGCGAGATCATCGGCAACGAACTGAAAGTCCTCGGCGCTCAGCAGGCTGCGCGCGGCCGGCCGGGTGAACACCGCCATCAAATCGTGCGGTCCCTTGTACTCGCGCATCAGGACCGGCGGCAGCTGATCGCTGACCTTCATCAGGTCGGCCAGGTCGGTGATGTTGTGCTCTGAGATCAGGTTCTCGACCATGCCGATGCGCTCGAGCCGGGAGCCTGCGCGCAAGGCTTCGGCCACCTCTTGCGCGTTGACGCCGGCTACCGCCGCGATTGCCGCAAAAGCTTCCTGCGCGGTGTTGACCTTGAACTCGACGAGCGCACCGCGTAACTCGCGTTGGTAACGCGCCAGCGTGCCATAAAGCAGCAGTGCTCTTTCGGCCGGATTGAGCTGCAAGAGCGCCCCCAGCGCCTCGATATTTTTTTCCACCAAGGTTGACTCGCGCCTGAGTTGGCGGTCCAGCCATTCGCTGGTGGTGGCCAGCAAGGCCATCATGTCCTTGGGCGCGTCCTTGACATATTCGTCGAGGTAGAAGAACAGCGTGGACTCCGAAAACGGCCCACTCCAGACGCCGTGGCGCTGCAAAAAGGCCTCATCGCTCAGCGCCTCATGGCCGCTCCACAACTCATTGGCCACGCAGCGTTGATTCAGGTAGTCGCGCAGCCGGCCCAAGACACGCGTCGGCCAGACCAAGTGGCGCCCGGTGAAGGACAAGAGCCCGTTGAAGTCGCGGCGGAGATTGAAGCGCCCGGCATGCTTGACGGTCAGCGTCAGCACGAACTGCGTGCACATCCGATCCATCACCGGCGCCTCCTTGAGGCCCGGTGACGGCAGGACACGCGCGTCAGTCAAACGCTTGACCATGATGGACAGCTCCTTGCAGTCTTGTGCACCACAGACTGCGCGGCGCTGCCCGATCTTGTCTCAGCCGCGCGCCGAGGACAAGTGGGTCAGGCGCTGTTTTTCAGCCCTTTTCAGTGCATGACCACCGGTTGATGGCCCATCTTGGCGTAGCCCTCGATGAAGTCATCCAGATCTTCTTCACTCGGATCTTGCTCGATCAAGGCCTCGACGCCGTCCTGAAACTGCTGGGCCAGCGCGCCTTCGATGAAGATTTCTTTACGGCTGAATTTGTCGACGATCTCGAATCCGCCGCGGTTCAGCTGCAAGTCGGGGTTGGCCAGCAAAAATTCGCCCGGCAAAGGCTCAGTTACTTGAATGTCGAACTTGACGACACTGAAACTGGGGGAGTTGTAAAGCATGTGCATGGTGGCTCCTTTCAGCGTCAACTGCGGCCAGCGGCGCCTGTTTCAAGCCTTATCGGCAGAAAAGCACCTGACCGTGCACAAATAATGTCAGAACTCGGTTCATTTCGGCGCATCGAAGACAGATATTCATGTTCAAAGCGTCAAAAATTATCGATCTCCCCCCTGAATCAGGGTTGAGGCAAACCCTCATCCAGCAGCTGCAGTTCCCAGTCTCGTTCGTCGGGCAGCTTGACGAGCAGGCGTACCGGCAGGTGGTGGCGGGCGGGGTCTAGCCAAAGCTCAATTTCGCCGCTGTACGGCCCCAGTGCAGCGCGGCGCAGGTGCACGGCTTGGGGTATGGGGCCCACCGGCAAGGCAAGGTCTTGGCGATCCAGCACCTCAAAGACCCACTCGCGAGCTTCGCCGCGCAGGCCCACCACCATCATGCGCAATTCCCGGCCGGGCACAAACTGCTGCGGCGTCGCGGCAACGATGGCGGCCAGCTGCAGCCACCAGCTGATGCGGTCCTGTACGCCGCCTGGCATGGGAACTTGCTCGGCGCTTGCGGAAAAGCTGATCTGGTCTTGCCTTTCACCCTGCCGGAAATTGGTCGCGGCTGCATCGCGCGGCGCCTGACCCTGGCGCCCCGGTCGCTGCTGGGTGAAGCGCTCGGGGCTCAGGCCCTGCGTATCCAGGCGGCCCTGGCTGTTTGAGCCCGGGAGTGGCCGTCCTTCCAGCTCCCGTTCCAGGCGCAGGGTATAGACGGCGCCACCCGGCTGCCAACTCAGTCTGGCCTGGCCTCGGGCGTCGTTCTGCAGCAGCAAATAGCGCCAATCGACGGCCGGTGCGACCGCGACTGCAACTGCAGTTGAAGCCGGCAAGTCTGAGGCCACAGCCTCGGGCAAGGGCGGTGCGACAAAGGGTTTCTCTATCTGCTGCTTTACCGGCGCGGGCTTGGCTGCAGCGGCGGTGGTGGCCCTCTCAGTTGTCTTGGGCAGCTCGGGCGCTGCTGCTGCTGCTGCTGCTGCTGCTGCTGCTGCTGCGCCGCTTGGCAGGCTGAGCTTGATGGCCGGCGCGTGGGCCTGGACGGGCTGGGCAGGCTTTTGCCGAGGCGCCATCAGCAGAAAGTGCAGGCCCAGGCTCAGCACTGCGCCCCAAACCCATGGGCGCAGCGAGCCGGCGGCCCCGGGCCTTAAAAGCCGAGTTGGTTTGATCCTTGGTACGCTGCGCATTGGACAATGCTGCCAGCTTTTTGTTTAACGCTTTGCCGCTTTCAAACCCCCGATGAAACTTGCCAGCTATAGAGATGGGTCGCGCGACGGCCAACTGATCGTTGTGTCGCGCGATATGAGTCAGGCGCACTACGCCAACGGCATCGCCACGAGGCTGCAGCAGGTGCTGGACGATTGGGGCTTTTTGTCGCCACAGCTGGAGGAGCTTTACACCCAGCTGAACCATGGCAAGCTGCGCCATGCGTTCAACTTCGAGCCCAAGCAATGCATGGCGCCGCTGCCGCGCGCCTATCAACGGGTGAGCGGCGGCGCTTATCCAAGCACGGCCGCCAGCCAGCTCAGCGAGCCGGCAATGGCGCGCGGCGTCAGCGATGATTTTTTGGGCCCTTGCGAGCCAGCCTTGTTCGCATCCGAGGCAATGGGCATTGATTTTGAAGCCGGGTTGGCCGTGATCACCGGCGACATCGCTTGCGGCACGCAGCCGGCGCAAGCGCTGGAGGGTGTGCGCCTGCTGGCGCTGGTCAATGACTGGCGCTTGCGCCATGTGCGCTCGGGCGAGCTGCACAGCCAAGCGCTCAGCGCCTTCGGCCCGGTCGCCGTCACGCCCGATGAGCTGGGCGCGGCCTGGAGCGCCGGCCGGGTTGATCTACCGCTGCAGGTGATGTGGAACGGCCGCAAGGTGGGCTTGTGCGAAGCCGGGTCCGACATGAGCTTTCACTTCGGCCAGCTGATCGCGCATGCCGCCAAGACGCGCCGCTTGCGTGCCGGCAGCGTCATCGGTTCGGGCTATGTTGCCAACAAGGATGCGTCCCGGGGCTTCGCCAGCATTGCCGAAAAGCGCGCGCTCGAAGCCTTGGAAGCCGGCCAAGCCAAGACCGAGTACATGCAATTCGGCGATAGCATTCGCGTTGAAATAAAGGGCCGCGATGGCTTGAGCGTGTTCGGCGCGATTGATCAGGACGTCGGGGCCTTGTTTGAGGCAGCTGCCGAGGCAGCCTCCGAAGCGATCAAGGCCTGAGTTTTTCCAAAACGGGAGCTAACAAGATGCAACGCAGACAGATGATGATTTGGGCGGCCATGGGTGGCGGCATGCTGGCGCCCACAGCGATGGTTTGGGCCGCAGTCACCGAGAGCGACGCCGCTTCCGGCATCCGCCTGGCACTTGAACGTGGTGCCGAAGCGGCGATTGCGACTTTGGGCAAAACGGATGGCTTTATGGGCAACCCGGCCGTCAAGATCGAGCTGCCCGGTTACCTGAAAGACGGCGCCAAGTTGCTGAAGATGACGGGTCAAAGCAAGCAGGTGGACGACTTGTTGCTGGCCATGAACCGCGCCGCCGAA
The DNA here is from genome assembly GCF_028595345.1 of Roseateles albus. Taxonomy (NCBI): domain Bacteria; kingdom Pseudomonadati; phylum Pseudomonadota; class Betaproteobacteria; order Burkholderiales; family Sphaerotilaceae; genus Roseateles; species Roseateles albus. The sequence goes on along the minus strand of NZ_JAQQXT010000007.1, from coordinate 137,501 downwards.
GCCGCAGTGCCGGCGGCGCGGCCCTTGTTGCTCAATGCGGTCAAGTCCATGAGCGTTGAAGACGCGCTGCAGATCGTCAAGGGCGATGACGACTCGGTGACGCGCTTCTTTGCCGGCAAGACGCGTGAGCCCTTGACGGCGCAATTCTTGCCCATCGTGACGCACGCGACCGAAAAGGTCGCGCTGGCCGACAAATACAACGCGGTGGCCGGCAAAGGTGTCGGTTTCGGGCTGGTCAAGGCTGAGGACGCCAATATTCAGCAATACGTGACCAAGCGGGCGCTGGACGGCTTGTTTTTGATGATTGCCGAGGAGGAACGCAAGATCCGCAAAGACCCGCTGGCCAGCGGCAGCGCCTTGCTGAAAAAGGTGTTTGGCGGCTGATTTCGGGTCAAGTCCGGTCCAGTGGACAATACGGGCTTGATTCCTTTTGAAGTTTTTCAGCGCCCGCCCATGAACGAAGCTCTTACCCCCGCGCCAATCCCGGCATTGGACATCCCGGCCGAAGCCCCTGTGGAAGCCCCAGCCGGCGCCGTGCAGGCCGAGGCCGCAGTCCCTGCGCCTGAAGCAACGGCCGAGGCAGCGACCGCCGCCGTGCTTGCCGCCAAGGAGATGAGCCCGGCCGCCTGTGCGGCCAAGCTCAAAGAGCTGTTCCCAGCGCTTTTCGTCGGTGGCGGTGTCAAGCCGCTGAAGCTGCGCGTTCAGGCCGATATTCAAGAGCGTGCCCCGGGCGTGTTCACCAAGGCGGCCTTGTCGGCCTTTTTGCGCCGCCATACCGGCAGCACCAGCTATCTGATGGCGATCAGCAAGGCACGCACCCGCTTTGACTTGGACGGCCAGCCGGCCGGTGATTTGAGCGACGAACACCGAGCGGCAGCGGTCGAAGAATTGACTCGCCGTCGTGGGCTGCAGCAAGAGCGACTCGAGCTGGAACAGACGCAAGCGCGCAATCGTGCCGGGCTCTTGCATGATTTCGAGCGCACCACGCTGACCCTGCCGAACTTCTGCGCACTCAAGGGTGTGACGCCCGAGGAGTTGCCGGGCCTGTTGGAGATTGCCCGCCAGGAAGCTGCCGCGCGGCCGCCGGCACGCGAGGCGCGTGACCCGCGCGACGGCCGCCCGCAGCATGCACCTCGCAGCCGCGAGCGCACGCAAGAGCGCGACGCCGGTCGCGGCGGCCGGCGCGGTGGCGGTCAAGGCCGCCCGCGCACCTAAGCTGCCTGAGTTGCCCATCTCTTGATGTGAACGCCCGCCTTCCAGCGGGCGTCTTTGTTATTTCAAGCCGTTTTTTTGCACAGCTTCAGCGGCTTTCTACAATGGCGGCATGAATACCGCCTCCAACATCACCTACACGCGCGGCGCGACCCTGCCCGCCATCCTGCAGCAACGCATCGCGATTCTCGACGGCGCCATGGGCACGATGATCCAGCGCTACAAACTGACGGAGGCCGATTTCCGGGGTGAGCGCTTTGCCGACCACCCCAAGGACCTGAAGGGCAATAACGATTTGCTCGTGCTGACAAGGCCCGATGTGATCAGCGAAATCCACGAGCAATACCTCTCGGCCGGTTCCGACATCATCGAGACCAATACCTTCGGCACCACCTCGGTTGCGCAAGAGGATTACGGCCTCGAGGCCTATGCTTTTGAAATGAATGTGGCGGCAGCCCGCATTGCCCGCGCCGCCTGCGACAAATACAGCACGCCCGACAAACCCCGCTTCGCCGCCGGAGCGCTTGGCCCCACGCCGCGCACCGCGAGCATCAGCCCCGACGTCAATGACCCCGGTGCCCGCAATGTCGATTTCGACACCTTGCGCGCAGCCTACTACGAGCAGGCCAAGGGGCTGCTGGAAGGCGGGGTCGATCTGTTCCTGGTCGAAACCATCTTCGATACGCTCAACGCTAAGGCCGCCATCTTTGCCTTGGACGAGTTGATGGAAGACACCGGTGAGCGCCTGCCGGTGATCGTCTCCGGCACCGTCACCGATGCGTCCGGCCGCATTCTGTCGGGCCAGACGGTGACCGCCTTCTGGCATTCGGTGCGTCACGCCCGCCCCTTGGCGATTGGCCTGAACTGCGCCTTGGGTGCCACGCTGATGCGCCCCTATATCGAGGAGCTGTCCAAGGCGGCGGGTGCCACGGCAATCAGCTGCTACCCGAACGCCGGCCTGCCCAACCCGATGAGCGACACCGGCTTTGACGAGACGCCGGATGTGACCGGCCGCCTGATGGAAGAGTTTGCCCGTAGCGGCTTCTTGAACATCGCGGGCGGCTGCTGCGGCACGACACCCGACCATATCGCGGCGATTGCGCGCCAGGTCTCGGCCTACAAACCGCGGGCCAGCGGCCAGAAGTTTTTCAGTGAGCTGGTGGCTGGCTAATTAGAGTTTCAGCAACTTCTCCATCGACACCCTCAGCTTCAGCTCATGCGGCGCCAGGCTGGCGCTGATGGCTTGACTGGCCAATCGCGTGTCACGCGGCACGGGCTCACTCAAAGGGTTGCCACTTTTGCCTAGGAGGCTGGCGACCATAGGTTCGGTGGCGCTGTGGCCGCGCTTGAAGACGATGCCGACCTCGCCATTGGCGAGGCGCACTAAGCTGCCCAGTGGGTAAAGGCCAAGGGTCTTGACGATGGCCGCACCGGCCTCGTCGGGTTGCTTCAGTTCATCCAGAAAAACCGCCCGCGCGGCCATCGCGCCGGGTTGTGCCTTGCGGGAGCCGCGTGGGCTGATGCGGGAGGCGAAGATGTCGATGCGCCGCAACAGCCGCGCCAGTTGCTCGGCTGGGGCGCGCCCCGCCAAAGGGCCAGGGCCGGCGTCATGGTGCAGGCAAACGGTCTTGAGCCACAGCTCGGAGCTGGCACCCAACTCGCTCAACAAGGCGGCCGAGCGGTCGCCGTGCGAAACCAAGGCTTGCTTTTGGCTGTAGGAGGGTTCTTCGACCTGAGAGGCCAAGCGGTCTTGCTGGGCGCTGATGCTGATGTTCATGCTCAGTGCCGCTTGCGTCAGCGCCAGCCGCCAGTCATCGGGCCAGCCGAGCTTGGCCGCGCAGAGTTCGGCCAGCGCCAGGCAGAGCAGGGCGTGGCGCCCGCTGTACTTTTCGAAACCTTGGGTGGCGTCAAAAATCAGCAGCATCAAGATGGCGTCGGGCTTGTTGTTCAGGCGCGCGACGGCGTCGTTGTGCAACTGTTGGAAGCGGCCGCGGAAGTCATCGGTGCGTGGGTCGCGCAGAAGGCTGTGCGCATGCATTTGCAGATCGGCCCAGGCGGCCTGCTCGCCCAGATCGACTTTTTTATTGCGATCGGGTTTGACGAAGTCGGCCTGCACCTTGACGATGTCGCCCAGATTGGCGCCTTGATGCATCAAGGTGTCCATCTTGTGCGCCATGGCGCGCTGGTATTCCTTGGTTTCATGCGCCAACACCCAGACGCCGCTGGCCAGCAAGGCCTGCATTTGCGGCGCATTGCTGAGGGTCTGGCCGCTGGCAACCAGCAGCTTGCCGCTCGCGTCACGCAGGGAAAACGTCAAAACCTGGCCGACGCGCAGGCTGTTGGGGGGGAGCTGTATCAAGTCCATGGGCTTTGCAGTTTTCGCTGCATGATTGTCGGCCGCCCAGGCGCTAAATTCAGGGCAAAGCCGCGCTGTGCGTAAAATCGCGCACGGTTCAAGGAGCGTTGCGACCAGTCCACCCGCATCGATCGCGAGATCGGCGGAGGCTCGCCAGGCTTGAACAGGCAGTTTGGTTTTCCCCCCGCTGCTGATAACGACGCTCACCGATCCATGCTTTTCGTGGCCGCGGTGAGTTCGCGGCCCGATGTTTTCTCGAGGCCGCCATGAACACAAATTCCGCCAGCACCTTTTCTTCAACGCCACCGGCGATGAAGCTCTCCGGTTTGGAGCCGGTGCAGGTTGATGCCGGCACGCTCTTCGTCAATATCGGCGAGCGCACCAATGTGACCGGCTCCAAGGCCTTCGCCCGGCTGATTCTGAATGGTCAGTTCGAGGACGCCTTGGCCGTCGCCCGCCAGCAGGTCGAGAACGGCGCGCAGGTGATCGACATCAATATGGACGAGGCCATGCTGGACAGCCAGGCCGCGATGGTGCGCTTTCTGAATCTGATCGCCGGCGAGCCCGAGATCGCCCGCGTGCCCATCATGATTGACAGCAGCAAATGGAGCGTCATCGAGGCCGGGCTGAAGTGCATACAGGGCAAGGGCATCGTCAACTCGATCTCGATGAAGGAAGGCGAGGCCGAGTTCAAGCGCCAGGCCAAGCTGGTGCGCCGTTACGGCGCTGCCGCCGTGGTGATGGCCTTTGACGAACAGGGCCAGGCCGACACTTTTGCGCGCAAGATCGAGATCTGCGAGCGCGCCTACCGGCTGCTGGTGGATGAGGTCGGTTTCCCGCCCGAGGACATCATCTTCGACCCGAACATCTTCGCCATCGCGACCGGCATCGAGGAGCACAACAACTACGCGGTCGACTTCATCGAGGCAACGCGCTGGATCAAGCAGAACCTGCCCGGCGCCAAGGTCTCGGGCGGCGTCTCCAATGTGAGCTTCAGCTTCCGCGGCAATGACCCGGTGCGCGAGGCCATCCACACCGTGTTCTTGTATCACGCGATCAAGGCCGGCATGGATATGGGCATCGTCAATGCCGGCATGGTGGGTGTGTACGACGACCTCGACGCCGAGTTGCGCGAACGGGTCGAGGATGTCGTCTTGAACCGCCGCCCCGATTCCGGCGAGCGCCTGATCGAAGTGGCCGAGCGCGCCAAGGGCATGTCGATCGATGACACGGCGCGCCTCGCCTGGCGTGCCGGTGATGTCAACGAGCGGCTCAGCCACTCGCTGGTGCACGGCATCACCGAATTCATTACCGCCGATACCGAAGAAGCTTGGCAAGCGATACAAGCCAGTGGCGGGCGCCCTCTGCATGTGATCGAAGGCCCTTTGATGGCCGGCATGAATGTGGTCGGTGACCGCTTTGGCGCTGGCAAGATGTTCTTGCCCCAGGTCGTCAAGTCGGCGCGGGTGATGAAGGCGGCGGTCGCGCATTTGCTGCCCTATATCGAGGCCGAGAAAAAGGCCTTGATCGACGCCGGCGGCGAGGCCAAGCCCAAGGGCAAGATCGTTATTGCGACAGTCAAGGGCGATGTGCATGACATCGGCAAGAACATCGTCACCGTGGTCTTGCAGTGCAACAACTTCGAAGTCGTCAATATGGGCGTGATGGTGGCTTGCCAGGACATTCTGGCCAAGGCCAAGGAAGAGGGCGCCGACATCATCGGCCTGTCCGGCCTGATCACGCCAAGCCTGGAAGAAATGCAGCATGTGGCGGCCGAGATGCAGCGCGACGAGCATTTCCGTTCGCGCGGCACGCCGCTTTTGATTGGCGGCGCCACCTGCAGCCGGGTGCATACGGCGGTGAAGATTTCGCCGCATTACGAGGGGCCGGTCGTTTATGTGCCGGATGCCTCGCGAAGCGTCGGCGTCTGCAGTGATTTGCTCAGCGACGACCGAGCCGCCAAGTTCATCGCCGAGCTGAAGGTCGACTACGACCAGGTGCGCCATCTGCATGCCAACAAGAAGCAGACGCCTATGGTCAGCCTGAGCCAGGCGCGGGCCAACAAGCATGCCGTGGATTGGGCAAGTTACGCCCCGCCAGTGCCGCAGTTCATTGGCCGCCGGGTGATACGCAATTACGACCTGGCCGAACTGGCCGACTACATCGACTGGGCGCCGTTCTTCCAGACCTGGGATCTGGCCGGGCCTTTCCCGGCGATCCTGAAGGACGAGATCGTCGGCACCGAGGCGCAGCGCGTGTTCAGCGACGGCAAACGGATGTTGCAGCGCCTGATCGCCGGACGCTGGTTGACGGCCAGCGGCGTGTTCGGCTTGTACCCGGCCGCGCAGGTGAATGACGACGATATCGAGATATACACCGACGAGAGCCGCAGCGAGGTTTTGATGACCTGGCATGGCCTGCGCATGCAGTCGGAGCGGCCGGTGGTGGACGGCGTGCGGCGCCCGAACCGTTGCTTGTCGGACTTTGTTGCGCCGAAGGGATCTGTGCCTGACTACATCGGCCTGTTCGCCGTCACGGCCGGCCTGGGTGTCGAGAAGAAGGAAGCGCAATTCGTCGCCGATCTGGATGACTACTCCTCCATCATGTTCAAGGCCATCGCCGACCGTCTGGCCGAGGCCTTTGCGGAGCGACTGCATCAGCGCGTGCGTACAGAGTTCTGGGGCTATGCGGCGGACGAAGCGCTGAGCAGCGAGGAATTGATCAAGGAACAGTACCGCGGCATCCGGCCGGCACCCGGCTATCCGGCCTGCCCTGATCACTTGGTCAAACGTGCGCTGTTCAAGGCCTTGGCGCCGGAAGAAATCGGCATGGGTCTGACCGACAGCATGGCGATGACGCCAGCGGCGAGCGTTTCGGGCTTTTACTTTGCTCACCCGGACGCGGCCTACTTCAATGTGGGTCGGATTGGCGAGGACCAGGTGCAGGACTGGGCCGAGCGCATGCAGCTGAACCAAGAGGCCGCCCAGCGTGCCTTGGCGCCGCTGCTGTAAAGCGATGAAGGCCTATATGGATGTATCGCCCTGGTTGCTGGGTCTGGTGGCCTATCTGATCGTGCTTCTGACCACTTGCGTTGTTGCCGACGCTTCGTCGGGCAAGCGCGGCTGTGCGACCCTGCTCGGTCAACTGGCCTTGCTGTTGGCAGCCCCACTGCCCTTCGCCTATTTCGGTTTGATCTCGGCGAGCACGGCCTTGTGGGTGGTCGCCGGCTTTGCTTTGGTGCTGACGCTCTTGTTCGTCGCGGCCGATATGAATATCCCCAGTGGGTCGAGGATGCCTCGCTTCATGATGTTCCCGCTGTTGCCCTTGATCATGCTGGTCGCCGTTCCCTACTGGATCTTGAGCCAGCTCAGCAAGCGCAGGCGTTAAGGCGGGCGTGACTGAGATAGGACGGCGGCCTTGGCTGCCGATAGCTCACCAGGGGCGTGTCTAAGGACGCGACCTTTTTTGTGGTTTTACCTTCTGCGGCCTACATCGAGCGCAGGCCGCGCCGCAGTTGAATCGCCTCAGCCATTTGCGGGGTTGTGACCCTCGGGCTGTCTTCGAGATCGGCGATGCTGCGTGCGACCCTCAGTAGCCGGTGGTAGGCGCGTGCCGACAGGCCGAGTTGACCGGCTGCCTTCAGCAAAAAGGCCTGTGCGGCGGGCTCGGCCCCTATGTGCTGCTCCAGTTGCTGAGCTGCCAGCCGTGCATTGCTACAGCCTTGCCGAGCCATGGCGCGCTCGCGTGCCGCCGCGACTCGAGCCGCCACGACGGCGCTGCTCTCGCCAGCGGCCATGCCGGCCAGCTCACTCGGCCGTATCATTGGGACTTCGATCAATAGATCCAGTCGATCCAGAAATGGGCCGCTGAGTCTGCCTTGGTAACGCGCTATTTGATCGGGGCTGCAGCGGCAGGCGCGCAGCGGATTGCCCAGATGCCCGCAGGGGCAGGGGTTCATGGCGGCCAGCAATTGGAAGCTAGACTGGTAACTATGAACCAGCCTTCAGCACCAGCAGCGCCAGCACCAGACCTTCCTAGAGCTATAAGCTATGCACGCTTTAGCAGCGGCAGTCAGGCTAAGGGAAGTTCTATAGAGAGACAGCTTCTAAGCTTTGAGAAATGGTTGGAAGGTCATAGAACAGCCTATACGCCGTTTTATCTTGAAGATAGGGGTGTATCAGCCTATAAGGGCAAGAATGCAGCTAAGGGTCGATTAAGCACCTTCCTGAGCCTTATTGCTGATGGCTCTGTTAAATCGGGAGATTTGCTAGTAGTCGAAGCAATAGATAGGTTAAGTAGGCAAGCTGTACTTGATAGCTTTGATTTGGTCAGAGACATTCTTAGAGCTGGTGTCTCCATCCTTACATTAGAGAATCGGACTACTTACAGTGCTGAGAGTCTCGATGGGGATGCTATCTATTCTTTGATTGCTTCGCTTCGAGGTGCTCATGACTACAGCAAGAGACTTGGTGCTCGTGTAGCTGCAGCGCATGAAAGCAAAAGGAAAAAAGCAAGAGCGGGAGAAACTGTCTCTAAGCTTGTATCAGCACCTTGGCTAAAAGATGGCAAGCTGCATGAATCCTTAGAACCTTTTGCCTCTCTGGTAAAGAAAGCAGTAAAACTCTATCTGCAGGGTTACGGCACTAGACAGATAGTTGTAGAACTTCAAGAGGACATTAGGAATACTAAAATTCTGGAAGATAAGTACGGTAATAAGCTTAACGCTACAACTGTATCTAAGTGGTTGAAGGCCCCCGAGCTAGAGGGTCACTGGTTAAGCAAAGAAGGATTGATTGAGAATTGCCTAGAGCCTCTGATTACTAGCTCTGAGTTTCAAGCTATCCAGAAAGAGAAAGTTAGAAGAGCTAGTAAAGAAGTTGCACCAAGTAAGTCTAATGATTACGAATTAGCAGGCTTGGTGCGCTGTGCTAGCTGCAAGAGTACGTTTCACACTAGAAGACAGAAGCCTAAAGCAACACTAGCAGCGCCAGCAGGGTCTGAGGCATATTTAGCTAAACCCGCTATCCTTTACTGTAATTGCAGCGACTATTTGAAGAATGGGAAGTGCTTCAACAATGCCACATGGCCTTATGATGTTTTGTTGTTCGTCTATCAATACGGTTTAACTCAAGTCTTGGCTGACATTCACATGTCAAAGGATAGAAAACCAGATGCGGAGCTTAAAGAGATTGAAGAAGCTATAGCAGCATTAGAGATCAAGCAGGGAAGAAATGCTGCTCTGTTTGATGCTACAGGTGATCTTAAATATCTTGATGTTGTTAAGCAATGCAAGACTGATCTAGACCTATTGCATATCAAGAAGAAGGATAGAGAGTCTATAGTAGCTAGTACGGTAGCTGTTTTGTTTGGCGCTGAATTTGATGAAGGGTTCAACGGAAGCCTTAGCACTGATTTAAATTATCTAAATAAACTTCCTCTCTTGGAGCTTAGGCACTTGCTTAAGCAATTTGGTTATCAGATTTTCATAGATGGAAAGGTAGCTACTCTGAGCACTGGAAATAGAGAAGAGTTCACCTTGACGCGAAGGCTTCAGAAGTTTGCTAATGCTTATCTTGTTAAGGTTGAGATTCCTGAAGTACCTGCAGAAGCTCTCTTGATCGAACCTAGCTGGATAACAGAACCTAGCTGGACTAAATTCTATGCAATTGGTGCTAAAGGAGTTGTTCTAGCTAAGGCTGACACAGAAGCGGAAGTACTAGCACAACTAGCTGAGAGTGTTGCTAAAAATTGACGAAATTTGGAGCGTGTGGTAAAATTATATTTACGCACGAGAATGCGACGTACACAGTAACATCGTGCGAATAAATTATAAAAAAAGTTAATAACTACTAGCAGCTTGGCTTTGGTGCTTGATCTACATCCGTAGTCCCTTTTAGCACTTGGTTATAATCCTAAAATATCAATAGGATAGCTAGAAGGTTCAGAAAGGCGCTTTATAGCCCCTACAGCAGCTTTTAAGGGTTAGCAAGGGGCTGGATATCCTAATGGCATTAAGTGCCTTGGAAAGGCTGTTTAAAGCCTTCCTTGGTTATTTTGTGTCCCTGATAGCGATAACAGAAGCTCTAGAGATATTGAACTCCTTGGCTACTGCACTAACAGAAATTCCTTGGGATAAGGAAGCTTTGATAGATTGCTTCTGCTCTGAAGTAGTCTTACTAGGTCGGCCCATGTGCTTACCTTCTGCTTTAGCTCTTGCTACACCAGATTGAACACGTTCGATAATTAGTTCTCTCTCAAAGTCAGCTACAGCAGCTAGCAGCTTAATCATCAAAGCGCCAGCAGTTGAGGTTAGGTCGAGATTGCCAAGCTGAAGGACTACAAGCTTAATCTTTCTAGTCTGGAATAGCTCTACGGTTTGCTGAACATCTATGCTGTCCCTGCCAATACGGTCTAGCTTTGTCACTACTAGCGTATCGCCTTCCTCAAGTTTTGCTAGTAGGGCTTGGAATGCTGGTCGCTTCTGCGCTTGGACGCTTCCTGATATTTGTTCTTGAACGCTTCTATGAGGCTCTACAGAATAGCCAGCTTGTTTAATCTCTAGCTCTTGGTTAGATGTGACTTGCTCTGCTGTGCTTACTCGGCTGTATGAAAAGACTCTAGACATTTCGCACTCCTTAGGTGTTGGAAAGTGCTGTTAGTTTATTGCCCATGTTGGAAAGTGTCAATAGCTATGTTTCTAACAGGGTAAGGCTACGGCGTTGGAAAGGAGGTGCTTTTTAACAGCCGTGTCTGTACATGACTCCTACTTTTGGGGGGTGCTCGAATTGAATAGTTGTGCTCTATGCTGATGGCGGGAATTTACTTGCCATTAGGTGGCTAGGGATCAGCCCTATCAACTACTCAATCTTTATGACTTCAAATATTAAATCTGTATTGCTGGCCTTAGGTGCATCGTTCGTTGCATTTCAAGCTGGAGCGCAAACGTATTCGAACCAGTCATTCTTAAATGGTTCGGGATACGGTGAACTCGGAGGTGGTCGGTTTACCAGCTTTGGCCAGACCTTTGAACTCGGTGAAACTAAGCGTTTGGACGATTGGACTTTTTACCCGCTAGCAGGTAGCGCAGGGAATGTAAAGCTTTTGATTTCAAGGTGGGACAGCCAACGAGTTGTTGGGCCTGTTATCTATGAGAGTGCTCCAATTCATTACGCGGGTCCATATTACGGCCAGCTAAAATTCTCTTCTATAAATACTATTCTTGCGGACTCTTCGTACATAGCCTTTCTTTCTGTTTCGGGTGTAGATAGTCCGTTGACTGATATGTCTGTTCAGGCAACGACCTCTTCAAACGGTGGACTCAATGGGCGGTTCTTTTACAGCTCAACGTTCAACCCTCAATTGCCTGATGCCTCGAATAATGTCTGGCATGGTGACTCCTCCTACGCAAGTTTGGGATTTACTGCGAAGTTTTCGCCAGTTTCCGCTGTAGATGAGCCTAATCCCTTTGCATTGTTAATGTTGGGGCTTTCTGCCGTTGGATACGTAATGCGGAAGAAGTCAGTTGGTTAATGATGCGCTCGAACAGGCGCAACTAGTTGAATAGAAGGTTTTTGCCAATCTGTCGCTTTAGGTTGGCATCTATTTTTATCAATGGTTCTGCCTCGTCCGGTTGGCATAGTTGGAGCTTGGAAGGTCAATTCTCTTCCTTTCAGCGAGTGGCCTGGAGCTTGTCTAAGGATCGCTAAGGCTCGTTCTGGTGTCACTGAAGTTGGTTCTGTTGATCCAGCCAGTACCTTGAAGCGGTAGAGACTAGGGATAGCTAGAAGTTCTTGGATAACTAGGTTCTTGTCTATCTCTTTTTCTCCTTTAAAGCTGTAGGTCTGTAGATCGTATCGCAGCCATACCTTGAACTTCATATCTAGCTGACGCTGATAGATGAGAAGGACGGGAGAGTGAAGTCTTTTTGGATTATCTAAAGGTGCTAGGATTTTAGAATCCTCTTGAGCTGCTTTAGAAGGCTCTACAGCGAGTTCAAGGCCTTTGAGTTGGATTGGTATTGATTTTGTCTGAAGGCTAGCTGCAGGGGCTTCAAATGGCTTTGCTGCTAGTTTGCTGGGTAATCGGCTTGAGCTAAGGTGATAGTCCTTTGCTTTGGAATAGACCTTGGCTAAATAACTCAGTCTTTTGAAGGCGTCTATAGAATCTGTTCTGAGTTCATGCCATGCGGTAGAGCCTTTTCTAGCAAAGTTGCCTCTCTTGTTGTATTTAATCTCGCCTGTCTCTGTATATATATCAAGAGGGAGGCAATCTAAGCGTCTATGGTTCAGCTTTGCTTTGTTGGAATTGCTGAACTTGGCTAATCTTTCTTCTAGTAAGTTCAAGTCTTTGGTGTTTAGGCCATCAAAGAAGAATGCTAAGTGCAAATGCTCCTGTTTGTTCTTTGGTCGAATCTCTAAAGTTGCAAGATAGAGGAACTTTGTTTCCTTTGTTCCTTTTGTTTTAGCTCTTGATGCTAGGAATCTGGCAAGGTCTTTCCTTAACTCTTGTAGTTTGTCTTGGTTTGGTTCATCAATCGTAAAGTGGCTTACCTTTGGGTCTGTAAAGTTAACTAAGCTAAACATTAAAAGCTCTTCTATTTTATTTAAGATGTCAACGTAAAAGCCTTTACTTGATTTGCTGTTGGCGTAGAGTTCTAGATCGTTAAAAGTTGATTCTGTAGTAATATTTCTATTAGCTGATTTGAAGATGTTTGACATGCTCGGTTTACCTCTCGTTGGGTAAGTCAAGACTCTTAGCTGTTGTTGCGTTTAACCTGTGATAAATGGGTCTATATACAGGTGTATCTATTCTGAAGAATTTAGAGCATCGAATTAAAACGCTAGAAAGCCCGTATTTGTTGGGCTGTAGTTCATTACTTGATGTCTAAAAGTGCAATATTTGAAAGGGCGGATTTGTCTTTTCGATGTGCTCCAAAATGAGGCAATTGCTAATGAGCTTGACTTGATGTTGATAAAAGTTTAGACGTAGAAAAGCCCGCTATTCTCCTGCTCAATTAGGGGAATGCGGGCTTTAATTATTTGTAGTCCGAATTATTATTCTATAATAAATATTCAGTTTGTCAATAGAATTACTATATTATTTTGCAATTACTATAAAATATATATTGCAATACTTGACAATAAGATTGCTAGTTATTGCTAGTTAATAGATTGAAAACGCAGCTAAGTACTTGATTTATAAGGATATTTTCTTAATATCTGAGAGGTTAAAGAGGTGGATACAGGTTCTATCAGAGACTCTACCTAGTCGGGATAGGTTCATCTTTTAATGGTTCATTGTTGTGTTGTGATCTTCTGAAAACGCGCAGGGAACTCGGCCTGCCGGGCCGCGCGCGAAATCAGGATGCGGCCGGTTTCCATCGGCTCGCGTAGCGCCTCCAAGGCGCTACGGCTGAATTCGGCCAGCTCGTCTAAAAACAATACGCCGTGCAAAGCCAGCGAAATCTCACCCGGGCGAGGCGGCGAGCCGCCGCCGACCAGGGCCACGCTGGAGGCACTGTGGTGTGGGCTGCGCAGGCTGCGTTGGCCCCAGCGTGCTGGCTCAAACTGCCCGGCCAGGCTCAGCACCGATGCGCAGGCCAAGGCCTCTTCCTCACTCAGCGGCGGCAGCAAGCCGGCCATGCGCTGGGCCAGCATCGACTTGCCGGTGCCCGGTGGGCCGACCATCAAGAGACTGTGCTCGCCGATCGCGGCGATCTCCAGCGCGCGTTTGGCGCCGGCCTGACCTTTGATGTCGCTGAGATCGGGTGGGGCCGGCGCTTCGGCGCGGGTCAAGGGCGTGGCCGGTGCCAGCGGCGCATCACTGCCGGGCACCAAGGCTGCGACCACATCCAGCAGATGGTCGGCCTGCAAGACCTTGATGCCCGAGACCAAGGCCGCCTCGGCCGCGCTGGTTGGGGGCAAGATCAGGCTGCGGGTCGATTGCTCCTGGCGCAGTGCCAGGCTCATGGCCAGCGCGCCGCGCACCGGCCGCAATTCGCCGCCCAGCGACAACTCACCGGCGCATTCAAACTCGGCCAGTCGTGCCGCATCGATCTGCTCGCTGGCAGCCAGCAGGCCCAGAGCAATCGGCAGGTCGAAACGTCCGCCTTCTTTGGGGAGTTCGGCAGGGGCTAGGTTGACGATGATGCGGCGATTGTGGGGGAAGCTCAGACCGCTGTTTTGCAGCGCCGCACGCACCCGCTCACGAGATTCTTTGACTTCGGTCTCCGCGAGCCCAACCAGCGTGAAAGAAGGAAGTCCATTGGCCAGATGCACTTCGACGCTGACGGCCGCTGCACTCAAGCCGTCCAGAGCCCGGCTTTGAACGATCGCCAATGACATAGGGCGCTCCCCTGGCCCCGTCTTGCCGGGACCTTGTCAGCAATTGTGCACGCTGTGAGGGCCTGCGCAGCTATTTGCACAGCCATGGTGCGCGCACCAGTTTGGGTTGTGCTCAGCGCAGATCCATTCTGGTGCGAAGCGCCTGCAAGCTGATGGCTAGGGGGCGATATGACTTGGCACGAAAGCTGCAAAGGGAGAGCAGGTCCCGTAGAAATTCTGATCCACCCCTTTTTTAATCCCAAAGCTAGGAAACCTGCCATGAAGTCGATTTTTGCTGTGCTTGCTGTCACGCTGACTCTGGGCGCCACCATGGCTCAGGCCGAAGAAGCGGCGAAGACCGAGGCCGCCCCCGAGGCTGCCAGCCCCTTGTCCTTCAACGTCAGTGTGACCTCGGACTACCGCTACCGCGGTCTGTCGCAGTCGCGCCTGAACCCTGCGCTGCAAGGCGGCGCGGATTACGCGTTTGCCAACGGTTTTTACATTGGTACCTGGGCCTCGACCATCAAGTGGATCAAGGATGCGCCTTACAACGGCGGCGCCAATGTGGAAATCGACGTCTATGGCGGCTACAAGACCGAGATCGCCAGCGGCTTGACGCTGGATGTTGGCGCGCTGACTTACATCTACCCCAGCAACGATCTGAACCCCAAGGCCGACACCACCGAGGTCTACGGTGCTTTGAGCTTTGGCCCGGTGACGGCCAAGTACTCGCACAGCGTGACCAATTTGTTCGGCACCGCCGACAGCAAGGGCAGTGGCTACCTGGATGTGTCGGCCACCTTTGACGTAGGCGGTGGTTTCACCGTGGTGCCGCATGTCGGCTACCAAAAGGTGAAGAACAACAGCGCGGCCAGCTACACCGACTACTCGCTGACGCTGAACAAGGACTACGCCGGCTTCACCTTTGGCGCGGCGGTGGTGGGCACCAACACGGACGCTTACAAGGGCGGCCCGTCTATGAAGAACCTGGGCAAAGACGGTCTGGTCGTGTCGGTGAAGAAGACTTTCTGAGCTCGTATCCAGCAATAGAAATCGGAGATAGACAGCATGAAACTGATTACAGCCATCATCAAGCCCTTCAAGCTTGATGAAGTTCGCGAAGCCCTCAGCGCCATCGGCGTGCAGGGCCTGACTGTGACCGAGGTGAAGGGCTTTGGCCGCCAAAAAGGCCATACCGAGCTCTACCGCGGCGCCGAATATGTCGTGGACTTTTTGCCCAAGGTGAAGATCGAAGCCGCCGTGGATGACGCCGTGGTCGAGCAGGTGATCGATGCCATCGAAGCCGCCGCCCGCACCGGCAAGATCGGTGACGGCAAGATTTTTGTCTCGCCGCTGGACCAAGTGGTGCGCATTCGCACCGGCGAGACCGGCAACGAAGCCCTCTGACGCAAGATTTCCGTGGAGAACAAGACATGAAAAAACTTCTCGCCTGCCTCGCTCTGGCCGCAGCGGTGCTTGCACCTGCCGCCTGGGCCCAACAAGATGCTGCCGCCCCGGCGGCTGTAGCCAGCGCCGTGATGGCCCCAGCTTCGGCGCCAGACGCGGCGCCGGCGGCTGCAGCAGCGGCTGTACCTGCCGCTGAAGCCGCTTCGGCCGCTGCGCCGGCACTCGTTCCCAACAAGGGCGACACCTCGTGGATGTTGTTGTCCACACTCTTGGTCATCATGATGACGGTGCCCGGCCTGGCCCTGTTCTACGGTGGCCTGGTGCGCAGCAAAAACATGCTGTCGGTGCTGATGCAAGTGATGGTCGCGTTCTCGATGATCGTCGTCCTGTGGGTGCTGTACGGCTATAGCTTTGCGTTCACCGAAGGCAATGCCTTTATCGGCGGCACTGATCGCCTGTTCATGAAGGGCATCTGGGACAACGCGGCCGGCACCTTCGCCAACGCGGCGACCTTCAGCAAGGGCGTGGTCATCCCTGAGATCGTCTTCGCCGCCTTCCAGGCTACCTTTGCCGGCATCACCGCTTGCTTGATCATTGGCGCCTTCGCCGAGCGCATCAAGTTCTCGGCCGCGCTGATGTTCCTGGCCCTGTGGTTCACCTTCAGCTACCTGCCGATCGCGCACATGGTCTGGTTCTGGATGGGCCCGGACGCTTACACGGCCGCTGGTGTGGTGGACGAGATGAACGCCAAGGCCGGTTTCCTCTGGCAAATGGGTGCCCTGGACTTCGCCGGCGGCACCGTGGTGCACATCAATGCGGCGGTGGCCGGCTTGGTCGGTGCCTACATGATCGGCAAGCGTGTCGGCTACGGCAAGGAGGCCTTCACGCCACACAGCCTGACGCTGACCATGGTCGGTGCTTCGCTGCTGTGGGTCGGCTGGTTCGGCTTCAATGCCGGCTCCGCCTTGGAAGCCAATGGCTTCGCCGCGCTGGCTTTTATCAATACGCTGGTGGCAGCGGCTGCTGCGGTCTTGGCCTGGTGCTTGGGTGAGGCGCTGCTGAAGGGCAAGGCGTCGATGCTGGGTGCGGCTTCCGGCGCGGTGGCGGGCTTGGTGGCGGTGACGCCGGCAGCCGGCAACGTCGGCATCGGTGGTGCACTGGTGATCGGCTTCATCGGCGGCTTTGCCTGCCTGTGGGGTGTGACCGGCCTGAAGAAGCTGCTCGGTGCAGATGACTCGCTGGATGTGTTCGGCGTGCACGGTGTGGGCGGTATCGTTGGCGCCTTGCTGACCGGCGTCTTCAACTCACCCGCCTTGGGTGGCCCGAGCTTGGTGGGCGACTGGGTCACGGTCACGATGGTGACGCAAGAAGCGTTCTCGATCGCGGGTCAGGTCTGGATTCAGGCCAAGGCCGTTGGCTTGACCGTGATCTGGTCGACCGTGGTCTCTTTGGCGGCTTACAAACTGGTGGATCTGGTGATCGGTCTGCGCGTGACGGAAGAAGAAGAGCGCGAAGGTCTGGACATCAGCTCGCACGGCGAGACCGCTTATCACAAGTAAAAAGCAAGCAGAGGGTGGTGCGGCTTGGTTGAGCTTGCGCTGCTGAAGCAAAAGGCTGCCCTCGGGCAGCCTTTTTGGTTTTCGCGACCGTTCGCTAGCTGCGTTCGGCGGGCGCCTCCGGTTTGGGTCTGGCCTTGAGCAAGACTTCGGTCAACTCCAGCAACTTGGCCGGGCTGAAGGGCTTGGGCAAAAAGAAATTGGCGCCGGCCGCCAAGGACTTGGCTTTTGTCTGCTGCGCCGCGTCGGCGGTCAGCATCACGACCAAGGTGTGTGCGAGGGCCGGATCCTTGCGGATCTGAGCGCACACCTCGATACCGTCCAAGCCGCCGGGCATCATCACGTCCAAATAGACCAAGTCCGGATGGACGGTGCGCGCCAGCTCCAGCCCCAAGGCGCCATTGGGCGCTTCATAGAGCGTGTGCCCACTGTCCTCCAAGGCCCAGCGAACCAGACGACGGATGTCGGCGTGATCTTCAACGACGAGTATTTTTGACATCGGATGGCGGACCCTGGAAGCAATGACCCTAAGCATAGACTTGTTCGGCCGGCCTTGGTTTTCAGAACAACGGCCCCACGTGCACTTGTCTCTAGAATCAGTCAATCCCGCTTCGAGTACATCCATGGTTCCCCACCTCATAACTGCACTGACTGGCCCGATCAATGAGTTGGAACAGCGCGTGTTGGAGTCGATGCCGGCCATTGAGCGCTGGTTCAGGCTCGAATGGATGGAGCACACGCCGCCCTTTTACAGCGCGGTGGATCTGCGTAACGCCGGCTTCAAATTGGCCCCGGTCGACACGCATCTGTTTCCGTCCGGGTTTAACAACCTGACGCAAGACATGTTGCCGCTGTCGGTGCAGGCAGCCATGGCCGCGATCGAGAAAATCTGCCCCGAGGCCAAGAATTTGCTCTTGATTCCGGAGAGCAATACGCAAAACAGCTTTTACCTGAGCAATATCGCGACGCTCAAACGCATCTTCACCCAGGCTGGCTTAAACGTCCGCCTGGGCTCGCTGGACCCGAACATCACCGAGCCGACCGCTGTGAACCTGGCCGACGGCAGCAGCTTGACGCTGGAGCCCTTGATCCGCAGCCGCGGCCGGCTCGGGTTGAAGGACTTTGACCCCTGTACCGTGCTGCTCAACAATGATCTGGCCAGCGGTGTGCCGCGCGTGCTGGAGCATTTGCATGAGCAGTATCTGCTGCCGCCCCTGCATGCGGGTTGGACGGTGCGTCGCAAGAGTCAGCATTTCAAGGCCTATGAAGAAGTGGCCAAGAAGTTCTCCAAGCTGCTGGGCATGGACCACTGGCTGATCAATCCGCTGACGGTCGCGGTGGCGGGCGAGGATCTGAGCAGCGGTGCCGGCCTGGAAGCCTTGCAGACGCAGGTCGATGCGGTCTTGACCAAAACCCGACGCAAATACAAGGAATACGGCATCCAAGAAAAGCCTTTTGTGGTGATCAAGCCCGATGCTGGCAGTCAGGGCGCGGGGCCGATCACCTTGCGGGATGCCAAAGAGCTCAGCGCCAAACTCAGCGCATCGCAAAGCCTGCAAGGGCTGACGCAGCTCGTGGTGCAAGAGGGCGTTGTCACGCATGAGCGGGTCAATGATGCGGTGGCCGAGCCGGTGGTCTACATGATGGACCGCTATGTGGTGGGCGGTTTTTACCGCGTGCATGCCGACCGCGGCGTGGATGAAAACCTCAGCGCCCCAGGTGCCAGCTATGTGCCTTTGGCCTTTGCGCAGGCCTCTCAACTGCCGCGTCTGGGCGAGAAGCCGGGCTCCAGCGGTCCGAATCGCTTCTATATGTACGGCGTGATCGCACGCTTGGGTGCGGTGGCGGCCAGCTATGAGCTGGAAGTGACCGACCCGGAGGCCGAGGTCTACGCCTGAGCCGCTTGGTCGAAAAAACTGCGCATTCGTTTTGACGCAGTGCAGCAAAGTGGGCGCAGAATAGCGCTTTTGGCTTGGCGGCGCAGCGCGCGCGGCAACACCACGTGAGTTCTTCAAACACTGCCCCATCTGGGGGTCATTCGAACACGGCCATGGCCGGATTGACCCTCGGCGCCTTGGGCGTCGTCTACGGCGACATCGGCACCAGCCCGCTCTATGCGATGAAGGAGGTGTTCCATGGCGGCCACATCTTGCCGACGCATGACAACATCCTCGGTGTGCTGTCGCTGTTGTTCTGGACGATGACCATCATCGTTTCGATCAAGTATGTGCTGCTGATCCTGCGCGCCGACAACAACGGCGAAGGGGGCTTGATCGCGATGCTGGCGCTGGCCACCAATGCCGTCAATGACCAGCCGGCGCTGCGCCGCAAGTTGATGCTGCTGGGCTTGTTCGGCACGGCGATCTTTTATGGCGACGCGGTCATTACCCCGGCGATGACGGTGTTGGGCGCCGTTGAGGGTATCGATGTGTATGCACCGCAGCTGCATGATTTGATCCTGCCCTTGACCCTGATCGTGTTGGCGTGCCTGTTCGCCGTGCAGCGCCTGGGAACGGGCGGCATCGGCAAGGCCTTCGGCCCTGTCATGTTGGCCTGGTTCGGCAGCTTGGTGCTCTTGGGCCTGCCGCACATCCTGGAAAATCCGCATGTGTTGGTAGCCGTCAACCCGGCCTATGCCTTGGCGTTTTGCCTGGAGCACAAATGGGCCGCATTTGTGGCGCTGGGCGCGGTTGTTCTGGTGGTGACCGGGGGCGAGGCCTTGTATGCCGACCTCGGCCATTTTGGTAAGAAGCCTATTCGCCTGGCCTGGTTCAGCATCGTCATGCCCGCCTTGGTGGTCAATTATTTCGGCCAAGGTGCAATGCTCCTGGAGCAGCCCGCAGCGGTCGTCAACCCGTTCTTCAATTTGGCGCCGGCCTGGGCGGAGATTCCGCTCTTTTTACTCGCCACCGCCGCGGCCGTGGTGGCCTCGCAGGCCTTGATCACGGCGGCCTTCTCGGTCACCAAGCAGGCGGTGCAAATGGGCATCTTGCCCCGCATGCGCATCTTGCACACCTCCGAGCGCGATACCGGCCAGATCTATGTCCCGTTCGTCAACTGGGGTCTGTTTGTCTTCATCATCTTGGCGGTAGTCTTGTTCGGCTCCAGCAGCAAGCTGGCCGGTGCCTACGGTATTGCGGTCACCATAGACATGACTATCACCACGGTGATGACCTTCTTCGTCATTCGCTATGGCTGGAAGTACCCGCTGGCCTTGTGCGTGGCCGCGACCGGTTTCTTCTTCGTCATCGACCTGACCTTCCTGGCTTCGAACATGCTCAAGCTGGTCGCGGGAGGCTGGTTCCCGCTGATGATTGGCATCGGCATGTTCACCTTGATGCTGACCTGGAAGCAAGGCCGGCGCATGCTCAGCAGTAAGCTGCGCGAGGATGCGATCGACCTGAAGAGTTTTCTCGACGCGGTGTTCCTGAGTCCGCCGGTACGGGTCGAGGGCACGGCCGTGTTTTTGTCGGCCGAGGCCGGCGTCACGCCCAACGCCCTGCTGCACAATTTGAAGCACAACAAGGTGCTGCATGAGCAGAATCTGTTCGTCACCGTCAAGCACCATGAGGTGCCCTGGGTGGGCTTTGACAAGCGCGTGCAAGTGGTGGCGCTGGGCAATCAGTGCTGGGCGGTGAGCCTGCATTTTGGCTTCAAGAACGAGCCCGATGTGCCCGATGCGCTGCGCCTGCTGGAGCAAAACGGCGTCATCCTGGAAGACATGGAGACCAGCTACTTCCTGTCCCGCGACATCGTGATCCCGACCATAGGCAATGGCGGCATGGCGATGTGGCGCGAAAAGCTCTTCGCCAGCATGCACCGCAACGCGGCCGCAGCGGCCGACTTCCTGCATCTGCCGACCAATCGGATTGTGGAGTTGGGCTCTAAAGTCGAAATCTAAGCCGCAGGAGAGGACTCAGCTGATGGTTTCCATCAGCACCTCGCTGCTGCTCGCCCCGTTTGCCGCCAGATGCACGACGCTGCCGGGCGCGATCAGGGTCCAGCCGTCCTGGTCGTCGGCCAGCGGCTCCGAGGCCACCACCAGGCCTTCGCCACCATCCCGGCGCAGATACAGCGTCGGTGCGCGATGGTCGCTGGAGAAGCGAAAAGCATGCACCTGCTGGCCATCGGCCAAGGCGCCCGCAAAGCGCAAGGGCTCGTGGATGTTCAAGACATGCATCATCGCCAGCGTCTCATTGAGGATCTGGCTGACCGCCTGCGTGACGGGCTGGCCCGCCTCGATGCGCGCAATGATCAGCAAGAACAGCAACTCCGAGTCGGTGGCGCCTCGGCGCTCGGCATAAAGATGATCCGGCAGCCGCGCTTCCATCGCCCTTCGGATTTGCCCATAACCGCCAATCTGGCCGTTGTGCATGAAGAGATAGGGGCCGTAGCGAAACGGGTGGCAGTTCTGCCTGGCGATGCCGGTGCCGGTGGCGGCGCGCACATGGGCGAAGAACAGATGCGAGCGCACATTGCTGCACAGCGCCAGCAGGTTCTCGTCTGACCAGGCCGGCATCACCTCGCGGTAAATCCCGGGTGAAGTCAGCTCGCCATACCAGCCCACGCCGAAGCCATCGCCGTTGGTGACGGCCTTGGCCTGATCGGCCCGCAAGGATTGGCGCACCAGCGAATGTTGCGGTTTGCACACCAGCTCATCCAAGAAAATCGATGGCCCCAGATAGGCGAGAAATCTACACATCGGCGCAAGTTCCTTTCAATCTCTAGCGCTCAAACCCAGCGGTGCGGCTCTCGCCTGCGCCACATCGTCCGTGCAGCTATGCTGTGCGCATGCAGCGCTGCCTCAATGATCTCTCAGTCTCAAGCATGGTGGCCGGTTTTGTCGCGGTCTTGGTGGGTTTCACCAGCTCGGTGGCGATTATTTTTCAGGCCGCACAAGCGCTGGGCGCCACAGCGGCTCAAACCAGCAGCTGGATCTGGGCTTTGGGCCTGGGCATGGGAGTCACGAGTCTGGGCTTGTCGTACTGGACCCGCCAGCCGATTTTGACCGCTTGGTCAACCCCGGGAGCCGCCTTGATCGCCGCCACTGCGGGCGTTTCCATGCCCGAGGCCATCGGCGCATTTTTGCTGAGCTCCGGCCTGATCTTGTTGTTTGGGCTGACCGGGTGGTTCGAGCGCCTGATGGACCGCATCCCTCTGGCCGTGGCCGCCGCCTTGCTGGCCGGTGTACTGGCCCGCTTCGGTCTTGATGCGGTGCTGGCGGTCAAGTCGGCGCCAACCTTGGTTTTGCTGATGGCCGGCGCCTACCTCTTGGGCAAGCGCTGCTGGCCGCGCTATGCGGTGCCGGGCGTGCTGCTGGCCGGCATGGCGCTTGCCTTGGGGCAGGGTCGGGTTCAGATGGCGGCTGTCGACTGGGCTTGGGTGCAGCCGGTCTGGACCGCCCCGAGTTTCAGCTTCGCTGCCGTGATGGGTGTGGCCATCCCCTTGTTCTTGGTCACCATGGCCTCGCAGAATTTGCCCGGCGTGGCGGTGCAGCGCGCAGCCGGCTACCGCACACCTGTATCTGCCACCTTGGCCGTGACCGGCTTCACCGGCCTGTTGCTGGCCCCTTTTGGCGGCTTTGCCTTCAACCTCGCGGCCATCACGGCGGCGATCTGCAACGGCCCCGAGGCGCACGCTGACCCTGCGCGGCGCTACACCGCAGCCATGTCGGCCGGTCTTGTGTACATTGCCGTGGGTCTGGCCGGCGGCGCGGTCGTCGGGCTGTTGGTCGCCTTTCCGCGCGAGTTGGTGGCGGCGGTGGCGGGCTTGGCTTTGATCTCCACCATCGCCGGCGGCTTGGCCACCGCCCTGAAGGAAGAAAAACACCGTGACGCGGCCTGCCTGACTTTTTTGGTGACCTTGTCTGGCCTCCAGGTCGCCGGCATCGGCTCGGCCTTTTGGGGCGCCGTGGCGGGTGGCCTGGCCTTGTCCGTGCATCAATTGCGTTCGAAATAAGAGGAATGATTGTTATGAAACTGCTCTTCGTTGCCGACCCCTTGGCTTCCTTCAAAACCTATAAGGACAGCACTTTTGCCATGATGCGCGAAGCGGCCAAGCGCGGGTATCAGCTCTGGGCCTGCGAGGTGCAGGACTTGATCTGGCGCTCGGGTGGGCGCGTGATGGCGCAGCAGGCCCGCGCCATCACCTTGACCGGAGATGCGCACAACTGGTTCACCGAAACCGAGCGTGCGGATCTGGTCGTGGCCGAGGTCGACGCGGTCTTGATGCGCAAAGACCCGCCCTTTGACAGCGAGTTCTTCTACGCCACCCATTTGCTGGAGCAGGCCGAGCGCGAGGGCGCGCGCGTCTTCAACAAACCGCAGGCGCTGCGTGATCATCCCGAGAAGCTGGCCCTGATGCAGTTCCCGCAGTTCTGCCCGAGCACGTTGGTGACGCGCAGCGAGGCGGCGATCCGCGCCTTCCACGCCGAGCATGGCGACATCATCCTGAAGCCGCTGGACGGCATGGGTGGCACCGGCATCTTCCGCGTCGGGGCCGATGGCATGAACCTCGGCGCCATCATCGAAACCCTCAACAAGGGCGGCGCCGAAACCGTCATGGTGCAGCGTTACTTACCCGCCATCAAAGACGGCGACAAACGCGTGCTGGTGATCGGCGGCGTGCCAGTCCCCTTCTGTTTGGCGCGTATTCCGCAGGGCGGCGAGGTGCGTGGCAACTTGGCGGCCGGCGGTAAAGGCGTGGCCCGGCCCATCAGTGAGCGCGACCGCGAGATCGCCGAGTACGCCGGCCCCATCTTGGCCGCACGCGGCCTCTTGCTGGTGGGCCTGGATGTGATCGGCGACAGCCTCACCGAGGTCAACGTCACCAGCCCGACCTGCTTCCAGGAAATCACCGACCAGACCGGCTTTGATGTGGCCAAGATGTTTATCGATGCGCTGGAGAAGGCGCTGAACGAGGAGAAATCAGCATGATCAAGACCCGCGCCGCCGTCGCCTGGAAAGCCGGCGCCCCATTGACGATTGAAGAGGTGCAACTCGACGGCCCGCGCGCCGGCGAGGTCTTGGTGGAGGTCAAAGCCACCGGCATTTGCCACACCGACTACTACACGCTGTCCGGCGCCGACCCGGAAGGCATCTTCCCGGCCATCCTGGGTCACGAAGGCGCGGGCATCGTGCTCGAAGTCGGCGAGGGCGTCACCTGGCTCAAGCCCGGTGACCATGTGATCCCGCTCTATACGCCCGAATGCCGGCAGTGCAAATTCTGCCTCTCGCGCAAGACCAATCTTTGCCAAGCCATTCGCTCCACGCAAGGGCGCGGTTTGATGCCCGACGCGACCTCGCGCTTCTCGATAGCCGGCAAGCCGATTTTTCATTACATGGGCACGTCGACCTTCTCGAACCACATCGTCGTGCCCGGCATCGCGCTGGCCAAGATTCGCGAGGACGCGCCCTTTGACAAGGTCTGTTATATCGGCTGCGGTGTCACCACCGGCGTCGGCGCGGTGCTGTTCACCGCCAAGGTCGAGGCCGGCGCCAATGTGGTCGTCTTCGGTCTCGGCGGCATCGGCCTGAACGTGATCCAGGGCGCCAAGATGGTGGGTGCCGACAAGATCATTGGTGTCGATCTGAACCCCGCCAGAGAGGCGATGGCGCGCAAATTCGGCATGACGCACTTCATCAACCCGAAGAATGTTGCCAACGTGGTGGATGAGATCGTGCAACTGACCGATGGCGGCGCCGACTACAGCTTTGAGTGCATAGGCAATACCAAGGTCATGCGCGATGCGCTCGAGTGCACGCACAAGGGCTGGGGTCGCTCCATCATCATCGGCGTGGCCGAGGCCGGTGCCGAGATCAGCACAAGACCGTTCCAGCTGGTGACCGGCCGCAAATGGGAAGGCTCGGCCTTTGGTGGCGCCCGCGGCCGCACCGATGTGCCGAAGATCGTTGATTGGTATATGGACGGCAAGCTCAATATCGATGACTTGATCACGCATAAGCTGCCGCTTGAGCGCATCAATGAAGGCTTTGATTTAATGAAGCGTGGCGAGTCGATCCGCGCGGTGGTGGAGTTCTGAGCATGTTGGAGGGGCTTGAGCTGCTGGCGGAACATGGCTGCTTTGGCGGCCAGCAGCGCTTTTACCGCCACGCCTCGGCCCAGATCGGCCTGCCCATGCGCTTCGGGCTTTTTGTGCCGCCTCAGCCGCGCGCCTTGCTGGTCTATCTGGCCGGCCTGACTTGTAGCGAGGAGACCTTTGCCATCAAGGCCGGCGCGCAGCGCTTGGCGGCCGAACTGGGCTTGGCTTTGTTGACGCCCGACACCAGCCCGCGTGGGGCAGGCGTGATGGGCGAAGCCGACAGCTGGGACTTTGGCGTCGCTGCTGGTTTCTATCTCGATGCCAGCGCGCAGCCCTGGGCCCAGCATTGGCGCATGGAGAGTTACCTCTTGCATGAGCTGCTGCCGGGCGTACAAAAGGAACTCGGGCTCAGTGCGCAAAGCACCGGCCTTTTCGGGCACTCGATGGGCGGCCATGGCGCCCTGACGCTGGCGCTGCGTCATCCCGGTTCGTTCCGCTCGGTGTCGGCATTTGCGCCGGTTTGCGCGCCGATGCAATGCCCCTGGGGGCAAAAGGCCTTCGCCGGCTATCTGGGGGCGAATCATGCGGCCCATGCCGCCCATGACGCCAGTGCCTTGATGCTGAGCCAAACTCGCCCGCCATTCCCCGCCGGCATCCTGATCGACCAAGGCCTGGCCGACCCCTTTCTGGCGACGCAGCTGATGCCCGAGGCTTTCGAGGCCGCGTGCCTGGCCGCCGGGCAAGACCTGACCCTGCGTCGGCACGCCGGCTACGACCATGGCTATTACTTCATCGCTAGCTTTGTGAACGACCATCTTCGCCATCACGCGGCCCATCTGCTCGCCTGAGCAGGCGCAAGCGTAGCGCTTGCTTGGGCCGTAGCGTGATGTGCAGCACCGGTTCGGGTGCTGCGCTGCCTGGAATGCGCTGCAGCTCGAAGCGCTGCAGCAAGAGGGCCGCGATCAAGCTGATCTCGGTCTGCGCGAAATGGCTGCCCAAGCAGACCCTGGGGCCTGCGCCGAAGGGCAGGTAGGCGCCGCGCGGAATCTCGGCGGCATCCGCGGCAAAGCGCTCGGGTTTGAAGGATTCGGGCTCAGGGAACCAGCGCGGATCGCGCTGTGTCACCCCGGGCGTCAAGCGGATCAGCGCACCGGCCGGCACCGTCAGGCCGGCGATTTCGATGGCTGCCGTCGTTCGGCGGCTCATCAAGGCGGGGGCGGCCGGGTAAAGCCGCAGCGTTTCCTTGATGGTTTGAGTCAGATAGGGCAAAGCAGCCAAGTCATCGAAGCAGGGTGTGCGCCCCGCCAGCACCCGGTCGACCTCCGCGCGGGCCAGGGCCGCCGCAGCGGGGTTGGCGGCCATGCACCAACCCCACCAGGTCAGTGCGGCCGCGCTGGTCTCGTGCCCGGCCAGGAAGATGGTCATGCACTCGTCGCGCAACTCGGTGTCGCTGAGCGCTTGACCGTCCTCATGGCGCAACTGCATCAGCATGTTCAGCAAGTCATCGGGCGCAGCGCCCTTCAGACCGCGCCGGGCGGCGATGTGGCCGCGAATCAGCCCATCCAGCGCCTTCATTGCGTGCCGCTTGCCCGCCTTCCAGGGCGCCCACAGCGGCGCGCTCTTGGGCCAGTACATCTCGCGCATGCCCTCGATGCTCAAGACTCTCACGGCATCTTCGGCCAGCCTGGCCTCGGCGGTGGCGCTGCTGCTGAACAGCGTGCGCAGAATCACATCCATGGTCAGGTGCGTCATCGCTTGTTCGAAGTCCAGATCCAACTGCGCCTGCTCGGGCCAGCTGGCCAGACCCTCGCTGCCGGCCGCCACCATCGCCGCCGCGAAGCCCACCACGCGCTTGGGCCCGAAGCCCGGCTGCAACATGCGGCGCTTTTCACTCCAGGCGGCGCCTTCGGCCACCAGCACGCTGTGGCCATGCACAGCGGCGAAGACCTCAGTGGCGCGCTCCCAGCGAATCATCTGCTCATGCGAGCCCAGCAGCAACTCGCGCAAATGCTCCGGATGGAAAAAGCTGTAGTCGCGGTAACTGCCAAATCGCATGTACACGACATCGCCATAGCGGCGCTGCTGGCGGCCGAGATGGCCCAGGTAGTCGCGCCCAAGCCTGAACAGTTCTGGGAAGCCGAAGAAGCGGCAAGGCGGGCCCGGGGGCAGGGCGGCAGGGGTAGTTGCAATGGTTTGACTGTGCATGGCGGCCATCTTGCGTGTTGCGCGGCGCGGCGTCTTGAACGAAAGCGACATGAGCGAGCAGGCAGCTGGCGAGTTCTACACTGCCGCCATGAGTAACTCGGACTTGCATCCTGATACGGTGGCGCGCTTGCTGGCGCCAAGTTTGGGCCTGAGCGGCTGCGTGCATGCCTATATTTGGCGCGACACCACGCGTGCCGCCCATTTGACGGAGGAACAGCGCAGTGGCTGGTTCCCGGCCACGCCTTTTTGTGGTCTCAGTTGGACGATAGAAGGTTGCGGCTCGCAGGTGCTGGGTGAGGGCGCTCTGCAGGCCTTGCCCAGCGGCGGCCTGATCTTTGGCCCACGCAGCAGCCCGGTTCAGTTTCGCTCGGCGGCCGGGGCGCGTATTTTTATGGTGGCCATACTGCCGGAGTCCCTGCATGCGCTGACCGGTTTGGATCTCAGCCTTTTGGTCGACCGACATGGCAGCATCGACGCGCTGCTGGGGCCTGACTGGCAGGCCCTGAATGCGCGGCTGCTCGCCGCTGAAGATGAAGCGCAATGTCAGCAGATTTTTGAAGCCTTTTTGCTGCCGCGTTGGCGCGCACATCGCGATATCGGCGGGCCGTCGCCGCGCCGTTACCGCGATTGGATGCAGCAGTTAGCGACCCGCGCCGTGGCAGCCGGCCACGGGGCCAGCCTGCGTCAAGTGGAGCGCCGCATCAAGCAGTGGAGTGGGCAGAGCCTGCGTGCCTTGCGGCGGGTCAGCCGCTCGGAGCAGACTTTCTTTCAGGTGCGGCGTGAACTCGAAGCGGGCGAGTTGGTGTGGAGCGCGCTGGCACAAGATCTTGGCTATGCCGACCAAGCCCATCTCTGCCGCGAAACACGCCGGGTCACCGGCTTCAGCCCCGATGAGTTGCGCCAGCGCATCGAGACCGACGAGGCGTTCTGGGCCTATCGCGTCTGGGTTTGACGCGCGCCAAGCGCTCGCTTGCATTTGCTCACAATTGCATGGTCAACAGCTTGAACCCAACGCCCGTTGTGCAGGGGCCAGGCGACTGAAAGCAGCAGATTCCCAAGACGGTGAAAGCTGCCTCAGCGCTGGATGGCAAGACCTTGATTGGAGTTCTGAGATGACTAAGTTTTCTGTGGCTGCTTCGACTGTCCTTGGTGCTGTGATTGCTGTGTTTGCTGCCCAGGCCAGCATGGCTCAGGACAAGGCGGCCGTGGCTGCGGCGCCAATCGCAACTGCCGCAACTGCTGCAACCGGTGCTGCAACTGCCGCAGCACCGGTTGCCACGCCTGCGGCCGCCACCAAGGCCACGCCGAGCGTTGCGGCAAGCAGCAAAGCCGTGCCTGCCAAGGCTGAAACCAAGCCAGTGGCCAAAGCGGAAGCCGCCGCCAGTGCACCCCTGACGCCGGTGCAGCCTGTTGCTGCCGCAGCTGTCAAGACGGCCGAGGCCACCAAGAAGTAAGTCGCCGGTCCAGCAGGTTTTCACAAGGGCGATGCTAAGCATCGCCCTTGTTTCTTTTGGGCTTGGCCGAAGGCGCCTCCGCCATTCAAGGACGGCAGATTGGCCCGACTTACTGGCATGTGTCGCCAGTCAACGACAATGGCGGGCTATGGCAGTCCTATCTATCTCCAACGCCCATCTCGCTTACGGCCATGTTGCCTTGCTGGATGGCGCTTCGTTCTCGCTCGAAATGGGTGAGCGTGTCGGCCTGATTGGCCGCAACGGCACCGGCAAATCGTCGCTGCTGAAAATCCTCGCCCAGATGGAGAAACTCGATGACGGCCTGTTGCAATTGCAGCAAGGTCTGACCAGCGTCTACGTGCCGCAAGAGCCCATCATGGACCCTGAGGCAACGATTTTTGAAGCGGTCAGCGAGGGCGTGGCCGAGGCTAAGGCCTTGCGCGCACGCTATGAAATCCACGATCCCGAGGACGATCTGGAATGGGTGGCCGAGCGCATTGAGCATATCGGTGCCTGGAACTGGGAGCAGCGCGTGGAGGAGTCGCTGCAGCGCCTGGGCCTGGACGGCTCGCGGCTGATTGGCTCGCTCTCGGGTGGTTTGAAGAAGCGCGTGGCGCTGGGCCGCGCCTTGGTGGCCCAGCCCGATGTCTTGCTGCTCGACGAGCCGACCAACCATCTGGACTTGGACGCGATCACCTGGCTGGAGGAGTTGCTGAACAATTTCAAGGGCTCCCTGCTCCTGATCACCCACGATCGCAGCTTCTTGGACAACGTGGCCAACCGCATCGTTGAGTTGGACCGCGGCCAGCTGCGCAACTATCCCGGCAACTTCGCTGCCTTCACCGCCGCCAAGCTCTATGAGCTGGAGAACGAGGCGCTCTACAACGCCCGCTTCGACAAAATCCTGGCCCAAGAAGAGGTGTGGATCCGCAAGGGCGTCGAAGCCCGCCGCACCCGCAGCGTGGCGCGTATTCAGCGCCTGGAGACCATGCGCTTGGCCCATGCCTCGCGCCGTGATGTGCAAGGCAAGGTCAAGCTGGACATCGACACCGGCGGCGCCAGCGGCAAGATCGTGGCCGAGCTGGAAGACGTCTGCAAGAGTTATGGCGACCGCATGATCGTGCGCGACTTCACCGCCACCATTTTGCGCGGCGACAAAGTCGGCTTGGTCGGTGCCAACGGCGCCGGCAAGACGACGCTGCTGAAAATGATTCTGGGCCAGCTGGCGCCGGACAGCGGCACGGTCAATATGGGTTCCAAGATCAATGTCGCCTACTTTGACCAGATGCGCGATGTGCTGGACCTGGAAGCGACTCTGGCCGACACCATCAGCCCCGGCAGCGAGTGGATCGAGATCGGCAATCAGCGCAAGCATGTAAAGAGTTACTTGGGCGACTTCTTGTTCTCGCCGGCGCGCGCCAATTCGCCGGTCAAGAGCTTGTCCGGCGGCGAGCGCAACCGCCTGCTGCTAGCGCGTTTGTTCGCAAGGCCCGCCAATGTGCTGGTGCTGGACGAGCCAACCAATGACCTGGACATCGAAACGCTGGAGCTGCTCGAAGAGCTGCTGGCCGACTATGACGGCACCGTCTTCCTGGTCAGTCACGACCGGCGTTTCCTGGATAACGTCGTCACCTCGACAATTGTCAACGAGGGCGATGGCCGTTGGCGCGAGTACGAGGGCGGTGTGCAGGACTGGTTGGTGCAGAGCAAGCGAGCCGCGGCCATCAATGAAGCCAAGGCTAAGCAAGCGCCCGCTGCTGCTTCTTCTGCTGCATCTGCGCCGGCACCGGTGGCCGCCGCTGCCGCGCCGGTGGTCGCCAACAAGAAAAAGCTCAGCTACAAGGAGCAGCGTGAGCTCGATGAGTTACCGGCCAAGGTGGCGGCGCTGGAAGCCGAGCAAGTGCAGATCAATGCCTTGCTGAATGGCTCCGAGCTCTACTCGCAGGGTGCGGCGCGGATTGCCGAAGTCACCGAGCGCGGCGGCCAGATCGACGCCGAGTTGCTGGCGCTGATGGAACGCTGGGAAGCTCTCGACGCGAAGTGAAGACTGCAGCCGCGGCCGGGATGCGAGCACTCTTTTTTAGAGCTGCACGCTCACGCTGCCCAGGCCGGCAAAGCCGACCGTGGCGCGGTCACCCGGCTGCAGCCCTGCTTGCGACAGCCAAGCCCCCGTCGTTACCACGCTGCCGGCCGGCAAACTCTGGCCATGCCGGCAGGCATGCTTGAACCAGGCTAATAGACCCCAGGCCGGGTCGCCCAGACTGTGGCCGCCGACGCAGTGCAAGGCGGACCCGTCGTTGACGCGCAGCTCGCAGGCCTGCTGCGACCAGTCGCGCGCTTGATAAGGCAAGCACTCGCCCAGGGCCAGTGCGCCATGCGAGAGGAAATCGGCCTGTCGCAGCAAGGCGGGCGCTTCACCCGCTTCGCGCCAACGTGAGGCCACCAGCTCCACCGAGACGGCCATGCCGTCGATGAAGTCGCTTGCATCCGCGAGGCTCAAGTGCGCCGCCAATTCGGGTGTGACTTCGCGGCCCAGGCGCAGCGCGATCTCGGCCTCGATGCCGGCTTGCTGCAAGCGCAGATCGCTGAAGTTGGCCGGGCCGATGCGAACGCCGGCCGGCGCCAGCACCGCGTGCGTCAGCGCCACTTGGCGCGAGGCGCCGCCGCTCTTCCAAAACTGCGGGCGGCCGGGCTGCAACCAGCCCAAGGTCTGTGCGACCGATTGTTGAATCGCATAAGCGCAATCCGCATCGGGCACGGCGTCAAGCCAATCGGCAGCAGCAAGGCGCAGGCCTTGTTGCCAGGCTTGCGCCAAGGCTTGGCTGAGTTGGATTTGCTCGCCGGCGCTCACAGCTTCTTCAGCTTGGAGGCCGGAATCAAGCCGGGGTTGCCATTGAGTTGCACGACCAACTCCCCTTGGCTGACGACCACGTATTGAACCGTCTGCGTCTTGTCCAGATAGCTCACCTTGTCGCCTGCTTTCAGGCTGGGGATCACCGGCAACACAATCTTTGGCGGGGGGCGGCTCACACCGGCCGGCTGAGCGCTTTTCATCACGGCGCTGAGTCGCGCATGCAACTCGGGCCGCTCCTTGGCCAGCGCTTCGAGCGCCTTCAACATCGTGGCTTTCAGTTCCGCAGCGGTGAAGGGCTTGCGCAAGAGGAAGTTGGAGCCGGCTTCAATGGCGTCGGCTTCATGCTGGGGCGTCACTTCGAAGCTCAGCAGGGCGAGCCGGCAGCCGGGGTTGAGCTCATTCAAGCGTTCGTGCAAGGCGATGCCCGTCATCGCGCCTTTGGGGAACCAGTCGGTGATCAAGAAATCGGGCTTGAAGTCCCGGCCTATGGCCAGACCGGCCTCGGGATCGCTGGCGCTGCGTATGCATTCGGCCGGCAGGCCGAAGCCTTCCAGCATTTGACGAGCAAAGGTTTGAACGCCGGCAAGGCCATCTACCACTAGAAATCGAAGATCGGCGGACATGGGCAAGGCAAAGCGGCTGGCTGATGAAGAGGGCCTGATGGTAACGGCTTGTTCAGGTCGCTGCCGCGCGCAGGGTTTGCAAACGTCGCCAAAACAGGGCATCTTGCGCGGTTGCGAAGTTGATGCGCATCAGCGTGCTGCTTTGGCGGCTGGCGCTGAACAGCATGCCGGGCGCCGTCAGCCAGCCTTCATCCAACATCAGCTGGGCCAGGCGCTCGGTGTCCATGCCCACATCGACCCAGCCAAACAAGCCTTGCGGCGGCGCCATAAAGCGGCAGCCTGCGGCCTCGGCCAGCTTCATGCTGCGCTGGCGGGCGGCATCCAAAAGCGTCAACACCCGGTCGGCATGGCGGCGCAATTGGCCCTGCTCCAGGCAATGGGCGACGGCGCGCTCCAGCAGCGGGCTGGTCGTCAGGCTGCTGAGCAGCTTCAGGTTCGTGAGCTTCTCGACCCAGGCCGGGTTGGCCGCCAGATAGCCGACCCGCCAGGCCGGCGTCAGGATCTTTGAGAAGCCGGAAACATAGATGCTGCGGCGCAAGCCGTCCAGCGCCGACAAGCGCGGTGCATGATTGGGCGCCAAGAATGCATAGGTGTCGTCCTCGACAATCTGAAAGTCGGCCTGCTCGGCCATGCGCAGGATCTGGTGTGCGTTGGCCAAGCTCAGGCTGTTGCCGGTCGGGTTGTGCAGCACCGACACCGTCACATACATGCGAGGGCGATGCTGCTCGATCAGCCGCGCCATCACGGCCAGGTCTGGCCCATTGGCGCCGCGCGGCACCGGCAGCAAGCGCATGCCGGCCTGCGTCAGGCGGGCAAATTCGATTGCCCAGCCGGGGTCATCCACCAACACCGCATCGCCGGGCTGTAGCAGGGTGCGGGTGATCAGGTCGAGCGCATGGGTGGCGCCGACGGTGGTGACGATTTGTTCGGCCGGGCAGGCGATACCCAGATCGGCCAGACGCAGGCCCAAGGCTCTGCGCAGGCGGGCATCGCCGGCCGGCTCGCCGTAATGCAGGGCCAGTTGTTCGCTGCCGCCGCCGGCCTTGAGCACTTGGCGCATGGCCGCTTGCAGCATGGGCAGATCCAGCCATTCCGCCGGCAAGGTGCCCAGGCCCGGTGCGCGCTTGGCATCGGCCAGGAACATGCCGCGTATCAAGGCGGTGGCGTCCACCGGCACCGATTGCGGTGCGGGCTGCGTGGGCTGGCGACTGGCCGCCCCGGCTTGCCGCTCGCGTACAAAAAAGCCGCGTTGCTTGCGTGCTTCCAGCAGGCCGCTGGCCAGCAGTTGGTCGTAGGCCGCTACCACGGTGTAGGGGCTGACGCCGTGATGGCGCGCGCATTCCCGCACCGAGGGTAGGCGCGCACCGGGCAAAAGCAGGCGCTGCTGGATGCGCTCGGCAAAGCGCTCGGCCAGCTGCTGCGCCAGCGGTTGGCTGGCCTTG
This sequence comes from Roseateles albus, assembly GCF_028595345.1. Taxonomy (NCBI): domain Bacteria; kingdom Pseudomonadati; phylum Pseudomonadota; class Betaproteobacteria; order Burkholderiales; family Sphaerotilaceae; genus Roseateles; species Roseateles albus. Next base: position 104,029 of record NZ_JAQQXT010000007.1, on the reverse strand, counting down.
CGTATGAGCGGCATGCTCTGTGGGCCGGGCTTCGGTCCGTGCTGCGGGCTTTCTGTGTAGGTCATTTTGCCGATACAGATGAATGAATTGTCTGTAAAAGTGTACTGCAGCTGTATTGGTGTTGGGCGGGATACTGCAGTTCTTCTTTCAGTTGGCCGGAGGGCTGCCACGATGATGACCTTGCCCACTCTTTTGGCCGTGATGGCGTTTGCCACGGTCACCTCGATCACGCCGGGCCCCAACAATATGATGTTGCTGGCCTCGGGTGTGAATCATGGCTTCAAAAAGACGCTGCCGCATATCGCCGGCATCAGCATCGGTTTGATGGTCTTGTTGTTGGCGGCAGGGCTGGGGCTGGGCGCGCTGCTGCAGCAGTGGCCGCAACTCTACTTTGCGTTGAAGGTGCTCGGCGTCGCCTATATGGTGTGGTTGGCTTGGAAGCTTTGGCATGCCGAGGCACCTTCCGAGCCCGGCCGCGATCAAGCCAGCCCAGCGGCGGCGGCCTTGATGGGCTTTTGGGGTGCGGCAGCTTTTCAGTGGGTCAATCCCAAGGCCTGGATGATTGCGATCGGCGCGGTGGCGGGCTTCACGGCGCCGGATGGCGGCTGGACGGCGATGCTGGGCCTGGCCTTGGTCTGCGCGCTGGTCAATGCGCCTTGTGTGGGTCTGTGGGCCTTGGCGGGCGCCAAACTGAGCCGCTTCCTGGCTGAGCCCTCGCGCCGCCGAGCCTTCAATGCAGTGATGGCCTTGTCATTGCTGGCCAGCATCTGGCCGATGTTGGGAGCTTGAGAAATGAAGACCTTGGGGATTCTGGGTGGCATGAGTTGGGAGTCGACCGCTCATTTATACAAACTGCTGAACCAGGACGTGGCAGCCAGGCTGGGTGGACTGCACAGCGCCGATTTGATTCTGCGCAGCGTTGACTTCGCCGAGATCGAGGCGCTGCAGCGTGCCGGCGACTGGGCCGCGGCCGGCCAATTGCTCGGTGAGGCCGGGCGCGGGCTGAAGGCGGCCGGTGCCCAGGGTCTGTTGATCGCGACCAACACCATGCACAAGGTGGCCGACGAGGTGGAGCGCTTGAGCGGCCTGCCTTTGATCCATATCGTTGACGCGACCGCGGCTGCGCTGAAGGCTGCCGGCATCAAACGGGCCGGTTTGTTGGCTACCCGCTACACGATGGAGCAAGATTTTTACCGTGGCCGCATGCAGGATAGGCATGGGATCGAGCTGATCGTGCCCGGCCCCGAGGACCGCGACGAGGTTCACCGTGTGATCTTCGAGGAGCTGTGCCGGGGGCAGATTCTCGACACTTCACGCGCTCGCTTTCAGCGCATCGCCCAGCATTTGAGCGCAGCCGGCGCCGAAGGCGTGGTCCTGGGGTGCACCGAAATTTGTTTGTTGCTGGATCCGTCCGTCGACAGCCAAACGCCCTTGTTCGACGGCACCGCCCTGCATGCCAAGGCGGCGGTCGATTGGATGTTGGGTGGTACAACGTCGGCTTAGCCGGCAATTTTTAGCCGCAAACATCAAGCGAGACACCCATGAGCTCAGTCTGGACCCAAGCGCGGCGTGCCGCCCGCATGAACCCCTCGATCATTCGCGAAATCCTCAAGGTCACCGAAAAGCCCGGCATCTTGTCGATGGCCGGTGGCCTGCCCTCCGCCGATACCTTTCCAGTTGCGGAGTTGAAAGCGGCTTGTGACCGGGTGCTGACCGAGAACCCCAAAGAAGCACTGCAATACGCGGCCAGCGAGGGTTTCGCGCCGCTGCGCGAATGGGTTGCGCAACGGGTGCAGAGTCTGGGCATGCAGGTCACGCCCGATCAGGTGTTGATCACCAGTGGCTCACAACAAGGCCTGGATCTGGTGGGCAAAATTCTGTGTGACGCCGGCGCACCGGTGGCCGTCGAGACGCCCACCTATCTGGGCGCGCTGCAGGCCTTTACGCCGTTCGAGCCCATCTTCACCAGCCTGGACAGCGACGAGCAAGGCGTCGACCCAGCTGCCATCGCCAAGCTGCCGCATGATGCGCCCGGCACGCGCTTCGCCTATTTGTTGCCCAATTATCAAAACCCGACCGGCCGCGTGATGAGCTTGGAGCGGCGCCAAGCAGCGGTCGCTGCGGCCAAGGCCGCCGGTGTGCCCATCATTGAAGACAACCCTTACGGTGACCTTTGGTTCGATGAGCCGCCGATGCCATCGCTGGCCTCGATGTGGCCCGAGGGCGTGATCTATCTGGGCTCCTTCAGCAAGGTTTTGACACCGGGCTTCCGCCTGGGCTTCATGATCGCGCCGCCCGAGTTGTACCCCAAGCTCTTGCAGGCCAAGCAAGCCGCCGATCTGCACACACCGGGCTTCAATCAGCGGGTTGTTTACGAGGTGGTGCGCAACGGTTTCCTGGATGAGCATGTGCCCAAGATCCGCGCCCGCTACAAGGCCAACCGCGACGCGATGGCCGAGGGGCTCAAACAACATCTTCCGCCGGGCTGCGAATGGCAAATGCCGAAGGGCGGCATGTTCTTCTGGATTCGCCTGCCCGAGGGCTTGAACGCGATGGACTTGCTGCCCAAGGCGGTTGACGCGGGCATCGCCTTCGTGCCCGGCGCGGCCTTCTATGCCCATACGCCGGACCCACGCGCGATGCGTTTGTCCTTCGTGACCTTGACGCCGCCGCAGATCGAAGAGGGCGTTGCCATACTCGGTCGGGTTTTGCGGGCTGCACTGGATGATATCGGTGCCGAATCAGCGCCATGAGTTTGCAGACCAGACGATTCGCGCAGGTTGATGTTTTTACCGCCATGCCCTTGTTGGGCAATCCCTTGGCGGTGGTTATAGACGCCGAGGGACTGAGTGACGCGGCGATGGCCAGCTTTGCCCGTTGGACCAATTTGTCGGAAACGACGTTTTTGTTGCCGCCGACCGACCCTCAAGCCGATTACCGCGTGCGTATCTTCACGCCCGGTGGCGAACTGCCCTTTGCCGGTCATCCGACGCTGGGTTCGGCGCATTGCTGGCTGGCGGCTGGCGGTACGCCACGCAACAAGGGCGAGTTGCTGCAGCAATGCGGTATCGGCCTGGTGCGCATCAAGCGCGTGGTTGAACGCAGTGGCAAGGAGCGGCTCGCCTTTGCGGCACCACCGCTGCGCCGCGGTGGCCCGGTGTCGGCCGCGCTGCATGAGCAGGTTTTGCGCTCGCTGCGTTTGGCCGCCGAAGAGGTGCTCGATGTGGTGTGGGTGGACAACGGCCCACCCTGGATCGCGGCCCGGCTGAAGAGCGCCGAGGCTGTCTTGGCCTTAACGCCAGATTTCAACGCCATGGCCGGCATCGAACTCGGCGTCATCGGTGCCTACCCGAGCGGCTCTAAACAGCAGTTCGAGGTGCGCGCCTTTGTGCCCGGCATGGGCGTGCCCGAAGATCCCGTCACCGGCAGCTTGAATGCCGGCCTGGCGCTGTGGATGCTGGAAGCCGGCTTGTGCAGCGACAACTATGTGGTGGCGCAGGGCAAGATGCTCGGGCGCGCTGGGCGCATCCATGTTCAGCGCAGTGGTGCCGACGTCTGGATAGGCGGTGACGTCACGCCGATGATCAACGGAGAAGTACGACTGTGAATTTGGCGTTCGACCATCTGGTGATTGGTGCTGCCAGTTTGGCCGAGGGCGAAGCCTGGTGCGAGGCGACCTTGGGGGTGAGGCCTGTTGGCGGGGGCAAGCATGGCTTGATGGGGACGCATAACCGTTTGCTCAATCTGAGCGGGCCGGGCTTCCCGCGCTGTTATCTGGAGATCATCGCCATCGATCCGGATGCTCCGCCGCCTGGGCGGGCGCGCTGGTTCGATCTCGATTCGCCGGCTTTGCAAGAGCGTTTGCGGGTCGAGGGGCCAGGCCTGATTCATTGGGTGGCCAGGGTTGACGGCGATCTGGACGCGCAACTGAATCATTGGCGTGAGCTGGGCGTTGATGCGGGCGAGGCGGTCGCGGCCTCGCGCATGACGCCGGCCGGCGAGCTGCGCTGGCGTATCGCTTTGCGGCGTGACGGCAAGCGGCTCTCGAGCGGTGCTTTGCCTTTGCTGATCGAGTGGGGCGAGGTGCATCCGGCAGATGGGCTAGCCGGCGCGACCGTGAACCTGTGCAAATTCGAGCTGAGCTTGCCGCAGCCGGCGCTGCTGGCGGGTTTGCTTGTCGAGACCGGAGAGGCGCATGTGCACGCTCAGCTGCAGACGCCATTGGGGCTTGTTTCGCTGCAATTGATGACTTGAAGGTTGAACAACGATGGCGCAAACCGAAGAGCTGTTTCGAGAGGACTCCACCTTGCGCGAATGTGCAGCCAGACTGTTGCGCATCGATGAGCGCGGCCTGCTGCTGGATCGGACGGTGTTTTATCCCTTGGGTGGCGGGCAGGCTGGCGATGCGGGCGAGCTGCTCTTGGCCGATGGCCGAGTGATCGCCATTGCCGACACCCGCAAGGGCAAGGGAGAGGGCGCTGAGGGCGAAATCTTGCACCTGCCGGCACCCGGTCAGGAAGCCTTGCTGGCCGGCCTGCAGGCGGGGCTTGCTGTGACGGCCCGCCTGGACTGGCAGCGCCGCCATGCCTTGATGCGCTTTCATTCGGCCACCCATCTGCTGTGCGCGCTGGTGCCGCATCCGGTTGATGGATGCTCAATCACGCCGAGTTATGCGCGGCTGGACTTCCATATGACCGAGGCTTTGGGCAAGGAAGAGTTGACAGCGGGGCTGGCCCGCTTGGTCGAAGGGGCGCACCCGGTCAGTCAAGCTTGGATCAGCGAGGCCGAGCTGGATGCCAATCCGGGTCTGGTGCGCAGCATGAGTGTGCAGCCGCCGCGCGGCATGGGGCGGGTGCGGGTATTGAACATCGAAGGCGTGGATCTCCAGCCTTGTGGGGGCACGCATATTGCCAACACCGCCGAAATCGGCCCCATCTTCGTCACGAAGATTGAAAAGAAAAGCGCCTCGACCCGCAGGGTCGTGCTCGGCTTTGCCGATTCGGCCGCAGGCTGAAGGCGCTTTTCTTCGGGGAGCACTCATTTCGGCGCAGCCGAAGTGGGTGATCACCAGAAGAGCTCGAACTCGACCCGAAGGGTCGTGCTCAGCTTTGCCGAGTCAGCCGCAGGCTGAAGGCGCGGTTTTGTTATTCCCTAGCCATTCCTACCATCATGAAAATTCTTGGCAAAGCCACCTCCATTAACGTTCGCAAAGTGCTCTGGACTTGCGCCGAACTCGGCCTCGAATTTGAGCGTGAGGACTGGGGCTCCGGCTTCCAAGCGACCGATGCGCCCGAGTTCCTGGCCTTGAACCCGAACGCCATGGTGCCGGTCTTGATCGACGGCGACTTTGTGCTGTGGGAGTCCAACAGCATATGCCGTTACTTGGCGGCCCGCGAGCAGCGGCTTGATTTGCTGCCGGCGGCAGCTAAAGAGCGCGCCATCGTCGAGCAGTGGATGGACTGGCAGGCCGGCGAGTTCAACAACTCATGGCGCTATGCCTTCATGAGTCTGGTGCGGCAAAGCCCGGCGCATCAGGACGCCGCATTGTTGGCCGCCGGCGTGGCGGGCTGGAACCGCCATGTCGAAATCCTGGCGCGGCGCCTGGAACAGACCGGCGCCTTTGTGGCCGGTGATACCTTCAGCCTGGCCGATGTGGTCTTGGGTTTGTCGGCGCAGCGTTGGTTGATGGCGCCTTTGGAGGCGCACGGCCGTCCGGAATTGCCCGCCATCGCGGACTATTGCGAGCGTTTGGCGGAAAGGCCGGGCTTCATGATGCATGGCCGCAACGGCATGCCTTGAAGCCGACCTGTTCTTTGCTCGCCTAAATCACTCGTTACGGAAGTTGTCGTGGCAGGACTTGCAGGTCTTGCCAGTGTTGCCCACAGCTGCCTTCAGCGCATCTAAATTGTTCGACTTGGCTGCGGCGACAAGCTTGACGGACTCTGCTTGCAGGGCCTTCGCGCCTTCATCAAACTTGGCGCGCTCGCTCCACACGCTGGCCTTGGGTGTGCCCTTGTCTGTGCCATGCGTGCCTTCTGGGAAGGCTGAGAAAGGCAGCATGGCCATTGTGGCCACGATTTCGGCATTGGCGCTGGCCGCGGCAGCGTCAAATGGCACCTTGCCTTGGGCCATCGCGGAAATGCGGCCGAAGTGATTGGCCATCACGGTGAAAGCGGCCTTGCGGTATTTGACGGCGTCTTCTGGCTTGGCGAACTGCGCGCTGGCGGGCAGGGCTGCGCACAGGCCGGTCAGGCAGGTTAGGCCGATCAGGAGTTTTCTCTTCATGCTGGCATCCTTGGGGTTGGTGGTGCTTTAGCTGGCGGGTTGAGCCGGCGCGTTCAGCCGCCGGCTTGGTGCAGTGTAGACAGCAAACTCTATCTTTGCAGGGCGTGCCGCTTGGGTTATGGTTGCTCACCACGCCACGGAGTAGTTATGCAAAAAAACGTGCGCAAAGACTTGTTGGGTCCGGTCAGGATTTGGGACTTGCCGACACGGCTGTTTCATTGGGCTTTGGTGATTTGTGTTTTGGGCTCGGTCATCAGTGCCAAGGTTGGCGGCAATGCCGTGGTTTGGCATATGAGACTGGGCTATGCGGTGCTGGCGCTGGTGGCTTTTCGGATTCTCTGGGGCTTGGTCGGCGGGCGCTGGTCGCGTTTCAGCAGCTTTGTCTATTCGCCGGCAGCCTTGTTGCGTTATCTGCAAGGCCGGCCCAAGGCAGACGATCACTTCGAGGTCGGTCACAACCCGCTGGGGGCTTATTCGGTCCTGGCCATGTTGGCATGGCTGCTGGTGCAGGTGGGTTCGGGTTTGATTGCCGACGACGAAATCGCCAGCACCGGCCCCTTGATCCGTTTTGTATCGGGGGAGCTCAGTCTGGCCTGGACCTCGTATCACAAGAGCTACGGTCAATGGGGCTTGTTCGCTTTGGTCGGCCTGCATGTGGCCGCGATCGTCTTCTACCGCTTGCGGCATCGCAACGATTTGATCGGGCCGATGATCAGCGGCGACAAACAGTTGCCTAGCGCCGTGCCGGCGACCATAGACAGTTTGGCAAGCCGTCTGTTTGCGCTGACATTGTTGGGGGCATGTATCGCGGCGGTGTATTTGCTGGTCAGCCTGGAGACGGTTTGATGTCGATTCGCCTGAGTACACTGCGAGCAGCCGTACATCTTTCCCCATGAACAACCCCGACATTTCGCTCATTGCGCCCGCTTCGGCCGACGATTGGGAATCGACCCGCCGGATCCTTCGCGACTATGCCGCCAGCCTGGATATTGACCTGTGTTTTCAGGATTTTGAGGCGGAATTGCAATGTCTGCCGGGGCAGTACGAAGCGCCCGGCGGCATCATGCTGCTGGCCATGGTGGACGGTCAGGTCGCGGGCTGCGGCGGCTTTCGGCCCTTGCTCGATGTCGACTACGTGAATGCCTGCGAGATGAAGCGCCTGTTTGTCCGTCCTGCTTTCCGCCGCTTTGGCCTCGGGCGTTTATTGGCCCAGGGCTTGATTGATGCGGCGACGCAGGCCGGCTACTCGTCCATGCTGCTGGACACCCTCGACGATATGGAGTCGGCGCGCGGGCTGTACGAAAGCTTGGGCTTTGAGTCGGTACCGCCTTACTACTTCAATCCCATTCCGGGTGCGCATTATTTGAAGGTGGATTTGGGCTGATTGAGGCGTGGTTGGAGTTACGTCGAGTTACAGCCTTAGCATCGCAGCTTGCGCACCTGATCGCGCCGCCAGACCAATTTGCCAAGATGAATGCTTCAGACTCAACGCTCTATCAAATCGAGGCCGCCGGCCCTGCTGTTGCCGCTTTGGGCGAATCGCCACTCTGGAGCGTTGCCGAGCAATGCCTCTATTACGTCGATATCCCAAAGCGCCAGGTTCTGCGGCTTGAACCGGTCACGGCGGAGCTGCGTCATTGGCAATTGGACAGCGAGCCCGGTTGCATCGCCTTGATAGAAGGCGGCGGCTTGGCCGTGGCGCAACGCGACGGCCTGTGGCACTTGAACACCGAGACGGGCGCGCAGCGGCAGCTGGCGGCCGCGCCGTTTGACAGTACAAAGCAGCGTTTCAACGATGGAAAGCCCGATGCGCAAGGCCGCTTCTGGATCGGCACCATCGATGACGCGCGTGCTCCCCACGCCGGTCTATATCGTTATGCGAGCGGGTGTTTCGAGTCCATGGCCGAGGGCATCGTGACCTCTAACGGTGTGGCCTGGAGTCCTGATCAGCGCAAGATGTATTGGTCTGACACCAAGGCGCATGAGGTCTATGTCTTGGATTTTGACCTTGCGACCGGCGCCATTGGCGAGCGGGCAATGTTCGCCAAGTTCGCCCAGCGCACGGCCGGTGAAGCCTTGGATCAATATGGCGGCCGCCCCGACGGCGCCGCCGTGGATGTCGAGGGTTGCTACTGGGTGGCGATGTTTGAGGGCCAGCGCCTGCTGAGGTTGTCGCCCCAGGGTCAGGTCTTGCGTGAACTGCGCCTACCGGTGCGCTGCCCGACCATGCCCACTTTCGGGGGTGTCGACCTGCGCACGCTCTATATCACCACCGCCAGCGAGGGCCGCTCGGCCGAAGAATTGGCGGCGCAGCCCCTGGCGGGTTGTGTGCTGAAAGTGCGCGTCGAAGTGGCCGGGCTTGCCCCCAATCTGCTCAAGCTCTGAGCTTCGATCAGGTCGCCTGTGCCGGAAGTCACAGGTCCATCTTGAGCCTTCGCTAAGGGTCTTCTCGGAAACCTACGGGTTTCCACATATAATCTTTGGGTTTTGCCGACATTCATCAGACGTTTATGACCAGACCAGTGCAAGCGGAAAGATCCAAAGTCTCTCCGGCCAGCGCTGATTGGGATGACAAAAAAGATGCATGGGGCGATGTCAAAGAGGATGAGGCCGAGGAGCTGCCTTTCAAGACCCTGACGCGAGAACAAGCGCAGGCCTTGAGGCTGAAGCACCCGCCGATTTCGGTTTGGCGATTGGTCGGGATCCAGGCTTTGGTGGGTGTGGCGATTGCCGTACTTGCCTATCTGGTGACCGGGCAAAGCAAAACAGCGCAGTCGGCTCTTTGGGGTGCGGCTGCAGTGGTTTTTCCCAATGCCTTGATGGCGTGGGGGATGACCAGGCTCTTCAGAGGAATGCCGGCGGCTGCGGTGCTGGGGTTCATGTTCTGGGAGCTGATCAAGATCATGACGGCTGTTGCCATTTTGGCGGTGGCAGCGGTTTGGGTGCCGGATTTGAATTGGCTGGCAATGCTGGCGGGATTGGTCGGGTGCTTGAAAGTAAATTGGTTGGCTCTGCTTTGGCAGGGTCGGACGAGTCAAATTTAGTAAATACGCAGGACGGAAACTAACGATGGCAGCCGAAGGACACGGGCAAGGACCCAACGCTGGGGAATACATCCAGCATCACCTGCAGCACATGCAGATGAATTTCAAGGGTGAATTGGTCAAGCAGACCAGCATCGTTGACTTCAGCTTGTTCAATCTGGACTCGCTGATCTATGCAGTGATCTTGGGTGTGTTGGGTTGTTTCGTCTTGTGGCGTGCTGCGCGCAAGGCGACTTCCGGCGTCCCTGGCCGCTTCCAAGCGGCGGTCGAAATCTTGTCCGAAATGGTCGAGAACCAGGCCAAGGGCGTGATTCACAACGCCGCCAGCCGCAAGGTGATCGGCCCTCTGGCATTGACCGTGTTTGTCTGGATCTTCCTGATGAACTTCATGGACATGCTGCCGGTTGACCTGCTGCCAGCCTTGTGGGCCAAGGTGTTTGGTTCCATGGGTCACGATCCGCATCACGCTTATATGCGTGTGGTGCCAACCGCCGACTTGTCGACGACGCTGGGCCTGTCGACCAGCGTGCTGATCATGTGCTTCTTCTACAGCATCAAGATCAAGGGCATTGGCGGCTGGACGCATGAATTGCTGGCCGCTCCATTCGGCGACAAATGGTTCTTGTATCCGATCAACTTCCTGATGCAGCTGATCGAGTTCGCTGCCAAGACCGTCTCGCACGGCATGCGGTTGTTCGGCAATATGTTTGCGGGTGAGCTGGTGTTTATGCTGATCGCGCTGATGGGTGGCGTCTGGGCCTGGGAGTTGAACCCGCTGTCGGGTGGCTTCTGGCTGGGTCTGGGCCATTTGGTGGCTGGTACGGTGTGGACGCTGTTCCACATCCTGATCATCACCTTGCAGGCCTTCATCTTCATGATGCTGACCTTGATCTACACGGGCCAGGCGCACGATCAACATTGATCTGCGACCGAACATCGGATAGTTCGTTTTTTCTCTCGTTTCCTTTTCTTTTTACTTACCTTTCCTTCTGGAGCAAATCATGGAAAACATTCTCGGTCTCGTAGCACTGGCTTGCGGTCTCATCGTTGGTCTGGGCGCATTGGGCGCTTCTATCGGTATCGCTTTGATGGGCGGCAAGTTCCTGGAAGCTTCGGCTCGCCAGCCTGAGCTGATGAACGAACTGCAAACCAAGATGTTCATCTTGGCTGGTCTGATCGACGCCGCGTTCCTGATCGGTGTGGCTATCGCTCTGCTGTTCGCATTCGCCAAGCCTTTCGCCATCTAATTAATTGATGCGCCAACCGTTCACGGTTGAAAGGATAGCTCTGTGAATATCAACGCAACACTGTTCCTGCAAGCGATCGTTTTTGCGATCCTTGTATGGTTCACCATGCGCTTCATCTGGCCTCCAATGATGAAGGCCTTGGATGAGCGCGCCGCAAAAATCGCCGAAGGTCTGGCTGCGGCCGACAAGGCCAAGGCCGAGTTGGCTAACGCCAACAAGAAGGTCGACGAGCAATTGGCGCTGACCCGTGGCGAAACCACCAAGCTGCTGGCCGACGCTGAAAAGCGTGCCGCAGCAATCGTGGCAGCTGCAGCCGGCCAAGCCGAAGAGAAGGCCGCCAAGATCGTGGCCGACGCTCAAGCCGAAGCCGAAGCGCAATCCGTGCGTGCCCGTGAGGTCTTGCGCGAGCAAGTCGCCGCGCTGGCCGTCAAGGGTGCCGAGCAAATTCTGCAGCGCGAGGTCAATGCCTCTGTGCACGCTGAGTTGCTGGGTCGCTTGAAGACGGAGCTGTAAGCATGGCCGAGCTCGCAACCATTGCACGACCTTACGCCGAAGCGCTGTTTCAAGTAGCGCGCAAGCATGACGTCAAGGCTTGGGGCTTGCAGCTCGATGCCTTGGCCCAAGTGGCCGAGGCGCCTGAGCTGCTCGCATTTGCTGACCACCCCAAGGCTACGGCCGAGCAGGTTTACGCGGTCACCGCGCAAACCGCCAAGCTCGATCTGGCCGAAGGCGTGCAGAACTTTCTGCGCACGGTCATCGCGAACGGCCGCTTGAGCGCTTTGCCCGCCGTGGTGCAGCAATTCCATGTCTTGGCCAATGCCGCAGCCGGCGTGGCGGACGCTTTGATCTACAGCGCATACCCCATCGATGCGGCCCAATTGGCCGAGGTGATGGTGTCGCTGGAGAAGCGTTTCGCACGCAAGCTCGACGCACAGGTCGTCTTGGAGCCGTCACTGATTGGCGGCATTCGGGTGGTGGTTGGCGATGAGGTGCTGGACACCTCGGTCAAGTACCGTCTGGAACGCATGAAAGTAGCGCTCACGGCCTGATGGCCTTGAGCGCAATTTCACCCTTCATTCATCCCTGTGCCGAGCGCTCTGGAAACCGAGCGCAGGCCAGCTGGGAGCTATAGCAATGAATCTGAATCCTGCTGAAATTTCCGAATTGATCAAGAGCCGCATCGAGGGCCTTGGCACTTCGACGGACGTCCGCAACCAGGGCACCGTGGTGTCTGTGTCCGACGGCATCGTCCGCATCCACGGTTTGTCCGAGGTGATGCAAGGCGAAATGCTGGAGTTCCCGGCTGCTGCAGACGGCAGCCAGACCTTCGGTCTGGCCTTGAACCTCGAGCGCGACTCGGTCGGCGCCGTGATTTTGGGTGCCTACGAGCACATCTCCGAAGGCGACACCGTCAAGTGCACGGGCCGTATTCTGGAAGTGCCGGTCGGCCCTGAGTTGATTGGCCGTGTGGTCAATGCCTTGGGTCACCCCATTGACGGCAAGGGCCCGATCAACGCCAAGATGACGGACGTGATCGAAAAGGTCGCTCCAGGCGTGATCGCCCGTAAGTCGGTTGATCAGCCTATGCAGACCGGCCTGAAGTCGATTGACTCGATGGTGCCGGTTGGCCGTGGTCAGCGCGAGCTGATCATTGGTGACCGCCAGACTGGTAAGACGGCTGTCGCGATCGACGCCATCATCAACCAGAAGGGTCAGAACATGACCTGCGTCTACGTTGCGATCGGCCAGAAGGCTTCGTCGATCAAGAACGTGGTGCGCGCTCTGGAAGCCAACGGCGCGATGGCTTACACCATCGTCGTGGCAGCCTCGGCCTCCGAATCGGCTGCGATGCAGTACGTCTCGGCCTACTCCGGCTGCACGATGGGCGAGTACTTCCGCGACCGCGGTCAAGACGCGCTGATCGTTTATGACGATCTGTCCAAGCAAGCCGTGGCCTACCGTCAGGTGTCCCTGTTGCTGCGCCGTCCACCAGGCCGTGAAGCCTACCCTGGCGACGTGTTCTATCTCCACAGCCGTCTGCTGGAGCGTGCTGCTCGCGTGAACGCCGACTATGTCGAAGCCTTCACCAAGGGCGAAGTGAAGGGCAAGACCGGTTCTTTGACCGCGCTGCCTATCATTGAAACGCAAGCCGGTGACGTGTCTGCCTTCGTGCCAACCAACGTGATTTCGATCACCGACGGCCAGATCTTCTTGGAGACCTCGCTGTTCAACGCTGGTATCCGCCCTGCGATCAACGCCGGTATTTCGGTGTCGCGAGTCGGTGGCGCTGCGCAAACCAAGTTGGTCAAGAACCTGTCCGGCGGTATCCGTACCGACCTGGCCCAGTACCGTGAATTGGCTGCGTTCGCGCAGTTCGCTTCCGATCTGGACGAGTCCACCCGCAAGCAGCTGGACCGCGGTGCTCGCGTGACCGAGTTGCTCAAGCAGGCTCAGTACTCGCCGCAAACCATCAGCTTGATGGGCGCGACGCTGTACTCGGTCAACAAGGGCTTCATGGACAGCCTGCCGGTGAACAAGGTCTTGGCTTTCGAGTCGGGTCTGCATCAATTCCTGAAGACCAGCCACGCCGCTCTGTTGGCCAAGCTGGAAGCCGACAAGGCCATGGACAAGGATGCCGAAGCCGAGTTGAACGCTGCAATCACCGCGTTCAAGAAGTCCTTCGCTTAATGCCATTGACTGGGTGAGCTTGAAAATTCACCCAATCTGAAAAGGAGAAATCATGGCATCAAGCAAGGAAATTCGCGGCAAGATCAAGTCGGTCGAAGGCACCAAGAAGATCACCAAGGCCATGGAAATGGTCTCGGTGTCGAAGATGCGCAAGGCTCAGGAACGCATGCGTGCGGGTCGCCCATACAGCGAGAAGATCGGCAACATCGCCGCCAATCTCGCCCAGGCTAACCCCGAGTACAAGCATGCCTTCTTGACCGCCAACCCCGGCGCGAAAGTTGCCGGCTTCGTGGTGGTGACGACGGACAAAGGCCTTTGCGGCGGTCTGAACACCAACTTGTTGCGTGCGACCACGACCAAGCTGAAAGATCTTGAGGCTGCCGGTCAAAAAGCCGAAGTCGTTGCCATCGGCAACAAGGGCTTGGGCTTCATGAACCGCATCGGCGCCAAGGTGGTGGCTCAGGTCACTCATCTGGGCGACAAGCCGCACATCGAAAAGCTGGTCGGACCGGTCAAGGTTTTGCTCGACGCGTACGCCGAAGGCAAGTTGAGCGCCGTCTACCTCTGCTACACCCAATTCATCAACACGATGAAGCAGGAAACCGTCATCAAGCAGTTGCTGCCTTTGACGACCGATAGCATGAAGACGGCCAATGCCGATGGTTCCCCAGCTCACGCTTGGGACTATCTGTACGAGCCCGATGCAGCGGCGGTGATTGACGAGTTGCTGGTGCGTTATGCCGAAGCGCTGGTCTACCAGGCCGTGGCAGAAAACATGGCGTCCGAGCAATCGGCACGCATGGTGGCGATGAAGGCCGCGACCGACAACGCCGGCACCTTGATTGGTGAGCTGAAGCTGATCTATAACAAGACCCGCCAAGCAGCCATCACCAAAGAGTTGTCAGAGATTGTCAGCGGAGCGGCTGCGGTGGGCTGATGCCCGCCAATCGCCAAACCATACGCAACGAATACTGATTGTTTTAAGGAATCGATATGTCGAACACTCAAACCAACGCCGTTGGCAAGATCGTTCAGTGCATTGGCGCCGTGGTGGACGTGGAATTTCCACGCAGCCAGATGCCCAAGATCTATGACGCGCTGAAGATGAACGGTAGCACCCTGACCCTGGAAGTTCAGCAGCAGCTGGGCGACGGGATCGTGCGCACCATCGCTTTGGGCTCGTCCGACGGCCTGCGCCGCGGCACCGAAGTTTTCAATACCGGCGAGAACATTCAAGTTCCAGTCGGCAAGGCGACCCTGGGTCGCATCATGGACGTGCTGGGCGCGCCCATCGACGAGCGCGGCCCCGTGGCGGCGACGCAAGTCGCGTCCATCCACCGCGCTGCGCCTGCTTACGACGAGCTGAGCCCGTCGCAAGAGCTGCTGGAAACCGGCATCAAGGTGATCGACTTGATCTGCCCGTTCGCCAAGGGCGGCAAGGTGGGTCTGTTCGGTGGCGCCGGTGTGGGCAAGACCGTGAACATGATGGAACTCATCAACAACATCGCCAAGGCCCACAGCGGTCTGTCGGTGTTTGCGGGTGTGGGCGAGCGTACTCGTGAAGGTAACGACTTCTATCACGAGATGGCCGACTCCGGCGTGGTGAACCTCGAGAAGCTCGAGGACTCCAAGGTCGCGATGGTTTACGGTCAGATGAACGAGCCTCCAGGCAACCGTCTGCGCGTGGCCTTGACCGGTCTGACGATCGCCGAGTCCTTCCGTGACGAAGGCAAGGATGTGCTGTTCTTCGTGGACAACATCTATCGCTACACCTTGGCCGGTACCGAAGTGTCCGCGCTGTTGGGTCGTATGCCTTCCGCCGTGGGTTACCAGCCAACGCTGGCCGAAGAAATGGGCCGCTTGCAAGAGCGGATCACTTCGACCAAGGTCGGTTCGATCACGTCCATCCAGGCCGTTTACGTGCCAGCGGATGACTTGACCGACCCATCGCCTGCGACGACTTTCGCCCACTTGGACTCCACCGTGGTGCTGTCGCGTGACATCGCTTCGCTGGGTATCTACCCCGCCGTGGACCCGCTCGACTCGACCTCGCGTCAGCTGGACCCGAACGTGGTCGGCGAAGAGCATTACCTGACCGCCCGTGGCGTTCAGCAAGTGCTGCAGCGCTACAAGGAACTGCGCGACATTATTGCGATTCTGGGTATGGACGAGCTGTCGCCTGAAGACAAGCTGTCGGTGTCCCGCGCTCGCAAGATCCAGCGCTTCTTGTCGCAGCCTTTCCACGTGGCCGAGGTTTTCACCGGCTCGCCTGGCAAGTACGTGCCTTTGAAGGAAACCATCCGCGGCTTCAAGATGATTGTTGCCGGCGAGTGCGATCACCTGCCAGAGCAGGCCTTCTACATGGTTGGCACCATCGACGAAGCGTTTGAAAAGGCGAAGAAGCTGGGCTGATCAAAGCGGGGAGACCAAGGCCTCCCCGATTCAGCACAGTTCTCCACCTCAACGCTAAGGAAGATTCAAGATGGCAACCATCCATGTCGATGTGGTCTCCGCCGAAGAGCAAATCTTCTCCGGCGAAGCCAAGTTTGTTGCACTGCCGGGTGAAAGCGGTGAGTTGGGCATCTTGCCTAACCACGCGCCGCTGATCACTCGCATCAAGCCGGGTGCTGTGCGCATCCAGCGCGCCGACAACGGCCAGGAAGAGTTTGTCTTCGTGGCTGGTGGCTTGCTGGAAGTGCAGCCGGGCCGTGTCACCGTGCTGGCCGACACCGCGATTCGCGGCAAGGACCTGGACGAAGCCAAGGCCGTTGAAGCCAAGGCATTGGCCGAAGAAGCGATGAAGAACGCCAAGACAGATATCGACTTTGCCAAGGCGCAAGGCGAGTTCGCTGCGATGGCCGCCCAAATCGCTGCGCTGCGCAAGTTCCGCAAGAACTAATGGTTTTGGGGGCAGACCGCCCGAGCGCAAGCGAGTAGCTCTGTCCTCAACTGATTAGGCAACGCCCGCCGACGCAAGTCGGGCGGGCGTTTTTCATAGACAAACCGAAGTAAACGCCATGTCCAAGTCCATTGCTCTTTCCCGTGTTCATGGCATGGATGCCATCGAGCTTGTCGCGCCCGATGGCGCCCGCGCCACTGTGCTGCTGCATGGCGGCCACTTGGTTTCTTGGCAACCAGTCGGCGCTGATGAGCAGCTCTATATGTCGCCCAAGTCCGCCTTCGCCTCGGGCCAAGCGATTCGCGGCGGTGTGCCGGTGATTTTTCCGCAGTTCGCCGCTCGCGGTCCCTTGCAGCGCCATGGTTTTGCACGCACCAAGCCCTGGGCCTTGGTGATGGCCGAGCAGGGCAAGGATGATGCACTGGCCGTGCTGCGCTTGTGCGACGACGCGGCAACGCGCATGTTCTGGCCCCATGCCTTCGAGCTGGAACTGAGTGTGCGCATCAGCGGGCGGGAGATCCAGATCGAGCTCGCGTGCGAAAACAAGGGCGAAGAGGCCTTCGAATTCACCAGCGCGCTGCACAGTTACTTGCGCGTCGCCGATATCGACTCGACCAGCCTGCAAGGCTTGACCGCGATGCGCTACTGGGACTCGGTCGATGAGATGGAGAAGGTCCAGCGGGTGGATCTGCTGCTACCTGGCGGCGATCTCGACCGCATCTACCACCGCGTGCGCGAAAGCATGACGCTGAAAGAGCGCTTGGCCACAAGCGAGCGGCGTCTGCAGATTGCGCAACAAGGCTTTGAGGATGCCGTGGTGTGGAACCCGGGTGCCGAGAAATGCGCGGCGCTGGCCGATATGCCGGCCGATGGCTACAAGCACATGCTGTGCGTCGAGGCGGCAGCGATTGAGGCACCCTTGCGTCTGGCGGCGGGTGAAAGCTGGGCCGGCATGCAAACGCTGACCCTGCTCTGACCGTTTTCTCTTGCCCTGCAGTGCAAGCCTGACTTAAGCTGGCGACTCATTTGGGAGTTAGCAAGATGGCTGGCAAAACTGCAGGCAAGGGCAAGACGAGTTCCAACGGCAATTCTGTTGCCAAGCTCAGCAAGAGCGACTATCTCGAACAATTGATCCCCCTGCATCTGGAGCTCAATGCAATGGCGCATTGGCTGCAGCACAAGGGGCAGCGCTTGGTGGTGCTGGTGGAGGGGCGCGATACCGCCGGCAAGGGCGGTGTGATTTCGGCAATCTCCGAGACGCTCAACCCGCGCCAATGCCGGACGGTGGCTCTGGGCAAACCGAGCGACCGCGAGCGCGGTGAGTGGTACTTCCAGCGCTATGTGCCGCATTTGCCGGCGGCCGGCGAGATCGCCTTGTTTGACCGCAGCTGGTACAACCGGGCCGGCGTCGAGACCGTGATGGGCTTTTGCACGCCAGCGCAGACGGCGGCGTTCTTGAAGCAGGTGCCGGTGTTTGAAAAGATGCTGGTTGACGACGGCGTGTTGCTGTTCAAGTATTGGCTGACGGTCGACCAGGAGCAGCAGGAATTGCGCTTTGCCGAGCGCCTGGCCGACCCGCTCAAGCGCTGGAAACTGTCACCGATCGACCTGGAAGCGCGGCGCCTGTACAAGCAATACGGCGAGGCACGCGATGTGATGCTGAACGCCACTCATACGCGCCAAGCGCCTTGGGCGCTGGTGGACTTCAATGACCAGCGGCGTGGCCGGCTGGCCTTGATCCGTCATCTATTGGATCACCTGCCCGATGTAACGGTACCGCAGCCCAAGCTGAAGTTTGGCCCCTTGGGCCACGCACCCTTGCTTGAACACTTCGGTAGCAAGCATCGGCCCATCAAGTAGGGCCGAAGGCGTCCAACTAGAGAATTACCACCGCGTCAGACAATTCGTTCGGATTGCTGTGCCCGGCTGCCAGTGGGAATTCAGCCTGCAACAGCGCGTCGACGGCGTCAATCGCCGCTTGCAGACCCTGCTCAAATTCAGCTTTAGTCAAGCTGCTCCGCAGCGTTGCAACGATGCCGGCCCATTGAGCTTCGCTGACGTGGGCATTGAGGCCTCGGTCGGCCACGATCTCAATCGCTCGGTCGGCCAGCAGCAGATAAATCAGCACGCCGTTATTGGCCTCTGTATCCCAGATGCGCAGTTTGCCGAACAAGGTCACCGCTCTTTGCCGAGCACTCAGGCGCTTGCTCAGGTAGGACATTGGCAAGCCGGCTTCGACACAAACGCAGATCTCGCCACTGTGCCTGGATTCGCTGGCACGAATGCGGGCTTCCAGCCCAGCGATCGAAGCTGCAGGTAGAGCGCGCCGCAGGTCGGTCTGATCGGTCCAGCGATGCTTGAGCATCCGGCTCAGCAGCGGTTTCTTGAGCTGTTGTTGAGGCATATTCACCAATCTCCCGAGGCGCCGCCGCCGCCAAAATCGCCGCCGCCACCGGAAGAAAAACCACCGCCGCCACCGCCGCCACCAAAACCGCCGCCTCCACCGCCGCCACCTCCCCAAATCACCGGGCCACCCGATCCACCGCCGCGCCTACCGACTCCGCGGCCTGCGCCGACGCCCATCACTCCGACAAGAATCATCGACGCAATGCCGGCCAAACCTGCGACCAAGAGGCTGGACGCGTAGAACCAGCCCAGCGCGCCTGCCGCGCCGCCGGTCAGCAAGCTACCGAGCTTGCGGCCAAAGATACCGATCAGAATGCCACCCAATACGGGCACGCCGATGAAGAACAAGGCGCCCAACTCTTCGAAGCTGAAGCCATTTTTTTTCTGCCCCTGGCCGCCCTGTTTCTTCGGCGCCGGCAATTCTTCCCCGCGTATGCGCATCGCCAACTGGTCGACGGCCAGATTCAGGCCGCCAGCGTAGTCATTCTTCTTGAAGGCTGGCGTGATGGCGTTTTGAATGATTTGCCGAGCCGCTAGATCGGGTACTGCGCCCTCCAGCGTCTTGGCGACTTCGATGCGTACCTTGCGGTCGTTCTTGGCGACCAGCAGCAAGAGGCCGTCGCCCACATCCTTGCGCCCGATCTTCCAGGTGTCGCCCACACGCTGGGCATAGGACGTGATGTCTTCCGGCGCCACCGTCGGCACGATCAGAATCACCAGTTGCGAGCCCGCCTCGGCCTCAAAAGCGGCCAGCTTGGCACTCAGCGCCGCTTGCTGCTCCGCGCTGAGTGTGCCGGTCTGGTCGATCACGCGGCCACTTAGCGCCGGCACTTTCACTTCTTCTTGCGCCCATGTTGGTAGGCAAAGGCACAGACCCAAGACAAGTGAAAGCAGTCGGGCGAGCATCGCTGACCTTATTTGCCGGCTGGCTTGTCAAAGCTGACCGTCGGCGCCACCTTGATCGCGGCTTCATTCTCGACCGTGAAGTTGGGCTTGACCTTGTAGCCCATCACCATCGCGGTCAGGTTGTTGGGGAAGCTGCGGGCGTGGGTGTTGTACTCGGTGACCGTCTTGATATAGCGATTGCGCGCCACGGTGATGCGGTTTTCCGTACCTTCCAACTGCACGCGCAGATCCTGGAAGCCCTGATTGGCCTTCAAGTTAGGGTAGTTCTCGGTGATCATCATCAAGCGGCTCAGGGCGCTGGAAACTTCGCCCTGCGCGGCCTGGAACTTCTTCATCGCCTCGGGGTCATTGGCCAGCTCGGGCGTGACCTGGATGCTGGTCGCCTTGGCGCGCGCCTCGACCACCTTGGTCAGGGTTTCCTGCTCGAAGTTGGCCTCGCCCTTGACGGTGTTGACGATGTTCGGGATCAAGTCGGCGCGGCGCTGATATTGATTCAGTACCTCGGACCAGCCTGCGTTCACCTGCTCGTCCAGGCTCTGGAATTGGTTGTAGCCGCAGCCGGACAGCGTGAGCGCGCTTGCCAGCAAGGTGGCGGCTATGGCGCCACGTTTGAGCAATGATGAAAACATTTTGAAATCCTCCGGTCGGTGATTGGAACCACCCCTCAGGTGGTGTCGCCCTGATCAGAATCAAGATCGGGCGCAGTATCGCAGCGTCTTTGTGGTGTTGCAAAGAAACGCGTTACTTCCTCACCTGCCTTGTACCGACTCAGAAGCTTTCCCGCACCCTCAGATAGCTTGCAAACTTCGGCAAGCCCGTCGAAGTCAGATCACGGTAACGATAGGTCACCACGGTACCAATCGGTGGTGGATTGGCGCGATCCGCGTCGGAAAATCCGGTGCCGATGCGAAAGCGTCGACCCTCGGGCGTCTCCAGCAGCAAGGAGCCCATCTTGCCCAAATGGCGTCCCTTGCCGGGCATGTGGCCAATGACGGTCGCCTCGGTATCCAGCATAGGTTTGAGCTTCAGCAGCACGTCGCTGCGACCGGTCACATAGGCTGCGTCGGCCCGGTGCAGCACCAGCCCTTCGGCACCGAGCTTGACGAGCTCTTTGAGCTTGGCCGCAAGCGCCCTGCGGTCGGCGATGCGAAATTGTTCGACCGGCCGCAGCCAGGGCGCGCCGTGATTGATATTGGCCTTGCTGATGGTGGCGTGCATCAGCGCGATGCGCTCGGTAAAGCTGCCCGGTGCATCGGGCATTTCAAAGATCATGTATTGCACCTGCCGCCATTCCTCGTCGATGGGCACGTCCCTTCGCACGATGGCGGAAAGCTTGTCGAAACTCTGGCGCGCAATCCACAACTCGCCGTCCAGCGGTACCGGGGGCAGCGCATCGGTGAACCACTTCGGCGCATGCACCGGATTGCCACTGCGATGACGCAAGGTCTGGCCATCCCACACCCCGCGCACGCCATCCAGCTTCTCGCTGACCCAGTAGTCGGCGGGGTCTATGCCTTCGCGATAGACGTTGGCAAGGAGGATATTGCTGTCGGCGGCGAGTGCTGGCCGGCCATGGCGCAGCAGCAAGAGACCGAAAACCGAAGCGCAGAGGAGCTGGCGTCTGTGCATGGGAAACCTCCAATTTGCCAGCAGCGAGCGTACTGCTGTATTGATTAGCCGCAAAGCCGCTGGCGTCAGCCCCAAGAATAGGCGCGGCGCATTGGATAATCCCCGCACTATGCATGCACCTCTTCTGAACGACACCTTTCTGCGCGCTTGCCTGCGCCAGCCCACCGACTACACCCCTGTCTGGCTGATGCGTCAGGCCGGGCGCTACTTGCCCGAGTACCGCGCCACCCGCGCCAAGGCGGGCAGCTTTATGGGCCTGGCCACCAATCGCGATTACGCCACCGAGGTGACGCTGCAGCCGCTGGAACGCTACGACCTTGACGCGGCCATTTTGTTCAGCGACATCCTGACCGTGCCGGACGCGATGGGCCTGGGCCTGTCCTTCCAGATCGGTGAAGGCCCCAAGTTCGCCAAAGTCGTGCGTGACGAGGCCGCCGTCAACGAACTGGCGGTGCCGGATATGGAAAAGCTGCGTTATGTGTTCGATGCGGTCACATCAATCCGCAAGGCGCTGAATGGCCGTGTGCCCTTGATCGGTTTCTCGGGCAGCCCTTGGACGCTGGCCTGCTATATGGTGGAAGGCGGTGGCTCGGACGACTACCGCCAAGTCAAGAGCCTGATGTATGCGCGGCCCGACCTGATGCACCGCATCCTCAGCATCAACGCCGATGCAGTAGCCGCTTACCTGAACGCACAGATCGAAGCCGGCGCTCAGGCCGTGATGCTGTTCGACAGCTGGGGTGGCGTGCTGGCCGATGGCATGTTCCAACGTTTCAGCCTTGACTACTCGCGCCGCGTGCTGGCGCAAGTGAAGACTGAACATGAGGGAGTGCGCATTCCGCGCATCTTGTTCACCAAGGGTGGCGCGCTCTGGCTGGACGAGATCGCCGATGCCGGCGCCGATGCGGTGGGCCTGGACTGGACGGCCAATTTGGGCCGTGCGCGCGCCCAAGTCGGCAGCCGCGTGGCGCTACAAGGCAATCTGGACCCGAACGTCTTGTTCGCCCCACCCGACGCAGTGCGCGAGCAGGTACGCGCGGTGCTGGACAGCTTCGGCAACCCGCGTCGCGCCGATGGCACTTGGGACGGCCATGTGTTCAATTTGGGGCATGGCATCAGCCAATTCACCCCGCCTGAAATAGTTTCGGTGCTGGTGGATGAGGTGCATGCGCATTCGCGCCGCATAAGGGCCTAATTCGGGGCGGGCTGAGCCCGCTCAAACCCAATTAGATGGCTTTGTGAATGTGAAGTGAGCACTTAGGGTCGGGACTTATCCCCAGTTTGAGGCGAGCGAGCAGACAAGAGCTTCGATATTGCACTGCAGCTAAGTGTTTTCCCGATTGCGAGCTAAGTACTTGATTTATAAGAGCCTGTCTGCGGCATATTGGGAACGGTCAAGCCACGGTCCTGGCGACGACAAGTTGAGTAAAAACCAACTCTTAGAACTTTCCCCACAAAGTTATCCACAGATTTTGTGGATTCGCCGCTGAGTCCTTTGAAATCATGCACTTAAGCGCAAAAGTTCAATCAAAGCCTGAGTCAGCGCGGGCCAGGTCCTATGGTTGATACAGCGCAGCAGCTGATGACGGCGCCGGTCGGAGCAGATTTGCCGCGAATCAAAGTGGCCGTAGACGCGCCCCAACACAGCGGCATCGGCGGGCCGCTCGACTATGTATCCGAGGTGGTCCTGGCTCCCGGTAGTTTGGTGCGGGTGCCACTGGGCAAGCGCGAGTTACTGGGTATTGTTTGGCCGCGCGGCGCGCAGGCTATTGAGCCGACCGAGTATGCCGACCCCAGCAAATTGCGCGCCATTTTGGCCGTACTGGAGGGTTTGACGCCGCTGAGCGCGAGCTGGTGCCGGCTGCTTGAATTTGCCGCTGCTTATTACCAACGCGGGGTGGGCGAGGTGGCTTTGTCGGTATTGCCGCCGCAGTTGCGTGAACTTCAGAGCCCGCAGTTGCAGCTGCGTCTAAAACGCATGCGCAAATGGGTGGCCGAGCAGATTGCCGCGCCAGTTCAAGCCAGCCCGAGCCGACCCACGCTGAGCCCAGCCCAGGCCGAAGTGCTGGCCCAGCTGGACGCGCTGCTGACCGAGCCCGCCTCGGCGACAGCCAAGGGCGCCCAAGCGCCGGTCTTGCTCTACGGCGTTACCGGTAGCGGCAAAACCGAGGTCTATCTGCGCGCCGCCGAGCACGCCTTGAAGCAGGGCCGCCAAGTCTTGGTCCTGGTGCCAGAGATCAACTTGACGCCGCAGTTGGAGGCCCGTTTTGCCGAGCGCTTTGTCGGCCGCGTGCTGGTCTCCTTGCACAGCGGCCTGACGCCGGCGCAGCGCCTGCGTAACTG
Organism: Roseateles albus; assembly: GCF_028595345.1. NCBI lineage: Bacteria > Pseudomonadati > Pseudomonadota > Betaproteobacteria > Burkholderiales > Sphaerotilaceae > Roseateles > Roseateles albus. The sequence continues at coordinate 80,582 of NZ_JAQQXT010000007.1, read as the reverse complement.
GTTAGCCGCACATGAGGGGCAGGCAGAGCTGGTCTTGGGCACGAGGCTGGCGGTGTTTGCCTCTATGCCCAGGCTGGGCCTGATCGTCGTCGACGAGGAGCATGACCCTTCCTACAAGCAGCAGGACGGCGCCCGCTACTCGGCCCGCGATCTGGCGGTCTACCGCGCTCATCTGGAGAAGATCCCGGTCATCCTCGGCTCGGCCACACCGTCCTTGGAAAGCTGGCAGCATGCCAATCAGGGGCGCTACAAACGCCTGGCCTTGCCCGAGCGCATCGGCGGCGGCGCGCTGCCGCGGGTGCGCCTGTTCGATATGCGCTTGATGCCGCTCAGCAAAGGCGTGACGACGGCGCTGACCCGGCCGCTCTTGGAGGCGCTGCGCCTGCGTCTGGAGCGCGGCGAGCAAAGCCTGATCTTTTTGAACCGGCGTGGCTATGCGCCGGTGCTGCATTGCAGCGAATGCAATTGGAAGAGCGACTGCCCGCATTGCAGCGCCTGGCGTGTGTTCCATAAGGGTGATCGCAGCTTGCGCTGCCACCATTGCGGCTTCAGCGAGCGTGTGCCTGCAGCCTGCCCGACCTGCGGCAACCAGGACATCGCACCGCTGGGCCGCGGCACCGAACGGCTGGAAGAACAGCTGCGCGAGCAACTGCCGGGCGCACGCGTACTGCGCATCGACGCCGACTCGACCAAGCTCAAGGGCGAGCTGGAGGCGCATATGGCCGCCGTCCATGCGGGCGAGGTTGACATCGTCGTTGGCACGCAGATGATCACCAAGGGCCATGACTTCCGCCGCATCACGTTTGTCGCGGCCGTCAACCCGGACGGCGCGCTGTTCAGCAGCGACTTCCGTGCGCCTGAGCGTCTTTTTGCACTGCTGATGCAGGCCGGTGGGCGCGCCGGGCGCGATGCCGAACAAGCGGCACGCAGCGAGATGTGGGTGCAGACCTGGCACCCCGAGCATGCGCTCTACAAGGCCTTGGCCAAGCATGATTTCGAGGACTTCGCCAAAAGCCAGCTGGCCGAGCGCGAGTCGGCCGGCTTGCCCCCGTTTGCGCACTTGGCGATGCTGCGCGCCGAGGCGCGCACACCCGAAGTGGCCAAGGCTTTTCTGGATGCCGCCGCTCGTTGGGCTCAAGCCTTGCCGGTGGCCGCCGAGGTCTTGATCTACCCCTGTATCCCGATGAGCGTGGCCCGCATTGCTAACGTCGAACGCATGCAGATGCTGGTCGAGGCTCCCAGCCGCAGCGCCTTGCAGCGACTGCTGTGGCTGTGGAACCCCGAGCTGCATGCACTTAAGCGCGAGCACAAGGGGTTGATGCGCTGGGCGGTGGACGTCGACCCGCTGGCGATTTGATGGCTATGAGTGAAATGACCGGGCCTGGCGAATGCCGGGCCTGTTTCGGCACTCGGTCGAAGCTTCGGGTATGTACTGACTAGAGTGAAGCTGATTGTTCTTGCCATTACCCTAATATCGACATCCCATGGGAGATCGCAAAACAATGAATCAGCACAAGCAAAAAATGATCGTGGCCCCGGTGCTACGCGCAGTGGCGTACGCTGCAGCCAGCTTGACTGTCAGCTTGGCTGCCCGAGCATCGACAGTCGAATGGGTCGATGCATCCGCCGGCCCCTCGTTTTGGGATATCGGCAGCAATTGGAGCTCGACCGCCGCGCCAGCAAACTTGGATGATGTTCGATTGGCTCTGCTTGGAAGTCGCGAGATTTTCTATCGGAAAGGCGACAACTCCATCAACAGCTTGCTGATCGAACAGGGCAATACGCTCAGCTTTCAGGCTGGTGCATTGGCCACGTCTTTTCTAGACAATCGCTCCGTCATCAATCTGATGGCCGGCGGCCCTGCAGCATTGAGGGTTGTGGGTGGGTATTCCGGGGAAATCAATCTCAATGGCTGGGATGCCAGGCTTGAGTTGAGCGGCGTTCTTCAGGCCACTGGGCAGATCGCTTTGCGCAGTGGCACGCTAAGCGGTGGTACCGTGGTTCAGTCCGGTGGCAATGGCTTGGTATTTAGCCACTATGGCGGCATGCTGGATGGGCTGACCGTGCATGGGGCTTTGAACTTGGGCGATATTGCTGACCCCTACTTGGCTCGGGTTCGCGTCAGCAATGGTTTGACTTTGCGCGGCGAAGATGGTGTGAGTCCAGGCGTGTTGAACTTAGGGATTTGGGAAGAGCCCCTGCGTGGCGGCGCCATATTGACCTTCAGCGGTAGCCAAACCTTGGACCATGCCACGCTGAACATGAATGGCCCCTATGCCATCGCGTCCTTGCAGGGCAACGCTAGTTTGACCCTTGGTCCCGACCTCTTGCTGCAGGGGGCCGGAACTCTAGGCCGCAACCCATTTGAGTGGGGGGATGGCAGCAAGAACAATCTGATCAATGAGGGCGTGATCAAGGCCAATCGCCCAGGCACAAGTTTGACGGTCAATCCCAGCGGTGAACTGGTGAACAAAGGGATCATGCAAGCCGAAACAGGCGCTGCGCTCTACCTTCTTCCTGAGGGTGGCTTGCAGAACTCCGGCTCGATCATCGCCGATGGCGGAGCGGTTTATTTGCAAGGATCCGTGCTCAATGGCGGTCTGCTCGAAGCGCGCAACGGCGGTTTACTGAGCCTTGACCCGAGCCGCTTGAGTGGCTTAGGGCAGGCCCGCGTTGCAGACGCGCTGAGCACCCTCGATCTTACGGGTAGCTTTGAAACCGCCCACATCGCCAAAGTCGACAACAGCGTCGGCGGCAGATTGACCCTGAGCGGCGTGATGAACAACGCCGCTAGCAGCTTGAATTTGGCCGATATTGGCGCCATGCAGCTGACAGGCGGGCTGGTTGTGGGCGGCAGTATCTTGCAGTCTGTCGGTCGAACATTGAATTTCTCGAGCCGAGGCGGGCGACTGGATGCAGTGACCGTTCACGGGGACTTGAATCTGGTGCAATGGGGAGAACGACTCGACATCATCAATGGTTTGACCTTGTTGAGCGCCGATGGCTATGGGCCTGGGCTGCTGAATGTGGACGTGAGCCGATGGAGCCCCGGAGGCTTGAGCTTTATGGGCACGCAGACCTTGGATCGACTCACGATCAATCTTGGCCGAGCTAATTGGCGTGACGGCGTGGTCAGCCTGGATGGTGGCGGCACCCTGACCCTGGGCAAGGATGCCCTATTGCAAGGCAGTGGTGTGTTTGGTGAGCAGCGCTATGAGTCGGGGCGCAATGATTTGATCAACGCCGGGACGATTCGCGGCGAAAGGATCGACGGTTTCAGTGACCTAACTATCAATAACAACGGCAGCCTGCTGAATACCGGGCTGATCGAATCAAATGATGGCTGGCTCGCTTTGAATCCAGCCGAGGGCGTGAACAATGCTGGCATGATCAGGGCCGCCAATCATGCTCGGTTGGAGATCAATGCCTCCTTGATCAATAGTGGCAGTCTCATCATCGGGCAAAACTCTTTTGTTAGCTTGAATGGCCCGCTGAACAACAGCGGCATCGTCAGCGCGCAAGGCCAATATGCCGGCGTCTATCTGACCGGCAGCGTGAGCAATGCAGGCCTGTTGGAAGCTCGCGAAGGGGGACAGCTTGGGCTTGACATCGGTCGGCTGAGTAACAGTGGCCATATCTTGATTGCGGACGGCGCCAGCAGCGTGCTCCTGGGAGGCTCGTTCACGCGTCAACAATTGCTCGACGCTGCTATTGACAATCAGGCTGGCGCTCGCATGTACTTGACTGGCGCCTTGGACAATAGCGTGGGTGCCGGCAGGCTGAACCTAAATCTATTGGGGCCTCTACAGTTGCAGGGTGGCCAGGTACGCGGCGGCGTGATTCAGCAAGCCGGCTCGGGCCAACTCACCACGAGCGGGGCTTGGGCAACTGGTGCTTCAACTTTTGATGCGGTGACGGTCTGGGGTGAGCTCAATGTTGTAGATCTTGGGCGAGGCCAAGGAGCCAAGCTGCGAATCAGCAATGGCTTGAGTCTGCTGTCTGAAGATGGCTTGACACCGGGCGCAGTGAACGTGGGTCGGCTCCATGACAGCAGCAATCAGCCGGGCGAGGATGTGCTCGGTTTCACGGGCACCCAGACCCTCGACAAGGCACGGCTGCTGTTGGGCAATGCTTCCTGGGCGGGGACGCCATATGAGGCCAAAGTCTCCATGGATGGCGGCGGGACTCTGACTTTGGGCGCCGAAATGAGGGTGCAGGGCAGCGGCAGTTTTGGCGCATCGGTCTTCGACCCGGCGGGCCTCAACGATCTGGTTAACTACGGCACCATCAGCGCCAACCGAAGACTTTTGACCCTCAATAACAGCGGCAGTTTTGCCAATTTTGGCGTGCTGGAGGTGGCTGCGGGTGCCATCCTGTCGATCCAGTCTGGAGGCGGCATCATCGGAGGCATTGGGACTGTCATCGGCGAAGGCACGCTGGACATAGCTGGCAGCTACACCAACCAAGTCGGTGCGCAATTGCAAATGAATGGTATCAACCTGGGTGCGGCTCAGCTCAGCAATGCTGGTTTGATCACGGGTTATGGCAGCCTCAATGCAGCGATTGCCAACAGCGGCCAAATCGTTGCAGGCATGGGCTCGGGCAGTGGCTTGCTCAAAGAGAGTACGTCGAGGCGTAGCGCGCTTGGGTCGAGTTTTGCCAACAGCGCGGCAAGCCCGTCGGCCAACGAGCCTCCAGCGCCCATGCTGAGCTTGCTAGGGGGCGTGCAGGGCCCTGCAGGCAGTCTGCTGATCGAGCCAGGCGCGCGTATGTTGCTGGCCGCGCCTAGTAGCGCGGGGCAGTTGAATCATCAGGGCGAGTTGCTGCAATTGGATGCCGATATCACCATCCATCGGGACTACAGCAACAGCCATTTCGGCCTCGGCAATGCCTTTGATCGGCGCGCCGGCGTGGCCGGTGCTGGTCAGATTCTGGCTGCTGGCTCGGCGCGGCTGATCGTCGTTGGAGATCGGATCGAGGCCGGAGAGACAGACTCCCCGATATTGCATCTGCCTGCGGTGCGCCTCGGCCACGGGGGCAGCAGCGCGAGTTTCGCTATTCAACATGGCGGCAATGACGGGCCGACGCTGCGCGGGGCTTTGCAGACGAGCGGGATCACCCAGGAAGGGCTAGCGGGCAGTGGCGTGAGCGCGCAAAACTGGATATTGCCAACACCAGGGTCGAGCAGCCAGGAATTCAGCGTTCGCTTCAATCCGCTGAGCAGCGGCACCTTGTTGGGCCAAAGTCTGGGCATCGTTAGTAACTTTGACAACGTGCCCGGCCAGACTCTGCTGATCAGCGCTCGCGCCTATGCGCCGGCGTTGGCGGTGCTGGAAAGTAGCAGCTTGAACTTCGGCATCGTACGGGTTGGCGAGGTGGTGACCCGCAGCCTGAAGGTGAGCAATACAGCAAGTGGCAATTTGACCGACAGCTTGCGCGCTAGCTTCGGCAATGCCGGCGGTTCTGCTGGCGTATTTGTCGCTGCCGGCAACGCCGATGCCGTGGGCGCAGGCAGCAGCGACAGTAGCAGCCTGATGGTTAGCGTAGATACGTCCTCTGCCGGCCTGTTCACCGGACAGGCTGGCCTTGCATTGAGCAGTCGCAATGCTGAGATGGCTGATTTGGACTTGGGTAGTCGCGACATCAGCTTTGTTGCGCAAATCAATCGCATCGCCGCAGCACGCTTCGACAAACTCGACGGCGGAGCGGTTCTGAGCGGCTCAGGGTTGCAGTACTGGCTTGACTTTGGGTCCGTGAAACAAGGTGGTGCAGCGGCGACTGCCTGGCTGGTCTTGTCAAATGGGGTCACTGGTACGGCCGACGAACTGGCCGGCTACTTTGAAGCCGACACTGGCCAGCCTGGCGTCAGCGGCTTTAGTTGGACGGGGCTGGAGGCGTTTTCAGGCTTGCATGCGGGCGCGGCATTGAACGCTTTGCAGTTCCGGTTTGACACCTCGACGCTGGGCCAGCAAGAACAGTTGATTCGGCTGCGCGGTTTCAGCACCAACGTCAGCGATCCGAGCGGCTTGGCCTTGGCTGATATCGAACTGCACCTGACAGGAAATGTGGCTGCCGTGCCTGAGCCCAGCAGCGTCATGCTGATGTTGATGGGCTTGTTCTGCTTGGCCGGCACAGGACGACGTCGGGCCGCTCGCCAGTGAGCATCCCAGGAACCTGACGAAGCCCGGCATTCGCGAAGAACCGGCCTGTTTGGCTTCGTTTCGCAAAGCGAAGCGTTTTGTTTCTTGAGAGGCTTGCTCTTGGCTGGAAGTGGCGTGTTGGGAACAGTTTTTTTGTTGCGCTTGATGCGCGTGCGGCTTCTTGTCGAGATGGATATTTTTGAAGGACGCTGCATTATGTTTTGCTATGCCTCCACCTGCTCGCAGCCGCCTTTTGGGTCGGCGGCATGGCAACGTTTTTCCTGGTAAGAGCGGCCGGCTGCTCTCCACGTGCTTGAGTGAATTCACTTGCGTTTGCAAATGCTCAGCGCAACCTCGGCGCGTTTTTTCACCTTGGTGCAGATCGCCATCACGATCTTGCTCGCCAGCGGCTTTTTGATGCTGGCGCTGGGCTTGCTGATGATAGAGCTGTACTCGCATATCCTTTGGGCGCTTTACCCGCGCCTCCAGCGCGCGATGGCTGAGCAGGACTGGCCACTGGTCGGCGCAGTGCTCAACAGCATTCGCCAACGGGTGAGACTCAATCTGGGCTTGGGTGGTTTGGTGTTTGTGATAGCCGTCCTTGGGCGAGACGGGTGACCGGGGCCTTTGCTGTTCAAGCCTGGCGGCGCCGGGTCTTTCGGTACTCGGCGGGCGTGGCGCCGGTTTTGTCCTTGAAGACCTTGTAGAAGCTGTTGCGGTTGTTGAAGCCGGCGCGGTAGGCGATGTCGGCCACGGTCAAGGTCGGCGATCCTTGGCTGTCCAACATCTGCAGCGCTTCTTGGTAACGTAGCTCGTTGAGGTAGTCGTAGAAGCTGCTGCCCAGATGAAGATTGAGCAGCTCGGAGAGTTGGTGCGAGCTGATGTCCAGCAAGGCGGCCAGCTTGGCCAGCGACATCGTTTCGTCTTGGTGCGGCTTGTGCAGGCTGACAACTTGCTGCAAGCGCTCGCTGAGTTCGTGGGCTGCCGTGGGCGATAGCTCCACCGCACGCACGCCGGGCTGGGCTTCGGCGACGGTGGCGAGCGCCACCGCTTGTTTGTCTTCGCTTTGCCGAATGAAGATCTCGGGCTGATAGACGGCGAACAAGGCGATCAGATTGACATACAGCGCCAACACCATGGCCGAACCCTGCAGCAGCGCTTGGGGCGGCAGCTTATCCAACCCGATCAAGGCGTAAATCGCCAGATCGAAGCAAGTGGCTGCGAACAGGCCCAATGCCAGGTAGAGCAGCCAGTAGTAGCTGGTGTTGCGATGGTCTTGTAGTAAATGCTGCAGCTTGCTTTTGTGCCGGCGCAGAAGCCAAAGGCTATAGCCGCAGTAGCTCAGCACCTGCACGAGCAAGAGCCACACCAAGACGGGGGCGCCCAGCCAGCTGGCGCCGCCCAGCGCTGCGGCGATGCTCAAGCCCAGAGGCAAGAAGTGCAGCGCTGTGGACAGGGCTGAAGCCGGCGCCAGCAGCAAGGCCTGGCGCAGACTCAACAGCATCAAGGGTCCCCAGGCCCAGGTTAATTGATAGCGCAAGGCTTCCAGCCAGGGCAGGGGCACGCCGCTGCGCGCCAGGCTCAGATAGGCATTCAGTGGCGGCAGCATCAAGAGCGCCACAAAGGCGGCCATGGTCAGCCGGCTGCGGCGCTCGCCGCGCCGGCTCAGCAGCAAGGTCAGCAAGGTCCAGCAGCCCAGGCTGAAGGAAAACAAAAACCAGGCTTTCTGCGTTTCGATGGAATCAATCATGGACGGGCTGCGGAGTTTGGCCTCTTGCTTGGCTTGCCTTGCCTTCAGCGTGGGAAGGTATCGAAGGTACCCGAGAATTGGATCAGACCGTTGTTCAAGCTTTGATACCAGGTGCCGGAGTTGGGCGTCTTGAAGGTGTAGACCATGGTGTAGGGCCAGCTGAAGAAGTCGCTGGTCTGGATGGCTTCCTCCACCGCCGTGTTGGCCGACAGGCGTTTGTAGCTGAAAGTGGCTTTGGAGTTGATATTGCCCGGCCCGAAACCCTGCAAGGTCAAAGTGCCGTCTTGCGCATAGGTCTGTAGCACCAGCCCTGCGGTCGGGTAGACGCCCGGTGGCAGCTGCGGGGCGACGGCCGCCTTGATGATCAGCGCCACATGCAGGCCGGCATTGCTGGCCGGCGCCAGCAGTTGAGACGCGCTCGGCTGGCTGGGCGTTGCCGTGAAGTGGCCGCTGAGCACCTGGTTGCCGTTGCTCAGGGTCTGCACCCATGTGCCGCTCTGCGCCGATTCAAAGGTGTAGCGGGTGGTGGATTGCAGCTGGCCGCCGGTTTCGACCGAGCGATCTTCAACGGTGTTGTGGCCACGGTGGCTCAGCTGATAGCTGCCGCTGGCCACCCGGTGACCGCTACCTCCGGCGCCTTGTGAGGTCCACTGGCCGCGCGGCAGATAGCGTTTGACGATTGCACCCTGGTTGGGCACGCCGCTGGCGCCTGCCGGCAGCACTTTTTCGATCTGCAGGTTCAGGTCCATGCCGCTCAGGCCGGCCCGGGACAGGGTTTCATGGGCGGACATGGCCTCATCGGCCTGCGCCGAAGTGGCGGGCAAAGCTGACCCGAGCAGAAGCAGGCCGAGGGACAAAAAGGCCGGCAAAGCGCGGCGCGGCATAGAGAAAAACATGGTGTGGATGGGCATGGTGAAGTCAGCTTGAAATGAATGAATGGAAGGGCGGCATTGCTGCCGGTCTGTCTCGGTGAGAAGACGCAGTCATCTTGCTGGGCGAGGGTGCTGTAGCTGTGTGCTTCGACCGAAGATGACAAATTCAGTAGCAGGCACCGCCAACCGGCTCAGTTTGTTGCCAATCCGGTGCTGGGATTGACGTCTGTCAACTGCGAAGGAACTTGTCACAGTTCCCCCGGATGTCCGGTGGCATCATCAAAAAGTTATCTTTTTTGCTTCTACCGTGCCTAAATTACCTCAGTCTCCCAGTCACCCGCAAGGCAATCCGCAGCGCGTCTGGTACGGGCTGCTGGCGCTGATCCTGCTGCTGCGCTTGCTGACGCTGGCCAGCTTGCCGCTGACCGACCATACCGAGGCTAGGTACGCCGAGATTGCGCGCCTGATGTTGCAGTTGCAGGACTGGATCAGCCCCCACATCACGCCCACCGAAGTTTTTTGGGCCAAGCCGCCTTTGTCGACCTGGTCGCAGGCCTTGTCCATGACTGTATTCGGCGTCAGCCCCTGGGCGGCACGCCTTCCCGCTGTGCTGTGGAGTTGCGCCGCCTTGGGTGCTGCGGGCTGGATGCTCAAGGGCAGCTTGAGCCGGCTGCAGACGCTGGTCGTTTTGGTGGCGCTGGCGCTGAGCCCCTTGTTCTTTATTGCGGCGGGAGCGGTGATGACCGATGCCACCCTGGCCGCCACGACGCTATTCGTGCAGGCCGCCTGGTGGCGGGTCTTGCGCTCTCACAGTGCGCCTGAGCGGCTGCGCCTGGCGCGCTGGCTGGGTTTCGGGGTGGGCCTGGCGCTGTTGACCAAGGGGCCGGCCGCCGTGGTCTTGACCTTGCTGCCAATCTTTATGCACGCTGCCTGGCGGCGGCATTGGCCGGCCATTCGGGCAGTGGCGAGCGATGTTTGGGTGTGGTTGATCTGTCTGGGGGTGGCGCTGCCCTGGTATGTGGCGGCCGAACTCAAGACGCCTGGCTTTATGGAGTACTTCGTCTTGGGCGAGCATGTGATGCGCTTCATGCAGCCCGGCTGGAGCGGCGATCGCTATGGCTTCGCGCATGCCCAGCCGCTGGGCATCATCTGGCCCTACACCTTTGTGGCGGCCTTGCCGGCCGCGCTGATCTTGCTGCTGCGCCTGCCCTATTTGCGCATCCGCCAAGGTGCCGGCGCCTTGCGCGCACAGTTCCACCAAACGGACGGCGGGGTGGATCTGGCCTGCTACGCGCTGTGCATCGCGCTCGCACCGCTGCTGCTGTTTTCGGCCGCTAGCAACCTGATCTGGACCTATGCAATGACCGCCTTGCCGGGTTTGGCAATTCTTGCCGTGATGGCCTGCCCGCAAGCCTGGTTTGAACGCACCATCAGTTGGGGTCTGGGCCTGGCATTGCTGCTGCTGTACGCCTGGGCCTTTGTTTTCAAGCTGCCGCAAGAGGCGGCCAAGCATTCCGATCAGTCCCTGATCGCGGCCTACGAGCAGGCTTGCGGTTCGCAGAGCTGCCGCTTGAGCTATGCGAGCAAGCCTGATTACTCGGCCTATTTCTACACCGCCGGGCGGCTGTATGCCGGCATGCCGGGGCAGGCTTCGGCGCCTGCCTTCAAGGTTATTCATCTGGCAAAAGACGATCCCTTGCGAAGCGACGCCTTGGCTTGCAATAGAGATCAATGCCTGTTGCGTGACCTTGATGCCGATGCCGCGCTCGTCAACTCGAATCGTTGAATCAATTGACAAGAGAACACTGCACCTCTCCAGCCTCGCCCACGCAGCCACCGCGCGAGCGACCCGGTCTGCTGTCCGTCGTCTTGCCGGCCTTCAACGAGGCGCTCAATTTGACCGAGCTGCTGCCCGCGCTCGCTCTTGCGTTTAAAGACCAAGCCCGGCAAGTGGAGTTGCTGGTTGTTGACGACGGCAGCAGCGATGACACCGCCCTGGCGGTTCAAGCGCTGATTCACCAGGGCCTGCCGGTGCGGCTGCTGCGCTTGTCGCGCAACTTTGGCAAGGAAGCAGCGCTGTGCGCGGGGCTTGACGCGGCGGACGGTGATGCGGTCATCATCATGGACGCCGACGGCCAACACCCGATCGCGACGGCGCTGCAAATGATCAGCGATTGGCGCCAGGGTTTTGATGTGGTGTACGGCGTGCAGACGGGCCGCAGCGAGTCGCAGACCTTGCTCAGGCGTCGCTTCACCGGCCTGTTCTATTGGCTGATTCATCATGGCTCGCGCATCAATATGCCGCCCAACGCCGGGGACTTCCGCCTGCTGGACAGGCGGGTGGTGCTGGCCTTGCGCGCCTTGCCCGAGCGTGCCCGCTATATGAAGGGTTTGTTCGCCTGGGTTGGCTTCCAAGCGCGGGCGATCGACTATGTGCCGCATCGGCGCGAGCATGGTGCGTCCAGCTACGGGCTGGCGCAGCTGCTGTCTTTTGCACTGGTCGGCTTGACAGCCTTTACCAAAATCCCGCTGCGCCTGGTGTCCGTGCTGGGGCTCGTGGTGTCGCTCTTGTCCTTGGTGTTTGGACTCTGGGTCGTGCTGGAAAAGACCTTGCTGGGACAGCCGGTCTCGGGCTTCACCACCTTGGCCGCCTCGATCACCTTTTTGGCCGGCGTGCAGCTGCTCTGTCTGGGCATCATTGCGGAGTATTTGGGTCGTGTGTTCGACGAGGTCAAGCACCGGCCTATCTATGTGTTGCAAGACCTGACCCCGCCTTTGCAGAACCAGCTTTTGCCCACCGACCCGCCCGAAGCCAGCAAGGAGCGGGCGTGAGTTCCTTGGCTTGGTTCGGCCTGGTCGGCGCCGCGGCGGCGACTGTGCATTTGGCGGTAGTTTGGCTGCTGGTTTCGCAGTGGCAGATGGCGGCCTTGGTGGCCAATGTGCTGGGCTTTGCGTTGGCCTTTGGCGTGAGCTTTGTCGGCCATCACCGGCTCAGCTTTGGCGCCCAGCAGGCGCTGGCCAGTCAGGCCTTGCCACGCTTTGCCCTGGTAGCACTGCTCGGTTTTGCTGCCAATGAGCTGCTTTATGCCTTACTCTTGGCGGCCGGTCTTGATTACCGCTTGGCGCTGTTTTTGGTCTTGTTGGCGGTGGCGGTGATGACCTGGCTGCTGAGCCGCTTTTGGGCCTTTCGCACGACTCGAACGCCCACCCCTTTATGAAACGAATCCAGATCTGCGCCGACGACTACGGTTTTGATGCGGCAATCAGCCAGGGCATTCTGGAATGCATAGACGCCGGCCGCATCAGCGCGACCGGCTGCATGGTGCTGTCCCCCGCTTGGCCAAACTGGGCGTCGGCCTTGCGGGAGCGCAAAGGCATGGCCGACTATGGTTTGCACCTCGATCTGAATGAGTTTGCGCCCTATGCCGAGGGTCGCAGCTTGGGCCTTTGGATAGGCTGCAGCTATTTGCGAAAGCTGGACATAGGCGTGGCAGGCAGCTGGGTGAATCAGCAGTTAGATGCGTTCGAGTCTGCGATGCAGAGCGCCCCCGATTTCGTCGACGGCCATCAGCATCTGCATCAATTGCCGGTCATTCGCGAGGCCTTGCTTGCCGCCTTGATTGAGCGTTATGGGCAGCGCTGCGCCCTGCGGTCGACGCGCGCCAGCAGCTGGCGCGGCAGCAAGGCCGCCGTGATCGAGTTTCTTGGCGCCGGCGCGCTGCGTCAGCGGGCCAGGGCTGCGGGCTTGCGTATGAACAGCGATTTCGCCGGGGTCTATGGCTTTTCACCGGCAGCCGACTATGGCCAATTGGTCGGTGACTGGCTGGCCAGCATGGCCGACGGCGGCCTTCTGATGACGCACCCGGGCCGAAGTGCAGGCACTGAAACCAGGCCGGATGCCATCCGCCCCGCGCGTGCCCGGGAGCGTGCCTTCTGGCTCAGCGCCGAGGCCGGCGAGTTGCTGGCCAGCCTGGGCGTGCAGCTCGGGCTTTGCGAGGACTGGCCGCAGGCTTAGGCCTGCTGAATCACCCGCATGTCCGGTCCGCTGCCGCTGAAGCGGTCCAGCGCCAGATAGATCACCGGCGTGATGTAGAGCGTCACCGCCTGTGACAGGATCAGTCCGCCCACCACCGCCAGGCCCAGCGGCTGGCGCAGTTCGGCTCCGGCGCCCAGGCCCAGCGCGATCGGCAGCGCCCCCATCAAGGCCGCCAGCGTCGTCATCAAAATGGGCCGAAAACGCAGGATGCAGGCCTCGCGGATCGCTTGTTCGGGTGTCATGCCGCCATGGCGCTGCGCTTCGAGCGCGAAGTCGATCATCATGATGGCGTTCTTCTTGACGATGCCGATCAGCATCAGGATGCCAATGGTGGCGATCAGGGTCAGGTCCATGCCGAAGATTTGCAGGGTTAGCAAGGCGCCTACGGCCGCCGAGGGCAGGCCGGCCAGAATCGTCAGCGGGTGGATGAAGCTCTCGTACAAGACGCCCAAGAGCACATAGATCACCGCGACGGCCAGGCCTATCAGCAAGAGCTGGCCGCCTTGCGAATCCTGGAACACCGCCGCATCACCGCCATAGCTGGTGATGATGCTGGCCGGCAGTTGCAGCGCTTTGACATAACCGTCCAGCTTGGCGGTCGCGTCACCCAGCGGCACATCGGGCGCCAGATTGAAGGCCAGGGTGATGGCCTGCAACTGGCCTTGGTGGTTGATCGAGGTCGGCCCCAGGCCGCGCTGCACGGTCGCAAAGGCCGTCAGGGGCACCAGCGCGCCGCCCTTGCCGCGCAGCTGGATCTTGGCGAAGGCATCCTCGGTCTGGCGCTCGCTGTCATTGGCCTCCATGATCACCTGATAGGTATTGCTCTCGGCGTAGATGCTGGAGACTTGGCGTTCTCCGAAGGCGTCGTACAGCGCGCTGCGCAGGTCTTGCATCTGCACGCCCAGCACGCCGGCGCGTTCGCGGTCGATGATCAAATTGGCCTGCAGGCCGCGCAGCTGCGAGTCGCTGGTGACGTCGCGGAACAGCGGGTCGGCGCGCAGCTTCTCCTGCAGCTTGCCGGCCCATAGGTTCAAGTCGGCGGCGGCCACCGATTGCAGCGTGTACTGATAGCGACTCTTGCTTTGGCGCCCGCCTAATTGCAGGTTCTGCACCGGGCGCAGATAGACGGCCAGCCCCGGCACCGCACGCAAGTCTTTGCGCAGGCTTTCCAGCACGGCCTTCATCGGCGGGCGCTGGTCGCGGGGCTTCAAATTGATGAACATGCGGCCGCTGTTGCCGGCATTGCCGCCGCCCCCACCGCCGCCCACCGCCGCCGAGACGCTGGCGACGGCCGGGTGATCCTTGACGATGGCGGCCGCGCGCTCCTGCAAGACCGTCATCGCATTGAAGGAAATATCCTCGGCCGCCTCGGTGCTGGCCTGGATCTGACCAATATCTTCTTCGGGGAAAAAGCCCTTGGGAATGGCGATATAGAGCCAGATGGTGGCGGCGAAGCTGGCCACGGCGACGCCCAGCACCCAATTGCGATGCTTCAAGGCCAGATCCAGGCTGCGCGTGTAGCTGCCCAGCACGGCGTTGAAAGCGCGCTCGAAGCTGCGGCCCAAGGCGCTTTCTTCGTGCGCCGCATGGGGCTTGAGGAAGCGGCTGCACAACATGGGCACCAGGCTCAGAGACACCCCGGCCGAGACCAAGATGGAGAGGCCGACGATGACCGCGAACTCGTGGAACAGCAGGCCGATCACGCCCGGCATGAAGAAGATAGGGATCAAGACCGCCACCAGCGAAATCGAGATCGAAACAATCGTGAAGGCCATTTCGCGCGCGCCCCGCACCGCCGCCGAGAAGGGCTCCATGCCGGCCTCGATATGGCGGTGGATGTTCTCCAGCATCACGATCGCATCGTCCACCACCAGGCCGACGGCCAGGGTGATGCCCAAGAGCGAAATATTGTCCAGGCTGTAGCCCAGCGCGTACAAGAGGGTCAGCGCGCCAATCAACGAGATCGGCAGCGACAAGGTCGGGATCAGCGTCGCCACCGCGCGGCGCAGGAACAAGAAGATCACCAGCACCACCAAGGCGACGGTCAAGGCCAGCGTGAAGTAAACGTCATGCAGCGACTCGCGCACCGACACCGATCGGTCGTTCAGGGTCGTCATCTGCACCGAGGCCGGCAACTGCGCTGCAAAGCGCGGCAGCATGGCCTTCACCGCATCGACCACCTTGACCGTGTTGGCGTCCGGCTGGCGCTGCACGGCCAGCACGATGGAGCGCTCACCGTTGAAATTGGAGAAGGACTTGGTGGTCTCGAAGCTGTCTTGCACCTCGGCCACATCGCGCAGAAAGATGGGCGCGCCGTTGCGGCTGGCGATCACAATGCTGCCGAATTCCTTGGCATTGCGTAACTGCTTATTCGCCTGGATGGTGAGGGTCTGGCGATTGCCGTCCAGCACGCCGACCGGCGTGTTGGCATTGGCGCCGCGAATCGCCGCTTGCAGCTCTTCCAGCGTGATATTGCGCTGGCCGAGCAAATCGTTGTTGACCTTGATGCGCACGGCAAAGCGCTTTTGCCCATAGATGGCAACTTGCGCGACGCCGTCTATGGTGGACAGGCTGGGCGTCAGCAGGTTCTCGGCGAAGTCATTCAGCTCCGACAGATTGATGGCCGGCGAGGTCAGCGCGATCAGCAGCACCGGCGCATCGGCCGGGTTGACCTTGCGGTAGCTGGGCGGCGAGGTCATCTCGGTTGGCAGCGAGCGCAGGGCGCGGAACAGCGCCGCCTGCACGTCGACCGCCGCCGCATCGATATTTCGCGAGGACTCGAACTCCAGCGTCAAGGAGGTGCTGCCCAGAATGCTGGTGGATGAAATCGTCGCCAGGCCGGCAATGGTGGAGAACTGCTTTTCCAGCGGCAAGGCCACCGAGGACGCCATGGTCTCGGGCGAAGCGCCCGGCAGCGAGGCCTGCACATTGATGACCGGCGTGTTGTAAGACGGCAGCGCCGCGACCGGGATCTTGCTCCAAGCGGCAAGCCCGGCAATGATGAGGGCGAGATTGAGCAGCACGGTCATGACCGGGCGGCGGATGAAAAGCTCGGTAATACTCATGTGCCGGATGCCGCTGAAGCTGCACGTTTTGGTGCTGCGGGGTTCAGGGCGGCAGCTTGCTCCTTCACCGCCGTGCCGGGTCGCAGATTCTGCTTGCCGTCCAGCACCACCTTGTCGCCGGGCTTGATCCCTTCAACGACGGCCATCTCGCCGAAGCTGTGGCGAATCTGCACCGGCAGCTGCTGGGCCAGCTTGTCGGCGTCGACGACAAAGACCGAGCGCTCATTGCCGCGCTGAATGATGGCGGCGACCGGGATCACGGTCGCATCCTTGATGACGCGCAGC
The DNA here is from genome assembly GCF_028595345.1 of Roseateles albus. Taxonomy (NCBI): domain Bacteria; kingdom Pseudomonadati; phylum Pseudomonadota; class Betaproteobacteria; order Burkholderiales; family Sphaerotilaceae; genus Roseateles; species Roseateles albus. The sequence goes on along the minus strand of NZ_JAQQXT010000007.1, from coordinate 64,434 downwards.
TGCAGGCGTACGCGCACATATTGGCCGGGCCAAAGCAGTTGCTGCTCGTTATCGAACTCGGCCTTGGCCTTGATGGTGCCGCTGGCGGCGTCCACGAGGTTGTCGACGAAGGTGATGCGGCCTTGTGGGGGCGCAGCGGCCTCTTCACCTTTGGCAGGCTTCATCCCGGCGCGCGCGCCGGGCATCAGCACTTGCGCCATCAAGGGCTCGGCCTTGGTATTGCGCGTCGCTTGCAACAAGGCGCTCAGCTGCGTTTCGGGCAAGGTGAAACCGACCGCAATCGGGTTGATCTGCGCGATGCTGACCAAGGGCAGGGCGCTCGAGTTGGCCTGCACCAGGCTGCCGGCCACCACATTCACATTGCCGGCGCGGCCGGCCATCGGCGAGCGAATTTCGTTGTAGCTGAGCGCCACTTGCGCGGCCTGCACGGCGGCTTCGTCCAGTTGCAGCAGCGAGCGCTGCGCCTCCAAATTGCTCAAAGCGGTGTCGACGGCGCTTTGAGCCACGAAGTTCTGCGCCCGCAATTCGACCGCGCGCTGATGCTGGCGCTGCAGGTCGGCCAGGTTGTTGCGGTCACGCGCCAGTTGGGCGCGGGCCTTGTCCAGGTCGGCGCGGGCTGCGCGATCGTCAAAGCGGAACAGCAAGTCGCCCTTGCGCACCGTCTGACCGTCTTTGATCAACACGTCCTTGACGATGCTGGTGGTCTGCGCGCGGATGTCCAGCAGATTCAAGGCCGCGACGGTGCCGCTGGCCTCTAAAGTGACCGGCACATCCTGTTTGAGGGCGCTGAAGACGCCGACCGTCTGTGGGCCGCCTTTGGGGGCAGCCGATGCCGCCTGTGCCGGCGCGGCGCCCGACGCGCTTTCAGGCGCAGTAGCGCGAGTTTGCTGACGCCAGATCCACCAGCCCCCGGTGGCGAGCAGGGCAGCGACGATCAGGGCAAGGGACGACTTGCGAAGCATGGATCCAACTTTCTTGTTTGATGTGGTGCGACCTGGAGGCGGCAGACGCAGAGCTTAATGGATAGGCTTGCCAGGACGGCGCTGCGCAAGGGCTGGCTAAGATGCGCGATCTTTGCCATCCGACCCGCGCTATGTCCCCGATTGTCTTCGCCCTGCACAAAGACCACGCCCATCGCTTCAGCAAACAACTTGCTCCGAGCCTGGTCCTGATCAAAGGTCAGGGCATCGAGGGTGACGCGCATTGCGGCGTCACGGTGCAGCACCGCTCGCGCGTGGCGGTGGACCCGACCCAGCCCAATCTGCGCCAGGTGCATCTGCTTCAGGCGGAGCTGTTTGACGAGTTGGCCGGTCGCGGCCTCAGCGTCGCGCCGGGGCAGATGGGCGAGAACATCACGACCCGGGGCATCGATCTGTTGAGCCTGCCGCAAGGCACCAAGCTGATGATAGGTGCCGAGGCCATCGTCGAGCTGACCGGCTTGCGCAACCCTTGCTGGCAGATCGAAAACTTCTTGCCCGGACTCTTGACCGCGGTGCTGGATCGCGGCCCCGAGGGTCAACTGATCCGCAAGGCTGGCGTGATGGGTGTCGTGTTGGCGGGCGGCGAGGTCAAGCCCTCGGATCAAATTCGGATCGAGTTGCCGCAGGGCGAACAGCGGCCGTTGGAACGGGTTTAAGCGGGTTTAACCTAGGCTCAGCGGGTCTGATTCAAGGCCGCAGCCAAACGCGCGCCGGCCCTGGCATTGTTTTTCACCAGCGCGATATTGGTGGCCAGGCTGCGGCCCTCGGTCAAGGCCTTGATGCGGGCCAGCAAAAACGGTGTGACCGCCTTGCCGCTGATGCCTTGGCTCGTGGCTTCGAGCAAGGCCTGGGCGGTGATGTGCTCGATCTCCTCGCGCGGCATCGCCTCGTCAGTCGGCACCGGGTTGCTGATCACAACGCCGCCCGCCAGTCCCAAGGCCCATTTCGTACGCAAAAAGGCTGCCTGCTCGTCCGGCGCATCAATGCGGAAGTCCGCCTTGAAGCCGCTGTCCGGCGTGTAGAAGGCGGCGAAGTTGGCCTGGCCTATGCTGAGCACCGGCACGCCCTGCGTCTCCAGGTATTCCAGCGTCAGGCCAATGTCCAGGATTGACTTGGCGCCGGCGCAGACCACCGCCACCGATGTTTGTGCCAGTTCCTGCAGGTCGGCCGAGATGTCGAAGCTGGTCTCGGCGCCACGGTGCACACCGCCGATGCCGCCGGTGACAAAGACGCGGATGCCGGCCAGCGCCGCGCAAATCATCGTCGCGGCCACGGTGGTGGCGCCGATCTTTCCGCTCGACAAGACGTAAGGGAGGTCGCGCCGACTCACCTTCATCGCGTCGGGCGATTGGCCCAGCAGCTCCAGTTCGGCGTTGGACAGGCCGATGCGGATCTTGCCCTCCAGCACTGCGATGGTGGCCGGCACGGCGCCGCCGGCGCGGATGAGGGCCTCGACCTCGCGTGCGGTCTGCACATTCTGCGGGTAAGGCATGCCGTGCGAAATGATGGTGCTCTCCAGTGCCACGATGGGCGCCCCGGCGGCGCGGGCGGCGGCCACCTCGGCTGAGAAGCTCAGGAATACGGAAGCGTTGTTCATAGGGCCTAGTTTTGCAGTGAGAGAAGCGCAGGGCTGAGTTCGGGCGAGACGGTGTGTTCGGATTGCAGGGTCAGCCGGGCTAAGCTCATACCTAGTCGGCATGCAGCAGCCAAGTCATCGGGCGCTTGGCCCAAGCCCGCGCAGACCCCGGCGGCGAAAGCGTCACCGGCGCCGGTCACGTCGACCACCTTGGCGCGCTTGGGTTTGAGGGATTTCAAGGCCGCGCCGGCCGCGCCAAACCAGATCGCATCGGCGCCTTGCGTGACGATCAATCGCTGCAGGCCACGCGCGCTGAGGCCTTGATGAGCCAGTTCGAGATCGGCGTCACTGTCGATGGCCATGCCAGCGCAGGCCGAGAGCTCATCGCGGTTCAGCATCAGCAGGCTCAAGCCGCGCAAGTCAAGGGGCAGTCGCGCCATCTTGGGTGCCGACACCGCCACTGCGATCAAGGGCGCGCTGCCCTCGGCTTGCGCCTCTAGCAGCAGTTGTTGAATGCTGTCGGCGGGCAGGTTGAGGTCGATCAGGATCAGACTTGCTGGTGCGCGTTGCGCCGCGCATTGGTCAAGGAAGTCCGGTGTCATGCGCTCGCACAAATCCATTTGCGCCAGGCCCAGGGCCAGGCTGCCGTCCGGGTTGAGTACCGCTGTGTAGCTGCCGGTCGGGGCGTCGGCCGTGATCAGGCTGGCGCTGCTGTCCACGCCCAAACTCGCGGCCTGCGCCAGTAGCGAGCGCCCGGCTGCGTCCTCGCCAAAGGCGCTGAGCAGATGCACGGGCATGCCCAGCCGGGCCAGGTTCTCGGCCACATTGCGCGCCACGCCGCCGGGACTCTCGCTTGAGACTGCCGGGTTGGAGTTGCCCATCTGGATGGAGGCCTGGCTGCGCAGCTTGCGGTCGATATTGCTGCCGCCTATGCAGACAAGGGGCCTTCGCTGCGGCAAGACATAGGCGCGGCCGAGGATGCGCCGTTCGCGCGTCAGCGCTGCAATATGGCCGGCTACCGCCGAGCGCGACAAGCTCAGGCGCTCGGCCAGGTCTTGTTGGCTGATGAAGGGGTTGTGTTGAACAAGCTGCAGCAGCTGCTCTTTTTTGGAGTCCATCGGCGCATCATAAGACAAATGTCCTTTGACAAAGACAGTTGTCTTGATGGCCGGTCAAGGTGCGATTGAGGCCGCCCGCAGCTTCAGCCCTACCGCTTGCGTCATCGTTTGCAGTTTGGGGTTGATGGCAGAGCCACTGTCTTCGGCGACTTTTTCACCCAGCGTGCGCTCAAGCTCGGGGGCCAGTTTCTCGAACTTCTTCTTCACCGGCGACTCCAGCAGCGCGATGATCTGGCGCAACTCCTCGTCATTGAAGTGCTGCAGCAGCAAGGGGCTCAGTGTTGGTTTGAGCAAGCGCTGCGCGCTCTGGCGCGCCAAGGGGGTGGCTTCATCAACATAGGTCTGCACATCGGTGCTGATGTCCTTGAGCGTGCGGTCGCGCTTGTCGGCGCTGACGCGACCCTGCAGCGCGATGCGGGCCTGCTCCATGGCGCTGGCGGCCGGGCGCTGCACCATCACCACCGCGACATCGTCGACATGCCAAAGCGACAACAATTTGTCGACCAAGGCTTGGCGGCTGTCGGCGCTGGCTAGCGTTTGGGTCTGAGCCTGTACGGCGCTGCACAGCAGGCTGGCGCTCAAGGTGAGGGCTGTGAGGGCGGTCAGGCGAGTCATTTTGTAGAGAGTTTTCATTGGGAAGCAAGAGGCAAGAGCGGCTTAAAAATCATGGGACATCGTCACGCCGGCATAGCGGATGCGGATGCCGCCGTTGATGTCCAGGCCGGCATAGGGGTTGTAGATCACGTTGAAGAAGTTGTTGCAATTGAGCTTGCAACTGGTGTTGGCCGGCAGGTCGAACTTGCCATGCGCATAGCTGGCTGCCAGGTCGAAGCGGGTGCCGCCCTTGGTCGTGTAGCCCAGACCCAGGCTTTGCACGACCAGATCCGGCATCGGCGCGATCAGATCCAGCGCCGAGCGCGGGATCGAACTCTTGCGCGGCTCGTAGCCGGCGCGAACGACGATGCTTTTGCCCACGCTCAACTCCATGCCGTAGCCAAAGTGCACCGGGCTTTTGTAGTCGCGGGGAATGATCAGCTTGCTGGCGTCGGCCTGACCGAACAGGCGCGCCATTTGCAGCAAGGCGATCTGTTGGTCGAACTGGAAGGTCATCTTGTCCCAGCGTTTCCAGTTGGTCCAGTTCGCATCGATATTGAACTGCAAGAAGGACAGCGGCTTGACCTTGATGCCGACCTGCGCATGTTCGGGGAAGGGGAGCACCAGGGTCACATTGCCGCTTTGCACCTCGGGAATGGAGGTCGGCATGCCGAAGGTGGCGGCCATGATGGGGCCTTGCAGACTGGCATACATGCCCTCGACGAATTTGCGCAGCATGGGTTCGGCGCTGAAAGTGAAACGCCCCGTCATCGCGGTCTTGGAGCCGAACTGGTAGCTGGCGCCAAAAGCGAACCAGTCCTTGGGTTCCCACAACATGCCGATATTGAGCGTGGGGTCAACCGGCGCCGTCAGCTCGAAGTCCATATTGCCGGCCTTGCCAAACGGCCGCACACGCCCCTCCTTGCCGCCACCGCACAGGCCAAAGGCCAGCGCGTCCAGCGGGTTGCCGTTGTCGCCACACCAGGCATCCTGCAGCTTGCCTATGGTGCCGAGTAACTCGTTAGGCATGCGCATATCGGTGTTCAAGGCGAAGCCCTGGTGCGCGATCGGCACACCCAGGCCGAAGCTCAGGGAATCGCTGAACTTGTAGGCGGCGGTTGGCGACAAATAGACCAGACGCTGCATCACCACCTTGCGGCCATCGAAGCGGGCCGGGTCATTGGGGTCCTTGGTGCGGTCAATGCCCACCGCCATCGGCACATATGAGGCGGTGCCGAAGGTCCATTTCGAGTCGGCCTCGTGAAAGGCCAGGCCCAGGCCGGCGCCGATCGCGCTGGGCATGGGCACGGGCACCGGGCCGTAGATGGGCAGGAAGAGCGAGCTGCGCACGTTGTCACCGGTGTGGGTGTTGTTGAGCGGGTCTTCCTTGAAGCCACCAATATCAAAGCCTTCGGGCTGATGAAAGCTCGCATAGGGCTTGATGCTGGCGCCGAAGATCGAATCCTGTTTGCGGTCGTGCTTGATCCGGGTCAGACCGGCCGGGTTGAAATGGATGGCGTCAATGCCCGGTGGGTCGGCCACCACCGCATTGCCCAGCGACATGGCGACGACGCTGGCGCCGAGGTTGTCGGTCAAGGCGGCCTGCGCCGGTGCCAGTCCCAGCAGGGCCCAGCCCAAACCGGCCGCAACGAGGCGCGCGGGCCGGCGGTGGCCCACTGCAAAAGAGCTCATGCTTGCCTCAGAAGTTCAGCGGGATATTGAGCCCCAGGGTGAAGGCCGGCGCATCCGGCCCCAGGCCGACCCCGACCGACACATTGAAGGTTGTCTGCGGCGCGGCCCGCACGCCCAGGCCTAAGCTCAGCAGGCCCGAGGTCTGGGTCGAGGTCTGGCTGGTTTTGCCGTCGGCCAGGATCAGCCGGGTCTTGGCCGAGATCGTTTCCTGGAAGGAGACCGTGGTCGAAACCTTGTAGGACAGCGCATAGGCAAAGCCCATACCGAAGCCGAAGCTGGCGCCGGGGTCGACGCCGGTCAGCGTGGCGTTGTCGTTCAACTTCTGACTCAGATGGCGCACCGGCGCGCCCAGCGTCAGCGAGACCGAGCCGAACAGGGCGACCGGGTCCATCACCTTGGAGGTGTTGGCGCCCAAGCTCAGTGCGGTGTAGCCCGAGCCGGTGCTCAAGCCCTGGCCGGCCGTCACCTTGAAGGGGCTGCGCCCGGTCGGCAGGCGCAGGGTGGTCGAGGTGGTGAAGGAGGGCATGTCGCGGCTCAGGGCCAGCGGCTGCCAGCGCATACCTAGGCTGATGTCGCCAAAGCCATTGCTCATGCCGGAAAAAGTCTCCGACTCGGAGAATTTGCTGACCAGGGGTACGACGACATTGGCCGTCATGTTGTCGCGCAGGCCGTAGTCGGCCGAGAAGCTGTTGGTGACGGTGTGCGAGCGGGTGTTCTGGATATTGAACAGGGTCAGCGTCGAGTCGGCGAAGCGGGCATTGATTTGCTGCGCGCCGATATAGGCGTAGCCGAAGTCATAGGTCAGGGCCATCTTGCCCTTGCGGATCAGCGAATACTGCTTGTCTTGGGCGCTCAGTGCGGCCTTGAGGATGGCGGTTTGGTCACTGTCGCCGTCTTGCTTGGCCAAGGCCTCGCGGGCGGCATCTTTGCTGGGGGCGGCAGCTTTCTCGGTACTTTGGGCTTGGGAGCTAGCGGCGAACAGCAGGGCAGTGGAGAGGATCAGCAGGGATTTCATGGTCAGCGTCGGAGATTGAAAATGCCAAAGTTGGCTTGGACTGCGTTGCGCAAGGCTTCGCTGTTGTCCGGCAGGGGAAGGTTGGCGTGGCGGCGCACCAGGTCGTCGTCGATGACGCCCAGCTCTTCGTCGCCAATCGCCAGCAGGGAAAGGGTTTTCTGGCCCTGGGCTTTGCCCGGTGTCAGCAGAAATAGCGTGTTACGGTCCCAGAGTTCCTCGAACTCCTGGGTCGAGAAGACGATGTGGCCCATGGCCGGGTCGGCCAGAAAGACCCGCCCACCGCGGATGCCGCGAAACACCACAAAATGTTTGAAGCCGGCATAGTCGATCGGCACGATGGCCGGTTGCGTCAGCTCGGCCAGATCCTTCATCGAGGCGCGAAAGCCGGCGCCCTCGGCGCCCAGGCTGATCACATAGCGCTTCATGTCCAGCAGCGAGAAGCCGCGCCGCTCGATGATTTTGTCGCGCTCGCCGAAGGCCAACATGCCTTCCATCGCTTGCTGCTCGTTGACCTGAATTCCGAGGTAGTTGTTGATGACGGTCACCAGCGCGGCCGAGCCGCAGCTGTAGTCATAGGCCTGGTGGACGATGTTGCGGAACTTGATCTCCGAAAGCGGTTCGATCCGCACCGACAGCGGCGCCACGCCGCCGCCCACCTGAGTCATGGGCAGCTCGAACTGGTTCTCCGGCATGTCCTGGAAGGGGTGCTGGGTGTTGACCGTCGCGCCGCCAATCAGCGCCGCCACTGCGCCGAGCAAAATCATCCACATATCAGAAGGTCCCCAAAGGTTTCAACATCACTTGGCCCAGAGCAAGACCTGACCCTGCATTTGCACGCTGCCGTTCAGCTGGATCTGCCCGAGGCTGGCTGCGATCGGGGCCAAGGGATCGCTCTGCACGCCGATCGCCTTGACGCCGAAATCCTTGAAGCCCACAAAGGTCGGCAGCGTCAGCTGAATCACGTCGCCGATCTCCGCCGGCCCGGCTACTGCCTGCAGCGTCAGGCCGAGCAAATCCAGCGTGCCGCTGAGCTTGTGCAGCAGCAAATAGCTGGTGTTGCCGGCGACCCGAAAGCCGAGGCTGACGCGGTTGTCGGACGTGGCCGCTGTGTTGAGCTCCAGATGCGCGTTCAAGACAATGCCGCCGCGCCCCGCCACACTGCCCAGTTCTTCGTCGGACAGGGCATTGGCAGCCTGCGCCGCTGAGGGCAACAACAAGAAAATGGCCAGCAAGGCGGGGGCCATGGTGCGACTGCGATGCATGGATCAGGGCCCCGTCTTCAAGCGCACATCGAGGTACTGGATCTGCATGCTGCCGATGCGACTGCTGCCCAGATCAAGGCTAGGCCCGACATCGCTTTTGAAGGCGATGTTGTCGATAGCCAAGCTGCCGGCCGGCGCCTGACCCTGGCTCGGCCAGGCCAGGTTCAGATGCAGAAAGCCGCCACCCTCGGGGCTGCTGACTGCGTTCAGCAGCAGCGGCTGGCGGTCCAGATCGGCCAGGCGCCAGAGGCTGTTGCCGAGCTGCCCGTCGGCTGTCGCGGCAGCCAGATGAATGCCGCGCAGGCTGAATTGCTCGGCTGCGCCGGGGCTGTCAAACAATGCCGTGTCGGCGCGCCCACGCGGGCGCAGCAGCAGGGCGCCCACATCCAGTCGCAGACCCAGGCCGAAGGCAATGCCCTGCTCATTCGGGTCGGCGCTGGGCGCCAGGCTCAGCGTGCCGCCAAAGCTGCGCAGGTCTTGCAGTACGAGCGCGCCGGCGTTGAAGCTGCTTGGCGCCGCGCTGCTGCTCTTGTCGATCAAGCTCAGGTCGGCGGCAAACTGCCAGCGCAATGCGCTGTTGAGATTGAGCGGCTCGCTCAAGATCACGCGGTCTGGCATGCCGCTTGGGCCCTTGATCAGGCTCAGCTGATAGGGGTCGGAGAAGGTGGCGGCGAGATCGTCCGAGCGTGACAGCGCAAAGTTGGACAGCGCCAGGCCGGATCCATCCGCCGCGCCCAGTCGCAGCGTCAGCGGGCCTTGCAGTGCAAAGCCGCGCAGATTGAAGGCAAAGCCGTCGCGGCCTTGGACGCGGGCCAAGTCTTCATCGGAAATCGGCGTTAGCGCCAATGCGGCCCAACTCAAGGTGCAGCCCACAAGCGCCAACAGAGCCTGCAAGGCTCTGATGTTTTTAAGACAGTTGGGGCGCAGCATGGTCTTCAGCCGCCGCCGGGCTTGGTCATTAGCGGTGGAAGGACGGGTGGCAAGTTAGGCGGCAGGACCGCGTTCAGATTGCCGGCGCTGAGCTTGTCGCGCCAATTCATCCAGATGCCTGCCTGCGCCGGATCGGGCGCGGCCATGCCGGCCACGGCCGCCGGGAACTGCACCGCGCTTTTCAGCACCGCCAGAAACAGATCTCGGCTCGGCCCGGCCGCATCTCCCGCCTGCAGGCTGCCGATCTGGGCCAGGCTGAAGGGGCAGGCGGCGGCGCCGCAATTGCCGCCGTCCCAGCGCTTGCCGCCCAAGGGGTCTTGGCGAGAGTCGAGGACGTTTGCGCTTTGGCTGTCGGCAATCGCGAGCGAGCCGCTGATGTTTTTGGCCACCAGACCGAAGGCACCGCTGACGCCCTCAAATCCGAGGCGCATGCCGACAATCTCGCGCTCGCCGGCGCCGCTGGCTGGACGGTAGACCAACTCGAAGAAAGGGTTGCTCAGGGCGACGGTGCGCTGCGCTTCAAACAGATCGCTGCGGCCAAACTGCAGCCGGCTGATGTCGATATCAGCGCCGCTGCCATTGCGCGCGGCATAGTTGTATTCGCCCAAGCGCAGATTGGAAAAATTGGCGCTCAGCTTCAGGTCGGCATTCAGTGTCAGGCGCGAGAAGTCCAGGCCGTTCAAGCTGGTGTTGCTGATCGCGACCATTGCCTGACCCCAGACGCGGGCCAGCTCGGCGTCCGGCAGCGGCGCCATCTGGCTTTGTTGGGCTTGCACGGCGGCGCTGCCGAGCAACGTCAGGCAGAGCAGCAAACTTCGAAAGCTAGCGGTCCGGATGCTCTTCATCATCGCGCCCACATCCAGATTTTCGAGCCTTGCAGATCGATATTGGTGAAGGCAAAGCTGCCGAAGGAGGCGCTGCTATTGCCCATGGTCACCGACGCAATGGCCAGGCTGGGGCTCAGTCTGTGGTCCAGCCCGGCGTTCGGCAGCGCGAACTGGATCACATCGCTGTGGCCGTCGTAGGTGCCGCTGCTCAGCAGGCGGCTGATGCCGGCCGTGCCATCGGCGCCGTAGGCGGCCATTGCGTTGCTCATGGTCGCGGTGAAGCTGGCCGAGTTCAACAGGTCCACCGTCATCACGAACATGCCGCGCAGGGTGATGTTGTTGAAGGAGATGCTGCCGCCGTCGGGGTTGCCGGCACTTTTGTTGCTGTAGCTGAAGGAGCCTATTCTGATGTCCAGGTCGGCCGCCAGCGTGACGCCGTCGCGGCCATGCACATCGGCCAGGTCTGCATCGTCCATGCTGCTCATGGCTCGCGCCGCGCTGCTCAACAAGAGCAGGGCGAATGCGGCGAGCATCAGCAGATAGAGACGTTGCATGTGAATGAGTTGTTAGCAAGAAGCTGGTGGCGCAGAAGAAATCGGCCCGGCAAAGGACGCCGGGCCGAGACTTGCGCTCAAGGGTTCAAATCAAACCTTGGCTCAATGTGCCCAGATCCAGAACTTGGAACCTTGCAGGTCCATGTTGTTGATGGCGATGCTGCCGAAGGACTTGTTGCCCACGCTATTGCCCAGGGTGATGCCGGCGACGGTGACGCTTGGGCTCAGCTTGGAATCCAGCTTGGCGTTAGGGAAGGCGAACTGAACGATGTCGCTGGCGCCGTCATAGATGGCCGCGCCGGTGGCTGCGCCGAAAGTGTCAAAAGTTGCCGAAGTCAGCTTGCCCAATTGGCCAGCGACTGCAACGCCACCTGCGGTGGTGCCTGCACCTGGAGGAACGCCGGCTGCCAATGACTTGCCGCTGTCGGCATCGGCTTGGTTGAAGCCCATGTGGGTAGCAATGGAGTCAGCCACATTGCTGACGAAGGCGCTCTTGTTCAGGATGTCCAGCGTCATCACGAACATGCCCTTGATGCCGATGTTGTTGAAGGAGACCGAACCGTTTGTGTCGGTGTCGGTGTATTTGAACGAACCGATATTGATGTTCAGGTCACCGGCGATAGACACACCGTCCTGGCCGCTGACTTGCGCCAGCGCGCCGTCGTCAATAGCGGTCATGGCGGAAGCCGACAGGGAGGCGGCGAGCAGGGCTGCGACGGCGGAAAGTTTGAATGCGTTCATTTGAATATCTCCAGAATTGACTAGTTGATTGAATAAATAAAGCTATTTGAAACAGTCTCTTGCACGCGCCGCCCGCAGTCTTCAGTCACGGGTTTGGCCCTTTGCAGCGCGGGTGCTTGTGGGCTCCCTGGCTGCGCCGAGTTGTCAGCGGCGTGGACGAATGATGCGGATTAGTTGGCAAAAACCAGTGACTTTGCGAGCCAAGCTCTTGGCCTTGCGCGCCCTCCGTTCGGTGGGGAGTAGGAACCATGACAGGGTTTCTATGCTGTCCTGATAGAAAGTTATGGCCACGGCTCAGGCCAGGCTGCGAAGATGGCTGGGCGACTGCCCAAACCAGCGCTTGCAGGCGCGGTAGAAATTGCTCGGGTCGGCAAAGCCCAGGGCGAAGCTCATCTCGGTGGCGGTGATGCTGCCGCGACTTAAATAGCGCGCAGCCAGCTCGCGCCGGGTTTCGTCCAACAGCTTGTTGAAGCTGGTGCTCTCCTCCAGCAGTCGGCGCTGCAGCGTGCGCTCGCTCATGTGCAGCAAGGTGGCAATGGCCTCGCGTTTGGGGTCGCCCTTGGGCAGTTCCTGCGTCAGCAGTTGCCGCACGCGCACCTGTATGCTGCCGCCGCGCTGCATCATGGCTTGGGCTGCGCTGCGCTCGCACAGCGCCGCAACGCTGGCATTGGCCGTGGGGATGGGGGTGCTCAGATCGGCGCTGTCAAAGACGATGCAGAAGTGTTCGGCATTGAACTCAAGTTCGCAGCCGAAGACCTCGATCCAGCGCCCCAGATCCGGCGGTGCTGCAAAGGGGTAGCTGATGCTGAGCGGGCGCACTCGCCGGGCGGTCGCCCAGTTCAGCGACTGCAAGACCACATTGGCGATGAAGTCATAGCGCTGTAGCGGCGTGGGCCGCAGCCCCTTGAGTATGTCTACGCGCAGCCGGGCTTGGCCAGCTGCTTGGTCCAGCTCCATGCAGACCGCCGGCGATAAGAGCGCCGAAAACCGCAAGATGTATTGCAGCGCTTCGCCCAGGTCATGCGCGGCCAGCACCAAGTGCGACAGCAGGCCCAGCGCCACCAGCGGATGAGCCGGCACGCTCAGGCCAATCGCGGCGTCGCCGGTGCGCGCGGCCGCCAATTCCCAGGCGCCGCTGTAGGCGTCTGACAAGACCCTGGGGTCAGGCTCGGCGGGGTCCAGGCCTTGTTGGTCGAGCAGGCTCTGCAAGCACAGACCCCGCCCGGCAAAGGCCTGCGCCATCGCCTTGTGCCAGCTGTTCGTCAGCCCTGCCGCGCCTGCCGGCTTGGGCTCGGGCGCTCGCGGCGTGGCTGCGGCCGCATCTTGGCGCTGCAGCAAGGAGGCGAGGGGACTGGCGTTGTGCATGGCGGCATGGGGCTCCATAGGGCGGAGCCCGCACTCTAGGCGGCGGCCTGCCCCTTGTCGCCGTCCATCCGTCTAGGTAGGGGCTAGCCCAAGGGATAGTGCTAGCTATCCGAAGGGATGGGTTCGCGGCGGATTCAAGGGCCGGGTCAGGCGCGACAATCCGGCCCTTCCACGCTTTTCTTGCTCGCCCACCCATGCACACCCTGGCCCAATTACGCAACGGCGAACTCGCGGGCATCACCCGACTTGATTTGTCTTGCGGCCTGACCGAACTGCCGCCCGAAGTCTTCGCCCTGGCCGACAGCCTGGAGGTGCTCAATCTAAGTGGCAACGCGCTCAGCAGCCTGCCAGACGATCTGCCCCGCCTGCACAAGCTCAAGGTGATCTTCTGCGCGGAGAACCGCTTCACCGAGGTGCCCGAGGTGCTGGGCGCCTGCGCGGCCTTGAGCATGGTCGGCTTCAAGTCCAATCAGCTGACCCGCCTGCCCGCGGCTTCTCTGCCGGCGCAGCTGCGCTGGTTGATCTTGACCGACAACCATCTGAGCGAACTCCCGGCCGAGCTGGGCGAGCGGGGGCAACTGCAAAAACTGGCGCTGGCGGGCAATCAACTGAGTCACTTGCCCGAGTCGATGGCGCAATGCCGCGCCTTGGGCCTCTTGCGGATGTCGGCCAATCGCTTCGAGCACATCCCGCCCTGGCTGCTGGACTTGCCCAATTTGGCCTGGTTGGCGGTGGGCGGCAACCCTTGGGGCTCGCAACGCGAGTCTCATGTGCTTGAGCAGTCAACACTGCCCGATCTCGACTGGGCGGCGCTGCAAATGGGGGCGCTGCTGGGCCAGGGCGCGTCCGGCGTGATTCATGCGGCGCATTGGCCGGCCGGGCCGGCACATGAACGTGAATTGGCCGTCAAGGTCTTCAAGGGCGAGGTCACCAGCGACGGCTGGCCACACAGCGAATGGGCGGCCAGTCTGGCCGCCGGCCTGCACCCGCATCTGATAGCAGCCAGCGCGCGCTTGCTTAGCCATCCGCAAGGTGCCGAGGGCTTGGTGATGCCGCGCATCGGCCCCGAGTTCATTACCCTGGCCGGCCCGCCCAGCCTGAGCTCATGTACCCGCGATGTTTGCCCGGCTTCGCTGCAGATGGGCGAAGAAGTCCTGCGGCAGATGGCACGCGGTGTCGTCGATGCGGCCCGCCACTTGCATGGGCGCGGCATCTCGCATGGCGACCTCTATGCCCACAATCTGCTCTGGGACGGCCGGGGTGGGGTCCACCTCGGTGACTTTGGCGCCGCCAGCTTGCTGCCCGAACATCTCAGCGGGGCCGAGCGCCAGCGCTTTGAGCGGCTGGAGGTCTTGGCTTTTGGCCACCTGCTCGAGGAGTGGTTGACTCGCTGCCCGGATGCGGCGCCCGATCTGCATCGGCTGCAAGCGGCTTGCGTGCAGGCCGATGCGGCCGCGCGGCCCCTGTTTGCGGACCTGGCTGCAGCTTTGTAATTACGCCGGCCAACGACGGCTGGCGGCCGCGCAGTAGAGAGTTTTCAGCCGCTTAGCTGACCCAGCCGCGCTCGCGCGCGATGAACACGGCATGCGTGCGGTTGCGCGCATCCAGCTTGTGGTTGACGTTGCGCAGATGGAACTTCACCGTCGGCTCGGAAATCTGCAAGCTGTTGGCTATCTGCTTATTGGGCATGCCGGCCGACAGACATTGCAGGATTTGCAGTTCACGCGGCGACAAAGCGCATTCGCTTCGCGGAGCTATCGGCGCTGTTGGCGTTGTCGTCGCCGTGACCATGGCGGTATGAATTTGGGCCAGGGCTATCAGAGGCTCGGCGGCGGGCGCTTCCGCCATGCTCAGCTCCTGCAGCAAATTCTTCCCAAGCACCCGCTCCAGCACCGCCAGCAAACGCGGCGCGGCGCCGATGCGCAGCGCCTCCAACATGCTCACCAACTGCGGCCCTTCCTCCAGATAGCTGGCGCGCAGGCCCAACTCGGCCTCGCTCAAGAGCAGCTCGCTGAGCAGGGCCAGGGCCTCGCTGTCGCGGCCTAGGCGCTGCAAGGCCTGAGCCTGCAAAAGCCCGAGTTTGATCTGGCGCCGGCGCCGGCCCAGGCTTCTGGCCTTCAAGCGTTTGACCGAGCAAGCCTCCAGCACCTGCTCGGCGCGGCCCTCGCGCAGGCCCAGGCGCAGGCCGGCCAAGGCCTGGTCCTCCACATCATTGATGGGCGTCATGCGGTCGGCGGCAAAGTCCCAGGCCGCCGGCAGCAGGCTCAGGCGTTCGGGCGCCATCGGGTGGCCATGGTCGAACTGATGCAGCACCTGGTACTGCTGCTCCAGCCGCATCGGTGCCACGATGCGCGTCAGGCCAAGCGAGCGGCCCAACTCGATGCCGGCATGGATCAGCGCCGCGGCTTCGGCATATTGGCCGGCCCGGCACAGCGCGCGCGACAAGATCCGGTGCGTGATGACGATGGCGTCCAGAAACACCAGCTCGGCCGAGAGGTCCAGGTATTCGCGCGCCAAACTTTCTGCCCGCTCAAATTCGCCCAGCTCATACAGCGCACCGGCCAGGTAAACGCCCACGTAAGCGGTGCTGGCGCTGTGGCGGCCGCTGAGGCGGCTCAGCTCGGCCAGCGCCGGCTCCAGCTGGGCCACCACTTCCAGCGCGCGGCCCTGGGCCAGCAAGGTGTAGGTGCTGATGCCGTAGCTGAAAGTGGTGCCGTAGACGCTGCCTATGCGCTTGAACAGCGCCAGGCCCCGGCCGGAACTCTCCAAGGCCGCGTCGAAGCGGTGCGAGCAGAGGTCGACATAGGCGTGGATGCTGCGAAACGTCGCCTCGCTGAGGCCGCTCAGGGTCAGGTCTTGATACTGCTTGAGCGCCTGCTCGCATTCACCCAGCCGGTCCATCAGGACCAGGGACAGTGGCCCCAGCATCCGGTACTCGGCCATGCTCTGCACGGCAGGCACTTGCCGCAACTGCTCGGCCAATTGGCCGGCCTGGCTGTACTGGTAGCTGAAGATATAAATCCAGCACAGCGCGACCTGCAGGTTCGGATGAGCTTGCAGCACGGCCTGGGGTATCTGGCCCAGCCAATGCCTGCAGCTGCTGATGTGGCCGCGTGCCAAGGCCTGCCAGATGTAGCCGGTCAAGATGTCGCAGGCCTGGCTGTGGTTGCCCGCATTCAGCGCATGTTCGATCGCGGCGTCGGCGTCGCCGGTTTGCAAAAACCAGTCGGCCGCGCGCTGGTGCAGATCGGCCAGCCATTCGGGGTAGTCCTCGCGCAGCTTGCGCTGCAAGAACTCGGCAAACAGCGGGTGGTAGCGGAACTCGGTGCCGGCCGCGCCCATGCGCAGCACGAACAGACTCTGCGCCTCCAGCTGGCGCAAGAGCGTGGCCGCATTGGCAATCTGGCCCACGGCATTGCAGATGCCGGGCCCGAGCTGCTTGACGAAGCTGGTGCGCAGCAAAAAGGTCTTGATCTCTTCGGACTGATCCCAGAACACCTCTTCGTAGAGGTAACGGCCAATGTCGGCGGTCTGCTCGCAGAAATTCTCGATGAAGCCGGGTTTGTCGCCACGCCCTTTGAGCGCCAGTGCGGCCAGCTGCAGGCCGGCCGGCCAGCCCTCGGTGGCGTGCAGCAGGCGGCGCACGCTGGGCGCGTCGAGCTGCAGCTGATGGCGTTGGTTCAAAAACAGCTCGGCCTGCTCGAGATCGAAACTCAGCTCGGCCATGCCGATCTGCAGCAGCCGCCCTTGCGCCTTGAGCTTGTACAGGCGCAGCAGCGGCGCGTTGCGGGCGGTGATGAATAGCTTGCAATGGGCGGGCAGGCGCTCTATCAAACGCTGCATCAGGTCAACCGCACGCGCCTCGCGCAAATGGTCAAAGTCGTCCAGAAAAATAGCGGTCGGCTGCTGGATCGCCGCAATCGCGTCGAGCACGTCTTGACCCAGGCGCGAGCCGGTGTAGCGCGCATCCATCAAATTCGGCGCCGGCTCGCCCGGTCGGCCGTCGGCAGCGCTGCTGCTGGGCAGCGCAGATTGCAAGAGCGCACACAGGCGCTCGACATGGTTGTCGTCTGCGCTCAGCTGCAGCCAGGCGGTGGCAAAGCCCTTGGCCCGCAGGCGCTCATGCAGGCACAGCATGGCGGTGGTTTTGCCGAAGCCGGCCGGTGCAATCGCCAGCACCAAGGACACTTCGGCGCATTCCTCCAACCAGGCACCGAGATTGGGGTTGTCGACCAGATGACGACTGAGTTGGGGCGCGGCGAGAGGGGACATGTCAACGGGGCAGCAGAGAGTTGGGTGGTGGCAGCGGCGGCAAGCGTAGCCGATTCTGGTGCCGGCGCTGCTGCGTGAAAGTCCCGAGACTCGGTACTTGCACAGCAGGAATCGACCGAAGCGGGGCCGCAGCTCGCGGATCGAAGCTGATGCCGTGGTTCAGGCCAGCACGGGCGCCGGCGGCTGCCCTGCCAACTCACGCAGGCGCTGGTGCGCAGCGTCGTCCCAGTCGATAGGCTGCTGGTTCTTGGCTTGCAAATAATGGTGGCTGAAGACGTCCAGATACACCTCCAGCGTCTGCGCGGCAAGCTCCTCGCCGGCCAAGCTCAGGCATAGCGAGGCGACCTCGCTGGTGCAGAAATGATCATCCCGGCGCGAGCGTCGCAGCTTGTACTGCGAGATCTGCGCCAGCTCCAGGCTGAGCACCGGCAAGGCGTCCAGATAGGGGCTCTTGCGGAACATCTTGCGGGCCTCGCTCCAGGTGCCGTCCAGCAAGATGAAGAGCGGGCGTTTGGGCGGCTGAGCGTCGCCCGCATGGTCCAAGTTGACGCTGTGCACCACCCGCTCAGGCTCGACAAACTCGCCCGGGAACACCACAAAAGGCTGCCACTGCGGGTCCTTCAACAGCGTCAGCAAGGCCGGGTCGGTCTCGGTGCGCGCCCAGCCGAAAGCGAAGGTATCGGCCACCATATCGGCAATCAGCCAGCCGGTATTGCTGGGTTTGAGCGGCTCGACGTCGGCCATCAAGAGGCACATGCCGGCACGCGTCGGCACCGAAGGGCGCAGTGCGCACATGCAATGCGTGACGCTCAGCCGGCAGTCGGCGCAGCGATCGCGCTTGAAGCCACCACGGGCGAGAAAAGGTTTGCTGCTGCGCGCCAAGCGAGCGGCGCGCAAAAGTGAGACGGCGTGGGGCATGGGTAAGTGGGAGGTTCGGGAGGTCCGAGCGCTGACGCGCATGCGCCAGAGCGCGCAGTGTCGCATCTCCCCTGTTTGCAGCCCGGCCCGCTCGGCCCGCCCGGCCGCTGCCATCCGTTCGAGAACGCACAGACCCGGCCGCGCGGCGGGCTCAGGCTCCAGCTTCCACCTTGTCAGCGAGCTTCACGCACGAGGCGCATCCATGCACGCACACCGCAAGACCCGCCCGCCCGCAAATCTAGGCCCTTGGCAGCGCCTGCTGTTGCTCTGGCTGCTGGGGCCGCTGCTGTGGCTGCAGGCTCGGCATGTGCGTCGCATCACGCCGCGCATGCCCGAGCCGCCGGGGCAGCGCGCCGGCAGCGCCGGCCAGGGGTCACTGATCCGGCTTTTGGTGGCGGGTGACTCAGGCGCTGCGGGCGTCGGCGCGCCGACGCAGGAGCAGGCGCTGTGTGGCCAACTGGTGCGACGCCTGAGCCGGCATCACAGGGTCGAGTGGTGCGTGCTGGCGGTCAATGGGCTGGACTCGCCGGGCCTGCACCAACTGCTGCTGGACACGCCTGAGGCGGCCTTCGATGTGGTTGTGCTGTCCATGGGCGCCAATGACGCGACCGCCCTGTGCGCGCCCTTGCAATGGGCGTGCTGGCAGAGCCGGCTGGCCGATCTCATCGCCTTGCGCTTCGCGCCTGCGCTGTTGATGCACAGCGCCGTGCCGCCCATGCACGCCTGCTTGGCGCTGCCGCAGCCGCTGCGCTGGTTCATGGGCCGCTGGGCGCAACAGATGAACCTCAGCTTGGCCGCGCTGCTGATCGAAAAAGTGGGGCGCAGCATGCATTGGCATCCCAGCACGACGACCACGGCCGGCATGGCCGCCGATGGTTTCCACCCCAGCGCGGCCGGCTATGCGCTCTGGGCCGAGGGCTTGAGCCAGCATATTCTGGCGGCGCAGATTGCCTCACGGCATCACCCGGACCTCAAGCCCTGCAGCGCAGCGGCTATTGCTCATTGAAAGCCGCTGCGAGCGCGCCGAGCCCAGTAGGTGAGCGGGTGGGAAGCCCCCGCCTCAAGGTCCTCGATTTCCCCCAGCCGGCATCTCGATAAACATTCCTGCTGCCGGAAGCTTCTGCCCTTTGATCCAGTCGGCAGCTAGGTCGAACAGCTTCGCGGAATAGGCCATTGCCACACCGTCGGCGGTTTGGATCGGCTCGATCAAACCATGGTCGGCTTGCGGGAAGAGCACCACGGCGATGTTTGGTCGTTGCAGCTGAATCTGGCGCAGGATCGCTTGAGTGCCGGCGTTAGGCGCCTGGCGATCGCTGCCGCCCAGCAGCCAAAGCTGGCGCGATTTGACCGCCTCGATCACGGGGCGGGGCTCATAGTCGAAGCTCAAGCCTTGCGCCATGGCGGGGCCCTTGGTCTTGATGTCCTCGGAGCTGAATTTCAAAAAGATGCCGGTGTAGGAGCGTGGCTGTATGGCCTCCAGCCAGGGCGCGCCGGCATGTTTGGCTTTGAATGCGTCCAGCTCCGCAAAGCCTTCGCGCATATTGGAGCGCACGATGTTTTCGGTGATTGCTGTCAGCGCCTTGGCCTCGGCCAGCACGGCGGCATCGAAGCCCGCCTCCCGGACTTGCTGCTCCACCAGCGCCTGGTCCTGGGCGATCGGGCCCTCGGCCATGGCGAAGGCAGCAATGATGAAATCCAGATTGACCAGCGTCGCGGTCAGTGGCGCCACCCAGCCGCCTTGGCTCGCGCCAATCACGCCGACCGAGCGGATGTCCGGCGCCAGGCGCCGGGCCGCCCGGACTGCGGCAGCAGTGTCGCGTGCGCGGGCCTGGAAGTCGGACAGCGCTGCGCCAGCGGACGCACCCGTCCCTCGCTTGTCATACACAAAGACGGCAATACCCCGGCGGGCGAGCTCGTACTGCCAGACGCTGTCATCGGTGGAAGGGTCGTTGTTGGAACCCTCGACCCACACGGCCAGCGACTGAGCACGGCCACCCGGCGGCAGGACCAGCTTGCCATGCAGCTTGACGCCGTCGCTGTAGAAGCTCGTTTCTTTCTCGAGCAGGGGCAAACGAAGTGCCTGCTCGGCAAGCTGGCCTTGCATCGTCGCCAAGGTCATCTTGCCGGCGCTGCAAGGCTCGAACTTGATCTGCAAACTTGCAGTGCCGAACGTGCCGTCCTCTGCCTCCTGCAGGTTCCCGAATTGGCCGTTCGAGAGGGTGTATTGCAGGCCGCGAGGCTGGCCCCCGAAGCCGGTGATCGTCACCGACCTGCCCGCCGGCAGGGTGTAGACACCCAAGAGGCAGCGCAGTTCGGCATCGAGCCGGGTTTGCGGCATGGCGTCCAGCGGTGCAAGGGCTGCGGTGGCAGCAACGACGAGCGCCGCAGCAAGAAAGCTCAGCATGTCCAACTCCTGGGTTTTGATCTGGCGAACGAGCGGCTTAAGGCCAGATGGCGAAAACCTCGTTCTCGTGAAAGCCCCCATGCTGAGCGCCTGGCTCGATCGACACCAGCCACATGCGACACGCTGCATATTGCCTGGGATCGTCGGTAGAGCAGCGCCAGCGACAATGGCGCAAGGCCGCGCTGGCCCTTGATTTTTCTGCCGGTGGCCGGGCGCGGATCTTGCATATAAGCATTCCATGAATAGTTTGACCCCTTGCCCCCCGACAAGTTCGCCCGCCGGCTCTAACTGGCGCGCCGACTTGTCGATTGCTTATGCCTGCGAGCATGGCCGCAGCGTGGCGCGCTATGAGCACAGCGGGCCGCTGCGCATTCTCAAAAGCCTCTACCCCGAAGGCGATGCGGTCTGCCATAACGTCTTGGTTCATCCGCCTGGTGGTTTGGTCGGCGGCGACACCCTGGCGGTTTCTTTGCAAGTGGGCGAGGGCGCGCATGGCCTCGTCACCACGCCAGGCGCCACGCGCTTTTATCGCAGCGAAGCGGGTGCCGTCGCCACTCAGGCGGTGCGCGCCACGCTGGCTGCGGGCGCGCGGCTCGAGTGGCTGCCGCTGGAGGCCTTGGCCTATCCCGGCTGCGAGGCGCGCAACGAAGCGCGTTTTGCGCTGGCGCCGGGGGCCGAGATGATGTGTTGGGACATCACCGCTTTAGGCCTGCCCGCAGCCGGCCAGCCTTTCGATCGCGGGCGCTTCGCTCAACATCTGGAGGTCGAAGGCGTTTGGCTGGAGCAAGGGGTGATCGCGGCCGATGACGCTTTGCTGATGAATGGCCTGCTCGGTCTGGCGGGGCGGCGTTGCCTGGCCACCTTGGTGTTCGCGGCCGGCTCAGGCATCAGCCGTACTCGTCAGGAGCGGGCGCTTGATGCCGTGCGTGCGCTGATCGAGACCCATTCTTTGCGTGAGTTTGCCGGCGTCACCGCGCCACATGGGCAGGTGCTGGTCTTGCGTGCCTTGAGCGAGCTGACGGAACCGAGCCTGGATCTGCTGCGCCAGGCATGGGCCCTGTGGCGGCACGAGCTCTGGGGCATGCCGTCCGCGCCGCCGCGCCTGTGGTCCATGTGAATGGCGATGTAGACAAGAAACTAAATCGACACGATCTGCCGCACGCCTTTGCTGACCATTTCGCTGCGCGTGCCCTGTGAGATCACCGCGCCGCGCTCCAGCACCAGGTAGTCATCGGCGAGCTCTTCGGCAAAGTCGTAATACTGCTCGCACAGCAACACCGCCATGCGCTGACCGTTCAAGCCATGGTCGGCCAGCTGGCGAATGATGCGGCCGATGTCTTTGATGATATTGGGCTGTATGCCTTCGGTCGGCTCATCCAGGATCAGCAACTTCGGCCCGGCCGCCAGCGCGCGCGCAATCGCGAGCTGCTGCTGCTGGCCGCCCGACAGATCGCCGCCGCGCCGTTGCAGCATTTGCTTGAGTACCGGGAACAGCTCGAACAAATGCGGCGGAATCGGCGTGCCACCGGGCAGGGTGGCCAGGCCCATGCGCAGGTTCTCTTCCACCGTCAGGCGGGCAAAAATCTCGCGGCCCTGCGGCACATAGCCGATGCCGGCGCGAGCACGCTCGTAGGGTGCCAGCTTGGTGATGTTGCGCCCGTCGAACAGCACTTCGCCGCTCTTGATCGGCACCAAGCCCATCAAGGACTTCAGCAGCGAAGTCTTGCCCACGCCGTTGCGGCCCAAGAGCACGGTGATGCGGCCAGCGCTGGCGCTGACGCTGACATCGCGCAAGATGTGCGAGCCGCTGTAATACTGATGAATGTTTTTGGCTTGCAGCATGATGCTTCTCACTTATCTCCCGAGGTAGACCTCGATCACCCGCTCGTCCGCCTGCACTTGGGCCAGCGTGCCCTGGGCCAGCACCGCGCCCTCACACAGCACCGTGACGATCTCCGAGATGCGCGCGATGAAGCTCATGTCATGCTCGACCACGATCAAGGAGTGTTTGCCTTTGAGCGACAAGAACAGCTCCGCCGTGCGTTCGGTTTCCTGGTCCGTCATCCCTGCCACCGGCTCGTCCAGCAGCAGCAGCTTGGGCTCTTGCATCAAGAGCATGCCGATCTCCAGCCATTGCTTCTGGCCATGGCTGAGCAGGCCGGCCGGGCGCTGCCATTGATCGGTCAGTTGGATCAGGGTCAGCACCTCGCCGAGCCGGTCGCGCTGCACGCCGCTGAGCCGGTGCCATAGGGCGGAGGCCACACCGCGTGGCGACTTGAGCGCCAGCTCCAGGTTCTCGAACACGGTCAACGCCTCGAACACGGTCGGCTTTTGGAACTTGCGGCCTATGCCCAGGCCGGCGATCTCGGCCTCGCTGTGGCGCAAGAGGTCTATGGTGCTGCCGAAGAAAACTTGGCCGGCGTCAGGGCGGGTCTTGCCGGTGATGATGTCCATCATCGTGGTCTTGCCGGCGCCGTTGGGACCGATGATGCAGCGCAGCTCGCCGGGGGCAATGTCCAGCGACAGCTTGTTGATGGCGCGAAAGCCATCGAAGGACACACTGACGTCTTCCAGGTAGAGGATGCGGCCATGCGCCAGATCCAAGGCGCCGGGCTCATGCACACGCGAATAGCCAGCGTTGCGGCCGCCCGAGCTGCCCTGTTCTTGCACTTCCTTTTTGCGCTGCAGCCGCTCGCTGCCTTGCTCCATCAGGTCGGGGGTCATGATGTCTTGCCTTTGGATTTGATTTGCCCGACCAGGCCCGCCAAGCCATGCGGCAGGAACAGCGTGACCGCAATGAACAGCGCGCCCAGAAAATAGAGCCAGATCTCCGGCGCGCTGACCGTCAACCAGCTCTTGGCGCCGTTGACCAGGAAGGCGCCGACGATAGGGCCCAGTAGCGTGCCGCGCCCGCCGACCGCCGCCCACACCGCGATCTCGATCGAATTGGCCACGCTCATCTCGCTCGGGTTGATGATGCCGACCTGCGGCACATAGAGCGCACCGGCCACGCCGCACATCACGGCAGACAGCGTCCAGATGGCGAGCTTGTAGGCGAACGGCGAGTAGCCGCAGAACATCAGCCGGGATTCGGCGTCACGCACCGCTTGCAGCACGCGGCCGAACTTGCTGCGCGTCAGCCAGCGCGCCAGCAAATAGCAGCCCAGCAGGGCCAGGCCGCTCATGACGAACAAGACCATGCGCATCTGCGGTGTCGCAATCGTCAGGCCGGCAATGCGTTTGAAATCGGTGAAACCGTTGTTGCCGCCGAAGCCGGTCTCGTTGCGGAAGAACAGCAGCATCGCCGCATAGGTCAGCGCTTGCGTGATGATGGAGAAGTAGACGCCCTTGATGCGCGAGCGAAAAGCAAAGAAGCCGAACACAAAAGCCACCAGCCCGGGCACCAGCACGATCAAGATAAGGGTGGCCGCGAAGCTGTCGCTCAAAGCCCAATGCCAGGGCAGCGTCTTCCAGTCCAGAAACACCATGAAGTCGGGCAGCGGGCTTTGGTACTGCCCGTCGCTGCCGATCTGGCGCATCAGATACATACCCATCACATAGCCGCCGAGCGCGAAGAACAAGCCGTGGCCCAGGCTCAGGATGCCGGCAAAGCCCCAGATCAGATCCATCGCCAGCGCGCAGATCGCGTAGCACATGAACTTGCCGAGCAGGCCCACTGCATAGTCGCTCAGATGCAAGACCTGACCCTCGGGCACCCAGAGGTTGAGGATGGGTGCCAGCAGGCAGATGATCAGCAGCGCCGTGGCGAAGCTGAGCCAGCCTTTGGGGCTGAGCAGTTGTGTGTGGGGATTCGGTGTCATGTCGATTGCTTGGACAGATGGACTTGGGTGCGACGCGTCAGAGGCTGAGAACTTTTGTAGCGAGCGGCCGTCAGGCTAGGCGGACGGAGCACAGAAACCGGAACGTACTCCCTGTATGTGAGGATTTCGAGCATCCGGCCAACGACGCATGGCGGTCGCGCAGTAAAAAGTTCTCAGCCTCTCAGTCATGCCTCCACCGCCCGCCCCTTCACCGCGAAAATGCCTTGCGGGCGCTTCTGGATGAAGATGATGATGAAAACCAGCACAGCGATCTTGGCCAGCACGGCGCCGACATAACCCTCCAGCAGCTTGTTCAGCATCCCCAAGCCCAGCGCCGCGTAGACGGTGCCGGCCAATTGCCCGACGCCGCCCAGCACCACCACCATGAAGGCGTCAACGATATAGCTCTGGCCCAGGTCCGGCCCGACATTGCCGACCTGGCTCAGCGCGCAGCCGGCCAGGCCGGCGATGCCGGAGCCCAGCGCAAAGGCATAGGTGTCGACGCGGGCGGTGTTGACGCCCATGCAAGAGGCCATGGGCCGGTTTTGCGTCACGCCGCGCACGAACAGGCCCAAGCGCGTGCGCTTGATCAACAGCGTCATACCGCCCAGCACCAGGCCGGCAAAGAGGATGATCATCAGCCGGTTATAGGGCAGGCTCAAGTTCGGCAAAACCTGCCAGCCGCCGCTCATCCAGGCCGGGTTTTCGACGCCGACGTTTTGCGCGCCGAACAGGCTGCGCACCGTCTGCATCAGCATCAGGCTCAAGCCCCAGGTCGCCAGCAGCGACTCCAGCGGCCGCCCGTAGAGCCAGCGCAGCACCAGCCGCTCCATCAGCGCGCCCACGGCAGCAGCAGCGAGGAATGCGGCCGGCAATGCCAGCACCAGGTAATAGTCAAACCAGCTCGGCGGCAGCCATTGGCGAAAAGCCAGGTGCACCAGATAGGTGGCGTAGGCGCCAATCATCATCAGCTCGCCATGCGCCATATTGATCACGCCCATCAGCCCGTAGGTGATGGCCAGGCCCAGCGCCACCAGCAGCAAGATGCTGCCCAGGCTCAGGCCGGTAAACAAGGCGCCCAGGCGTTCGCCCAGGGCCAGCGTGGACTCCAGGCTGCGCAGCGAATTCTTCAAGGCGCTCTTGACGTCGGGGTCGGTTTCTTCCGCCAGGCGTTGGTTCAACAGCAATTGGGTGGCCGGGCTGCGCGAGGCTCCGAGCAGTTTGGCCGCTAGCAGACGCTGCTCCACGACCGGGCTGAAGGACAGCGCAGCGGCTCTTGCCAGCGTCAATTCGCTACGGACTGCGGCGTCGCCTTCTTTTGACAGCGCCATGTCCAGCATGGGCAGATAGTCAATCTTGGCGTCCTGCTGCAGCGAGCGTGCGGCGGCCAGACGCTCAGCCGTAGTCGCCGGCGCGAACAGCTGCAAAACGGCCAGCGCTTGATCCAGCTCGCCACGCAGGCGGTTGTTCAGCATCACGTCGTCCAGCGCGGCTGGCGGCTGGGCCAGCACTTGGCCGGTCAGCGCGTCCTGCATCTGGCCCTTCTCGTCAACGATGAGCAAAAGTTGGCGGGCGGGGTCCAGCTTCACTTGCTCGGCCTTCATGGCCAACAGCAGCCTTGTGCTGCGTTCGTCCGGCGCCGCGACGATCGCTTGCAGCACAGCGCTGCGCTCGTCGCCGTCGCCGGTGGCCAGCGCGAGCGCCTGCTGGGGCGTCATCAAGGCCTGTGTGACGCAAGGCCACAAGAGCAGACCACATAACAATGAATTCAGCAGGCGCTTCATACGGCTAGCTCTTCTCTCAATGACTTACTTACTTCTTCACCGGCTCATCGGGCTTGACGTCATTGCCGGCGATGAAGGGGCTCCATGGCTTGGCCTTGACCGGGGCAGGTGTCTTCCAGACCACATTGAACTGACCGTCGGACTTGATTTCGCCGATGAACACCGACTTGTGCAGATGGTGGTTCTTCTCGTCCATCTTGGAAGTGATGCCGCTGGGTGCGGTGAAGGTCTGGCCGGCCATGGCGGCGATGACCTTGTCCACATCGGTGCTCTTGGCTTTTTCAACCGCCTGCTTCCACATATTGATGCCGATGTAGGTCGCTTCCATCGGGTCATTGGTCAGCGGCCGGTCCTTGTGGCCGGGCAGGTTCTTGGCCTTGGCGTAGGCGGTCCACTTACTGATGAAGTCAGCATTGGCCGGGTTCTTCAGCGACATGAAATAGTTCCAGGCGGCCAGGTGGCCGACCAGCGGCTTCGTGTCCACGCCGCGCAGCTCTTCTTCGCCGACCGAGAAGGCCACCACCGGCACATCCTTGGCCTTCAGGCCGGCATTGCCCAGCTCTTTGTAGAAGGGCACGTTGGAGTCGCCATTGATGGTGGACACCACGGCGGTCTTGCCGCCGGCCGAGAACTTCTTGATGTCGGCGACGATGGTTTGGTAGTCGCTATGGCCAAACGGGGTGTATTTCTCGTCGATGTCGGAATCCTTCACGCCCTTGCTGTTCAGGTAGGCGCGCAGGATCTTGTTGGTCGTGCGGGGGTAGACATAGTCGGTGCCCAGCAGCACCCAGCGCTTTGCCGCGCCGCCGTCCTTGCTCATCAGGTAGTCCACCGCAGGGATGGCCTGCTGGTTCGGCGCGGCGCCGGTGTAGAACACGTTCTTGCTCAGCTCTTCGCCCTCGTACTGCACCGGGTAGAACAGCAGGCCGTTGAGTTCTTCCAAGACCGGCAAGGCCGATTTGCGCGAGACGGAAGTCCAGCAGCCGAAGATCACGGCCACCTTATCTTGGGTCAGCAGCTGCTTGGTCTTCTCGGCAAACAGCGGCCAGTTGGAGGCCGGGTCCACGACCACAGGCTCGAGCTTTTTGCCCAGCACGCCGCCCTTGGCGTTGATCTCGTCGATGGCCATCAAGACGGTGTCCTTGAGGACAGTCTCCGAGATCGCCATCGTGCCGGACAGGCTGTGCAGCACGCCCACCTTGATGGTGTCGGCGGCCTGGGCGTTGAGGCCAGTGAAGCTCAGGCCGGCGACGGCGCTGGCGACGGCCAAGGTCTTGAGGGAGAAGTTGCGGCGTTGCATCATGGTCGATGTGCTCCTGGGAAGGGGGTCTGGTCGGTGTTGGGGGGGCAGGCTTGCCGCAATCGATCGCATTGCGGACGTCCTCAATGTAGGCAGCGCTGCCTGAACGGGATATACGGCGAATGGCGTACACGGGCTGCGGTCCGTCCGCTATCCTTCGCCAGCCCCAGCTTGCTAACTAGCTAGCTATCTACATACGAGGAGACTTGTCATGCCGAAAGAGAAAGCTGCCGCGCTGCCGCCGCCCCTTGATCGCCTTGTCGTGATCGACGGACAAGATCGTTTGACGGTGGGCAAGGACTTGAGTATTCAGGTCGGCAAGAAGCTGCGCATTGAGGCGGGCGATTCGCTGGAACTGGTTGTTGGAAAGGCGAGCTTGGTGATGAAGAAGGACGGCAGCATCGTCATCAAGGGGCGCAGGCTCAGCTTCGAGGCCAGTGAGGCCGTGGATGTCAAGGCTAGTGGCGACGTGGTGCTTAAGGGCGGGAAGATTGCGGAGAACTGATGCTCCGGTCCAGCCAGGCTCGGTTTTCGGGGCTGGCTTCGTGTGTATTGCTCATTCAGCACGATGCCGGGTGTTCGCCCCGGCGGGCGACCCTCTTTCTTGTGCGCACAAGAAAGAGGGCAAAGAAAGCGCCCCTGCCGCATGGCCCTGCGGGTCCGCTCAGTGCTCAAATTTGCCGGGCCGCGCCCAACTCACTGCGCTACGCTCCGTTCAGACAGGGGGCGCGAAGTCAGTCCTTGAAGTCGCTGCGCGACGCCCGCCAAATTCTGCGCTCCTCGCCCATGCAGAAGGGGAATTCCAAAGAACACGGCTCGCTGCGCGTCGCCTCGAAGGGTGCTGCGCTGCGCGCCGGCACCTCACAAGTCGATAGCTTGAGGGTCAGGTCTTGACACTAATTTTGAAGGCCGACCTCGAACCCAGCGCTTTAGATATGTGGCCTTGCAGCTAAAGGCAAGGCCATAAAGCTATTCGGCTCTTGGGCGAGAAGTAAGTTCATGGTTTGGCGGAGCAATATTGAGCGGAAGGTAGAAGCCATTTACAAGTAGTGTTGGCACCCCGCGAAAAGCTATCGCGAGCAGGCGGGCCTCTCCGCTGTGGCGTTCGAAGGATGCGGTAGTGTGTGCAAGTCCTTTGTTTGCTGAATGGAAAATTAGTGCTAACGCTGCTTCTGCCTCAAGCTGTTCGCCGGGATAGGCGGCAAGGGCTTTTGTTTTTGTGAGCATCGATAGGCCGGCAAAGTTCTCGACGCCACAGTCATCCTGGTTAGTGCGCCTTGAGCGCTCAGCTATACCTGTGGAAGATGCCTTTGAAGACTTAAGACCCAGGAATTCAAGAATTGCTCGGCAATGAATAATGGCTGACTCTATTGCTGGGTTTGTGAAGCCAGTGGCCCTGCCATCGATGACCAGTTTGCCATTGAAGTACACCTCCATTGAAGGCGCGACATCCCACGACATTTGATGCCGTAGTGCCATATGTCCTATGGAAATTGCTCCCATTCTGTAGGCCAACAAAGCAAGGAGATTAACGTCGGGAGTGCTCATGTGAGTTGCCAAAGTTTGCGTTCAACTGGCGAAGTATGGCTATTTAACAAAAGGCCGGGGTCAGGTCTTGAATCAGAAGGCAAGACCTGACCCTCAAGCCATCGCTTGCGC
Source organism: Roseateles albus (assembly GCF_028595345.1). NCBI lineage: Bacteria > Pseudomonadati > Pseudomonadota > Betaproteobacteria > Burkholderiales > Sphaerotilaceae > Roseateles > Roseateles albus. The sequence continues at coordinate 35,622 of NZ_JAQQXT010000007.1, read as the reverse complement.
GGTGCGTGCGCGCAGCGCAGCACCCATCGAGGCGACGCGCAGCGAGCCGAGTTCTTGTGAATTCCCCTTCTGCATGGGCGAGGCGCGCAGAATTTGTCGGGCGTCGCGCAGCGACCTCAAGAACTGGCTTCGCGCCCCTTGTCTGAACGGAGCGTAGCGCAGTGAGTTGGGCGCGGCCCGGCAAATTTGAGCACCGAGCGGACCCGCAGGGCCATGCGGCAGGGTCGCCTTCTCTTGCCTCCTTCTCTTGGCGAGACAAGAGAAGGAGGTCGGCCGCCGGGACGAACTCCCGGCATCGTGCGGGGCCAGCAATTGAGCCGAAGGCCGCGCATTCTTTCTGCCAGATAGCTGAGGTCTTGAATATGGCCTTCAAACTTAAGCCCCACAGCGTCAAGGCGCCGAGATCAATCGATCCACCATGCTCTTCACCGCATGCAACTGCGCCCCACCCCGCACCTGAAAATTCAACCCCGAGTAGCCCCACCAATCCCAACACCCCTTGGGGTTCAGCGGCAACTCCGTGGCCACCACCTGCGGATAGAGCACGATGACCTGATTGGCATCGGCCCAGCGGTTGTAGCCGACCTTGCTGTAGACATCGCTGCCGACCGCCGCCGCACCCTGCTCACAGCCATGAAACACCACATGCACCGCGCAATGGCTGGATTTGTCGGCAGCACAGGCTTTGGGCAGGTAATAAAAGCCCACCTTGTCCAGCCCCGTGTCGGCCGCAGCGAACTCACGCTGATCAAACGGCCGCACCGTGGACGACAGCGTCAACACGGCCGGCTTGAGCGGCCCATAGATTTGACTGAGGATGGCCTTGGCCTGGTCATAGGGCGAGCCCTTCACCTTGCATTGGGCGATGTAGGGCGACTCGGTGACCTTGCAGGCGTTGCCGAAATCCGGCGAAATGAAAGCATGGCCCGAGGGCAAAGTGCTGACAAACGTCAGATTCTTCTTGGCGACGCCGCCGGCGGTGTAGAAGTCTTTGGTGGCCTTCACCACGCTGGGGTGCACCACGGTGTCATGCTTGCCCCCGTAGACATAGACCTTGAACTTGCTGATGGCAGCGACCGGGTCAATCTGCCCGAATGAGGCAAAGTCCTGGGCGGCCTCCCATGAGAGCCCGCCCGACGGCGCCCCGCTCATGCAAGTCAGAATCCCGCCCAAGTTCACATAGGCACAGTTGTAAGGCCCACCGGCGACGACCCCGACGCCCATCACGCTGGCCGAATAAGCGGTGCTGTACTGCACCGCCATGAAGGCCCCGGAGGACAAACCCGAGATTGAGGTGCGGTCGGCCGCAGCCTGTACCGCCGGCAGGCTGTCGGCCGCCCAGGCCGAATGCAGGCCGGCCAACAGCGTGAGGACGCCGACGCTGAGCCCAGTCCGGGCCAAGTTGTTGATGACGATGCGCATGAAGATCCCCCCCAAGCAAATGCTGCAACGCAGCATAGATGAGCGAGGGTCTGTGCGATATCCCTAGAGCCGACACCGGAACTGCTGCCGCTCTCAGCCGGCCCCAAGCAAGACACCACAAGCAGGTGTCTTGAGCTCAGGGGTTGTAGCGCGGGATGCTGGTGTGATCAATGATGATCACTGCGTTGTAGTTGGCCGCCAAGACATCCACATGATTGATGGTGCCCCAGGATCTGAATTGAATCGGGCGATGTTGCCAGTCGTCGCCGCTGGATGCCTGATTGCTGGCCTCGATAGGCAAATAGGCTGCCGCCAAGTTCAGGCTGTAGGCCAGCTCTTCCAGGGAGCCGCGTCCCGGTTCGTTCACCTGCACCGCTTGCTTGCTGCGGACGTCCGTCACGTTTTGGCCGCGCAGCATGAAGAGCCCAATCGTGAAGAGCTGTTCGCCCCAGCGTTGTTTCAGCTGCGCTCCCATCGGGGCAATGGAGGGGTAATAGTCGGTGTGGGTGGCGATGTGCGCGTTATGGGCCCAGACCATGATCTTGGCGTTTGGATATGCGCGCTCGGCCAGTCCCGTCAACGCATCGGCCATGCCTCTTTCACGACTCGCTTGGTTGCCAGGGCTTTTGCCGCTCTCGAAATCGTAGTTGTAGCGATCCTGCATGGCCTTGAGCGCCAGGATGGCCATCTCAAAATCGACCCGGCGCTTGGCACTGGCCTTGGCGGACCCGCGCTGCAGCAAGTCCACAATCGGAGCCGCATGCCCCGTGATCGAGTCCTTGCGCCCGCTATTGGCGGCCAGATCGGCCAGGATCTTCTTCAAGGCCTCGAGCACCAGGCCGTGGGAGTTGGCGTCCACCTCGTCCGTCAATCCCGTGAACCAAGGCAGCATGACGTTTTCGCGATCCAAGGCGCTGGAGCTTTGGATGTCAAAGCCAGCAAGCTGTAATGGCCGCGCACTGCTGTGGGTCGATTTGATGTAACGAAACAGCTCGTTCAGCTCCTCGGTGTCCCAGATCCCGAACAGGCAGCCTCGTGTCATCTGTGCGGGCGTCTTGATTGACGTGGCCATATCGGCGTTGAACAGATGGCAGGCCAGCAGGGACGATTCGAAGGCCAAGACGTCATAGCCCAGTTGTTCGTGCATGAACTTGATCAGCCTCACCTTCATCAAGTTGAACTCGCGCGCGCCGTGCGAACTTTCGCCCAATTGGACGATGCGTCGATTGGCCAATTCGGCGCTCAAAAATGCCAGATCGGAGAAGTCGGTATCCACCACCAGCGAGCGCAAAGGGCGCCGGGTCGCTTGCAACCACTTCGCCTCCTCTGCGCTGGGCGCTTGCACCGATGCCGGCGGAGGCGGTGGCAGCAGCTCGGCGTCGGTCAGCAGGCGGTTGACCGTCAGGTCCGGGTAGCTCGCTTGAGGAACTGGCGTTGAGGTGGCTGGCTCTTGCGTGGCGCTGCCAGGCTCTTGCGAGCCGCCACCGCAGGCCGTTAGCACGGCGCAGAAGAGCCCTGTCAGAATAAGTCGAACGAAGCGCATAAGTCATGATCTCCACGGTTCAATGAACGTAAATTGATGACCCGTGGACAAGGGGCAAGCAAGTATCGCCGGCCCCTCGCTGGCGATGTATTCGGCAATACCCGAGCCGCGGCTGCGGCTGTGGCTGTGGCTGCGTTGCCCAAGGCACGGGCCTTGGCGCGGAATGACGTAGGGTCATGGCTTGGCGCAAGCCAGAGTTTGCATCCCTGAGTTGGCTCAAAGGCATTTGCAAAGGCATAGGATGCATCACGACGAATAAATAGCCAGCCACCTCCTCGGCCTCTATGCAAGTTCATTCACCTGTCTCAGTGCAAATAGACGATTATCTAGATCGCAGCTATCCCAGCCACCGCCCTGGCGCCGCCGTCCTGCTTGCGCAAAACGGCCGCATCATTCACCGCGCGGCTTACGGTTCGGCAGACATGGCCGCACAGTCGCCACTTGCGGTCAAGGACATGTTTCGGATTGGCTCATTGACCAAACAGTTCACGGCCGCCGCAATCATGTGCTTGCACGAGCGCAAGCTGCTTGATGTGCGAGAGCGCTTGCATCACTACTTGCCTGCCTACCCTGCGCATGGTCAGAACATCTGTTTGGAGCATTTGCTCCAGCACACGTCGGGCATACGCTGTTTCACCGACAGTGCCGGTTTCGATCAACTTGAAGCGAGCGATCTGTCCCAGCGGCAAGTCTTGGATCTGTTTCAGCATGAAGCACTGATGTTTGCGCCCGGAGCCCAATTTTCATACAGCAACTCGGGCTACTTTCTGTTGGGGCTCGTGATTGAAAAAGTCTCCGGTCGCGCATTGGCCCATTTTTTCCAAGAGGAGTTCTTTGCGCCTCTTGGTATGCACGCCACGGCACTCGAGGGCCATGCTGGCATTTGGCCCATACAGGGTTACACCGAGGACCCCGATCTTCAAGCCGCGCCGCCCATCAGCATGGCCACCCCGTTCGCAGCAGGTGCCCTGGTCTCGACAGTGGACGATTTGTTTCGATGGGAGCAGCAGGTCGGCCGAGCAGGTGTTCTGTCCGTCGAGAGCTGGCAACGCATGTGGCAGCCTAGCCCGCTGCCGGGCGGAGCAAGTTCGGGTTACGGCTATGGCTTTGAGACTCGCAGCATCGATGGTCTGGCCGTGGTCGATCACGACGGCGGCATCAGCGGTTTCAGTGCCTACAGCGCACGCACCTTGGACAAATCTCTTTTTGTCTGTGTGCTGAGCAATAACGATTCGGGCGAGCCTTCAACCATTGAAGTCGGTGAGCAATTGATTCGCATACTGGCGCGGTGAAATCGAGGCTCGGGGGCTTTAGATTTGAACATCAGGCCCGAGTTTGCCCTTGTCCCTCTTCGGTCCACTGAACGCTTACCAAGCTGAACCTTTCTTTCTCGATGACTCGAACTATTCGTCGCAATTTGTGGCTGAGCCTGGCAGCGCTGGCTGTCGGCCTGATCGGGCTGGTCGGCATGATCTTGCTGGTGTTGGAACCGCATGAACTCAAGGCCGAGCAGGCGCTTGAGCTGAGCTTCAAGCATGGCGCCAACACCTTGACTGGCACGCTGCTGCTGCCGAGCGGACCGGGCCCGCATCCGGTCGTGTCCTTTGTGCATGGCGACGGAGCGCAGACGCGCGGGCTGGACCAGTACGCCCTGGTGATGAATGCTTTTCTCAAGGCGGGCATCGCCTGCTATAGCTGGGACAAGCTGGGTACGGGGCAGTCAGTAGGCCCGCATCAAAGCAGTTGGCTTGAGCAGACCATGCGGGACCGCGCCGACGAGGCCGCTGCCGCGATGGCGATGCTGGCGCAGCGGCCGGAGCTGGACGCCAAGGGCTCGGGCTTGATTGCCTTCTCGCAAGGTGCTTGGGTCTTGGCCGAATTTGCACAGGGCGCCAAAATGGATGCTGAGCCCGCCTTCTTGATCACGGTCGGCGGCGCGCTGGATTGGCCCAGCCAGGGCGAGTACTTCACCCGCATGCGGCTGCAGCGCGCAGGTGTAGACGAGGCACAGGCGGTGCAGCGTGTCATCAGCTGGCAAGGCGCTGCCCCTCAGCCTGATGTGGCAATCAGCCACGCCGACTATGTGCGCGCGCTGCAGTCCTATGCGAGAGCATCCCCCGCGCCACGAGGGGCGAGCGCTGAGCCCCTTTCGGCACAGCGCTACCGATTTGTGGCGCTGAATCGAAGCGCGGATGTGAGTTCGGGGCTGTTGCAGACGCAGTCGCCATTCTTGGCGGTCTGGGGCAAAGAGGACTTGAATGTCGATGCTGCCGCCAGCGCGCGGCGTTATGCGGAGCTGCTCAACGCCGGCCCGATCGACCAAGCGCTGCACTTGATCGAGGCGCAACACCATGCTGTCAAGGTGTTTGAAGGCGGCGATCACAAGCTCTTGAACCCGGCCCACTATGCGGCGCAGCTGCCGCAGGAGTGGACCTGGGGCATGAGCGCGCGCTATCTGTGGCAAGCCGAGGAGGCCTTTTCGCCCGGCTATTTGGAACTATTGCCAGCCTGGACCTTGGCCCAGTTGCGCAGACGCTAAATAAAGAGTCTGCCGGGCTACAGCTCCCAATGTGGATGCAAGGCCCGAATCCGATTCAAAGCCATCGCGGCAGCCGAAGTCCGCGTCTCGACTCCTAACTTCGAAAACACCCGCTCCAGGTGCTTCTTGACGGTCGCCGGGCTGGCGCCCAGGATGTCGGCGATATCGCGGTTGATCTTGCCCTTGACGACCCAGTACAGCACCTCGGCCTCGCGGGCGGTGAGCTTGAAGTTCAGGCCCATCGATTCAATGATTGCCAGGTCCGACACCTCGCGCATCACGATCAGCCAATCGCTGCTTTCGCCGTCGCCGAGGTCTTCCGGCTCAGCGGCGCCAATCTGCTGATGCAGCGCAAAACTCAGGCGGCGCGCACCCAGTTCGGCATAAAAGCGCGGCGGCTCGATCTGCTGTTCGCGTGCCGCCGGCACATGGCGACGCAGCCAGTCCAGCACCGGCGCAGGCGCAAACACCGGAGAGAACTGGCCACTCGCGCCGAAATAGGCGGCGAGCAGCTCCCGCGCCAGCGGCGTCTGCCACATCAGCCGGCCGTCGCTGACGCGCACCGTGATGCTGGCGTAGCCAAAAGCGTCGAGCGCTCGGCGGGTCTGCACGGCGCCCTGCGCCTGGCGCGCGCCGCGCAAATGCACCTGCATGCGCGCCAGCACTTCCTTGGGCTTGATCGGCTTGGTCACGTAGTCGACGCCGCCGGCGTCCAGCGCTGCGACCAGATGCTCGGTCTCGGTCAAGCCGGTCATGAAGACGATCGGGATATGCGCCGTGGCGGTGGCGGCCTTCAGGCGCCGCGCCACTTCGAAGCCGTCCATGCCGGGCATCATCGCGTCCAGCAAGATGATGTCGGGCAAGGCCTGGGTGGCGCGTTGCAGCGCGGACTCGCCATTGGTGGCGACCAGCACGGTGTAGCCGCTTTCGTCCAAGGCGTCATGCAGCATGGCGACGTTGTCCGGCACGTCGTCGACGATCAGCACCAGGTCGCCACGCTGACGTTCCAGCCAGTCGGGCGCCTTGCTGATATTGGCAGGTGCCATGCTTTGCTTGGGGGTGATGATGAAGGTGGTGTTGTTGTTCATGCAGGGATCTCCGGCCCCAAGATGGCTGTGATCGCTTCGAATTGGTATTGGCGCGCCAGGCCGCGCAAGCTCTCCACCCAGGCGGCGCTGGCGGCACTTGCGGGCAAGGCGCCGGCGATCAGGTCCAGCTGTGCCTGCACGCCGCGGTAGTAGCCCAGGGTCAAGGCTTCGCGCAGCGGCGTCAGCAGCTCGGGGTCAAGTTCCAAGGGCAGCTGGCTGGTGTTGATACGCGCCCGCGCTGGCGGCGCCTCCTCAGTCTCCGCCCTCGTGTCCAGCCACTGCAACTGAAGCCTGCGCCCCAGCCAGTCCAGCAGCTCGGCGTGGCGCACCGGCTTGGTGATGAAGTCTCCGGGCGTGATGCCAAAAGCCGCGTTGTCCTGGCCTTTCTCAAACGCATTGGCGGAGACGACGGCGATATGGAGCTCGGCGGGCGTGAGCAAGCGCAGGCGGCGAATCGTTTCCCAGCCGTCTATGCCGGGCATGGCCAGATCCATCAAGACCGCGTCGGGCCGCAAGCCGCCGCTAGCGACCAAGTCCAGCGCATCATGGCCGCTGGCGGCGCTGCGCAAATCAAAGCCCAGCGGCTGCAAGAGCTCGCTCAGCAATTGGCGGTCGGCCGCTTCGTTGTCGACGATCAGGATCAGCCGGCGTGGCCCGGCATAGCCGCGCCGTGGCGCTGCAGTTCTGAGCCGCTCTAACTGATGGGGAGGCGCCAAAGCGGGCAAGAACAGCTTGACCCTGAACACCGAGCCCTGGCCGACTTCGCTGCTGGCGCTCAACTCGCCACCCATCAACTCGGTCAGCATCTTGGCGATGGTCAGGCCCAAACCAGCGCCAGGTGCGGCGTCGGTGGCGCGCGTGCTGCCGCGCGTGAAGGGCTCAAAAATGCGGCCCAAGGCCTCGCTGCTGAGACCGGGGCCGCTGTCCTCGATCTCGAACAAGGCGATCTCGCGCGCATGGCGCACCCGCAGCACGACCTGACCCTCGGGCGTGAACTTCAAGGCATTGCCGAGCAGATTGATCAGGATTTGGCGCAGGCGCTTTTCATCCGCTCGCACGCTGCTGGGCAGCTCGCCGATCACCTCGAAGCGAAAGATGAGACCTTTGGAGGCGGCTTGCAGCTCGAACATTTCGGCCAGCTCATGCATGGCGTCCTCGAACTGCATCGCGGCCGGTTCCAGCGACAACTTGCCGGCCTCGATGCGGGCCAGATCCAGCGTGCCGTCAATCAGCTGCAGCAGGTGCTCACCGCTGCGCTTGATCACCTGCACCGCTTGGCGGCGGCGCGGCGGCAACTCGGCGTCTTCGGCCATCAGCTGCGCATAGCCGAGGATGCTGTTCAGCGGCGTGCGCAACTCGTGGCTGATGGCGCTGACATAGCGGCTCTTGGCCTGGTTGGCTTGCTCGGCGCTCAGCTGCGCCTGCTCGGCCGCTTGCTTTGCCCTTTGCAAGGCTTCGTCGGTGCGGGCGTGCGAGGCAATCTCCAGCATCAGCGCCTGGGTCTGGCGATTCGACTCCTCTTGCGCGACTTCGCGGCTCTGGTGCGCCAGCACCAGCCACCAGGCCGCGATGCCGACGCCAAGGCCCAGCAGCAGATAGGCTTTTACAAAGCCGTTGCGCAGGCTTTGCGCGGCTTCTGGCGCGGCCCCCATCAAACCTCGCAGCTCCTGGTGATAGAGCAGGCCGAACAGCGCGGCCAGCAAGGGCATCAGCACCGCCATCAAGAGCAGAAAGTGGCCCAGGCCCGTGTCCAGCCAGGGCCAGGTCTTGCGCGGCAAGATCTTGTGTAGCGCCGCCCGCCATTGCGCGGAGAGCTTGGCCTGCGGCTTGCAAAGGTCACCGCAGCGCGCGTCCAGCGTGCAGCAGAGTGAGCAGATCGGGCCTTGGTAGGCGGGGCAATGGGCCATGTCGGGGCCTTCATAGTGGCGCTCGCAGATGACGCAGCAGCGGGTTTCCAGGCGCCCGTATTTGCCCTGCTCTTGATGATCAGGCCGGCGCGCCAGGTAATAGCGCCCGCCGGTGGCCCAGGCAATCAAGGGCGCGCTGACAAAGGCTGTGGCCATCGCGATCACGGCCGAGAAGGCTTGTGCCAGCTCGCCCATCAGGCCCAGATGCGCGCCCACCGAGAGCAGCGAAGCCAGCGCCATCGCGCCGACGCCGACCGGGTTGATGTCATACAGATGCGCCCGCTTGAACTCGATGCCCGGCGGCGACAGGCCCAGCGGCTTGTTGATCACCAGATCGGCCACCACGGCCATGATCCAGGCAATCGCCACATTGGCATACAGACCCAGCACTTGGCCCAGCGCCTCGAACACATTCATCTCCATCAACATGAAGGCGATCAAGGTGTTGAACACCACCCAGACCACGCGGCCGGGGTGGCTGTGAGTCAGTCGGGAAAAAAAGTTACTCCAGGCGAGCGAGCCGGCATAGGCATTGGTGACATTGATCTTCAGCTGCGAGATCACCACGAACAGCGCGGTGGCCGCGACCGCCCAGCCGTAGCGCGGGAACACATATTCATAAGCGGCCAGATACATCTGATTCGGGTCGACTGCGCGCTCGGGCGGCACCATATGCTGCAGCGCTAGCCAGGCCAGGAGCGCGCCACCCAGCATCTTGGCGACACCCAGCAGCACCCAGCCCGGCCCACCTATCAGCACGGCGGCCCACCAGCGGCGCTTGTCGGCGGGGCTGGCCTTGTCAGGCAAAGCCGGCATAAAGCGCAGATAGTCGGCTTGCTCGCCCATTTGCGTGATCAAGGCGATGCCCACCGTCAGCGCAGCACCAAAGTGGACCAAGCCAAACCCGGAATCGTGCGATTGCGAGCCAGCATGGTGCACAACGCCCGCAAACGCAGCAGGGTCCTTGATCAGCACCACCGCGAAGGGCAGCAGCAGCATGAACAGCCACAGCGGCTGGGTGATCAATTGCAGGCGGCTGATGGCCGACACGCCATGCGTGACCAGGGGGATCACCACCAGCGCGCAGATCAGATAGCCCCAGCGCGGCGGGATGTCCAGCGCCAGGTCCAGCGCATAGGCCATCACGGCGGCTTCGAGCGCGAAGAAGATGAAGGTGAAGGACGCGTAGATCAGCGAGGTGAAGGTGGAGCCGATATAGCCAAAGCCGGCCCCTCGGGTCAAGAGGTCCATATCGACGCCGTAGCGGGCCGCATAGATGCTGATGGGCAGGCCTGCCAGGAAGATGATCAGGCCTGTGGCCAGGATGGCCCAGAAGGCATTGGCCCAGCCGTACTGCACCAGCAAAGTGGCCCCCACCGCTTCCAGAATCAGAAAAGCGGCGGCGCCAAAAGCGGTGTTGGCGACGCGGAAGTTGGACCAGCGCCGAAAGCGCTGCGGCGTGTAGCGCAGCGCATAGTCCTCCAGCGTTTCGCTCGCCACCCAGGCGTTGTAGTCGCGCCGCACCTTGATCACGCGCTGCGGGGCGGCCGCAAGTCTGAGGCTTGCGGCGTTGGCGGTGCTGGCGTTGGAGGGGATGGTGGGCTGGCTATGCATTGAGGCATAGCCGTGCAGTTTCCGTGCCTGAGCAGGGCGGCACGGGCCTTGCTTAGAAAGCGGTATCGCACAGACTAGGCTGATCATGGAACTCACACCCAGGGAGAAGGACAAGCTCCTGATCTTCACCGCCGCCTTGCTGGCCGAGCGCCGCCTGGCGCGTGGGCTCAAGCTCAACTATCCGGAAAGCGTGGCCTTCATCAGCGCTGCAGTGATGGAGGGCGCCCGCGACGGCAAAACCGTCGCCCAGCTGATGAGCGAGGGCCGCAATGTGCTCACTCGCGCCGATGTGATGGACGGCATCGCCGAGATGATTGCCGATATCCAGGTCGAGGCGACCTTTCCCGATGGCACCAAGCTGGTGACCGTGCATCAACCGATCGTGTAACTAGATTCGACCCAGGCAAGCTCATATGAAACATCTGCTCACCCTCATCTTCATGCCCATCCTCATGCTCGCGGCCCCGCTCTTGGCGCAGGCGCACAGCGTCGACGTTCCGCACAGCCATGGACACTTAGGCCTGCACTTCGGGCAGCTCTTCAGCGACTTGCTGCAGGCACTGAGCAACCTGGATCATTGGCTGGTCTTGCTGTGCTTTGGCTTGGCGCTAGGCTTGGGCTTGCGGCGCTGGATTCGCGCGAGGCGCGCATGACGCCGGGCGAGCTGTTCACCCCTCCCGGTGAACATCAGCTCAACCCCGGCCGGCGCACGCTCAGCCTGGTGGTGCAAAACGCCGGCGACCGGCCCATCCAGGTCGGCTCGCACTATCACTTTGCCGAGACCAATGCGGCGCTGAGCTTCGACCGCGCCGCCGCGCGCGGCATGCGTTTGAACATCGCCTCCGGCCTGGCCGTGCGCTTCGAGCCGGGCCAGCAGCGCACGGTCGAGCTGGTCGATCTGGCCGGCGAGCGCATCGTCTATGGCTTTCGCGGCCTGATCCAGGGAGCTTTGTGATGGCGACGATTGGACGGCGTGCTTATGCCGAAATGTATGGCCCGACCGTCGGTGATCGGCTGCGCCTGGCCGACACCGACCTGATCATCGAGGTCGAGCAAGACCTGACCCTGCGCGCGGGCGGCTATGGAGAGGAAGTTAAGTTCGGCGGCGGCAAGACCATACGCGACGGCATGGCGCAGTCGCAGCGCGGCCGCGACCAAGGTGCTGTCGACACGGTGATGACGAACGCGCTGATCCTCGATCACTGGGGCATCGTCAAGGCCGACATCGGCCTCAAAAACGGCCGCATCGCAGCCATCGGCAAGGCCGGCAACCCCGACACCCAACCGGGCGTGGACATCATCATCGGCCCAGGCACCGAGATCATTGCCTGCGAGGGCATGATCGTCACCGCCGGCGCCGTCGACACGCATATCCACTTCATCTGCCCGCAGCAGATCGAGGAAGCGCTGGCCAGCGGCGTCACCACCATGTTGGGCGGCGGCACAGGGCCGGCCACCGGCACTTTTGCCACCACCTGCACGCCGGGCGCCTGGCATATCGAGCGCATGCTGCAGGCGGCCGATGCGTTTCCAATGAACTTGGGCTTTATGGGCAAGGGCAATGCCAGTCTGCCGCTGGCCCTGCATGAGCAAATTGAGGCCGGCGCCATTGGCCTCAAGCTGCATGAAGACTGGGGCACGACGCCGGCGGCGATCGACAACTGCTTGAACGTGGCCGAGGCCACCGACACGCAAGTCGCCATCCACACCGACACGCTCAATGAGAGCGGCTTTGTCGAAGACACGGTGGCGGCGTTCAAGGGCCGCACCATCCACACCTTCCACACCGAGGGGGCCGGTGGTGGCCATGCGCCGGATATTCTGAAGGTGGTGGGCGAAGCGAATGTGCTGCCGTCCTCGACCAACCCGACAAGGCCCTACACGATCAACACGCTGGACGAGCATGTCGATATGTTGATGGTCTGCCATCACCTCGACCCCTCGATTGCCGAAGACCTGGCCTTTGCCGAGAGCCGCATCCGCCGCGAAACGATTGCGGCCGAAGACATCTTGCATGACCTGGGTGCGATCAGCATGTTCAGCTCCGATTCGCAGGCGATGGGCCGGGTCGGCGAGGTCATCATCCGCTGCTGGCAGACGGCGCACAAGATGAAGCAGCAGCGCGGCGCTTTGCCCGGGGATGGGCCGCAAAACGATAACGCGCGAGTGAAACGTTATGTCGCCAAGCTGGCGATCAATCCGGCCATCGCGCATGGCATCAGCCATGAGGTCGGCAGCATCGAGGTCGGCAAATGGGCCGATCTGGTGATTTGGAAACCGGCCTTTTTCGGCGTCAAGCCCAGCTTCATCCTGAAGGGCGGCAGCATCGCGATGGCGGCGATGGGTGACCCCAGCGCGTCGATCCCGACGCCGCAGCCGGTGCACTACCGGCCGATGTTTGGCGCCTATGGCGGGGCTCTGGCTCGTGGCTCTTTGACTTTTGTGTCGCAGGCCGCGCTGGCTGCCGGGGTGGGTCAGCGCTATGGCTTGAACAAGACGCTGGCGGCGGTGAAAAAAATTCGCGGCATCGGCAAGCGCGACATGATTCATAACGACTATCTGCCGCGCATGGAAGTCGATGCGCAAACCTACGCGGTGCGCGCCGATGGCCTGCTCTTGACCTGCGAGCCGGCGACCTCCTTGCCGATGGCGCAGCGTTATTTTCTGTTCTGACCTCAGTGACTGTTTCTTCTTTTTTTCCTATGTCTATCCTTGCTCCCGAACTTTTGATCCGTCTCGACGATTTGAGCGATCCGCGCATCGCCGCTTTTCTTGAAGAACATATGCAGGATATGCGTGCGGCCTCGCCGCCGGAAAGCGTGCATGCGCTCGACTTGGCGGCGCTGCGCAAGCCCGGCATCAGCTTCTGGTCGGCTTGGTTTTTGGACGAGTCAGGTGCTGAGACCCTGGTCGGCACGGCGGCGTTGAAGCGGCTGAATGACAATCATGCCGAGCTGAAGTCCATGCGCACCGCCGCTGCCCTGCGCGGCCGTGGGCTGGCGCGTGCCATGCTCGCTCATGTGCTGAGCCAAGCGCGCCTGCAAGGTTTCAGCCGCCTGAGCCTGGAGACCGGTACGCAGGACTTTTTTGCGCCGGCGCGTGGCCTGTATCAGCGCGAGGGCTTTCTGCCCTGCGCACCGTTTGGCAGTTATGGTGAAGATCCTTACAGCTTCTTCATGAGCATTGAGTTGTGAGCGCCGCGATGCTGCAAGTCTCAAAGTTGCTGCCGCAGGGCCAGGGCTTGGCGCCCGTGCTGCTCAAGCGCGCCGCCGAGCTGGTGCTGGACTGGGATGCGCGCCAGAAAAGTCGCATCCAGGCGACGGACAGCTCGGGGCGTGAGCTGGGTATCTTTTTGCCACGCGGTACGCAGCTGCGCGGCGGTGATGTGCTGGTGGCCGAAGACGGCAGCCTCATTCGCGTGCTTGCGGCGCCGCAAGCGCTCTTGCGCATCAGCGCCTGCAGCAGCCATGGCTCGCCTTTCGATCTGACCCGCGCGGCCTACCATCTGGGCAATCGTCATGTGCCGATTGAGCTGCGGCCCGACTATTTGCAGATCGAACCCGACCACGTGCTGGCCGCCATGTTGCGCGCCCAGCATCTGACGGTCACCGAAGTGGACGCGCCCTTCGAGCCTGAAGGTGGGGCTTATGGAGCTGGACATGGGGCCGGGCATGGGCACTCGCATGCCCACGGCCACGGCCATAGCCACACATGAGCGCGCTGCTGCAATTGATCTGGCTGGCCTCGCCCGCGCTGCCGATTGGTGGTTTTTCTTATTCCGAGGGCCTGGAGTCGGCGATCGAGCATGGCCTGGTGCGCGACGAAGCTTCGGCCGCCGAATGGCTGTCGCAGCAATTGGCGCTGACGCAAACGCGCGGCGACTTGGCCCTGGCTGCGCGCGCGCTGCCGGCCTGGCGCGAAGGCGATCTGCCCGCCTTGAAGGTACTGAATGACTGGGTGCTGCAGACCCGCGAGACGGCCGAAATGCGCCTGCAGACCGAGCAAATGGGGCGCTCACTCTTGGACTGGCTGCGCAATCACCACACCGCCAGCCCCGCGCAGATCGCGCAATGCCAGGCCCTGGGTCAGCCGACCTATCCGCTGGTGATGGCCTTGGCGCTCGCTGGCAGCGGCGCGGCGCTGGCCGATGGTTTGCTGGCCTATGCCTTTGGCTGGGCCGAGAACATGGTGGGTGCTGCGATCAAGTCGGTGCCGCTGGGCCAGAGCGCCGGTCAGCGCATGCTGGCCCGCTTGGCGGCCGAGATCCCCGCCGCCGTGGCGCAGGCGATGGCCTTGGCCGAGCGTGATCAGCGCCAGGCTTTTTCTCCGATGCTCGCGATCTTGTCGGCGCGGCATGAAACCCAATACTCACGGCTATTCCGCTCATGAACACTGCACTGCACCAAATCCCCCTTCGCACCAAGAATCTGCCGCCGCTGCGGGTCGGCATCGGCGGCCCGGTCGGCTCGGGCAAGACCACCTTGCTGGAGATGCTTTGCAAGGCCATGCGCGAGCGCTGGGACCTGATCGCCATCACCAACGACATCTACACCAAGGAAGACCAACGCCTGCTGACCGTCAGCGGCGCGCTGCCGGCCGAGCGCATCCTGGGCGTGGAGACCGGCGGCTGCCCGCATACGGCCATCCGCGAAGACTGCTCGATCAACCTCGAAGCGATTGATCGCATGCTGGCCGAGTTCCCAGATGCCGATGTGGTCTTCATCGAATCCGGCGGCGACAACCTGGCCGCCACCTTCAGCCCCGAGCTGAGTGATCTAACGATTTATGTGATCGACGTCGCCGCCGGTGAAAAGATTCCGCGCAAGGGCGGCCCCGGCATCACCAAGAGCGATCTGTTCGTCATCAACAAGACCGATCTGGCGCCCTATGTAGGCGCCAATCTGGACGTGATGGAGGCCGACACCCAGCGCATGCGCGCAGGCAAGCCCTATGTGATGACGAACCTGAAGACGCAGGCCGGCGTGGCCGAGGTGGTGGACTTCATCGAGAGGCGCGGCATGCTGGTTTGAGGCGGCCGAGCTGAGGAAAAGTGCAAGCCCATTGAGAGTTAGTTGGATTGCGCTGTGCCGGCGGCGAATGCTGCTGACGAGCTGGTTCGACAGCATAGAGTTCGGAAATGCCGGAATGGTTGCCTCTTACGGCGAGCCAGTCTTCCTCGATTTGTGGCTTGCCCTTGGCCTCAAGGGCTTTGAGTGCAAGAAAGCGCCGAAAATAGCGGAATCAACAACGAGGTTTCTGTGAATCAATTCGCTGCTCATGCCGAACTCATCGCCACCTTCCGACGGGCAGAGGCAGACGCGGCCCATAAGTTCGGATTGATCAAAGCCTTGTCCAATAAAGGCCCCAAGGCCATTCAGGCGGCCGTAGAAACCGCGGCAAAGGCTGCGAAGCGCAGGGATGCGTATGCAAAGAAGCTGGATGAGCTCGGGGTAGTGCTCAAAGATTAAGAGCTATCAGGGCGCACACAGCAAGCTGCGCCTCGGCCTTGATCCCCGGCTACATGACCCCCGCGACGCGGCTGCGTTGCACCAAATAGTCCAGAAACACACGCGTGCGTTGCGGCAGGAATTTGCGGCTGGGCATGGCCGCATACACCGTCATCTGGCCGGACACCCAGCCCTTGAGCACATGCACCAACTCTCCCCGCATCAGGTGCGGCGCGACCAGGGCCAGTGCCACCGAGATGATGCCGGCGCCGTCCAGTGCGGCGCGCAGCAAGGTGTCGCTGTGGTTGACCCACAGCATGGGCTGCACGGCCACCTCCACGGCCGTGCTTTCGTCGCCCTGCTGCCACAGGCGCCAGGTGCGTGAACGCTCTTCGGCAAAGCGCAGCCGCATGGTCTCGTGTGCCATCAGTTCCTGCGGCGCCATGGGGCTGCCCCTCTGCAGCAAGTACTCCGGCGAGGCGACGAAGATCGCCTCCGACTCCATCACCTTGCGCGCAATCACATGGGCATCAAACGGCACTTGGGTGGCCAGCAAGGTGATGTCGAAATCCTCGATCGGTGGGTTGGGGGAGCCGTCCACCAGCAGATCCACGGCGATCTTGGGATAGAGCTGCCGAAAGCCCGGCATCAGGGGCGCCACGATATGGCTGGCCAGCGTCGGTGCTGCGTGCACGCGCAAGACGCCCTCCAGTTGCTGCGTTTGCAGGCTGGCTGCGGTGTCGGCCTCGTCGATGTCTTGCAAGATGTGGCGGACGCGACTCAGGTAGACCTGACCGGCTTCGGTCAAGGCAAGGCGCCGGGTGCTGCGCTGCAGCAGCCGCGTCCCCAGGTGGGCCTCCAGATCGGCCACCAGCCGCGTGACCACGGATGCCGACAGGTCCAGCAGCCGCGCTGCGGCCGCAAAACCACCTTCGTCAACCACACGCTGAAACACCCGCATCGACAGCAGCCGGTCCATGAATCGCCCCTTCCATTGCGTCATTGCAAGGCTTGATTGTTGCAGTTTTAGCAACGATACATGTCTGCCCAGGCTATTTTTCTTCGCTGGTAGAAATTTTAAAGTTCAGTCCATCGAAGCGGCACACAAGACAAATGTTGTCGAGTGAGCAGCAGCTTCATTCACCACCTGTTGAAGAAGGACCCCGTCATGAACCGTAGTTTCCTCAGCGCCATCGCACTTGCCCTCGCTACCCTCACCACTGGCGCCGTGTTTGCGGCTGACGATGTGGCCGAGAACAACGGCCCGCGTACCCGCGAGCAAGTGCGCGCCGAGTTGGCCGAAGCCATCCGCACCGGCGACATCGTCGGCAACGGCTTGACCGGCCAGAAGCTCAACGAGCTGTACCCAAACCGCTACCCGAAGCAGCCCGCCGCTGCAGTCAAGACACGTGAGCAGGTGCGGGCCGAACTTGACGAAGCGATCCGTAAGGGCGACATCGTCGGCAACGGCGTGTCGGGTCAAAAGCTCAAGGAGCAGTTCCCCGACCGCTACTCGAACCAGGCGATTGCGCAAGGCAAGTCGCGTTAAGAGCCAGGTGCAGCGTAGCGCCGGGCCGCGCGCAATTCGACTTCACGTCTCAATGCAGGCCCAGAGCCCCGGCGCATGCGTCGCTTCAGCGTGTACTGCTGCGGCGGCGGTGAAGCAGGCTGGCCAGAATCGCCACGCCGCCGAGCAGCAGCAGCCCGCTACCGGGTTCAGGCACCGCTGCCGTGGTGTCCGCCAGCAAGCGCGGGCCTAGGGACAAGCCGCTTTCGGCGGCATAGATGCTGCCGTAGGTATCGCGCGAGCCGTTCAGCACAAAGGTGCTGAAGCTACGACCGGCGTGCAAATCGGCCTGCACCGCGCTCGCCACGTCGAATTGCTTGAGCATCGCGCCCTCGGGGGTGTAGCTGCTCCACACCGACCAGCCTCCCGAACCCCCGCTGACGATGGCGCCAAGCCCATCGGCGACCACATCGCCGGTCAGGCTGCGGGCGCCGGTGTCCAGCCAAGAGATGGCCACCGAGCCGTAGTAATACCCGGTGCCGAAATTGCCGACGGTGTTGAGTTGCAACTGTGCGCCGAGTAAGTCGCCGCCTTGCAGCGCGGTGATCGGGATCTCGATGATGCCTACGGTGTAGTCATTGCCATAGGGCGGGGCCATTTGCAGGCCCACACCAAGTTCGGTGCCGCCTACGGTGTAGCCATAGGGGCCGAACTTCGAATTCCAGGCATAGACGGCATCGCCAGCCAAGGGTGCGTTCAGCGTCACGCTGTTGGCCGCCCAGGCAGCACCCTGGAGCATCAAACAGGCGGTGAGGGTGCTCAGGCACAAGAGTGGGCTTCGTGTCGATAAGTTCATGAGGTTCTCCTTCAACTTGTCCTTGCGGACATTGGGAAGTGGCAGTGCAAACCAGCTTTGCCGGGATGCCAGCCACTGAAGCTAGTCCTTAGCCGAGCAGCTTGCGTCGGCCGGCCACAAAGACGCCCAGACCCGCCGCCATCGGGTTCCAGGAAAGAGATCGAGTGCGAATGCATGGGTTCGTGGGCCTCACCGTGCGGGCCGTCGAGATGCTGATACCAGGTATTCACCGTCCAAGTCGAGCCGACTTCAGTGGTGGTGATGGTCGCGTTCCAGCTCTTGCCAAAATAGGTTTCAGTCCCGCCCGCGCTGTCCCAGCCCCAATTGATGACCAGCGTGGTGATGGTGTCCACCGGGCTTGGTGTGATCCATACATTCGCCTGCGCATTGCAAGCCATGCCCAGCGCCATTGCTGCGCAAGCCGCCACAAAACACTTCCTTGAACGCTTCAAGGGCGGCGGCTTCTGAATAAATCGCTTGCCGTCAAAACTCAATTTTTTGATGCTGAAAGTCATGTTCTTCCCCAATATCTAAATTGATCCTCGAGCCAGGAATTCGGTCCTCTTGTTGATGACCAAAGCTCACCGTGATGCTCGATACAGCAGTTGAAGTGGTCTGTGCGTTTGCGAACATGGGCGATTCCATCTGCGGCCGGCGCATGCATGCAGCCTTGCCGCCCATCCCATCCCAGCCCAGCCCAGCCCAGCCCCGCCCGGCATGCCTGTGCCAGTGCCTGCGCCATTAGCGTCCTGTTTGACCCAGCGCAAATTCAGTCGCCGCCCTGCGTGCGGCATCGCACAGAACGGCCAATTGCGGCTGCATAGCATCGATTCCAGCGAGTGCCCAAAGCCGCAGAACGCGCAGAGCGCAGCGGCAAGCAGCCGTCGCTGACCGGCGCGTCGCCCGCGACCGCAGACCCCGCCACTTCAAAAACCACAGGAGCTTCATATGTCCTTCTCGACCCTGACCCCCCGCACTTTTGTGCGCCACTTGGCGCTCGCTGCGGCACTGACCTGCGGCGGCATCGCCGTTGCCGGCACCACCGTTGTCGCGCCCTCTGACTGGGGCGCCCTGCAACTCGTCGCCGGGGCCAATGACCCGGGCAACTTGTTGTTCTACCCGTTCCTGGTGACGGCCGACCAGCCGCTGTCGATCAGCGTCACCTTCGTGCCTTCGGCCTATACGCCGGGCCGGTTTGATCCCGGCTTCATCTCGCCCGGCTGGTTCTACGTGACCCGGGCGTGCTCGCCCTGCGGCATGGAAGGCAATGTGATCTTCGACATGGCCAAGCATTACAACGAAGTCTTCAAGCCCAGCGACACCATGATTCTGATCGGCGACGGTGGGCGTGCAGCCACCGAGTCCGGCGACTATGTGCCCGGCGCCACGTACACCACCACGATGGTCTGGAACCGCGCCGCCAGCACGATCAATATCACGGTTAGCGGCGGGGGCAGCAGCTTCAGCAGCACGGTGGCATCGGCTGGCGACGCCATCAGCGGCTTGGTCTTCCACGGGCCCAACGCGCCGGAGATGGGCTACTCGACTTTCGGGGACGTCACCGTCGCCGTGCCCGAGCCGTCGGCCTGGCTGATGCTGAGCCTTGGGCTTGGCTGCATCGGCTGGCTGGCAAACCGCCGCAGGCAGCGCCGCCTGGGTTGAGACACAAGCGCACATAGCCGCCATCACGGCCGGCTTACGAACCCCATCTTCATCCGCCCAGAAAGGCAAATCATGAAACTCTCGCCCTCATTCTTTGTACCCGCCCCAGCCTTGAACCTCAGCGCGCGTGTCCTTGTGGCCGCGCTGCTCACGCTGGCCGCGGCATCACCCGCCAGCGCGGTGCCGCTGCCCTTCAATGCCTACGCCAACGTCTACGGCTATATCCAGACCTACTACAACAGCCCCTTGCTAGGTGACGTGCAGTTCAGCCTCGCCGGGACTCAGGTCAACACCTATAACAACGGCTTCGGGGGCGCCAAGACCACCGGCGTTGCGGCCACGACGTTCGCCATCGATCCCGGTGCCGCGCCTGGCTTCGACCCGCTCTACGACATCATCACCAACAGCGGCCAGTACGGCTATTCGTACAGCGGCAAGGCCGAGGTGGCGGGAGTCAAGATGCGCTCGCAGATCGCGGCTTCGACGGTGGATGTAGGCGGCCCGTCCATCTCGCCCAATAGTTCGCTCCAGGCTTATGCCTCGGCCCAGTGGAACCAGCAATTCTTCATCGCCGCCACGGCAAATCGGCCGACCGGCAGCTACGGCGCGATCCTCGTCGGGCTGACGCTCGAAGGTGGCTTTCCGGTCGGCACGCCGAACTACGCCGCCCAAACACAGGACCAAGCCAGCACTTCGTTCACCGACAGCGCAGGCGTCAGCTACCAAAGCAGCTTCACCTTGTCGACCTATGCGGGCGACCCAGGCTGGACCGGCAGCAGGACCGCCTACAAGAAGCTGCTGTTCCAGTACGGCACGGCTTTCGCCATCAGCCTGAACCAGTGGTCCACCGCCGGCAACAATGCTGCTGCCAATTTCTTCGACACCGGCTACATCAGCTCGATCGAACTGCCCTATGGCGCGACGCTGGAGTCCGGTGCGGAGCAGGCGGGCCTGGGCTCGGCATCGGCGCTCTACGGCAAGGTCACCCAATCGGCCACGGCGGACGCCCTCAACACCAACTGGGACTTCGGCAACAACGGCGGCGGCTTCACGCCGCCTGTGCCCGAGCCGTCCAGCAGTGCTTTGATGCTGGCCGGCGCCGCCGCGCTGGCCTGGGTGCTTGGCCGGCGCCGCCATGTCGAGGCATGACCGCCTTCCACGAGCGGCGATACTTTTTTTAATCTCGATCAATCGCGGATCGCGTTTTCATGGGCGGAATTTGCCTACTCTCTTTCCATTTTGTGAACTCTATTGACTTGAACCACGAACTGGTTCGACGGCAGAGAGTCCGGAAAAGGAAAGAGTTAGTTTTGCCTATGAATTGGATTTTTTGATCAAGTCGAACTCTCGCCAAGTGCGTTCGGAAAAGCATGTCCAGAAGCCCCGGTGAAGTTGGTGCGGCCCGAAATAGAGGCCGCACCGGTCGCCGCAGGGTTACCCCATCATCAAGGCATCGGCTTGTGATCCATGCAGGGCGGCTTGGCGAAGGCGTCGATGACGCTGACAATACCGGTCGGGTCGATCGCCGTGATGATGATCATGTCGAGGTCCTTGATCAGGTCGGCGATGTAGAACAGCAGTTGCCGTGCCGCCCATTCCCGCGCAATGTGCTTGTAGTCGGCCTTGCCTTTAGGGTATTGGCGGATGATCTGGGCTTCGATGTCGGCGCTGGAAATGGACGCCAGATCTTTCTCGGCCAGGTTCAGGAAGTTATTGATGTCATTCGAAAGCAGCAGCAGGGCCGTCGCCAGTTCTTCGGCCGTCTTGGCTGCCCGGTAGACTTCCTTGGCGGCCATCACCCCTATCTTGGCTTCGCCGAGCGCGCCCGCCGTGGCGAAGGAGCCGATCATCATGGCCGAGCTGACCACCATATTGCTGATGGTGTTGACGCACTGGTTGGCATTGCTGGCGCAGGCCGCGGCACCACAATCGGCAATGCCCGCGGCGCAGCGCTGGTTGCAGTTGGTGACATTGCACTGGTAACCATCGCGTGGCTTGACGTAGCACAGGCCGGCCTGCATCACACGATTGGAATTGCAGGAGTTCGCGGCCTGGCCCGCGCCATTGCCGTAGGAGGCCTTTTTGAGCCAGCAAACGCCGAGCACCTTGGTGTAGCCGTCCCGGCAACCAGACAAGCCGGGCGACGAGTACGACAGAGACTGGTCGCTCCAGCACACCGGGCCGACGGGATGGTAGCCGCTGCGGCAGTTGCTGTAGCACAAGGCGCCGTCTTTGTACTGGCCGTCGGCGCAACCGGGCGCAATGCCGGCGCCACGGTCGTAGGCCGCAGTCTTGTAGCAGAAAGGGGTGGTGCTGATCGAGGTTTCGCGCTGAATCCAGTTGACGATCGTATTGACCTGACCATTGCTCAAGGTCTGGCCCGGCACATAGGTTGTGGGCTTGTCGGCCACGGGCACGCCCTGCGGCCAGGTGCTTGCCACGATGCTGCTGGTACTCCAGTACTGGAACACATTGCCGGCATCGCAGGCCGCGAGCTCAACACCGGCCCCTTTTTGACTCAGGCACAGGCCACTGGGTGACACGATGCTGGAGTTGCTGCCACGCTTCCACTTTTGATTGGCCGCCGGCGGCACACCCGTCTCGCCGCAGCTGCTTAAGCCGACCGCCGTGCCAGCACCTCCCGATGCCGTCAGGCAATAGCCGTTCAACACGATAGAGCCCTGGTTGGTGAAGCGAAAGTACTCACTCTTTGCCGCCCCGGCACAGGCCGACACTGTCAACTTGCTGGCTGACAGCGGGGATGTGAAATCAGTCTGCTGCAAGCAGCCCCGCGTGCTGCTCCTGACCTGCGTCTTGCTGGAGTCGGCCAAGTCGACGGGCAGGGGGTTGGCCAAGGTCCATTTCTGGTTGGCTGCGGTGGCCGAGCACAGCGCGAGTTCGGCGCTCAACACGCCCGGATTCCCGCTGCTGAGGCCTGGCTTGACCGTGTTCACCAACTGCCATGACAAGCACATGGCCGACATCGCCCGGGATTGGCTGAGTTGCAGTTGATTGCCGCCGGGTCGGCTCCAGTAGGTGCTGGCGTTGCCGGTGGAAAGCGCTCCGCTGAAACTGACCGTCTTGCTCGCAAACAGATTGCCCTGCAAATAGCGCTTGCCCTCGCCGCCGGCCAGATAGACCGTGCCGTCAGCACCGAAGGCGAAGCGCTGCTCGGCCCCGCCGCAGGAGCTGAGGGCGCCGCTGCTGTCCAGGCATTGGCCATTGCTGGCAACGAGGTTGTAAGAGGTATCAGCGGCGTGCGCCGACGCCAAGGCGCTGCTTGCCAGCAGCGTCGAGAAGAAGCGAGAAAACCAATTCATGGTGATGACTCCGGTGAGTGCAATAGGGTGAGGTTGCGTACAGGCGCAGATCAAGCGGGGCGCGGCACGCGGCGGATTTCAGCCTCCGGCTTGCTTCCCGCCTTGGCTGCCTTGGCCGACTGGGCACGCCGCGCCGCGTCGATCGCTGCGGCGAGTTGCTCGGTGCCTACGGCCCCACGGAACATCACATCGCCGACGACGATGGCCGGCGTGCCCTGGATGCCCAGCCGCTCGGACAGCACGCGTACCTCACCGAGCTGGCGGTTCACTGCCACCACGTCCACCGGTTTGAGGCCGAACTGGCGGCTGATGGCCTGCAGGCTGGCCGCGTCGATGGACTCGGCGCTCAGCAAGGCCTTGTGCACCTGCTGGGCCGTGGCGCCCTTGCCCGCCGACAAGGCCAGCTGCGCCGCCGCAATCGACTCCGGCCCCAGGATGGGCAGGTGCTTGACCAGCACGCGCAGCTGGCCGTCGCGCTGGATCAGCGCCTCGATGCTGGGTGCCAGCTTCTTGCAGTAGCCGCAGTGGTAGTCGATGAACTCGACCAGGGTCACATCGCCTGCAGGGTTGCCCAAGACCGTTGCGTCCGCTTCGTCGTGAAGAGTTTTGGCAGCAGCTGCGAGGGCCTTGCGTTCCTGCTGGGCATTGCCAGCCAGCTCGCGGCGCTGCAGCTCGTCCAGCGCCTCGCGCACCAGCTCGGGACGACTCTTGAGCAGCTTGATGACGACTTGCTCGATGGCCTGAGATGATGGGGCAGGCGGGGCTAACTTGGCTGTCTCGCCGGTCTGCGCGATGGCCGCGCCGCCCGGCAGCGCCAAGCTCAGCGCCGCCAGCAAGGGCGCGCTCAGCCTGCGCGCGGCAGGGCTCATTGAAAGTGAAAGCATGGCAGCTCCTGGCTGGCAAGGGTTGTCTGGGATGGAAGGGCCGGCGGCCGGCCCTGAACTTCGACTGAGCTTCAGCCGAACTTGCGGCGGCGCCAAGCCAGCAGCCCCAGCCCAGCCAACAGCAAGGCATAGGTCTCGGGCTCGGGCACCGGGGCGGCCATCACCCGGATTTCGCCGCTCGTGTAGAGCTGGCTGTAGTCCAGCTGCGTCCCCGCCGCGAGCTTGAAGCCGGTGGCATCGATGTCGGCGAAAGTGCCGGTCAGCGTGCCCCAGTCCAGCAGGTCGAAGCTCTGGCCCTTTTGCGCCACGAAACCGTTCCAGGACGTCAGCTTGAGCGTGCCGTTCAAGCTCAGATTGCCGGCCACGATGTACTTGTCGAAGCTGCTGTTCTTGAACGCCTCATCGCTGCCGCAACGCAAGGTGCAGGCGGTAATGCCGCCAATCTCGGCCAGGTAGGTGCTGCTGTCGCCGAACTCCACATCGCCCTCATCGCTGCCCAGACCCGGCGATGCGCCCACCGTCAGCGTGCCTTCGAAACGCTTGGCACCCGCCCCGCTGAACTTGGCGCCGGTGCGCTGCTGAACGGTGCCGAAGAAGGTCGCGACCGAGCCGGTTGAAACGCGCAATTCGGCGCCGCTTTGCACATCCACATTGCCGTAGAAGGTGCTGTTGCTATTGCCCGAAAGAATGATCTGACTGGCAGCGGTACTGAGTATGTCGGCGTAGATCGTCGAGTTGCCACCGCTCAGCAAGATCTTGCCGTTGTTGCTGAGCAGTCCGCTGCGGAGATCGCCATAGCCACTGATGGTGCCGCCTGAGGCATTGGTGAGCGCAAAGCCGCCGTTGTCCAGCGTGCCGCCAGAGAGCTGGATCTTGCCGGCGTTGGGCGTCATGCCCTTGGCGGCAAAGATCGTCGCATCACGGCTGGCCGAGACGATGCCGCCGCTTGAATTGCTCAGCGTGCTGCTCAAGGTCAGCGTGCCGCCCTTGGCATTGATGGTGCCGAGATTGTTGATGCTGTTGCTGATCTGCCCCAGACCCTCAATGCGGCCAGAGTTGGTGATAGTGTTGCCGGTGACGCTGGCGTCAATCGAGTTCAGCAGGATTTGACCGTTATTTTTAAGCGTATAGGCCAGTGCAAAGCTGCCGCCCTGCACGATCAAACGACCGTCGTTTTGAAACGGCGCGCTGATCGAGCCATTGCCGGTGATGGTGCCGCCTGCCGCATTGACGAAGCTGCCACCCTTAGCGCCGGCCGCCTCGACCTTGGCCGCGTCGAAGTTCATCGTGCCGCCGTTGCTCAGCGTGGAGTCCCACAGGGTCAGTGTTTTGCCTTTTTGCAGATTCCAGGAGCCGGTGTTCTCGTTCGAGCCACTATTGCTGAGTTCCAGGAAGCCGGTCTGCTCGAAATAGCCGTTATTCCTAAAGCCGCCAGTCCCCGCGATCGTGCCCGAGCCCAACATCTCCGCGTTATTGAGCAGCGCGCCTTCGATGCGGCCGCCGGCTAGGGTCAGGCTGCCTTGGTTGCTGATGTTTGCAGCGCTCAATTTGCTGAAGCTGCTCACCGTGGCGGCGCCCTGCGCGTCGATGACAAAACTCAAGGCCTGCAGATTGCCGCCGCTCAGCCCTAAGCTGTAGCCGGGGCTGACGCGAATTTCACCGTCACCCTTGAGCGTCTTGCCGGCCGTGAGCAGCGGCGCGCCGCCCAGGAAGGCGATATCGCTGGACTTGATGTTGCCGCCGAAGTTAAGCGTGCCGGACTCCCAGTTCAGTGCCCCGCCCATAGATAAGCTGCCCATCTTCAGCGTGCCACCTTGCAGATTGACGACGCCCAGATTGCCGATCACCAGTTGCCCGGCGTCGACCAGGCCGGCGCCCAAAATATCGAGCCGGCCGGCGCCGCCGGAGCCCACGGTGAGGGTGTTGCTAACGCTCAATAGACCGTCACCCACGGCTGCCACGAAGCTGGCGTCCCCTGCCTGCCCGATCTTCATCCAATCCGTCACCTGAAATTTGGCCCCTTTGGAGACGTTCAAGAGGCCTGCGCTGCCGCTGACGGTCTGGGCTTTCACGATTGACCCATGTCCTGTCGCTTCCAGCACGCCAAAGCCGCCATAGATGCTGGACCCCATTTCAAGAATGTTGATGTCGGCCGTGGCGCCATTGCTGACCTGCATCAGTCCGTTGCCTCGGGTGCCCAGACCAAAGCCTTGGCCTACCTTGAACAGCGTGCCCGTGTCCTTCACCGTGACGCTGTTGCTCGAATCGAGGATGAAGGCGCCCATATTGCCGGTGGCGGTGAAGGTGCCACCGCCCGAGACGATCAAATCGCTGTTGTTGTACGACGCGTTGCCAGTGCTGAAGCTCGATTTGCCGCCGTCCACCGTCAGCTTGGCGGTGCCGCTTGTGCCCATGCCCATGATCAGACCGTTGCTGGAGGCGCTGGCGCCGGAGTCGATGAGCAAGGTGCCGGTGCCGGCGGAGCCCAGCAACAGGTCTGTGCCGACGATAAAGCTGCTGTCCTTGCCGCGCACATTGATGGTGCCGTTGCTGGTCGGGAAGCCGCCGCCGAGGGTGAGGGAGCCCCCGGTGCTGTAGCTGCTGGCGGAATTGATCGTCAGGCTGACGGTCGAATTGGGGTCGTCGCTGATCGAGGTGGAGTCGAGATTCTTGTAGACGACCTTGTTGGACAGGGTCAGATCACGTTGCTGGTCCATGCCACCGGTGATGGTCATACCGGCCGTGCCGCCGTCCCAGGTCTGGTTCGCCGTAATGATGAAGCCCGCCGTATTGGACCAGTCAAACACCTGCACATTGCTGCTGCGATTGACAATGCCATTGGTGAGCCAGATGTTGTTGCCCACGCCCTGCAGCGTGTAGGCACTCGCACCGGTATCGAAAGAAATCTGGTTGTAGGTGCGGTTGGCCAGATCATTGACGACCGTCGTGTAGCTCGAACTGCCGAAGCGCAGGGTATCCCCCGACACAGGCTGGGCGACGGGGGTCCAGTTCTTGCCGACGCTCATGCGTCCGGTGAGGCTGTCGATTCCGTTGGTCTTGCCGCCCTTCCAGGTCAGATCGGCCGCATCGGCGAGGCCCGCGCTGCACAGCACGGCGATGGCCAGGCACAGCGGTAGTGGGCGCGGCATGCCGGCGGCCCTGGATGAATGACGAAGGTGCAATGTTGGCTTGTTCATATCGACTCCCTGGTTAAAAAAACTGTGTGGTTGGCGGCCTGCGTGCCCGTGCTCGTGCGCTGCGTCGAATGCGCTGGGCCTAAAGCTCGGTTTCAACGAGTGCGAGTTTCTAATCTCGCAACTGCATGCACAATCGGACCTTGGACCCAAGACCTGGTCTCGGGACCTACCCGGCCTCGGCGCCGGCTGCTAGAGTGCGCTGCATGAAACTGTTGTTAGTCGATGACCACCCCCTGGTGCGCGCCGGTGTCGTCGCCGCGCTGCAAAGCCTAGGGGCGCCCGAACTGATCCTGGAGGCTAGTGACGGCATCGCCGCCATGGACTGCCTGGCTCAGCACCCCGATGTGGACGCCGTCCTGATGGATCTGCGCATGGCCGGTATGGCCGGCATGGCTTTGTTGGAGCAGCTCAAGCGGCACTACCCGCTGCTGCCCAGCCTGGTGCTGTCATCGTCGGAAGACCCCGCCGATGTGCGCCGCGTGCTCAAGGCCGGCGCGCGTGGCTATTGCCCCAAGTCCGCCAGTCCGGCTACGCTGTTGGCGGCGCTAACGCTTGTTCTTGGCGGTGAAATCTATGTGCCGCCGCTGATGGCCATGGCGCCCGAGGCCAGCCCGGCCGAGCCGAGTTTGAGTGGCCTGACGCCGCGCCAGCGCGAGGTGCTGCAGGAGCTGTGCAATAGCAAGTCCAACAAGGAAATTGCGCGCGAGTTGGGTATGGAGGAGAAGACCGTCAAGGGTCATGTCTCCGCCATCTTCAAAGCCTTAGGCGTGGTGCACCGCCTGCAGGCCGTCGAGGCGGCCCGGGCGGCCGGATTGGTCAGCCAGACGATGTCGTATTGAGGGGCAGCAAGGCTTGGCCAACCGCAGCGCGCAGCTGCGCTTGCGAGACCGGCTTGTGCAGTAGGGTCAGGCCCTGGTCCAGCGCTTCGCGCCCGCGCTCGGGGCCGGTATCGCCGCTGAGCAGCAGGGCCGGAATGTCACTGTTGAACAGCTCGCGAAGCCGGGCAATCGCTTCGCTACCGGTTTCGCCACCGACCAAGTGGTAGTCGCACAGCAGCAGACGCGGTGAGGCGCTAACGCTCATCAGCTGCGGCATCAGCTCGGCCACACTGGCGGCGCTGACGACGCCAAGGCCCCAGGCCGACAGCAGGGTGCTCATGGCCTGCCTTATCTCGGCGCTCTCATCCAGCACGATGACCATCTCGCCCTGCAATTGGGGCTGAGCGGCGGGTGCGGGTGCTGCGGCTCCGCCTAGGCCATTGCTTTCTTCCAGCGGCTCCAGCATGAGCGTGAATAAGCTGCCCCGACCCGGCCGTGAGCGCAGCCGCAGCCCCAGGCGCAGCAGGCCGGACAAGCGCTGAACAATCGCCAGACCCAGGCCAAGGCCTTGGCTCGAGCCCTGCAGTTGCACGAACTCATCAAAAACCTCGGCGCGGCGCGCCCGGGCAATGCCCACCCCGCTGTCGGCCACCAGCAGCTCGATGCGGGCATGGCGGCGGCGGGCCCGCAGCATCACGCCGCCTTGGCGCGTGTAGCGCAGCGCATTGGAGAGCAAATTGCGCAGCACCCGCTCCAGCAAGGCAGGGTCGCTGCGCACCATCAGCTCGGCCTGTGTGCCTTCAACGGGCGGCAGATCGCAAACAAAGCGCAGACCCTTGGCCTGCGCCTGCAGGCTGTGGTCGGCCGCTATGCGGCTCAGCAGCGCGCGCAGATCGACCGTCTGCCACTGCGGCTGCAACTGCTCGGCGTCCAGCTTGGAGATGTCCAGCAAAGCATTGAACATCGCCCCCATGGCGTCGACGGCGCTGCTCACATGCTGCAATATCTGCGCTGACTGCGCCGGGCTGGGGTTTTGCTTGAGCGCGCCGACAAACAGCGACAGCGCATGCACGGGCTGGCGCAAATCATGGCTGGCGGCGGCCAGGAAGCGGCTGCGCGACTGGCTCAGCTTGACGGCCAGGTCCTTCTCCAGCTTCAAGCTTTCGGTCAGATGAGCGAGCTGATGGGCTTGGCGCAGCGAGTCCCACAGCAGGCGCCGCAGGGAAACAGCAAAGTGAATGTAGAGCGTGGAGCCCAATAGCAGCACGGCCAGGATGGCCCAAGAGTCAATCGCGCCATGCACCATCACGGTCAGCAACAGCCCCAGCAGGACAGGCCCCACCATGGCGAAATAGGCCGGCAAATAGGCATGCAGGGAATGCAGTGCGGCGGAACTGATGCCTATCATCCAAGCCAATAGCAACATGCGCTGCGCATCGCTGCCGCCGGGCCAAAAGAGATGAATCGCCAGCAGCCACAGCACGCCGTTGATCGCTGAGGTGCGTGTCACCCGGCGCAGCCAGAGCGGCGCGTTGGCTGTCGTCAGCGGGCTGCGCAACCAGCGCATGCCCAGCCAGAGATGAAAGGCCAGGTTGACCAACTGCAAGCCCAGCCAGCTGGCCACCCAGGCCGGCGGCGCTGCCTTGTGCAGGCTGGCGGCAACCAGCAGCGCCAACACGAAATTGCCCACGGTCAGGCTCAGGTCATTGCTGCGCAGGCGCTGCGCCACATCCATTCGGACTAGCGCCTGCAGACGCGTCTCGTCAATCATGGATCGGCATGGCGGTGTTTGAAAGCATGGGCGTGGCGCGGATTGTGCATGCTGCGCCCGAAAAGCGCGACAGTCGTGAAGGAGTGCGAGCGGCTCCTATAGGGGCAATTGGGGTTGGCGGTGCTTAAGCCCGCAATAGCTTTCCCGATCTCTATTCTTTTGGGTAGTTCAGAATAGGGTCAATTTTCCCGAACTCTATGCCATGTTTCCGAACTCTATTCCGTCGTACCACGAGCTGGTCCGACGGAATAGAGTTCGGAAAAGGAAAGAGGCGCTTTTTCCTATGAACTTGATTTTTTGATCAACTCGAACTTTCGACAAGATAGTTCGGAAAAGCACGCCCCGAAGCCCTTGAGAAGGTGGCAAGGCCCGGAATAGAGTTCGGAAAAGTCGGCAGGGCATCCTCCACAAGCAGCTTCGCCACTATTTTGACCGTCCAAAATGCTGGCTGAAAATGTAAACAAGCCGAATTCAAATGACCATGCCCGGAGCCGAAGTTCAAGCCCCAGGCCGGATGGCGTCACTGCAGCGACTGCAGTTATTGGA
Source organism: Roseateles albus (assembly GCF_028595345.1). Classification (NCBI taxonomy): domain Bacteria; kingdom Pseudomonadati; phylum Pseudomonadota; class Betaproteobacteria; order Burkholderiales; family Sphaerotilaceae; genus Roseateles; species Roseateles albus. Next base: position 5,501 of record NZ_JAQQXT010000007.1, on the reverse strand, counting down.
GGTCGAGCGCCGGACTCACGGTGCCGGCAACCCAGCAGTCACTGACCGGAGCAGAGTTTGCGGCGCAGATGTCCGGTCTCGAATGTGCTGCGGTCATCCAGAGGAGCCGTTCACGAAATCGTCGGTCAACCGAAGCCGAATGGCTGCTGCTTGACCCGTCGAATAGGCGGGGTCGACCCTATAGGAGCCGCTCGCTCCCTCGTCATCTGCGGCAGCAGTGTGCCCAAAGCCGACTTCCCCCAGACACCGATTTGACCCGTTGGCTTTCAGCTGGTAATTCACGCATCCCCAAGAAGATCGCGGCGCAAATTCAAATTGCCGTGCCGCCGCAGCTGCGCGAGGCCACGCCGATCAAGATTTGCCTGCCCGTTACGTCGATTGAGCAGGCGCGAACAGCGGCCGCCGCACTGGGTGGCCAGGTGGGGGCCAAAAAGCAAGGAGTGGCAGGCCCGAGGCTTTCGGGCCTGCGATGCTCACGACCCATCGGGCAATGTCTTTCAGGTGCGCGAGAACGTGGCTTGACTCGCCGTTTGACTCGCTGCTTGGCCGCGACGGCCCCGAGCTATTTCTGCAGGCCTTTGGGCGATGATGCCAGCCAAGACTGAAAGAGGCTGTTGATCAGCAGATCAACGGCACCCTCAGTGAAGCCTTTGGGCTCACTGTTTTTGGCATCCAAGCGTTGTTTGTCTGCCAGGCGGCGCAGCTCTGAGCCGGCCCGGCCGGCACCGCTTCGTTGCAGATCACCGGCTTGGCTGTCGTAGAGGTCGGCTTGTCTGCTCATGGTCGTGCTGGAACTCTCGATGACGGTGGGGCCCGTCGTGGAGCAGGCACCAAGTGCCAGCATGGCCAGCATGGAAATCAGGGCGACTGAGCTGCGCCTAAAAACCTGCACGGCGCTGCATGAGTTCATAGTTGTTCCTTGGAATCGGCAGAATAGAGATGCACGTGGCCACGCTCTTAAAGAAGGGCCGTTCATTGTGGCTTTGGCTGCCTTGGCGTGCCAGCTGCGCCGTTGAAGTGCTGCCTTATGCACCCGGGTGTGCCGGAATTTGCTACCCGGCCATCCCCGCAGGTGCGTGTGAAGCTGTCGACAATCCCCTGCAGTCCGTACCGGCCCTGCGGATCCGCTCGGATGCTCTTGCCTTGGTCGAGTTGCGATGGTATCTGCTTGATTGCAAGACCTGACCCTATGGCCCACCGGCGACCTTGATCGCGCAACTGTCAGATTTGCGTGGGCCTTGAGGGCGCGAGGTTTGGGGGGGCGGCAAGTGTCCAGAGCATTCGCACCTCCGCCACTATCGGAGACCGATAATCAAAGCCTGCCCCGCACATTTTCATCATCGGCAACCGGAGGGGATTTACGAATAGGGACTTGACCCTCGGCTTGATCGCGGAGGCGCCCTAGTTCTATTTTTGGCTACTCAAAGTAGCCTTGCCCGCTACTTATTTGGTGCTGATTGCTTTGCGATCGGATTCAGGCAAAGTTTGTTAAAGGTGAAAGCTGAGGGCCACCATCCAGAGCCCTGTCTTCCCCACTTGAGACTGCAGTCAGTCAACAACAAATAGTTAGATTTCCCGAGGAAACCCCGTGTCCGAACAACTGATATCGACTGCACGACTCGTGGCTACCGCCGCCCTGGCTGCAGTCCTTATTTCCCTGCAAGCTTGCGGTGGCGGTGGCGACCCCGCGCCTGAACCGCCCAAAGCAGTCAGCTACGATCTGCAGTTGGCCATGACGCAGTACTTCACCAAGGCAAATTCTTGGACCCTCAGCGGCACCGTTTCGGGCGCTCGCGTGCCGACTGGCACAGCTGCATCGATGGTACTGACGATCGCTCCGAAGTCGGTTGCGGGTACCTTTTCGGAAACGGGCAAACAAATCAGCCACATGACCCATGCCATGACACTGAGCTTCCCCGGCTTTTCGGAAAGCGTAGGTGACGAGTCTGTCTTTGACCCTAGCAATATTCAATTCGAAAGGCTAGCGCCCATGTGGAACATTGCGACCACAGTAGGCGACATGTGTGACGCATCTTTGAATAAGGGGAGTTTTTCCAAGACGGCCAAGGTTGGAGACACGGGTTCCAGCAGCCTTGCGACCGGGCCCCTAACCTGCAACACAAACAGTAGCGCAGAGGTCAGTTATTTGGATACCTGGGTCGTCAAGCAAGAAGGAGCGCGGGTACTACTTTGTCTGGAACGCAATACCAAAGTCATAGCCACAGGCTTCATGCGCACCGGTCGCCAATGCCACCAGCTGAATGCCGACAGCAGCCTGGGCAGCTATATGAGCTTCAGCAAGAAACTTGAAGAATTTAGCTTCGAGCTGACGGCGCCCTGAAGAATGGCAGGTTGGCCGGTCGACCGCCTGAAACGCCAAGTAGCAATTGGCCTGCACAAGATCGGAGCCTAGTCTCGAATTTCCAGTCAAGACCTGACCCTCGTCATATCGGCTCTACTCGGCATGGTGTGGGTAGAGCAGATCAGGTGGGGCCAAACAGCGTGAGCGTCAGTCCATGCGAATGACAATGCCCTGCGGCGGCTTTGGGCACGTTGGAGTCGCTCACTCTGCACATCTGAACGGCGGCTCTTTCTTTCGTAAGGCGGAAGACTCCGCCATGCAGCTATAGGCCGGCCGCTTGGGCACGAAGATTGGCGATTCAAAATTGGCGGGGTGGTCAGCGCCAATCGGCACACTCAATGCGCTCGTAGGAGCCCCTTTCGTGCGGGGGACCGGCGCATCGCGACAGGTCACGTTTTCGGGCAAGATCAGGGCGGTGGGTGGCCCGCTCCAGCGTATCCGCATTGCATTCAGGCGAAAGGCAGGCCAGGGCGTTCACTTGCTCTCCAATGCCGCGCGGCGCAAATAGTGCTGCATGCTGGCGCTTAGGTTTTCCTTGGATAGGTTATGCGCCTTGATGGCTCGGAGGACGCCTACATCTTTCAGAAACAAGCGGAAGGCTGCTTCTTGTTGGCGCAGTTCTTCTTGTGCGTCATGGCCGGCGACGCCGGGAGCTTCAGTGACAAAGCAAGCCGTCATGGCCTCATCTGTGGTATCCCAGAGCGCAGCCATGGCGAGCAGGTACGACACGGTGTGATGGGCAACATGGCGACTGATGCAGGTGCCGTCAATGGCGCTGACAAACTCGGCGGGGCGCTTGTTCTTCAATATTGGGAAATTCTCATCAAGCCATGGGCCCGCCGCCATTTCAATTATTCGGTCACTCAAGTTTGAGACACGGCCTTGAGGCGAGACGCGGATGCCGTGGTGTCGGGCACGAATCTCGAGACTTCGAGACAGCTGAGCTGGATGACGAGGTGCTTTCATTGTCAGCGTCATAGCAGAAAGCGCTACGAATCGTTTGATGAAAGGCCCTGCCGCAGCCTGCAAAATCGAAGGGGCAATTGGCCGCGTCTCCCCACTGTCAAGGAATTGGCTAGGTGGTGAAAGCAAGGCATGGTTGCACTCTGCAGTCAGCAAGGGGTGGCCATGCTCAGCGCAATGACTGATACCGTGAAGTTGATGCGTCCGCCGCCAATAAGAAACTCCTTCCTCGCTTAGGTCCTTCAGAACGCACTTCTCACACAGCCGAGCATTGCCTCGCGGGGTGTTCAACGTATGTAGGCGACTGCAGCTGGCAACGTCGGTGCTTGCGCAGTCATAGCTGCTGCCGGCGAAGGTCTTGTTTACGAAGCGGAAGTAGGGGAGGTGCGTGTGCTCGCAGATGAGGGTCGAGCGAGGTAATCCGGTGACTTCAATCAGAAACTCAAAAGGCGAGTAATGCCTTCCCCAGCCGCTTTTACGCCAAATGTCCATCGAGAGATGATCAACGGCGCCATTCCAACCAAAGACTCTTCCGATGAAGCCCTTGCCGCATTCGTCAGGTAAGAGCGTCGGAACGTTCAAGGGCAATTGCCTATGCAAAGATTGGATTCCGGATTTCAGTTGAGGCATCTTTTATCCATGGATTCGACTTTGGGGTTTTGGGTGGGATTGGTTGGATTTTTTGCTTTTTTGGAGCAGCCGATAGCTTCGGATCGAGGCTTGTCGAACAGGGTTGACTGCGCTGCCAAACGGGCTGGCAGCGAGCGCAACATTTCGGCAAGTTTTTGAGGGGCGTACTCCCTCATCCATTTAAGCTCGGCGCTGCGATTCAGTTCCAAGTCGCGTCGCGATGTTTCGGTTGCTGAATCGACCATCGAGCGCAGCCGGGCCTCACATTCGCGTTGCTTGGTTGCGCGAAGTTGCGCACGCCACTCCTGTCTCAATTCAGGGTCGGACTCAAGCCACCGGACGATGTCAGATCTTGACACCTTTAGCGCCTCCATGACCTCTGCGTAGCTCTGGCTGGAGAGAAACGCCAGCCACACATGCTGCGGTGCGCGAGTGATGAGTGCCTTGTCCAAAGGGAAAAGCGCCAATTGACCATCGGCGCCAGGAACGTCGCCCCGAGCAGCGCTTTCGAAGTTGGCGGCCGCCTCCTGGCAACTGCGCCATTGCAGGGCAGACCAAAGCACCACCCATTGAACCGGATGGTTGCGGCGGTGTCGCCAAAGCATGCTGGGCAGCCAATGGCCATTCACGAGGGCTTGCAAGCTGGACCCATTCGAACGGCACCACCGAGCAGTATCGGATCGCTCAAACCATTGAAGTAGGCGGTCGTGCTTGGCGCCGTCGATGGACACGATGATGCCCATTTCTCGCAAGCGCAGAAGCGCTGCATTCCGAAGACCCTGAAAGTCGATGGCCCGCTGTTCAGACGCAATTAGTCCGACCGCCGCCGCAATGCACTCCGTGGAACTCGGTGTTAAAGACTCGGCTACAGGCGCACTTCGATCGCCGGGAAGGCACCATGACTTTGGCCGATGTTCCGATACCTGAAGTCGTCGGCCATGAAGCAAACATGCATTGCTGCAGGGGAACTGATGTTGCACATGCCAATAGGCTCGCCCTTCGCCTTCCTCGTCGGCACAAGCACAATCGGCGCACCATTTCAGGGGGTGGTCAACGGGACGGCTGCGAGAGCTTGCGCAAAGCGTGCGGCGCCAAAAATTCTCGCCACCCATCAAAATGGCTGTTAGCACTTTTTCCCGCGCGACCGGCCCAAGAAAGGGCCAGTAAAAGGCAGCTACCGTGTGCTGGGTGAGTAATGTTTGTACCGATCCTTTAGGGTCGCGTCCATCGACAAGCGGCAACTTTGCAATCGCCGCCGGAAGGTCCTGTTGTTTTGCGGCGTGTGGCGACCCGAACAATTGCAGCGAGGTCCGTTCGGCTGACCTGCTGGTTGAGGAAACGTGTTGGGCCGCGCACCAGCCATAAATGGTTTCACCCGGGAGCAAACCAACTAGGTTTGGCGGGCTCATCAAAGACTCAGCTCTGTTGGCGATCACTGAAAACTGACCCACCTGCAAGGGCCGCGATCGCGCAAAACTGACCCATGTATCGACACTGTCCTGCTCAAGGCTGAGCGGGGAATCAGGAGTGATTAACGTGGGCATGT
>NZ_JAQQXT010000006.1:0-328243 GCF_028595345.1 Roseateles albus | reverse complement strand
TTTACCCTCCAGAACTCCCAGAAATCAATAGCGATTGAATATCTTTTTGGGAGTTCTGGCCATTGGCATTCACCCCGAGATGTCAGTGGCCATGGGGGTTGGCGGGGTTTTGCAGGGCCGACTACTTGGGCGTCGAGAGCGTACGCGGCGCCGACGGCTTAGGCATCACCGTCTCCTACTGGCGCAGCCTGCAAGACATTGCTGCCTGGCGCCGCCAGGGTGAGCATGTACAGGCGCGTGACCAAGGCCGCGCCGATTGGTACCTGCATTACGCGCTGCGCATCGCCAAGGTCGAGCGCGCCTACGGTTGGGATGCTGCAGGTGGCAGCGCCGATCCGATGTTGGCGTCACGCGGTTAGCATTCGCCCCCATGAATACATGGATTGGAAGTGCGCTGGCCGTCCTCGCCTTTATCGCTGGCGGCTTGTTATGGGGCTGGAAGGGCGTGATCCTGGCGCTGAGCGTGGTGGTGTTCTGGCTGCTCTTGCAGTTCGGGCGGCTGATGCGCATCATGCGCGTCGCGTCCGAGGCGCCGGTCGGGCAAATCGACAGCGCCGTCATGCTGGCCGCCAAATTGGAGGTCGGCATGAAGCTAATAGCCCTGCTGCCACTGAGCCGCAGCCTGGGCCGCAAGCTCAGCGACAGCCCCGAGACCTATGGCTGGATAGACGCCGGCGGCGTGCAGCTGGAGATCGTGATGAACAAGGGCCAAATTGTCAGTTGGACCCTGAACCGGCCGGATGAGCCGGGCGACACCGTCGCCCAGTCAACCTTGCCGGCCAGTCAGCTGGGAAGCTGAACGTTTAGCGAAAGAACTAACTGAGGCTCAAGCGGCCTTGCGGCGCTTGGCAACAAAACCGACAGCGGCCAGACCGGCCAGCATCAGGGCGTAGGTTTCTGGTTCAGGGACAGCCGAAGGCATGGTCGAGTAGATCGCCGCATTAGAAGAAGCGTTCAATAGCAGATTGAATGAATGCAAATTCGTATTACCTGCGTCAATCTTGTAAAAGACCGTTCCGTTGTACGACTGACCTGCACCTGTATGCAGACCCACGAAAGTCACTCCATTTAGGGCGGATTTGAAATCAATGTCGTGAGTGCCATTCAGGTTTTCAATCTTTGCGATATAGGAACCAGTAGCACCAACCATTCCAAGGTCAGACAGAATAGCGGCGACCGTCGAATCTGCTCCTGGGCCTTTGATCAAGTTGCCCGAGAAATAGCCTTTGCAGCCCAACACGGTGACTCCGGTCAAGTCGCTGAAGCTGCATGCGGGTGCGGTGTCTGCGGGCTTGCCCGCCATCGCCGGCAAGGAGAACCCCGCCAAAGCAAGCAACGCAATCGATAATTTCGTGTTCATAGGGGACTCCTGGTAAGTCGGTGAGGTTGTGGCCCAAGCCTTGCGCCAAGCCATGACTTAATTCTGCGGGCTTGAGATAGATTTGGGCGCCGTTTACCCCCCAAAATGGGGGAGCTAGAAGCGTGCACATTTCACGAATTGATATCGTGCCGAGCGATGCCGTGACCGGTTTCACGGATGGCCAGCAGCACCGAGCGCCCCGTTAGAATCGAACTCCTGTCAGATTCAGCGCTCAGCAGCGCAACGCACAAGGAAGCCTCATGTCACTGGACGATCGCGACGGCAAAATTTGGATGGACGGCGAGTTGGTGGAGTGGCGCGACGCCAAGATCCATGTGCTGAGCCACACCCTGCACTATGGCTGCGGCGCCTTCGAGGGCGTACGCGCTTACAAGACCGACAAAGGCCCGGCCATCTTCCGCCTGCAAGAGCACAGCCGGCGCTTGTTCGACAGCGCCAAGATTTTGCGCATGAAGATCCCCTTCACGCAGAGCCAAGTCGAAGAGGCACAGCGCCAAGTCGTGCGCGAAAACAAGCTGGAGAGCTGCTATCTGCGCCCGCTGGTCTGGATTGGCTCCGAAAAACTCGGCATCAGCCCCAAGGGCAACAAGATCCATCTGATGGTGGCGGCATGGGCCTGGGGCGCTTACCTGGGCGAAGACGGCATGAAGCGCGGCATCCGCGTCAAGACCAGCAGCTACACCCGCCACCACGTCAACATCACGATGACGCAGGCGAAGGCCGTTAGCAATTACACCAACTCGATCCTGGCCAATATGGAAGCGACCGAGGACGGCTATGACGAAGCGATGTTGCTGGACGCCTCGGGCTTTGTCTCCGAAGGCGCCGGCGAGAACCTGTTCGTGATCAAGAACGGCGTGGTCTACACGCCCGACCTGTCGGCCGGCGCGCTGAACGGCATCACCCGCAATACGATCTTCCACATCTGCCAGGACTTAGGCCTCAAGCTGGTAGAAAAGCGCATCACCCGCGACGAGGTCTATATCTGCGACGAGGCCTTCTTCACCGGCACCGCCGCCGAAGTGACGCCGATCCGCGAGTTGGACCGCATCGAGCTGGGCTCGGGCAGTTATGTCGGCACACGTGGACCGATCACCGAGAAAATCCAAGCCGCGTTCTTTGACATCGTCAACGGCCGCAATCCGAAATATGCACATTGGCTCAGCCTGGTCTGAGCTGCGAAGGACATCATCTTGAGCAATAGCACCGACAAATCCATCGTTGAAGTCAGCGCCGCCGACGTGCAAGGCCCCGGCGTCGTCGCCTGCCCAAACCCCAAGATGGCGCTGTGGAGCAGCCACCCCAAGGTCTTCATCGACCTCAGCCATGACGGCCAAGGCAAGTGCCCTTATTGCGGCACGGTCTACAAGCTCAAGGCCGGCGAAGTGCTGCACAGCCACCACTGAAGGGCCTATGCAACACCCCAAAGTGCCGGCCGCCGCGCTCTTGTCCTCGCCCGAAGACACCGAGGCACAGTTTTACGAAGCGCTGCAACAGGCCGATCTCAGCCGCTTGATGGCCGTCTGGTCGGACGAGGAAGAAGTCTCCTGCGTTCACCCGGGCGGCCCGCGCGTGGTCGGCCTGGGTGCGATCAGAGCCGCCTTCGAAGTGGTCTTCGCCCAAGGGGCGATCTCGGTCCACCCTGAGAGGGTGAGGCGTGTGCAAACCAGTGAAACCGCAATCCATCAAGTGCTGGAGCGCGTCGTGGTCGAGGGCAGCGGCGGCAGTGGCCAGCAAAGCGCCTGGGTGATCGCCACCAATGTCTACTTGAAGACGGCGGTGGGTTGGCGCATGGTCGTGCACCACGCCAGCCCCGGCACCGCGCATGACATCCAGGAAGTCATCGAAGAGCCGGCCACGCTGCATTGAAGCCCTCGACCATGCAGTACCAAGCCCCACGCTGGTTGCCCGGCGGTCAGGCGCAGACCATCTGGCCGGCCATGTTTTCGCGCCATAACGGTGGACCTGCGCTGAGTTTTCGGCGCGAGCGCTGGGACACGCCCGACGGCGATTTCATCGACGTGGATTGGCTGGATGGAGTCCCCACGCCGCCGAGTGCGGCGCCTGATTCCCGAGGGGGTGCTGAGCCCATCTTGGGGCGGCCCGGCGATGGGATCGGCCTGAGCAACGAGATTGCGGGTCGCCCGCTGCTGGTCTTGTTCCACGGCCTTGAGGGCAGTTCTCAAAGCCACTCCTCGCAGGCCTTCGCCACCGTCGCGCGCTCGCGCGGTTGGGCGTTCGCGATGCCGCATTTTCGCGGCTGCTCGGGCGAGCTGAATCTGGCGCCGCGCGCCTATCACTCGGGCGACTTCGAGGAAGTGGGCTGGATGCTGGCACGCTTCAAGGAAATGCATGACGGCCCCGTGCTGGCTGCCGGTGTTTCCTTAGGCGGCAATGCTTTGCTGCGCTGGGCCGAGGAGCATGGCCAGAGTGCGGCCGCCACCACGCGGGCGGTCTGCTCGATCTGCTCGCCGGTCGATCTGGCTGCGGCCGGCCACGCCATCGGCCAAGGCTTCAACCGCCTCGTCTACACCCGTATGTTTTTGCGCACCATGGTGCCCAAGGCGCTGCGCAAACTGCAGCAGCATCCGGGCCTGTTCGATGGTGAGCGGCTGCGCGCGGCCAGCGATTTGTATGAATTCGACAATCTGTTCACCGCGCCGCTCCATGGTTTTCGCAGCACCGAAGACTATTGGGCACGGGCCTCGGCCAAGCCACATCTGAAGCGCATCCGCATCCCGGCGCTGGTGCTGAACGCCCGCAACGATCCCTTTGTTCCGGCCGCCAGCCTGCCCCGCCAGCAAGATGCCGGTTCCTATGTGCAGCTCTGGCAGCCGGCGCAGGGCGGTCATGTCGGCTTCGCACAGGGTCGCCCGCCGGGCCATGTCTTCGGCATGCCCGAGCAGGTCTGTGACTGGTTGGCGAAAGCGCTCTAACGATGGACGCCATCGTCGAAGCGGCGCTGAAGAAATGGCCCAATGTGCCGCATTGCTATGGCTGGCTGGCGCTGGACGCGCGCGGCGACTGGTATATGCGCGACGAGCGTATTCAAGCGGCCGGGCCGTTTCCGCAGGTCAAGGGCAGCCGCGTCACGCATGAAAAGCTGCGCCAGTTCATTGCGCGCAATTACGCGGCGGACGAGTCGGGCTGCTGGTTTTTCCAGAACGGGCCGCAGCGCGTCTATCTGCAGCTGGAGGCCGCACCCTGGGTATTCAGGCTGGGCGCCGAGCTGCTCCAGGACGGCTTGGTGCACACCCACACAGACTTGAGTTGCAGCGTCAGCTCGACCTGGCTTGATGAGCAGGATCGCCTCTTCCTCAGCACGCCCTTGGGCCTGGGGCTGGTGCACAGCATGGACATGGACTGGGCGGCTCGTGCCGTGGAGGTCGGCTTGTGGGAACCACTCGCCAGCACACATGCCGAGTTACTCGGGCGGCACGGGGTGCGATTGAATCCCGGCGCTTAGACGTACCAAATCAGGCGAAAAAAAGCCGACCTCAGCGGGTCGGCTTTTTCTTGGTGCAAAGACGCGTCAGTTGGCTGCCGAGGCCGCCGCTGCAGGCGCCTTAGGCTCGTCAAACTTGGCGCCGCCTTGGTTGGCCAGATAGACCACGGCACGGCCGATTTCGAAATCGCTGAAATCGCCACCACCTTGCGCGCCCATCGCGTTCTTGCCCTTCAGGGCCGAGTTCAGCAAGGCCTCATAACCAGCACCAATGCGCGGGCCCCAGGCTGCGGCATCGGCCAGCTTCGGTGCGCCGGCCGCGCCGGTGGCGTGGCAAGCAGCGCATTGCGCCTGGAACACTTGCTCGCCGGTCTTCAGCGTAGCGACGTTGTTGGCGTCCTTCAATTCGATGCCGCCGACGGGCTGGATACGGGCCGCGACGGCCATCGCCTCAAGCGCTTCGCTGCCGGCGGCCGGCTTGGTGGCGCTTGACACGTAGTTGGCCAGCATGATGATCACGATGATGGGCACAACGAAGGCAAAGAACACCGCCCAAGCCAGTTGTTTAGGCGTCTTGATCGGGCCTTCATGGGCCTCTTCCTCGTGAGCGTGCGCCTGAGCTTTTGCGTTCTCGTGATTGTTGTTTGCGCTCATGAAATCCTCGTTGGCCAGTTAGCCGTGTTGGGCAGAGAGAAGAAAGGCTGTGCCCCGCAAAGTCGCAGGGCGCAAAACCGGCAGATTATATCGATTGACGCGGGCCGAAAACTTCAGGGGCGTTGGCGCGGCGCCACCCTTGATTCCAATTCTGCCGCTTGATAGTTCGGCAGCAGCCGGCAGCCAGGGCCAAAGCGGGCCTCCATCGCCTGGCAGCGCCGCGCCACGCTGGCCGGACTGGGTTTTTCACCGCGCCCGGCCCAGCCCAACAACTCCGCCATCAGGGCCGGGTAGACCGGGTCACTCAGATAGCTGTGCTCGCCGTCGTCGCTGAAGGTCTGCACCAGTCTATCCCCCTGCCCGGCAGCCACCACCGTGCGGCGAAGCTGCGATTCCAACTCCACAAAGGCGGTCGCATCGTGAACGCCGTGCACGCTCAACATCGGCACCCCCACCCGCCCGCTGGGGTCACTGTCCAAGCCGAACTGGGTCACAGCTCGTGCATCGGCAGCGTAGCGCTGCACGCCAGCGTTCAGGGCGGCATCGTCGATCGAGCCGCTGTAATGCGCACCGATATTGCCCCAGGGGCTCAAGCCACCGGTGCGCTTTTGCACCACGTCTTGAAAATGCCAGGTCGCCCAATTCAAATGCCCCTGCACGGAACGATCCGGGATTTGAAGCACGTTCAAAACAGTATGCAAACGCGCCTGCTGCTCGGGTGTGCGCTTTGGCACGGGCGTCGCCAAACCTAAGCAACTGTCTGCACGGGCGGCCAAGTCGGCCCGCGTCAGCGTGGCGCCCGCCGGCAAGCCCATCCACAAGGGGTATTGCGCCTCGTCGGGCCGCGGATGATTGCCGCACAGGTATTGATAGATCACGCGCAAATCGAGCCTGAAATCGTAGGACCGGGTGCCGCCGCCGAGTACGCCGTTGCTGAGCAGCACGCCGTCATAGGCCGGCCTTGGCTGGCCGGGCGCGGCATAGCGCTCGGCCGCCTTGAGCGCGACGCCGGCGCCCCAGGACTGGCCGTGCAGAATGGTCGTCGTCGGCTGGGCGATATGCGTGACAAAAATCTGCCGCAGCCTTTCGGTATCGGCCGCTGCCGCGCTGACAGCCACGCCGCCCTGTGCAAAGGTCGAGCCCGCCCAGGCATAACCCGCCTTGACCATGATGGCCCAGCGCTTCAGGTCCTCGGCCGCGCGTTCGGCCTTGGGAGGTCCCAACTCCGGCCCGCCATGGGCATGCAAGACCAGTACGCCGCCCCAGTCCTTGGGGATCGCGATCAGATAGAAGGCGCCGGCCGAGTCCTGCCCGCCCAGGCAGCGCGTGCCTGCGGCCAAGCCGTCCGGGCACTCACGCACCTGCGGGGCCGCCTCGGCGAGGGGAGGTGGTAGCGGCGAAGGCAGGCGCGGGCCGCTGCAGCCGAGCAACAGTTGCAAGGCCAATAGTGCGCCGGCACCACACTTGATCCGGGCCATGCTCATGGTCTCAAGCCTTGGCTTGACGTGTGCGCAAGCCAAGCAAAAGCAGGCCGGCCAAGCTCAAGCCCCAAGTGGCCGGCTCGGGCACCGCCACGGCGAAGCCCAATTGCGCCGCCGCCACGCCTTGCAGCGCCCAGGCCGCATCGGCGCTGATGCCGAGGTCGGCGGCCGCCTGTTCCTGCCTGCCCAGGCTTTGCGGGTCCAGGCCGGTGATGCTGCCGAACAGGGTTAAGGCACTCAGGTAGGAGCCGTATTTGCTGGCGTGGGTGCGGTCCAACCACCACAAATTCGTACGGCCATCGCTCGGTTCGACATACAGGCCGTTGGCATCGTAGAAGCCCTGGCCCAAGGCCAAACCTTGATCGACAGCGCGCTGAAACGCGTCGCCCACTGGCACCACGCCGGCAAAGCCGCTGTTGCTGGCCGCCTTATCGAAGAAAGACTTGTGCAGATCAGCCGTCATGCCAGCCAGGCTGCCGTAATAGAGCGTCGCCGCGCCGCCGGCGCTGCTGGTGTCGACGATGGGCGCGCCGTTGGGCGTGGTCCTGTCGGGCGTGGTGATCATGTGCGCCTCGACCATATCGGGCCGGGCCCAGCTTTGCTCCAGATAGATCTGCGTATTGGCGTTGGCGTTGTTGTTCTTCGGAATCACACGGCTGAGATTGCAGCTGGCGCTGCTCAGGCCGGTGGCCATGCAGGCTGCGAGGCTGCCGAAGAGCTGTGCCTCGGTATAGGTCTGAGCCGCGCCGTTGTGGATGAAGCGCTCAAACTGATCGGCATAGGCGTTGAAAGTGGCGAGGTTGGCATTTTTGCCCTTGCCGGACGGCAGCGCCGCATCGCTTTGCTCCTGCAAGACCACCTTGCTCCAGTTTTGAGAGGCCACATTGCCGCGCAAGTCCCAGGTGGCATTGGCGGTGTTGAGAAACTGGCCGCGCAGCGAGGCAGCGTTGCGGGTGGACAGTGAAACTTCGTAATCAAGCCCGGCCTGGTCGGTCATCTTCTTGAACACCCCTGGCACCCCGCCCCAAGGATGCTGTTCGAAGGAACCAAAGCCGGCTGTACCCACCGGGTAGCTGTTGGTGCCGCTGGGGTTGAGCGCATTGAAAGCGGCGGTCAGGTCATGCACCTTGGCCGCGTTGTAACTCATCACCGGGTCAACCCGGCCGAAGGTGTAGCTGTTGCCGACGAACAAAATCGTCGTTGGCGTGGCCAAGGCGGCCGCACCCGCGCTCAAGCAGATCAAACCGAGGGCGGATTGGCGCAAAAAGGACAGTGTCATGTCTTGTCTCCATTTTTTATGGTCTGCGCTCAAGCCGGCGCTAGCCGACTGTGGACAGGAAGGCACACAAGGTCAAATATACTGAAACCGTCTTTTCAAGACTTTTTAAATATGACACCGACCGCACTGCCGCTGGACTTGCGCCTGCTGCGCTACTTTCAAGCCGTTGCCGAAGAAGGCCATATGACGCGGGCCGCAGCGCGCCTGGGCCTGCAGCAGCCGCCCTTGAGCCAGCAGATCAAGGCGCTGGAATTGCAGCTGGGCTTGCAGTTATTCGAGCGCCACCCCAAGGGCGTCAGGCTGACCGAAGCCGGCCGCTTGCTGCAGGCCGAGGTGGCCAAAATCCTGCAAGACATGGCCGATATGCAACAGCGCATGGCCCGACTGGCGCAGGGCGAGCAGGGGCGTGTGGCCTTGGGCTTCACCAGTTCGGCCGCAGCGCATCGCTTCACGCCGGCCGCGCTGCGCGAATGCCGGCGCCGCTACCCCGCCATCTCGCTGGAGTTGAGCGAGGCCAATGCCGCCGACATCACCGCCGCCGTGCTGGCCCACAGGCTCGACTGCGGCCTGATCCGCGTGCCGGTGAGCGAGCCGGAGGAACTGCTGTTCGAGACCTTGTTCCGCGAACCAGTGCTGTTGGCGCTGCCGGTCGACCACCCACTTTTACAAGGTCGGCCACCCCAGCCACGCCTGAGCTTGACCGACCTAGACGGCGAAGCCCTGATCCTTGCACGCCGCCCCGGTGCGCCCGGTCTGTATGCCAATTTGCTCGAGCAATGCCGGGCACTGGGCGTCACGCCGCGCATCGCGGCAGAGGTCGACCGCATGATGAGCAATCTCAACCTGGTCGCCGCCGGTGCCGGCATCAGCGTGGTGCCCGCATCCATGCAGGGCACTCATCCGGAAGCGATCGTTTACTGCCCGCTGAAGGAAGCCGATCTGCTCGACGCGCCCATGACCTTGGTGCGGCGGCGCACCCAGCCGGCCGGCGCCGTGGCAACTTTTTTGGCCTTGCTGGCCGAGTCGGTCGCAGGCTGAGTCGGCCAGCCAGACCGGCCCTCGCCGACGCGGGTTAGAATGCCGCTCCAGTCAGCGACCGTGGTGAAGTGGATATCATTGGGCCCTCCGAAGGCTTAGGCGCAAGTTCGATTCTTGCCGGTCGCACCAATTCAGTGATTCACAAAGCATCACAACCAGTCAAGCCCCTAGGTAAATCAGCGACTTAGGGGCTTTTTGTTTGTCAGGTTGTATCAAGTGAGGGCTGTACAGCGCAAGCAAAGCGGGGGAACATACGGGGGAACAACAAGCCTTTACCCCCGTTTGGCGGGTTTCTGTTCCCCCGGAGTGTTCCCCCATGCTGACTGATCCAGCCTGCAAACAGGCCATTTGCCCCCAGGACAAGACCCGTATTCGCTTGCCTGACGCCGGCGGGCTTTACCTGGAAGTCACCCCCAACGGCTCCAAGCGCTGGTTTGTCAAATACCGCTTCGCGGGCAAAGAAAAGCGGCTGGCGCTGGGCAACTATCCCGAGGTCACACTGAAGGCGGCGCGCGACGGACGGGAGGCGGCGCGCAAGACAAGAGCGGCGGGCACTGACCCGGTGCAGCAGCGCCAGCAAGACCAGGCCAACAAACAGACCAGCAGCGCCAGCACCTATGAGGCCGTGGCGCGAGAGTTCCACGCCATCCAAGCTGCGGCCAAGTGGAGCAGCGGCCACGCCAGCAAGTGGCTACGGACTCAAGAGCTGTACCTGTTCCCCCAGATCGGCACGCTTCCCCTGGCAAGCATCCGAGCATCGGCTGTTTTGAAGGCGCTGCGCAAGGTGGAAGCCAAAGGCATCGTCAATACGGCGCATGAGCTGCGCACGATGGCGGGCCAAGTGTTCCGGCATGGTGTTGTGACCGAGCGCTGCGAGAAAAACCCCATCGCTGACCTGAAGGACGCATTGACGGCGCACCATGTCAAACACTTTGCGGCGGTGCTTGACCCTATCGAAGCCGGCGGGCTGTTGCGGGCCATTGACGGCTACAGCGGGCACCCCGCCACGCGGACGGCGCTGCAACTGTCGGCGCTGCTATTTCAGCGACCCGGCAACATTCGGGCGATGGAGTGGGCCTGGCTTGACCTGGACGGCGCGATGTTGACCATCCCGGCGCAGAGCATGAAGCTCAAGACCAAGGCCAAGATCAACGGCAGGCCGCACCTTGTGCCACTGGCGCGGCAGGCGGTAGCTTTGCTGCGGGCCGTCCACCCGCTCACCGGCAGCTCGCGCTATGTGTTCCCCGGTGCGCGTGACCATTCAATCCCAATGAGCGACGGAACGGTAAATGCAGCGCTGCGCCGCTTGGACTTCGGCTCAGACGACCATGTGGCGCATGGTTTCCGGGCGATGGCGCGGACGATGCTGGCCGAGCGGCTATCGGGCATCTCGCCTGACATGGTGGAAGCCCAGCTAGGCCACGCCAAGACCGGCGCAAACCCTGGAGCCTATGACCGGGCCGAGTACGCAGAGCAGCGCCAATTGATGATGCAGACATGGGCCAACTATCTCGACCAGTTGCGGGCCGGTGCGCAGATCATCCCGATCAAGGCGGCATAGCCCGTCCTGGCTGGCAGCAAAAGCAGCCATGCCAAACCCTCAACCACTGACCACCCGAACCTATGAACTACTCCCTACAAACACCGTCGGCAAATGCCTATTCAAGTCTTTCAATTGCCGGCCGCTGGAGCACTCCCGCTTCAGCAGTCTTTGAGTTTCGGCGGCTCGATGGCAGCGTGGATCGCTTCACGCCAGAGCAGATGAAGAGCCCCCCATGGTGGCACGAATTGCCGAATGAGATTGCTTTGATGATTGAGGCTCACTTGAATACTGAACCCGCCAAGAAAGTGTGATGCCCCCCGTGCCATGACTTCCCTTTAAGCGCTCGTCAAGCTGCCATGCCGCCATAGGCAGACTGAAGGTATTTGATTGGTTTTCTTGCCTATAGCGTCAAGGTGAACCCGATAGGATTGACCATGTGAGCCACTCCAACAAAGGACGGTTCACATGAAACCCAAAACCCCCAAGTCGGCGCAGCAAGCGCCAAGCGACGACAAGCGCCTAGGCCTGGCGCAAACCCTGGACGCGCTCCAACTCCCTGACGCGCTGTTGAAGATTCAGACCGTCACCCAGGCAACCGGCCTATCTGCGTCTACGCTTTACCGCTTGATCGCGGCGGGCAAGCTGGCAGAGCCGATTCGCATGGGCAAGCGCTGCACCCGCTTTCGGGCGGCAGATGTGCGGGCCTTTATTCAGGCTCAGGGGGTGGCATCTTGAGCCGCCGACGGCCCGGCCTGATCGGGCAATTGCCACATGAGCAGGTAGACGGCTATCGACTGGCGGCGCTGCACGCCATCCGCGACCTGCATCCTGGCAGCCAAGACAAACACCAAGTCAACCGGCTGTTGGCGGCGCTGGAGCTGCTTGGCCATGTAACCACGTTTGAGGCTTCGCGGTGCTTGGACATTTACGACCCCAGGGCCCGCAAGCTGGAAATTGTGAAGTCCGGGCGCGAGGTCTTGACGCAATGGCGCAGAGTTGAAACCGAGTCCGGCAAGGCGCACAGGATCGGCGTCTACTCCCTGGCAAGGGGGCACGCCATAAAGCCCACAAAAGGCGATGCCCTGGCCGGTGGAGCGGCTCAGGGCATCAAAGTACTTAGGAAGGCTGACCGCTACGACTCTACCAGCGCCAGCACCGACCGCAAAGCCTTTGCCACCATTCAGGCAGAGCTGGCGCTGAAGGGCTACGGCCTGGAGCAGTTGGAAGGGGCCCTGTTCATCACCCGGTGGGACTTGTTCCGCAAGGTTCACACCCTGGAAGGCGCGGCGCGGTTCTTGGCGCAGATCGGCGGTGCAGCATGACAAGCCTGCAAGCCCTTGCCTGCGCGAGCGCTGGCAATTCCCCTTTCTCTATCCATACCCCCGGCCCTTGGTCAACCGAGCGCGGGCAAATCTACGCCGGGTCCGTGTGCCTGGCTGAAGCCTTCAGCGGCGCGGCTAACTCCCAGGCCGAGGCCTTGGCCAATGCTCGCTTGATGGCTGCGGCTCCTGAGCTGCTGGCCGCGTTGCTGGCGCTGGTGGACGTGATGATTGAAGGCGACACGGGCGACACGGATTCGAGCATCGCCCTGTTCGAAGCTGTGGCCGTCATCACCCCCTTGGCTGGCGAGGTGGCAGCCTGAACAGCAGCAAGCGAACACACCGAAGCGCTGGCGAGGCCGGAGCAAAAGCCGGCAATGTGGCGATGCCCCTAGTAGGCCCTGAAATCGCCATGCACGGCCTTTTCTCGCGGTTCTGTTGCGCTGGTGTGTCGGCATGGCTTGCGGGGCTCCTGCATCGATTGGAGTGGCTTCGCAATGGCTAACGGGCGCAATGGACGCAACAAGCCGGACTCAGGCCGCGACGGTGGCGGGTTCGCTGCTATCCCTTGGGCCGTGCTCGATTGCCCAGGCTATGCCCTTCTAAGCCATGCGGCGCGGTCTTTGCTGCTGGAGTTGGCCCGCCAGTACGTGCGAGACAACAACGGGCGATTGCTGGCGAGCCGGGCGCACTTGGCCGGTCGCGGCTGGAAGTCTGCCGATGTGATCCACCGGGCCAAACATGAGCTGATCGAGGCCGGCTTTATTGCCGAGATGGTCAAAGGCCACAGGCCCAACAAGGCGAGCTGGTACGCCATCACTTGGCAAACACTGGATCGGCTGCCTGGCTTTGATCCTGGCGCAGCGGAAGCATTCGAGCGCGGCGCGTACCGCAAATCTATCGGCATCAAAAACGCAGTCCTTAGTCCGTCTCCCGGAACAGGGAGGCCGCTGATAGTTCCGTCTCCCGGAACAGAGAACCCCTCTCCTGTTCCGTCTGCCGGAACTATAGAGGCCGTTTTTGCCCCTTCTCCTGTTCCGCCAGACGGACACCATCTAGAGAAACCATCTGCTGTTGCTGTGAACGTGAAGGGTCGCCTTGCTGGCGCTGGTGGGCGGCGCGAAGTTTGCCCCGATCCAAACCCCCATTCGAGGCCAGCAGCCAGCACGCGAACAACAAGCGGCAAGGCACGATGAAGGCCAGCTCGGAGCGGTTCACTCGGTTCGTAGGCTTGGGGTCTTTGCCTGCACCCGCCTGACGCTGCAAACCCTTCGAAGACTTCAGAGCGGGGCCGTGGCGCGTGGCTCAGGCCGAGCCCCCAAGGCAGGGGGGGCATAGATCTCTGCGGCCGTGTCGGTCAGGACCGCATGGTCTCTCATTCACAGGTTTTTTTACCCTGTATGAATTTTCGAGGCGAATTCAAAAATGTGAAAAAAATCAAACAGAGCTGGTGTCCATCGTGAAGGCGGCCAGCGCCAGCTATGCCCACGATGTGAGGGGTAGCAAGACCAAGGCGGGGGAACAAATGGGGGAACAAACCCAGCACAAGAAAAGCAGAGTGCAGTGTTCATCGCCGTTTCAAGGCTTTATTGGATTCTTGCCGGTGCACCAGATTAGTGAATCACGATGGTTCACAAAGCATCAAGCCTCTAAGTAAATCAACGACTTAGGGGCTTTTTCTTTGTCACCTTGCGTCACGTTTGGGCCAGGCAGAGCGTTGCTTGTGAGGGCAAATGCCGGGGTAGAAGACGGGCTCCGTAGATTGAGCAGCATCTAGGCGTTCGAAAGGTCGATTGCGCGGCTTGAGTCCCCCGGGAGCTACGTGCATGCCATCAGCCGGCAGCCCCTACGTCCAGCGCGGATCCTCGAAGAAGGAGACGGTCAGCCAAGCCTCATCCAATGAAATGCCGATGGCAGCGCGGATCTCCTCGCGCAGCTGGTCCTGCTGCGCAATGCGCTGCACCGTGAAGCGCGGGCCGACCACGAAGTCGATCTCCACGAACACCGTGCGACCGGTACGCACCACATGGTGTGTGGCGCTGACGATGTCGTGCCGTGCCCGCAGGTCGGCCAGCACCACATCAATCCGCTGCACCAGTTCGTCTTCCGGTACAGCCATGCGCAGCACCTCGCGCAGGCTCTCGCGCAGGATGTCGATCGGCACCAGCAGAAACAGCAACGACAGCACCGTCACCATCGCCGGGTCAGCATAGCGGGCCCACAGGCTGTGCTGCGGCTCGGGCAGCAGCGGCAGGACCGCGAAGCCGGCAAAGGTGACCAGGCTGAACGCCGCATCCATCAGCCATTCCTTGGCGTCATTCAGCATCAGCTGCGAACCAATGCGCCGCGCCAGCACCCACTCCCACGCACCGGCGGCCAAGCAGAACAGCGCAGTGGCCACCGCGAACAGGATCACGCCCTCGGCATCGGTCTCGTGACCGCCGTGGCGCATGCCCTCGATGCCGTTGAGTGCCGCGTAGAGGCACATCAGCAACATGAACACGCCGTTCACTGTGTGAACCAGCGGTTCCACATGCGCGTAGCCGAAGGGAAAGCGCCGGTCCTCGGGGCGCACGACCAGACGGGCTGCCAGCAGGCTCAGCCCGCCGCTAACCGCGCTCAACATCGAGAACACCCCGTTCAGGATGACGATGTCCGAATCGATAATCAGGCCCCAGATCACGCTTCCGCCAGCCAATACCAGCACGCCCACCACGGACAGCAGCAGGGCGCGCTGCTCGAGGCGGTTGCCGTCGCTGCCGCGTGGCGCGGCCTGGCGTGTGCGGCCGGACCCGCTCTTGCCGGCTTGGGCGGGGGCGGTCGCAGAGGAAGTCATGGTCATCATCGGTGCGGGTCGGACGTTTAGGTTGATGGCACTCGGCCTGGTCCTTTCCCCGGCTGTGCCGCAGAGCGCGCAGTCCGTCTCGAAGCACTGTGGGGCTGCTCAGGGCTGGCTCACTCCCGCACCTTGCCATGGCACTGTTGGCGAACGACGCCGGGGCGAACTTGGCGCAGGCATCTTACCGAAATGCAGTTGCCGGGAGCCAGGACTTGCAGGGCAAGCAGATACAGGTCCCAAATGCTGCCGGTGGGTTCGCCAGTTCGGCACTACCCCGAGGGACAGGTCGTTTCTAGACCCTGCAAGCGTTGCGTTGTTCTGCTCGTCATGGGCGCGTCGCATGTCACAGACCGCTGCGAGCCTGCCAGACAATGTCGCCTAGGACGAGGTCAGAGATGTCGGCTTTGCGGCTGAGAAATTGACCTTGTGCCTGGCAGCCACGGTGAAGTTTTGCTGTGGAGCGGTCGAATCTCTTATGCCTAACGGCGCTGCTTGAGTCTCGGGCACCAAGCCCCGGACTCAATCGGGCAAAAAACTCATCATGACCTCTTGAGTGGCCTTGTCGGCCCCATGTCGAGACCGAGATGAGCGAGACAGAGAAGCTCTCGTTGCTGATGCTGGGCCAGGGCCTGGGCGAGGTGCGCGAAACCATCCTTCGTCTGGGCACGCAGCTGTGCTGCGTCGGCTACGAGCGCGGACTCAACTCCACCACAGGCAATTGGCAGCTGATCTACCGCATAGCCCGCGCTTCGCGCTGCGCGCGCAATAAGGCAGATTTCCTATCCGTGGCGCCCTGTTCCTTGTGGCGAGCGACGATTCCACCGGAGCGCCGGCACCGCGCAGCACAGTGAAAAACCCCCAAGTCGACCCATGACTTGAGGGCTTTTTTCATTCATGTGTGGCATGCGCCACCGCCGGCTCTCACTCCCCGGAATAGCCACGCCAGCGCGCCGAGGCCTTACTCATCAGTTCGACTTGCTTGCCGAAGTTGGTGCAGGCCTTGCAGATCAGGAAATGCGCTCGGACGGCGAGCTTCTCGCTGGAGCGCAGCGCGCGCTCTTCGCCCTCCAGCACCAGGCGGGTGACTTCTCTGCAGTTGGGCAGGCCCATCATGTGGCGGCTCCCGCCTGCAATTCCTGCGCATCAAACCAGTTCAGCTGCAGGCATTCGCGCAGGCGCAGGCGCGCCCGGTGCAACATGACCCACAAATTGCTCGGGCTGATGCTCAGCTGCTGGCAGATTTCCTCGGTGTCCAACTCCAACCATTCCCGCATCATGAAGAGCCGACCTTGCTGGCCGGGCAGATGCTCGACGCAGGCTTCCATCACTTTCATGAAGTCCACCTGGCGCAGGCAATGATCGGGGTCGCCCCAATCCTTGGGCCGCTCACGCCAGTGACCATCGGCGCTGAAGAGCTCATCGTCCAAGTCCTCGCCGTCTTCTGGGGTGCTGGACATTTCGCGGCAGTTGCGGCGGATCTGGTCGACCAGTTTGTGCTTGAGGATGCCGATCAGCCAGGTCTTGAGCTGGGATTGGCCGCCAAAGCTTTGCGGCTTCTCGATCGCCGCCAGCAGCGTCTCGGAAACCGCGTCTTCGGCCCAGGCCGCATTGCGCAGCTGCAGCTGCGCAAACTTCAGCAGCTGCGGGCGGAGCAGGTTCAATTGGGCGGCGATGTCGTTCATGACCTAAGGCGAGTCCCGGCAAGTTTGTGCGCAGTGTAAACACAGCGTGCTCTGAGGCCGAAAGTGAAGCCATGTGACCTTCAGCCCCTTCAATAAAGAGTGCCAGAATCGCCCCGAACTCAAACTAACCCTATATGTCCATGGACCAGCCCAACAAACTCAGCCCCATCTCCGTCGCCCTGCATTGGCTGGTCGGCCTCGGCATGATCGCGCTGACCGCGATTGGCCTTTACATGAGCCGCGCCGAAGTTTGGGCCCTGTATCCGATTCACAAATCGGTCGGCGTGCTCTTGTTCGTGCTGATTCTGGCCCGCGTGGTCTGGCGGCTCAAGAATGGCTGGCCGGCGCATTTGGCAGGCGGCTCAAAGCTGGAACAAGCCCTGGCCAAGCTGGTGCACTGGCTGCTGATACTGGCCACCCTGGCCATGCCAATCAGCGGCATGATGAATTCAGGCGCCGGCGGCCATGGCATTGACGTCTTCGGCCTGCAGATTGTGCCCAGCCAACACAGCGCCGATAAACCCGACCAAGCGCTGCCCTATAACGCTGGCGTGGCCGAGCTCGGCGACGAGATGCATGAGTGGATCGCCTATTTGCTGATCCTGGCGCTGGTCCTGCATGTGGCGGGGGCGCTCAAGCATCATCTGGTCTACAAGGACGGGGTGCTGCGGCGCATGCTGGGCAGCCGGATCGAGCCCTGACAGCGCTTAGCCCTGTTTCGCCGGCGCGGCAAACCAGGCCGCCTTGGGCACAAACTTGGCCTCGGCCGGGTCGGCCAAATAATGCGGCGACATGATTTGCACGCCGTATTCATTGAACACATCCTGGATATTGGCGTGCAAGGCGCTCAAGACCTCGGCGCGCGGGCGCGGCTGGCTGGGCACGGCCTGGCAGACCAAGCGGTACTCCGGGTAGAAATCCGACAAGGCCGTCTGATACACCCGGGCCGACGGGTTGCTCAGCACACCCGGCGTGCGGTGCGCCGCCTCGATCAGCATCGCCTCGACTTGGCGCCACGGCGTGTCATAACCAATCGTAACGACGGTGTCGACGATATAGCCGGGGCCCTTGACGGCGCGCGAATAGTTCTTCGTCACCGAGCCCATCACCAGCGAATTCGGCATCGACAGCTCCTCGCCCAGGCCGGTACGAATGCGGGTATTGAACATGCCCAACTCGGTGATGGTGCCTTCATGACCGTCAATTCGCACATACTCGCCGACGCGGATGGTGCGCGTGAACATCAAAATCATGCCGCTCGCCCCCTGCCCCACCAGGCTGGAGGCGCCCAGCGAGATCATCAGCCCCAAGAGCACCGAAACCCCTTTGAAGGCCTCGCTGCTGGAGCCAGGCAAATAGGGGTAGGCCATTACCAGCGCGAACAACCAGATGCCGGTGCTGATGATGCGCCGCGAGGGCCGCACCGTGTCGCGGTCCAGCCAGCCGAGCGAGGCTTCACCGCGCTCGATGCGATTGAATACCGGCGTGAACAACTTGATGACGGTGCGCGCCAGCATAAAGATCAGCAGCGCCACAAACAAATCCGGCAGCGCCCCCAAGATGCCCGTGCCCAGCCGCACCACCACCTGCCATAAATAGCCGCTGAGTTGCTCGCCCCAGGGCCTTGTGTAGGGGAACTGGCTGAGGACCAGGCTCAGCCACTCATAGCTCAGCAAGGCCAGCAAGGCCCAGCCCGCGCCACGCACGGCGAAGCTGACCGCCGTCAAGACCTTGTCGCCCTGCAGCAGTTGGGTGCCGGCCACCTCCAGTTCGGCAGCGCGCCGACTCATCTGCGCCGACAACCAAGCACCCAAAGCCCGCTGGCCGCGCCGCACCAGGGCGAGCAGGCCTGCAAACACCAGCGTCGCGGCCACCGCGATCAAGAGGCCGCGCAGCAAGCGCGACTCGTCGCGGCTCTCGCGCGTTTCGGCGATCACCTGTTCGAGCTGAAACTTGGCCGCTGCGGCGGTCTCGTCCAAGGTCTTGTCGCCCTTGGCGTCCACATCCTCGGGCGTCAAGACTAAGGCCATCTCACCGTCAATCATCACGATGCGACCCTGCGCCTCTTGCTTGACAGTCACCTCGCCGGCCCCGGTGCGGGCCAGCACCTCGTTCATATACAGATGGGTGCGCCTTGCACGCTCGGCCGGGCTAACGCCGAGAAACGGCGCCCTGTAAACCGCAATGGTGCGGTTGAAAATTTGCACAGCGGCCTCCGGCGCCGTATTCACCGGCGCCGCCACCAAGGGGCTTGCCGATGCTGCCGCCGCGACTGCCTGTACTTGCGCGGCTACAGGCAAGGCAGCCAAGCCCATGGAAGCCACCAAGACCAGGCTCAACCGTGCCACGAGGCGATGCAGCCACGCAGCATTGGCCAACACGGCGAGGACCTTCAAATCGACATTGATGACGCGCATGTACAAGCACCCGAAGCAAGAAGTCAACGGGTGGTGCACGCGATGCCCCAACCCGACGCCCGGGCCGGCCCCGCGCGCCGCGCGAGCATATCGCCCTCAGTGCAGCGTCGGCAAGCAGTCGGTATGGCGTCGCCTCGGTGTGACCGAAGGCGCGGCGATGTCCTGTGCTTGGGACTGCGTCGCAACACTGGGCATCGCAATACTGGGCGCCGCAGAGACAGCGGCAGGCGTGCTGAGCGGATTGGTAAGCGCCTGGCTGGACGGCTTGGGCTCAGACACCGGGCCGTCACGCAGCTGCATATAGGCTGACAACAAGCGGTCGCTATAGAGCAGCCAAGCGCTTTGCAGACTCAACAAATCTTCGTCCATCTGCCGGCGGGCTGCCTCGGTCAAGGGCATTTTGTCGGCCTGAATTCGGCTGAGCAGTTCTTGCGCCTGCAGCATCGCCAGCTCGATCGGCCGGTTCACCGCACGCCGCATCAGGCGCAGGGTCTGCTCACGCTTGCGCTCGGTGCCGAGCAAGCTGAGCACCACTTTTTCGTAGCGTGTGCTCTCGGCCACGGCTTGCGCTTGCCAGCGCGCGTTCGCCAACTCGGCCAGCATCGCCGCCGTCCAGGGGTCGCCCGACAGTTTCAACAGCGCCGCAATCTCATCCCTGGCAAACACGCATTCGGCGCCCGCGCGCGCAAACTCGGGGCGCTGATTGAGCAGCGCCAGAACCGTGTCGATACGGGCGTCGGCGGGCATATGAAAGCCCTGCACTGCGGGGTTTTTAGGTGACTTGGGGCCGGGGTCGAACATGGCATCTCCTGAGTGGCTGTGGTGGCCACTTCAGTGCGGCGACCATAGGAAGGATGCTAAGAAGAGATCAGGGTTTCCCCCATGTCTGGCGCGGCCATCGGTTTGACAATTCGGGACAATCGTTCACCGACCATCCCGCTCCGGCAAGCCGGCTAAGATAGCCGTTACTGTTTTGACCGCGGCTTGCACCGTCAGTGAAGGAGTTGCCCCAGCGTGAACAAACCCAGTCGACAACGCGACGGCGTCGCAAGCGGTCTATTGCTGCCCTTGCATCAGACCTTGCTGCTGCGCGGGCTGGACGCCAACGCCTTGCTGCAGCGCGCCAACATCAGCCCGCAGCAGTTGCTGGACCAGCGCAGCCGCATCAGTCAACGCGACACCATCCAGTTCTGGCGTTTAGCCGATGCCGCCTGCGCCCATGACCCGGGCCTGGCGGTTGAGATCGCCGGGCAGTTCAATTTGCGCGCGCTGGGGCTGCTGGGCGTGGCCTGGCTGGCCAGCACCAGCTTGCGCGAGGCGACCCGGCGGCTGGTGCGTTATTACGATCTGGTCAGCTCGATTGCCGTGTTACGCGTGTGCATCGAAGGCGAAGGCGAGCAGGCCTTGACCTGGCTGCAATACCACGCCAGCCCCGGCGTGCTGGCGCTGACGCATGACACCTGGGCCGGTGTTGTCGGCGCCATGTGCCGTCATGCCTATGCCGGCGCCAGCGGCCAGTCCTTCACGCCCGCAGCCGTGCGTGTGGCCCATGGGCGCAACGCCGGCACCGACTTGCTGGCCACCAGCCTGGGCTGCAGGGTCGAACCGGATGCGGATTGCACGGCGGTGGCCTTCACGGCCGCCCAACTCGATGCGCCGCTGCCCGGCGGCCACCCCGGCATGGCCTTGAACGCCGAGAAGATCTTGGCGGCCACGCTGTCCGAACTCGATAGCGGTGCGATTCACCACCGGGTACGCGCTCATCTGCTGAATATGCTGCCCTCGGGCCATGTGTCACGCGCGGCGGTCGCGGCGCGCATGCATATGACCGAGCGCACCTTGCAGCGCCGGCTGGAGGAGGAGCAATTCGGTTTCGCCGAGCTGCTGCAACAGACCCGGCTGGAGCTGGCACAGAACCTCTTGCGCGACCCCGAGCAGGACGTGCAAGACGTCGCTTTCATCCTCGGTTTTGCCGAGATTTCCAGCTTCACGCGCGCGTTCCGGCGCTGGACCGGGGCTGCGCCGAGCACTTGGCGCGAACAGGTCGGCGCGGGCATGCACTGAGAACCCCGTCAATCGCCAAGGCTCTGCGCCTGCGCAGGGCACTCAAGCCGCCGTCGACAAGCCCTGCGTCACATGCTCGGGCAGCACCACCTGACCCTGGGCGTTGGCGATGGCCTCGATGTGAATGACCGGCGAAGCGCCGCGCACGCCGCCGAAGATGGTGGCGAAGGCAGTATCGGCCGCGTCATGGCCGGTGCCGATGCGGATCAAGGCCATCGGGATGGCCACGCCCGAGGGATCAAACAAGTACCAACGCTGACCCAGATAGACCTCCACATAGGCGTGAAAGTCCTGCGCGCGCAGGCTCAAGTCCAAGCCGTAGTCGATGCCGGTGACAAAGCGAGCCGGCATATTCAAGGCCCGGCACAGAGCAATCATCAGATGAGCGAAATCGCGGCAAACACCGGCGCGGTCCACCAGGGTGTCCACCGCCGTGGTGGTGCCGGTGGATGAGTTGGCCTGAAAGCTCGTGCGCGCCTGCACCCAGTCACGGATCGCCAGCACCCGGCCGTAGCCCTTGGGCAGCTGACCAAACTCCTGCGCCGCCAGCCGGTACAAGCGGTCCGACTCGCAATAGCGGCTAGGGTAGACATAGGGCAAGACGGCGCCGGGCAGATCGGCAACGGCCAACTCGGTCAGCTGATCGGTCGGCGTTTGCACATGATCCAGATCGACGCTGGCGCTGTAGTTCATTGTCAGCTGGCCGGCCTGCGCCTGCAGGCGCAAAAAACGAGTCTGGCTCAGCGCGTCAACGTAGAGGACGGAGTTGACACCTTGGCTATTGCTGAGCGACTCGCTGAGCACGGTCTGCTGCGGTGTCTGCGCGGCATGCAGGTTGAAAATGAAATCGCAGCCCGGTGCGTCAATCTCGTAGCTCAACTCAACGGTGTATTGGAATCTGAGCATGGGGAGGCTCCGTTTTGGGCGGGGCCAGCGCGGGCTCAAAAGGCAACCGTCAGCCGATATGGCGCTGCGGGGAGCCATTATGGGGCTAGGGCGCGCCCTTGTCAGGACGCACTTTCCCGCGCTGCGCAAATTGCCCCCGGACGAAGCCACAGCGGACACCAGCTTGGTGCGGCGCGTGCGACCATGCTGGTGCACAAACGCCCGATATTGAGCTAGCGCCAAAACCGCACGCACCAATCAGCACCGCCCAGCACATGGCCCGGATATTGCTCACACGTTAAAGACAAGGAGAGCATGAATGAAATCCAGCTTCGACGAAATGCACTTCAATGGCGCACCCGGTGCTTTTGAGTTCCCCGGCCCAAGCGCCCGCACGCATTACCAAACCTTCGAACGCTGGCTGGCCGGTCAAGCCGAAGAGACCATGCGCTTGCGCCGCGAAGAAGCGGAAGTGATCTTTCGCCGCGTCGGCATCACTTTCGCCGTCTATGGCGACAAGGACAGCGGCGAAGGCACCGAGCGCTTGATTCCCTTTGACGTGATCCCGCGCGTCATTCCCGCTGATGAATGGCGCGAGATGGAGGCCGGCCTGCGCCAACGCGTGACCGCCTTGAACCGCTTCATTCACGATGTTTATCACGGTCAAGACATCATCCGCGCCGGCATCGTGCCCGAAGGGCCCATCCTCAACAATGCGCAGTTCCGCCCCGAGATGATGGGCGTGGATGTGCCGCTGAATATCTATTCCCAGATTGCCGGCATCGACATCGTGCGCGCCGCCAACCCCGACGGCAGCGGCAGCTACTACGTGCTGGAAGACAATCTACGCGTGCCCAGCGGCGTCAGCTATATGCTGGAAAACCGCAAGATGATGATGCGGCTGTTCCCCGATCTGTTCTCGCAGCACCGCATCGCGCCGGTCGCCCATTACCCCGATCTGCTGTTGGAAACGCTGCGCAGCGTCGGCCCTCACAGCATGAACGTCAAGAGCGAGCCGACCGTGGTGGTGCTGACGCCGGGCATGTACAACTCGGCCTATTTCGAGCATGCCTTCTTAGCCCAACAAATGGGTGTCGAGCTGGTCGAGGGCAAGGACTTGTTCGTCAAGGAGAACATCGTCTATATGCGCACCACGCGGGGGCCCAAGCGTGTGGATGTGATCTACCGCCGCCTGGACGACGACTTCCTCGACCCCAAGGTGTTCCGCAAGGATTCGACATTAGGTTGCGCAGGCCTGGTCGAGGCCTACAAGGCTGGCAATGTGAATCTGGCCAATGGCATAGGCACGGGCATCGCGGACGACAAGTCCATCTACCCCTATGTGCCCAAGATGATCGAGTTTTATCTGGGCGAGAAACCAATCCTGAACAATGTGCCCACGCATGTCTGCCGCGAGGCCGATGACCTGAAGTATGTGCTGGACAACCTAGCCGACCTGGTGGTGAAGGAGGTGCATGGTGCGGGCGGCTACGGCATGTTGGTCGGCCCGGCCGCCACCAAGCAGGAGATTGAGGACTTCCGCGCTTGTCTGCTGGCCAATCCGAGCAATTACATCGCCCAGCCGACGCTGAGCCTGTCGACCTGCCCGACCTTTGTCGAGGCCGGCATCGCGCCGCGCCATATCGACCTGCGGCCCTTTGTGCTGTCCGGGGAGAAGGTGCAGATCGTGCCGGGTGGGCTGACGCGCGTGGCGCTGAAGGAGGGCTCGCTGGTGGTCAACAGCAGCCAAGGTGGCGGCACCAAGGACACCTGGGTGTTGGAAGACTAATCGGTTCTGAAGGAATACGAACAATGCTGTCAAGAACCGCCGATCATCTGTTTTGGCTCTCTCGCTACATGGAGCGAGCGGAGAATACGGCTCGAATGCTGGACGTCAACTACCAGACCTCCTTGTTGCCGCAGTCGGCCGCCGCCGCTGAGCAGGGCTGGCGCAGCCTGCTATCGATCTCGGAGTTGACCGGGCCGTATCAGGCGCGCTGGGGCGAGATCAACAGCGAGCGGGTCAAGCATTTCATGGTCAGCGACGAGCGCAACCCCTCGTCGATTCTGAGCTGCCTGCGTGAGGCGCGCGAGAACGCCCGTGCGGTGCGCGGCACGCTGACCACTGAGGTTTGGGAAACCACCAACCAGACCTGGCTGGAGTTCAAACGAATGATCGCCGACGGCTTGCTGTCGCAAGACCCGGCCGCCTTGTGTGAATGGGTCAAGTTCCGCTCGCATCTGTCGCGCGGCGTCACGGTGGGCACGATGCTGCAGGATGAAGCCTTTAACTTCCTGCGCATAGGCTCCTTCCTGGAGCGAGCCGACAACACCGCCCGGCTGCTGGACGTCAAGTTCCACGCACTGGAATCCAAGCCTGAGCCTTCGGGACCTGGCGCGCGCGACTTCTACCATTGGTCTGCGGTGTTGCGATCGGTCTCGGCCTTTGAGGTCTACCGCAAGGTCTATAGCAATGTGATCACGCCCGACAAGGTGGCCGAGCTGCTGATTCTGCGGCCCGATATGCCGCGCTCATTGGCGCATTGCATGGCGCGCCTGCTCAGCAACTTGAAGCGGGTGGCCAACAATCAGTCCGGCGAGACGCTGCGCCTGGCCGGTCGCATCCATGCCGACCTGGAATTCGCCAGCATCGATGAAATCCTGCAACCCGGCTTGCATGTTTTCCTGAGCCAGTTTCTGGACCGCGTCGGCAAGCTGGGCCTTGGCATCAGTCGCGACTTTTTGAATCCGTCGGTCTAAGCACTGAGGCACACATGGCTATCCGCGTCGCACTGCACCACCGCACCAGCTACCGCTATGACCGCGCCGTAGCGCTCTCGCCGCATGAGGTGAGGCTGCGGCCGGCGCCGCATGCGCGCACGCCCATCCTGTCGTACTCATTGACGGTGGAGCCGGCCGAGCATTTCATCAACTGGCAGCAAGACCCCTACGGCAATTACATCGGCCGCTTTGTGTTCCCCGAGAAGGCCGAAGAGCTCAGCTTCACCGTCGATCTGGTCGCCGATATGACGGTGATCAACCCGTTTGACTTCTTTGTCGAAAAGTACGCCGAGCGCTTCCCCTTTGCCTACCCGGCCCAACTGGCGGCGGAGTTAGGGCCCTATCTGCAGGTCGACCCGCCGGGGCCAATGCTCAAAGATTGGATCGCGGCGGTGCGCAGCGAAATGCTCAGCAGCTCGCTGCCGACGAATGACTTTCTGGTCTATCTGAACCAGCGCGTGCAGGTCCGCATCGGCTATTTGCTGCGCATGGAGCCGGGCATTCAAACGCCCGAGGAAACGCTGCAAAAAGCCTCAGGCTCATGCCGCGATAGCGCCTGGCTGCTGGTGCAGATCCTGCGCTCCTTGGGCCTGGCCGCGCGTTTTGTGTCCGGCTATCTGATCCAGCTCAAGCCCGATCAAGCCTCGCTCGACGGCCCCAGCGGCACGGCGGTTGATTTCACCGATCTGCATGCCTGGACCGAGGTTTACATCCCCGGGGCCGGCTGGATTGGCCTGGACCCAACCTCGGGCATGCTGGCCAGCGAAGGTCATATCCCGCTCGCCTGCACCGCCCTGCCCTCGTCGGCCGCTCCGGTCAGCGGCTTCACCGACAAAGCCGAGGTCACTTTCGTGCATGAGATGACGGTGACCCGCATCCATGAAGATCCGCGCGTCACCAAGCCCTATTCCGATGCCGACTGGCAGGCCATAGACCGCCTGGGCCAGCAGGTCGACGCCGACCTCAAGCGCAATGATGTGCGCCTCACTCAAGGCGGCGAGCCGACCTTTGTGTCCATCGACGATATGGACGGCGCGCAATGGAATACCGAGGCGCATGGCGAGCACAAGCGCGAGCTGGCCGGCCAGCTGATGCTGCGGCTCAAGAAGCATTTCGCCCCCGGCGGCATGTTGCACTACGGCCAGGGCAAGTGGTACCCGGGCGAGCCGCTGCCGCGCTGGGCGCTGAATATCTATTGGCGGGTCGACGGCCAGCCCATGTGGCGCGACGCCTCGCTGTTCTCGGCAGAAGGCAGCAATGACGGCTATGGCAAGGCCGAAGCCGAACGCTTTATGGCCGCGCTGCTGGAGGGTCTGCATCTGCCCGCCGCCAGCGCCATTCCCGCCTATGAAGACGTGCGCCAGCAGGCGCAGATCGAAGAGGGTCTGCCGAGCAATTTGAACCCGCTGTTCGCTGATCTGAGCGACTCCGAGCAGCGCCGCCGTCTGGCCCGCTTGCTGGACAAGGGCCTGGGCGAAGTTGTGGGCTATGTGCTGCCACTGGCGCCGACACCGTTTGAGCCCGGCGTGAGCCTGAGCAGCAGCTGGCGCAGCTCGGCCTGGCCGCTCAAGCGCGAGCATCTCTACCTAATCGACGGCGACTCCCCATTGGGTCTGCGCCTGCCGCTGAACTCGCTGCCCTGGGTCTTGCCGGACGAGCAAGAGGCCGAATTCGATCTCGACCCCTTTGCCGAGCGCAGCGCGCTGCTGGAAGCCAAGGCGACGCTGGACGTCAAGCTGACCCACGCTGACCGCGAAACTCAGCGGGGCCCACGCGCAGCGCTGGCGGCGGCCAAACGGCTGGCGCGTGCCACCCTGGGCCGCTCGACCAGTGCCGAATCCGAGCCAACGCCGCATCCTTTAGCCGGCCAGCACAACGCCACCCCGGCGCCGCGCGACGTCATCCACACTGCCCTGTGCGTGCAGGTGCGGGCCGGGCGCTTGTACGTCTTCATGCCGCCGATCAAACGCATCGAAGACTATCTGGCCTTGGTGCAGATCGTCGAAGCGACTGCTGCCAAATTGCAGCTGAAGCTCTGGATCGAAGGCTATGGCCCGCCGCGCGACCCCCGCATCAAGCTGCTCAGCGTGACGCCGGACCCCGGCGTGATCGAGGTCAATGTGCATCCGTCGGCGAGCTGGAGCGAGCTGGTCTACACCATGGGCACGCTCTATGAAGAGGCGCGGCTGAGCCGCCTGGGCACCGAGAAATTCATGGTCGACGGCCGCCACACCGGCACCGGCGGCGGCAACCACGCGACGCTTGGCGGCGCCACCGCCGAAGACAGCCCGATGCTGCGCCGCCCCGATCTTCTCAAGAGCCTGATCACCTATTGGCAGAACCATCCGGCCCTGTCCTATCTGTTCTCCGGCACCTTCATCGGCCCGACCAGCCAGGCGCCGCGCGTGGACGAGGCGCGCGATGACAATCTGTATGAGCTGGCGATCGCCTTCCAGCAGATGGACCGGGTCTTGCCGGGCATGATGCCGGGCGACAAGCCCTGGATGGTTGATCGCCTCTTGCGTAATTTGTTGGTCGATCTGACCGGCAACACGCATCGCTCGGAGTTTTCGATCGACAAGCTCTACTCACCCGACGGCCCCACCGGGCGCCTGGGCTTGGTCGAGTTCCGGGCCTTCGAGATGCCGCCGCATGAGCGCATGAGCTTGTTGCAGATGCTGCTGCTGCGCGCCTTGGTGGCACGCTTCTGGCAGCAGCCCTACCAGGCCAAGCTGGTGCATTGGGGCACGGCCTTGCATGACCGCTGGATGCTGCCGCACTTCGTCGCGCAAGACATCCGCGATGTGGCACGCGATCTGCGCGCGGCCGGCTATGCCTTTGAGGACCATTGGTTCGACCCCTTCATCGAGTTCCGTTTCCCGCGTTTCGGCACCGTCGTCTACGAGGGCGTGGAGCTGGAACTCAGGCAGGCGATCGAACCCTGGAATGTGCTGGGCGAAGAGATGGCCGCCGGTGGCACAGCGCGTTATGTCGACTCCTCGGTCGAGCGCATGCAGCTCTTGGTGCGCGGCCTCACCGATGGCCGTCATGTGATTGCCTGCAACGGCCGCATGTTGCCGCTGCATCCGACCGGTGTCCCGGGCGAATATGTGGCGGCCGTGCGCTTCCGCGCCTGGAGCCCTTGGTCAGCGCTGCACCCGACGATTGGCGTGCAAGCGCCCTTGACCTTTGATCTGGTCGACACCTGGAGCGGCCGCGCGATCGGCGGCTGCACTTATCACGTCGTCCATCCGGGCGGTCGCAGCGAGGAACATTCACCCGTCAATGCCAATGCGGCCGAGGCGAGGCGCTTCGCGCGCTTCTGGCCACATGGCCACACGCCGGGGCCGATGACGGTGTTCAAGGAGCCGTTCAATCCGAGCTTCCCGATGACGCTGGATCTGCGCTGGCAGCCGCTGTGAACGTGGCGGCCACGCGCGCAGAGATAATCACGGCCCTGTAGTCCCCCGCGAACCTGCTCGCCACACCGTGCCCTCTCGACTCCTTGCCGGCTACCCGGCCGCCACCGACCGCTTTGACGAAATGCTGGGCGCCGATGGTCAGCCGCGCCCGCATTGGCGCGCGCTGCTGACGGCGCTGGCGCGCGAAGCGCCGGGCGTGATGCGCGAGCGCGACGAGGCGGTACAGCGCCAGGTGCGCGAAAACGGCGTCACCTACAACGTCTACGCCGACACACGCGGCGCCGGCCGCCCATGGGACTTGAACGTGCTGCCGCTGATCCTGCCGCACAACGAGTGGGCCGAGATCGAGGCTGCCGTGACACAGCGCGCCACACTGCTGAATCAAATTCTGCTGGACGTCTACGGCCCGCAACTGCTGCTGCAGCAGGGTCAGCTGCCGCCGGCCTTGATCCACGGTCATGCCGGCTTCCTACGCCCCTGTCACGGCATGCGGCATCGCGACGGCATTGCCCTGCACTTCTACGCAGTGGACCTGGCGCGTGCTCCAAGCGGCCGCTGGTGGGTGGTGGCGGACCGCACACAAGCGCCGTCCGGCAGCGGTTATGCGCTGGAGAACCGGGCTGTGATTGGCCGCACCTTCCCCGATCTGATGCGCGACCTGAATGTGCGCCCCTTGACCGGCTTCTTCGACAAGATGCGCGACAGCCTCAGCTACTGGGGCCACCAATGCGCCAACAGCGGCAGCACGCCGCTGCGCGCCGGCGAGCCGCCGCTGATCGTTTTGCTGACACCCGGCCCTTATAACGAAACCTATTACGAGCAAGCCTATATGGCGCGCCACCTGGGTCTGCCGCTGGTGGAGGGCTCGGATCTGACCGTGCGCAATGGCATGGTCTGGCACAAGACCCTGTCGGGCATGAAGCGGGTGCATGTGATCATGCGCCGGGTCGACGATGACTACTGCGACCCGCTGGAGCTGCGCGCCGACTCCAGTCTAGGCATCCCCGGCCTGATTGAAGCGGCGCGGCTGGGCAATGTCTTGATCGCCAACAGCCTGGGTTCCAATCTGCTGGAGTCGGGCGCTTTGCTGGGCTTTTTGCCGGCGCTGTCGCAGCGCGTGCTGGGCGCGCCCTTGAAGATGCCTTCGGTGGCAACTTGGTGGTGCGGCGAGCCGGCAGCGCTGGCCCAGGTGATTGCCAAGCTGGACCGCTTGGTGATCAAGCCCGCCTTTCCGCAAAGCCGCCAGTTCACCGTCTTCGGCCAGGACCTGAAGGGCGCCGAGCGGGCGGCCTTTATCGCCAAGCTGCGCGCCCACCCGGCCAACTATGTGGCGCAGGAGCTGGTGCATTTGTCGCAGGCGCCGGTCTGGCGCGCCGATATGTCCAAACAGCAAGGACATGGCTCACGTGCAGGTGCCCATGGTGCATTGACCGCCAGCGCAATGGGCTTGCGCGTTTATGCCTGCGCCACGCCAACCGGCTATGTGGTGATGCCTGGCGGCCTGACACGTGTGGCCACCGGCCCCGATGTGCGCGTGATCACGCTGCAGCGCGGCGGCGGCAGCAAAGACACCTGGGTGCAGGCGCGCGAGTTGCCCTTGGTCGATGCGCACCGGCCGCTATCGCGCACCACCACCGTGGCCGATCTGGTGCGCGACGACACCCATGTGTCGAGCCGCGCGGCCGAGAACCTGTTTTGGTTCGGCCGCAATGCCGAGCGTTGCGACAATATCGCGCGCCTGCTGCGCGTCAGCCTGAACTTCCTATTCAATCTGCGCCCCGCCAACCAAGGCGCCGGATGGCCCACGGTCAAGGCGCTGTGCGCGCAGCATCACTTACTCGACGGCAAGCAGCCACCCAAAGACAGCGCCGAGCGTGCGCAGCTCAACGCATCACTGAGCGACGCGCAGGTCGAACAAGCCTTGCTGCTGGCCGTGGTGTCGCCCGAGGTGCCGGGCTTGGCACGCCAGCAACAGCAGCTTTACCGCAGCGCCAGCCAGTTACGTGAGCGGCTCTCGATCGACAACTGGCGCGCCCTCAACCGCATGCTGCAGCAGCAAGCGCCGGCCGAAGGCAAGCACTTGTCGCAAGCAGATGCGATGACCCTGCTCGACGATGCGGCCGCCGCCTCGATGACGATGGCCGGCTTTGCCCTGGACGGCATGAACCGCGACCTGGGCTGGCGCTTTTTGTCGCTGGGCCGACGCTTGGAGCGCTTGCAGTATCAGTGCCAGGTCTTGCAGAGCGCGCTCAGCATGGACGCCGACGGCGAGCTGGACTGGCTGCTGGAGTTGGCCGACAGCATCGTCACCTACCGCTCTCGCTACCGGGCTCAGCCCGAGTGGCTGCCAGTGCTGGATCTCTTGTTGCTGGACGCCAGCAACCCGCGCTCCATCTTGTTCCAGCTCGACGGCATCACCAAGGGAATGGACAAGATGGCACTGGCGGCGGGCGGCTGCGGTGAGGCCGAAATGCAGGCCGTGCGCGCCGAGCTATTGGCGCTGGCGCCGGCCACCGACCTTTACCGCGGCAATGCGCGCCTGACGCAATTGCTGCTGCGCATACGGCGCGCCAGCGAGGCCATGTCCGAGCTGATCAGCGTGCAGTTCTTCAGCTACACCGGCGAGAAGGCGGCCCAGCGATGAAGGCCGCCAGCATCAAATACCGGGTCGAGCACGAGACCGAGTACCGCTATCAAAGCCAGGTCACCTTGTCGCAGCAATACCTGCATCTGACGCCGCGCAGCTTTGCACTGCAAAGCACCGAGTCACACCGGATTCTGGTGCGCCCAACCGAGCATGAAACCAGCGAGGGCCGCGACTACTTTGGCAACCCGACGCGGCGATTGACTCTGATGGCGCCTCACATGACGCTCAACGTGCATGCCGAATCGGTCGTGAGCTTGAGCAAGCGGCCGAGCATGGCGGAGCTGCAAGGCTCCAAGCCCTGGGAATCGGTACGTGAGCTGGTGCAACGCGCGCAGTCCCCCGACACCCTGGAAGCAACGCGTTATCTCTACGCCTCACCGCATGTCGAGCTGAGCGCTGCGCTGGAGCTGTATGCACGCCCCAGCTTTCGCCCGGGCAGGCCGATACTGGAGGCCGCGCTGGACCTGACCCAGCGCATCTTTGCCGACTTCAAGTTCGACC
This sequence comes from Roseateles albus, assembly GCF_028595345.1. Classification (NCBI taxonomy): domain Bacteria; kingdom Pseudomonadati; phylum Pseudomonadota; class Betaproteobacteria; order Burkholderiales; family Sphaerotilaceae; genus Roseateles; species Roseateles albus. The sequence continues at coordinate 296,865 of NZ_JAQQXT010000006.1, read as the reverse complement.
CCGCCGCCACCGAAATCTCCACCCCGCTGGAGCAGGTCTTGAGCGGCCGCCGCGGTGTCTGCCAAGACTTTGCCCAGCTGATGATTGGCTGCCTGCGCAGCCTGGGCCTGCCGGCCCGCTATTTGAGCGGCTACATCCTCACCCACCCCAAGCCCGGCCAGCCGCGCTTGGTTGGCGCCGATGCCTCACATGCCTGGGTTTCGGTGTTCTGCCCCGTACATGGCTGGATCGACTTCGACCCGACCAACCGCTGCCTGGTGCAGGGCGAGCACATCACCTTGGGCTGGGGGCGAGATTTCAGCGACGTGACGCCGATGCGCGGCATCGTGCTGGGCGGCGGCGCGCAGCAGTTGCAGGTGAAGGTGACGGTGACGCCGCTCGGGTGAGACGGGCCGGCTTGCGCCAAGTTTTGCTTGGATGAATTGCAGGGCTTGGTGTGGCTGCAAAGTACCCACACCAGCCCTTGGGAATAGGCACTAGCCGCTGCAATACTGTCTTTTGCGGGGCGAGCCGTGCTGATGCCGTACCCCAATACCAAACATGTGCTGCGCATATCGCAGGCGTCAGCGATCGGTCTGAAGGGTAATCAGGCCTCGCGGTTCAAGAGGCTCTACCGCGTACATCGACCGCAGAACGGCGGTCCTGGCGAGACATCGGGGTCAGCGCTGCAGATCAAAGTCCAGGCTGTTGCAGTCCAGCGGCACGCGAACATGACGTTCACGCGGCCGCGGCGGGGCTTCTGCGATGGGAGCAAGGTCGTGAATGACAAGCTGTGGTGTAAGGTGATATCGGCCGGCTTGCGACAGGTCAAAAGCCAGTGCCAGGTCGACCTCCGCCAAGCGCGTTTGGCCCGCGTCTAGCTGAAGGTAAGCCGCAGCTTCGGGGTCGCCCCGTTTGACAGTGGCGCCGCGGTAGCGCAAGGCTTGGCCGTTATGCGTCACCTTGACATAGGGTCCCATCCAGGGCCTGGGTTCCAGCGGCGTGGCCCACACCAGCACGTTCACGGCTTCCGGGCCGCTGTTATGCAGGCTGAATCTCAGCAGCGCCTTTTGTCCCTGGGTCAACTTGGAAGGCATTTGCAGCGAACACACCAGCTGAGTTCCCGTGGCTGCCAGCGACGCGACGGTGGCAGCGCTGGGTGCACCCGCAGGCAGTGGCCCAGCTGACTCTGAAGCCGAGGCTGACGCCGCCATCACCGCCACTCCAGTCGCCACGGCGGCGGCGCCACAAGCCAGCCGCCACCCCATATCAACCGAGGCAAGCCGCAGCAAAGCAGTAGTAAGGCGCTGGGCTGCCGTTCAGGGCTTGGCCGGTGTGTTCTCAGCAATGTATTCGTGGCTGTCTGCGTTGCGGATGGCCCGGGATGGGTTGCTCAGCGCCAGGGCGCGCGCGGCGGTCTGGCCGTAAGCCCAGTCATCGGTGTCGGCCACCACAGTGAAGTGCGACATTTCATGGATCAAGGTACCGGCCTTGGAATCGGTGCCCAGCGCCGGGGCAGCCCAGAATGCTTTGCAAAGGTAGATTTTGTAGTGATCATCTGGATAGACGTAAGCGTAATAGTTGTCAGTGCAAGTGCAGTCAAAGCGCAGGGGTTTGGTGGCAAAGGCGTCTTGAACCTTGACAAAGTTGGTTTTCACGGCGTTCCAACTGCTGCGCGTGCCCGGACCGAACCATTCAGTGAAACGCTGTGTCGCCACGCGTGAGTTCTGCATGTAGGTCAGCACACCTTGCGAGTAAGTGTTGGCGCTGCTGACAGCGTTGTTCAGGTCGGTGATCTGCGAGGCCGAGCAGGCGGTGAAGGTTGGCGCACCATCGGTGAGGTTTGTCGAGGCGGGTGCCGTCCTTGCCGCGCCCACGCCGCTGCGCGATTCCAACCAGACAAAAGCCGGGGCAGACTTCATCACGCCACGGCCGCCGCTGCTGCCAGGGCTGTTGAATTCGACGCTGTACCTGCCGTTGCGTGACAGGTCATAACCGGCTGTCAACTCCACGCTGTACTCGAGCGTGGCGCCTGCGGCGATGGTGACCCAGTCACTGACCGCAGGTGCAGCGCGTTTGATCAAGCGCCCTTTGTAGGGCACCGGAGAACCGTCCAGCGTGACGGTGAACAACTTGCTGTCATGGCGGGCCGAAGGCAGTTCCCAGCGCGGTACCGAGATCGCCGCTTGTGTGCCGTTGGTGACGCTGACATTGACGAAAACGTTCACGTCTCCGAGCAACACCGGGGTGGGCGCCGAGACACGCACATACAGGCCGTCCCAGGAGGCAGCGGACACGCTGCCGGCCCAAGCCAAGGCAAGCAAGAGCCACAGGGCACGTACGATTCTTTGCATGGCAGATCCTTTGAGGTGAAACCGAGGTGTCAAGCTTGCGGCGCGACGCTGCGGCCGCGCGTGGCACGGCGCAGGGCCAGTAGCCCGGCGGCCATCATCAACATGGAGGAAGGTTCGGGTATGGGAGCAACTTGGCCCAAGGGCAAGTTGTCAATGCCTCGAAAGCTGACGCGACTTTGCCTCAGCACGCCGAGCAGATGTCACATCAGGCGGGCATACTAGCGCCTGATTCTTGACCGCCATGCCACCCCTGACCCTCGAGTTCCCTGGATCCGCCACGCCCACTGTGAGCGAGCAGAATGCCCCCGCCACCCGCCCCCTGCTGCGACTGTTGGGCGGCTTCGAGTTACGCGACTCCCTGGGCCAGGTCTTGCCCCTGCCCTACGACAAGGTACGTGCCTTGCTGGCCATGCTGGTGCTGCAGACCGGGCCGCTGGCGCGGGAAGCTCTGGCTGAAACCCTCTGGCCCGACTCCAAGCTGGAGCAGGCACGAGCTAATTTGCGCCGGGCTCTGTTTGACTTGCGCAGGGTGCTGGCCCAGCTCTGGCCCGATCAGCCCGATCTGGAGCCGCTGCTGTCCGACAAGAAGCAGCTGCAGCTGCGCGAGGATTTGGCCTGGCAATTGGACTGCCGGGACTTCGCCCTGGCCCAGCTGGATGCCGCCACGCCGCAAGCGGAGGCGCGCCGCCAAGCCCTGCAGCAGGCGCTGAGCCTCTACCGCGGTCCCTTGCTTGACGGTTTACAGCTGCCCGAAGCGCCCGGCTTCGAAGCTTGGCTGCAACCGCGCCGCGAGGCTCTGCTGCGCCAGGCCCAACAGTTGCTGGAGGCGCTGGGGCAGCTGTATGAGGACGCCGGCGAGACCGAGGCCGCCCTGTCCTGCGCGCGCCGCGCCCTGGCCCAAGACCCCTGGTGCGAACCCGCCCTGCGCCGCTGCATGCGAATGCTGGCGCCCACGGCCGCAGGCGAAGCCCTGGCCTTGTTCGAACAGTTGCGCCTGCAACTGCATAGCGAGCTACAGCTGCAACCGCAAGCCGCCACCCAGGCCCTGGCCGAGCGTCTGCGCGCCGCCACAGCCCAGGCAGCCAAAGCCCCGGCCACGCGTGCCGAGCGCCGCCGCGTCGTCGCCCTCGCCTGCGAATGGGAGGCTCCGTCCGACGATGGCGCCCGCGAGGCCGAGGCCATGGCCGCCGCCCTGCAAGCCCGGCTGCAACAGGCCCGCCTGCTTCTTCAGGCGCGCGGCGCCCATGTGCAACGCGCCGAGGGCGGCGAGCTGCTGGCCTTTTTTGGTCACCCGCGCGCGCAGGAGCAGGTGCCACGCCTTGCCCTGGACGCCGCGCTGGAAATCGCCGCCGCACACGAAAAAAACAGCCTTGAGCCCTGCTCCCTGCGCCAGGGCCTGCATGTGGGCTGGGTGCACGCCGACCCGGAGCGAGCCTCGCCCGACAGCGTGGGCGCGCTTTCGCGCCAGGCGCGCAAGCTGGCCCTGCAGGCCGAGGCCGGCCGCATCCTCGTCAGCGCCGAGCTGCAACAGCAAAGCGAGCGCCATCACCGCTTTGCCGCCATGGCGGGGCCCGGTGGTAGCGCCAGCCTGCTGGGCGCCCGAGCACCCCAAGCCCGCGGCCGGATCGACGCGCTCAAGCCCATGGTCGGCCGCAACACCGAACTGGCGCTGCTGCGGCAAGAATGGCTTCTCGCTCAAGGCAGCGCGCGCACGGTCTGGGTGCAAGGCGAACCTGGCCTGGGCAAGACCCGGCTGCTGCAGGCCTTGCGCCAGCATGTGGCGGCCGCTGCGGATGGCGCGCCAACGCCGATCTCCCAGCTTCAGTGTCGCCCCGAATATCGCCACACGCCCTTGGAGCCAGTGCGGGCCACGCTGCGCCGGCGCATAGGCGCCGCACTGAAGGGTGATGCAGCGCAGGCAGAGGCCGCCCTCAGCGCGCTGCTGCAGCATGCGGGACTGCCGCCGGCGAGCCATGTGGCCGCGCGCGCCCTGCTGCGTCCGCTGCTGCTCCAACACCAGAACAAGTCGGCCCCGGCAGAGCCCTTGCACATGCGTGAGCTGCACACCCTGCTGTGCGATCTCTTCGAAGGCCTGGCCCTGGGCCGGCCGCAGCTCATGCTGTTGGAAGATCTGCAATGGGCTGACCCGTCCACGCTGGAGCTGCTGCAGCTGCATCTCCAACGACAACTTCAGCGCCCCGCCGCGCAGCGCACCCCGGGCCTGCTGCTGCTCAGCTCGCGCGAGGCGCCGCCCGACGATGTGCGCGCCAGTCTGGACCTCTGCCTGAATCTTCAGCCCCTGCCGCCCGAAGACATGTGCCGCCTGATTGAGCAACTCGACAGCGCGCCGGCTTCGGCCGCGCAGCGCCTGCAAGTGCTGCAGCGTGCCGGCGGCGTGCCACTGTTTGCCGAAGAGCTGGCACGCTCGCTGCGCCTGCGCCCGACCGACAAAGTGCCGGCCACGCTGTGGGACTTGTTGGCCGCCAGCCTGGACCGCCTGCCGCCCGAAGCCAAGCGCCTGGCCCAGGGCGCGGCCCTGCTGGGCAGCACCTGCTCGCCCGCCCTGTTGCAAGAGCTGCTGCAGTTGCCGGCCGGGCCGCTGGCCCAGCAATTGGCGCAACTGGAACGGCTGGACCTGCTGCAAGCCATTGAGCCGCAACACTGGCAGTTTCGCCATGCCTTGATCCGCGACGCTGCGCTGGAGACCCTCAGCGCCAGCGAGCGCCGCGCCCTGCACCGGCGTGCCGCCCAGGCCTTGATGGGCCCCTTCGCCGCCCAGGCCGCCGATGCTCCCGAGGCCCTGGCCCAGCATCTGCACGCCGCCGGCGACCCGGCGGCCGCGCATTACTGGCTGCAAGCGGCCGAGCGGGCCGCCGCCCAATCGGCCCACCAAGAAGCACGCCATGGCTTCGAGCAAGGCCTGGCCGCCTTGCAGCTACCCGAGGCAGCACCCGCGCTGGGGCAACGCTTGCGCCTGCCCTTGCTGCTGGGCCTGGGGCATGGCCTGTTGGCTCTGGACGGCTATGGCTCGCCGAACGCGCGCCAGTGCTACCGCCAAGCGCTGCAGGCCTGCGATGAGCCAGGCGCCGCCAGCAGCCCGGGCCAGCGCTTCCAGGTACTCTGGGGCTTGTGGCTGGGCAGCCGCAGCGGCCCGGGCGAAGGCCCGGTGCTGAATCTGGTGCAAGAGCTGCTGGCGGTGGCCGCCGACACCGGGGACGCCGCTGCCGCTGTGCAAGCGCGTTATGCCCTGGGCAACAACCTCTTCTTCCTGGGCCAGTTGCAGGCCTCTTGCGAGGCCCTGGCCGAAGCGGCCGCCGCCGGGGACCGCCTGCCGCCGCGCCAGCGCGCCCAGCTGACCCAGCGTTTTGGCGAGCATGGCGGCATCGCTGCCCGCGCCATGCTGGGCTGGCCGCTGGCCTTGCAGGGCCGCATCGAAGAAGCCTTGCAACAAACAAACCAGGGCCTGCAGCAAGCGCGCGAGCTCGGCCATGCCCAGACCCTGGGCTTTGCTCTGACCATGGCGGGCGTGCTGCATCGCCATCTGCGCCGGCCCGAAGCCGCACTGCCTCTGAGCATGGAGCTGCTGGCCCTGGCCCAGCGCCATGGCCTGGCCCTGTGGCAGGCGGTGGGCGCCCTGGTGTTGGGCTGGAGCCAGGCGGCCGGCGGCGACCCGGACGGCCTGCTGCCCATCCGCCAAGCCGCCAGCGCCTCGGCCGTGGCCATGCCCAGCACCGAAGCGACCTTTCTCTCCTTCCTGATCGAGTCGCTGCTGAGCCTCGGCCAGGCCGAGGAAGCCCTGAGCCAGATCGACGCCTGCTTGCCCAAAGCGCATGAACGTCAGGAGCTCTACCTGCTGCCCGAACTCTGGCGCATGCGTGCCCAGGCCTTGGCGACCCTAGGCGCGCCGTGCGGCGAGATTGAAGAGGCGCTGGATCGGGCCGTGCAGGCCGGCCGCGCCATGGGTGCCGAGCTGCTCTTGCAGCGCAGTGCCGCCCAAGCCCTGGCGCTGATCAACGGCGATTCAACGCAAATTCAACGCTAGGCCGACAAGCTCTCGCTTAATTTCAGGCCCGCCGACCAAGACGCGGGTCTCAGCGAGGGGATGCTTTGATGTTGGCAAGACCAAAAAAACACAGGCGACGCGCAGCGGCGTGGGCGCTGGCGGGCCTGGGCCTGCTGGCCGGCGCCAGCGCGCAAGCGGCCGAGGAAGCCAGCGAAGGCCGGGGCAACCCGCTGCGCTTCTCCGGCTTCGCCACTTTGGGCCTCGCCCATAACGACAACGCCACCGCAGGCGCCATTACTTCCTTTTCTCAGCTCAAGCCGGTGCAGCAAGGCTGGTCGGCCAATATGGACACGGTGCTGGGCCTGCAACTGGAATGGCAGCCGCTGAGCGGGACCACGTTTCAAGTGCAAGGCGTAGCCCGGGCGGGTGAGGACATGCAGCCGCGCCTGCGCATCGCCGCCCTGCGCCAGCAGCTGGGCCACGGCCTGAGCTTGAACCTGGGCCGCATGCGCAGCCCGCTGTTTTTCGATTCCAGCATTGCCGAGATCGGCTATGCCAATCTGACCGTGCGCCCGGCGCCGACCATCTACGCCCTCACCAATAGCGTGGCGGGTCTGGACGGCGCGGACCTGCATTGGCGCCTCAACTTCGGCGACGCCAGCGTGCTGGCTCAAGTCTTCGGCGGCCGCTACGACTACACCCACCGCTTCAACAATTTCTCACCCGCCCTGTCGGCCGACGCCAGCTTGCGCGGCATGCTCGGCTTCAGCCTCAGCGCCAATCTGCAAGACCTGACCGTGCGCGTCTCGCGCACCGAGATAGACCGTTATGTGCTGCGCTCCGAGCAGGTCAGCCAGATCAACAGCGGGCTGGACCAGCTCAGCGGCGCCTTGCAGCAAATGGCGCTCAACCCCCAGCTGCCGCCGACGCTGCAGTCCGGCTTGCAAGCCAAGGCCCAAGGCCTGGATGCCCTGCGCAACCCCTTCGACAACCGGCCCGTCTACACCAGCCTCGGCATGGACGGCAACTGGCAGCAATGGCGCTTGTTGGCCGAGCTGACCTGGATGGACCCGCGCAACGATCTGGTCGGCCGAGGCACCGGCTACAGCCTCACGCTGGCACGCAGCTTCGGGGACGTCACGCCCTATCTGAGCCTGGCCCGGCTCAAGCGCTCCAGCGCCAGGCTCAACACCAGCGCTCTGGCGCCCTCCGGACTCGACCCGCAGCTCGACGCGGGCTTGAACCAGCTCAAGCAAGGCTTTGATCGCGCCCAGCAGTTCGCCGACATCAGCAGCCGCTCGGTCAGCATCGGCCTGCGCTGGGACTGGCGCGAGAACATGGCGATCAAGACCCAGCTCGACCAGATACGCACGCCTAACGCCAGCACGCCCGGCCCGCTGGCCGTGCCCGTGCTGCCCTTCGACAACAAGCTCCAGCTGTTCAGCGTCACGCTGGACCTGGTGTTCTGACGAGGGGCCGGTCATGACACTCAATCATCAACACGTTCACCGCGCTCGCTTGGCCCTGCTCTCGCTGCCCGCTCTGCTGGCCTTGCTGTGTTTCAGCGCGGCGCAACCCGCCCTGGCCGGCAATGAGCTGATCGTCATCGCCCACAAAGATGTGAGCCTGGACAAGATCAGCCCCGAGCGCATGACGCAGATCTATCTGCGCCAGCAACAGAGTTGGCCTGACGGCCAAGCCATCCAACCCATCGACCTACGCGAAGGCAGCGGCCTGCGCCGCGCCTTTTACGACCAGGTCACCGGCCGCAGCCCAGGCCAGCTGCGCGCCTTCTGGGCCCGCCAGAGCTTCACCGGCATGGGCTTGCCGCCACGTCAGGTGGACAGCGACGAGGAAGTGACCCGCCTGGTGCAGAGCACGCCGGGCGCGATTGGCTATGTGTCGCGCAAGCCCAACGGCGCCGCCGTCAAAGTCCTATTAACCGCCAACCTCGACTGACGCGCATGACAGCCACTGTCACGGACCTCGGCCGGGCTCAAGCCCGCTGGCTGCGCCTGCTGGCGCCGGCCAGCTGGCTGTCGGGGCGGCTGAGTTTTTCGCGCAAATTTCTGCTGGTCGGCGCGGTCATGCTGCTGGCCCTGGCCTTGCTGAGCTGGCCGCTGCTGCGCAAAGCCGGGCAAGACGCACAAAGCGCCGAGCTGGAACGCCGCGGCCTGAGCGCGCTGGCGCAGCAGGCCGTCGTACTCGACACCCTGGTGCGTCAGCGCGGTGAACTCAAAGGCGAGCGCAGTGAGCGCCCGGCGGCCCAAGCCGAACTGCAAGCCCTGCTGGCCTGGGCCACCGCACCGCAGCTGCCGCCCAACGCGCCGGCCAACAGCTTGCCCGCGCTGGCCCTGCGCCTGCAGCAGCAGTGGCAGCAGCTGCAAGAGCTGGGCGCACAAGACGACGACGCCCAGCGCCGCTTTGCCGCCCACACCGGCACCATCAACGCCTTGCTGGCCCTGATGCGCGAGAGCGCTCGCGCCCACCGCCTCAACGTCGACCCGACGCTGGACGCGGCCTTCGAGATGCTCAGCCACCGCCTGCCCCTGCTGATGGAAACACTGTCCAAGCAGCAGGATGCGCTGGCACTGTCCAGCGACAGCATGGCCAGCTATGCCTTGGCCGCCCAGGTGGTGCTGAGCGAGGCCACGCCGGCCCTGCGCGCCGGCATGCAGCAGCTACTGGCGCCCGGCGACCGTGCCGGCCTGCAAGCGCAGCTGGACGAGCTTCTGGCCCGCATCGAGCGCCAGCAAGACGCGGTCGACAAGGTGCTCGATGCACCCCAAGCTCTTGCCGAGCTGCGTCCCCTCGCCAGCGCCAATCTGGCTCAAGCCCAGGCCCTGCTGGTGGCAAGCACCGCGCAGGCCGATGCCCTGCTACAAGAGCGCCTGACCCAGCTGCGCCGCAGCCAGTGGCAGGTGGGCGCCTTGCTGGTGGGCGCGATGGCGGCGATTGCCTACTTGTTCGCCGGCATCTATGTGTCCACGTTGCGCTCGCTGCGCCGGCTCTCGCAAGGCACGCAAGACTTCTGCGCCGGCCGGCTGGACACCCGCATCCGCATCGACACGCAGGACGAGCTGGTCCTGGTGGCGGGCAACTTCAACACCGTGGCGTCTGAGGTCGGGCGCCTGCTCGATGTGATCCGCGAGCAGAACGAATCGCGCCAGCGCGAGCTGGAGCACTTGGTGCAGCAGCGCACGCTTGAGTTGGCCGACAAGAACGATCAGTTGCACCTGGCCGCCCTGCGGGTGCAAGAGGAGCTTGAATCGGCCCGCGATATGCAGCAGGCCATCCTGCCCCAGCACTTCCCCGACACGGCGGACTTTTCCATGCAGGCCTGCATGCACCCGGCGCGCGAGCTGGGGGGTGATTTTTACGACTGTTTCGCGCTCTCAGACGGCCGCTGGGGCTTTCTGGTCGCCGATGTGGCGGGCAAGGGCGTGGGCGCGGCCTTCTTCATGGCGGTGTCCCGCACCGTGCTGCAAGACCTGGCGCAAGACGAGCTGGGCCCCGAAGAAGTGCTGGCCCGCGCCAACGATGTGCTCAGCGGGCGCAACCCGATGGAGCTGTTCGTCACCGCCTGCTACTGCATCTACGACCCGCGCGACGGCAGCTTGGCCTACGCCAGCGCCGGCCACCCCGCGCCGCTCTTGCGCAGTGCCCAAGGGGAGGTGCAGGCCCTGGACTGCCCGCGCGACATCGCCCTGGGCGTGCTGCCCGGCATGAGCTACAGCCGCCGACATGCGCAGTTAGCCAGCGGCGACACCCTCTTGCTTTACACCGACGGCATCACCGAAGCCTTTGACGCCGCCGAACGCGCTTATGGCGACGAGCGCCTGATCGCCTGGCTGCAGGAGAGCCAGGAGCCACAAGCCGCAGACAAACTGGCCAGCCTGGTGCGCGATGTGGCCGACTTCGTCGGCGGTGCCGAACCCAGCGACGACCTGACCGCCCTCCTGCTGTGCCGCAAGTCGCGCACCGAGGGCGCGCCCCTGGTCGAAACCAGTACCGATTCCCCCGACCCGTCCGCCAGCCCCCAAGCCCGAGGAGCTCTGACCGTGAGCCACACCCCCCTGGAACTGAAGAACAAAACCTTGCTGCTGGAGCATCGCCTGCACAGCCGTGTCGAAGAGATCACCCCGCTGGCCGAAGCCGTGGACCAAGCCCTCGCCGATCGGCCAGATCTGGCCTTTGCCGTCAACCTCTGCCTGGAAGAGCTGATCACCAACACCATCCAGCACGGCCTGCACGGCGCGCCCGACCGCCCCATCCATGTGCGGCTCTCGCGCTCCGACGAGTGGCTGGAGATCATTCTCAAAGACGACGCCCCTCCCTTCGACCCCTTTGTGGAAGCGCCCGAGCCCAGCCTGGACGCCAGCGTGGAAGAACGCGCCGTGGGCGGCCTGGGTGTGCACATGGTCAAAACCATGATGGACGAGGTGCGCGCCTTCTACGACGGCAGCGGCAACCTGATCGTGCTGCTCAAGACTCTCAAGCGCTGAAGGCCGCAAGGCCTGCGCCCCAAACCACAAAACCCCTCAGTCAAAGAAAGAGCCCCCACCATGAACTTCGAACACCAAAGCAGCGATGAACAAGGCAGCCGCCTGCTCAGCCTGAAGGGCCGCATCGACAGCGCCACCGCCGGCGCCTTTGAGCAAGCCGTGCAAGACCTGTTCGCCACGCCGGGCGCCCGTGCATTGCTGGACTTTGCCGCCGTGGACTACATCTCCAGCGCCGGCCTGCGCGTGGTGCTGATGGCCGCCAAGCGCGCCAAGCAAGCGCAAGGCCGCTTGCTGCTCTGCGGCCTGCCCCAGCATGTGCGTGAGGTGTTTGAGATCAGCGGCTTCTTGAAGATCATTGACAGCGTCACAGACCGTTCCGAGGGTCTTCGTCAACTGAACGCCTGACTGCGGACTCACGCGGTCTCATGAGCATATTTTTCAGTCTGTTCGCCGGGCTGGGCCTGTTCTTCATCGGTGTCCGCCTGATCAGCAGCAATCTGCGTCAGGTGATTGGCCGACGCCTGCGCCAGCTGATTGCGCGCGCCGTCACCAGCGCGGGCTCGCTGGCCTTGTTCGGCCTGCTGGCCGGCGCGGTGATGCAAAGCGTCAACGCCGTCATCCATGTGCTGGTGGCCCTGGTCACCGCCGGGGCCATGGACCGCAAGCGCGCCTTCCCCATCATCCGCTGGGCTAATCTGGGCACCTCGATGCTGGCCCTGGTGGCCGCCATTGATCTGCATGCCCTGGCGCTGTGCCTGGTGGGCCTGACCGGCATCGCCTACTACCAGCAGATCGACCAGTCCACCCGCTGGCGCCACGCCGTCGGCGCGCTGCTAGGCCTGGGCCTGCTTTTCCTGGGCACCGATTTCATCAAGAGCGGCGCCGCCCTGCTGCGCACCGCCCCCTGGCTGCGCGAACAGATCGCCGAGCTGGGCGTATGGCTGCTGCCCAGCTTCGCCATCGGTGCTGCAGTAGCTTGGGCCGCGCAGTCTTCGACCACGGTGGTCGTCATCACCATGAGCCTGGCGGCCGGCGGCCTGATCGGCTGGAACGGCGGCGCCATGCTGGTGATGGGCGCCGGCCTGGGCTCCGCCGCTTCGGCCTGGAACCTGGCCGGCCGCTTGCAGGGCAGCGCCCGCCAGTTGGTGCTGTTCCAGGTGCTGCTGCGCCTGCAGGGTCTGCTGCTCACCTTGATCTTCTACGCCTGCAACCGCTGGCTCTTTGACGACCCCTTAGGCCGCCTGCTCGATTACTTCGACATGGGCTTGCCGGCGCGGCTGGCAGCCTTCTACATGGTGGTGCAAGTGCTCAGCGACCTGGGCAGCCGCGCGCTGGACAAGCCCAGCCTGCGCTGGTTGGAAGCGTGGGCCGCGCCCTCGCTGCAAGAGAACCTGAGCAAGCCGCACTTTGTGCACGACGAGGCCCTGGACGAGGCCGAAACCGCCCTGCTGCTGGCCGACAAAGAGCAGCAACGCCTGCTCGCCTGCCTGCCCGCCTACCTCGACGCCTTGCGTCAAGACGCACCCGCCGCCCTGGCCTCGGCCGACAAGCGCCAAGCCGCCGAGAGCCAAGTGCTGCAACTCTGCGAGCAGTTCTTGGTGGAGCTGGCTGACCGCCAGCGCAGCCGCGATGTGCTTGAACGCAGCATGGTGCTGCGCGACCGCAACCGCCTGCTCGGCTCGCTGCAGGAGTCGCTGGCCGAGCTGCACCAGAGCACCCAGGCCGCGATGGGCGAACCCAGCGTCGCCCAGTTGCTGGACCAGCTGGTGCAAAGCCTGCACATGATGCTGGAGACCCTGGCCGAGACCGCCGCACTTGCCAGACCCGAAGCCGAAGACCTGGCGCTTCTGCGCAGCCTCACCCACGACCGCTCGGAGCTGATGGATGGCATACGCCGCCGCTTGCAAGGCAGCGAGCTGGAAGCCGGCCTGCGCCAAGCGGTGTTCAGCGCCACCACGGTGTTTGAGCGCTGCGTCTGGTTGGCGAGGCGCTATGTGCTGCTGCTGGACAGCCCCACCTCCTCGCCATCCTTTTCTCCCTCGACCAAGACTTGAGGCCCCCCACTGTGATGCAAGCCCTCAGCCGCTGGCTGCCCCCGTCCAAGCCGGTGCGCCGGCCCTTTGATCTGATCTACGCGGCCGATGAATGCCCGCCGCGCGGCGCGCTCGGCCTGCTGGCCCTGCAGCATGCGGCCACGGTGCTGGCCCTGATCGCCCATGTGCTGGCCGCCGCCAAGATCGCGGGCCTAAGCCTGCCGCAAACCCACTCCATCGTTGCCATGACCCTGCTGGGCATGGCCATGGGCACCGCCCTGCAGGCCTGGGGCGGGCGCTGGGGCAGCGGCACGCTGCTGGTCTTCCAGCCCGACCCGATGATGATCACCGTGGCTGCTGCTGCCATCGCCAGCTACGGCTTGGGCTCCCTGGTGCAGGTGAGCCTGATCGCTGCCGGCGTCACGCTCTGCGTGGGCCCGCTGATGCGTCATCTACGCGCCCTGTTCCCACCCACCGTGGTGGGCACGGTGGTGTGCATGGGCGGCTTAGGCCTGGTCGAGCCGGCCATGCGCAATGCCTTGGGCATACATGAAACGGCCGGCGCAGCCACCGGCTTGCAAACCCTGCAGATCGACGGCATCAGCGCCCTCATCTCGGGCACCACCCTGGCCAGCATCGTGGTGCTCTCGGTCTGGGGCGGGCGGCGCTTCAAACTGCTGGGCGTCTTGGCCGGTTTGTTGATGGGCCTGCTGATCGCAGCCCTCAGCGACCGGCTGCTGGGCCTGGAGTGGCTGCACAGCGCGCCCTGGCTGGCCCTGCCGCAGCCGATTGCACCCAGCTTCAACCTCGGGCCCGAGATCATCTTCGCCATCGTGCTGATCGCCACGCTCAACCAGCTCGACAACATCGGCTGCCTGATCGTGATGGACAAGACCGACAACGCCGACTGGAAGCGCGCCGACATGCAGATGGTGGGCCGCGGCATCCGCGCCAATGGCGCGAGTGACTTGTTGAGCGGCCTGTTCGGCAGCTTCCCCACCGCACCCAGTTCAGCCAATATCGCTCTGGTGCACGCCACCGGCTCCAGCAGCCGCTACATCGGCCTGGCCTGCGCGGCACTGTTACTGCTGGTGGCGATGAGCCCGCTGCTGACCATGGGGCTCACACTCATCCCGCAAGCCGTGCTGGGCGCCATCTCGCTCTACGCGGCGGCGTACCTGATCGTCTCCGGCATCGAGATGATCGCCACCCGAGCACTCGACAGCCGCGGCATCTTCATGGTGGGCTTGTCGCTGTGCGCCGGCCTGGCCACCATGCTGATGCCGGGCCTGAGCAAAGGCTTGCCCGATGGCCTCGCCATGCTGGCCGGCGATGGTTTTGTGGTCACCGGCGTTTGCGTGATGGGCCTGAACCTGCTGTTCCGCCTGGGGACACGCTTGCGCGCCAGCTGCGAGTTGGACACCCGCCTGGGGCCTATCAGCCACCAGCTCACCGCTTTTGTCGAGCGCCAAGGCGGCGCCTGGGGCGCCCGCATGGACATCGTCCGCCGCGCCGCCCTGGCCGCACTGGAGGCCAGCGAATCCATTCAAGCCGCAGGCGGCGGCCGCCTGCTGGTGATACGCGGCAGCTTTGATGAGTTCAACTTCAACCTGGAGCTGATTCATGAGGGCGAGCCGCTGAGTGTCGGCGCTGCGGCAGGTGACGCCTCAGCAGATACAGGCAGCGCGACAACGGTGCCCTTGGACCTGGATGCGCTGATGAACAGCGATGAGGACGATGTGGACATCAAAAGCCAACTCGACGCCGCCATGGCCCGCGTGTCAGGCGTGCTGATGCGCCACTTGGCCGACAAACTCAGCAGTGCCAGCCTTGGCGAGGGGCAGGCGGTGTTGAGATTGCATTTTGATCATTGAAAGCGCAAGAGCACCTCGTTGGCACTGAGGTCTGCAGGGCAAATGCCTTGGCCAAGTGCCCAGGCTGCCGCTTGCTCAATCCGCCAAGGCAGCCACCAAACAATCGATCCAAACCCGCAGCTTGGGCGCCACAAAGCGGTTCGATGGATAGAGCAACCAAGCCATGCCGGCATAGTCGGTGACATGCTCCCAATCCGCCAGCACAGGCAGCAAGTCCCCGCTCGCCAAGGCCTCACGCGCGACAAACTCGGGCAGGCTGGCGATACCCAAGCCGTGCAGCGCGCCCTCCAGGCGCAGTTCGCTGTGATTGGCGACATAACGCCCTTTGACCTTGACCACGAGCGCCTCGCCGCCTCGCTTGGCAAAACGCCAATGCCGGTCACGCTCGTCCTCCCCCAGATACAGACAGCTATGCCCAGCCAGTTCGCGCGGATGCACGGGTGCGCCGTGCTGGCACAAGTAGGCCGGGCTGGCGCACAGCATATGGCGCAGGCGTAGCAAAGGCCGCCCAGCCAGACCCGGCGGCGGCGCGTCGCCGACACGGATCGCCAGGTCAATCGCCTCTTGGTACAGGTCCACCGTACGGTCGGTGACGATCAGCTGCACATCGACTTGCGGGTACTGCGCCAGGAAGGCCGGCATCAGAGGGTGAATCAAATGCCGCGCGATCGCCTTGGGGCAACTGACGCGCAAGAGTCCGCTTGGCGCTGACGCTTTGTCCGCCAGGCCGCTGTCGCTCAGCGCCATCACCTCGCGCGCCGCCGCCAGCATCTGCTGGCAATGCGCATAGGCGGCCGCTCCCGCTTCGGTCAGGCGCAGTTTGCGGGTTGTGCGCTCCAGCAAGCGCACCCGCAGCAAGGCCTCCAGACGCGCCACTTGGCGACTGGCCGCCGAGGGGCTGACGCCGGCTTGCCGCGCCGCCGCCGAGAAGCTCCCGGCTTCGACCACGCAGGCAAACATGGCCATATCGGGCAGCGCGTCAAAGGAGTAATTGATGCTCACAGCACATAAGTGTTATTCCGATCGAGAGGATTATCACCACACAGGCAAAACCGAATAATGCGATCTCGACTTGCATTCACCCTAGAAAACCATGCCCAGCCTGGCCCTACCCCATCCGAATACACATTTGCTGCGCCTGTCCGACCTGATGCTCTTGCTGGTGGCCATGGTCTGGGGCAGCAGCTATGGCGTGGCCAAGGGGGCACTGGCCTTCTATCCGGTGCTGGGCTTCTTGGCGCTGCGCTTCTCTGTCACCTTTGGCTTGCTGATGCCGGCGCTGCTGCGGGCCGATGCCAAGCAGCGCCGCGACGCGTTGGTCTGCGGCCTGCCCTTGGGCGGCTTGATGCTGGCGATCTTCCTGTGCGAGACCTTTGGCGTCGCGCTGACGCAGGCCAGCAATGCCGCCTTCTTGATCAGCCTGTGCGTGGTGTTCACGCCTTTTGTGGAATGGCTGCTGCTGGGGCGGCGGCCGACGCGGGCGATGTTCGGCTTTGCCGCCGTCTCGCTATTGGGAGCGGGCATGTTGAGTGGCGCTTCTGGCGAAGGTTTGCCGGGCCGGCTGGGCTTGGGCGATGGTCTCATGCTGGCTGCGGCGCTGCTGCGCGCCGTCACCGTCTGCATGACCAGCAAACTGAGCCGTGATCGGCACGCCCCGGCTCTGGCTTTGACGGCGGTGCAGTCCGGCGTGATCGGGCTGGGCAGCCTCGGCCTGGCCCTGCTGTCGCCGGATGGCCTACCTGCCTTGCCCAGTGACGCTGCGTTTTGGTCGGCCAGCATTTATCTGATCTTGGGCTGCACCGTGTTCGCCTTCTTTGCGCAGAACTGGGCGCTCAAGCACAGCCCACCCAGCCGAGTGAGCTTGTTGATGGGCAGCGAGCCGGCCTTCGGTGCGCTGTTCGCGGTGCTGTGGCTGGGCGAGTCGCTGAGTCCGCTGGCATGGGCCGGCGGCACGCTCATCGTGCTGGCGACGCTGTGGACGAGCATGCGGCGCGGCTGAGCTAAGCTAACTGCCATGCCCAGCCCCCTCAAACCCAGCAAAGCAAGGCCCGTCAAGCTGCGCGCTGGCCTGACGCTGGAGCAAGGCTTTGCCTTGATCGCGCGCAACTGCTTGCGCCAAGTTCGGGCCAATGAGGCCGGTCTGCGGCTCAGCGAGGAGCCCGAGTTCGTCCACCAGCTGCGCGTCGGCCTGCGGCGGCTGCGCTCGGCTTTGGCATTGTTCAAACCTTGGATCACACTGCCGCCCGCCTTGGCCGACGAGATAGCCTGGCTGGGCCTGACGCTGGGCGCGGCGCGCGATGCCGAGGTGCTGGCCGGCGCCACCCTGCCCGCCGTGCTGCTGGGCAGCGCCGGTCAGGAAGAGTTAGACGGGCTGCAAAAAGCAGCCGCAACTCTGGCGCAGCGGCGCCGCCGCAAGGCCATCCAAGCCGTGAGCTCCGAGCGCTATCTGAAGCTGATGGCGAACTTGGGAAGCTGGCTCAAGGCAAAGCGCTGGCGTGAAGATTCAGCCTGCCCTGACGGCCTCGCTGCGGCGCTCGACACGGCCGCCAAGCGTATGTTGAAGCAAGGCGACAAAAAGCTGCGTCAGCGGCTGCAGAGCTTGCAAGACCAAACCACGGCCGAGAACCGGCACCGCCTGCGCATTGCCGTCAAGAAATTGCGTTATGCCAACGAGTTCTTCAGCGCCATCGCTGGCGCCAAGGTTGACGCCCGCTTGAATCAGCTGAGCGCATTGCAGGATTTGCTGGGCCAGCTCAATGACGCCGAAGTGGGCCGGCAGCAATTGCTGGAAATGGGCCGGGCTCATCCTGGCCCGGCTGCCTTTGCGCGCGGCGTCTTGTGGGCTCAGTCGCAGCAGCAGATTGAAAGTCTCGCTCCGCTGCTGCAGGCACTGGGCCCCAAGCGGCCCGGCTCTTAGGCCTGCTTGCGGCGACGCGCTTGCACGCCCAGCAAACCCAGGCCCAGGGCCATCAAGCCGTAGGTCGAAGGCTCAGGCACGGGGGCCAAGGCGGATAACACGATCAGCTGCGACTTGACATCAGACGGGGTCCCTTTGCCTTGCAATTGCTCGGCCACCAAATAGATATTGCCCAGTTCATCGACAGTCACACCTTCAATGCCGTTGTTGGGCAAGACATTGCCGAGGTCAAAGCTGCTCAGGATCACCCCCTTGCGGTTCACTTCCAGCAGTTTGCGCGAATCCAAGCTCAGCACCAGCAAGTTGTCAGCGCCAGCGCCCCCGGCCAAGGCATCCACGGAGGACAGGGTCTGCACGTCCGACAGGGATTTCAAACCCAACAAGGCCGGGTCGAACAGTTCGATCAGGTCAGTAGCGTTTCCGCCGCCCGGCGCCGAAACGCCATGTTTCGGCAGTGGAGAAACCGGCTCGCCTGTTGCCGCCGCAAAGGTCAGCTTGGCCGACTTCACGGCCTGCGGGCCGTTCTGTTTGACGGTCACAAAGCTGCCGCCGTTGCGGCTGTCATAGCTGATGCCTTCCATGCCATCGTTGCCGACCACGCTATTGCTGAGGGAGACAAAGCTGTTCTTCAACGTAGCAGTGCCATCTTTGGCATAGCTGAAGCGGTAGGCGTCCTGCAAGCGCTCCTCCCCAAGGACCAGCACGCCATTGCCCAGATAAGTCAGGCCTTCGGCATCGTTGTTGACGCTGCCGGTGCCCTTCCAGTCGAAAGCCATGTAGCCGAGGGTCGAGCCGGTCAGCGAAATCTCGACCACGCCCTTACCTTCGTCGCCGACGTAGAACAAACTCTTGCGGTCGCGTGCGTAAGTGACGGCCGAAGCCTCCAAGCCCATGCCGCCGAGATTGTCGAGTCTGTCGAGGCCATAGGTGCCCTTGACGCTGTAATTGCTCAAATTGAGGGCGGTAGCGGCATTGGCGAAGGCGGGAGCCAGTGAGGCAGCTGCGAGGGCGAGAATCAGACGGTTGAGTTTCATGGTGTGCGAGCAGAAGTGGAGCAGAAGAGGACCAGGAAAAGCCCAGGAGCTGGGCGCTCTGCGCGTCAGATTGGCGCAAAAGCGGCGCTAGTGTGGCGGCCCAATGTGACAGTTCAACGAGGCTTGTCATCAAGCATCGGCCCGGCCTGCTTCAGACCCCCTGAAGCGGGGCACTGCAGCAGTCTCAGCGCAACTCTGACGGATACCCTGAGCTCCCGGCGTCTTGCTGCAGTGCACAATAGCGCCATTGCAATTCAGCCAGGGATAAGCGAATGCGCCGCGTTGTTTTCAATCAAAAAGGGGGTGTTGGCAAGTCCACCATCACCAGCAACCTCGCGGCCATTGCCGCATATCAGGGCCGGCGCACGCTGTTGGTCGATCTGGACCGGCAGGGCAATTCCAGCCGTTATCTGCTCGGTGAGGCTGCCGATGCAGAGCAGCCCGGCGCCGCCGAGTTCTTCGAGACGACGCTGAAATTCAGCGTTCGCAACCCCAAGACCAGCGACTTCATCATCGAAACACCCTGGGAGAACCTGCACCTGATGCCGGCCAGCCCCTTGCTGGACGAGCTGCACAGCAAGCTCGAGAGCCGCTACAAAATCTACAAGCTGCGCGAGGCCCTGGTGGAGCTGGGCGAGGACTACGACGAAATCTGGATCGACACCCCGCCCTCGCTGAACTTCTACACCCGCTCGGCGCTGATCGCGGCCGAGACCTGCCTGATCCCCTTCGACTGCGATGAATTCGCCCGCCGCGCGCTCTATGAGCTGCTCGACAACGTCAAGGAAATCCAGGCCGATCACAACGCCGAGCTGGAAGTCGAGGGCATCATCGTCAACCAGTTCCAGGCCCGCGCCGCACTGCCGCAGCGCACGGTGCAGGCCTTGATAGACGAAGGTCTGCCGGTGCTTCAGCCCTATCTGAGCGCCAGCGTGAAGGTCAAGGAATCACATGAACTGGCCCGGCCGATGATCCATCTGGACCCGCGCCACAAACTGACGCAAGAGTTCGTCGCGCTGTACGAATCTCTGCGCTAGCAAGGCAGGCAGGCACGTCACAGCCTGCTAGGATCAAACGACGCATTCGCAAGCCCGCGATGCGTCACAGGTGCCATGGTGCGGCGCCACATCCGAGAGCAGCTGAACTTGAAGATGCCCAGGGGCCACAAGCGCTTGTTGCTGATGCTGCTGAGCATGGCAGCGGCGCTGCCCTTGCTGGCTTGGGCCTATCTGCACTGGGCTATCCCGCAGGCCGAAGCCAAGGCCTTTGCCAATCTGGAGGCGATTGCCCAACTCAAGACCGAGCAAGTCGAGTCTTGGCTGAGTGAGCGGCTCAGCGACGGCCACGCTTTGATGAGTAATAGCAGCCTGATCGACGAGGTGCTGAGCTTGAAAAGCGCCAGCACCGACGCCAATCAAGAGCATGTAGAACAGCAGTTACGCGCCATTCAGCAAGCCTATGGCTACGCCGCCGTTGCGCTGTTCAGCAGCTCGGCTGAGGCACTGCTGAGCAGCGGCGAGCCCTTGCAAGACAGCCCGCCGGACGCCGCCTTGGTGCGCCAAGCCCTGCAGACCGGCGAGCTGCAGCTCGGCGAGCTTGGGCCCGACAAGCAAGGCCGCATGCGCATGGATCTGCTGGTGCCGCTGATCCATCACCCTGGCGGCGCACATATGGCCGCAGGCGCGGTGCTGCTGCGCATTGATCCGCAGCAGTTCTTGTTTCCCTATATGCAGCGCTGGCCGGTGGTCAGCGACAGCGGCCAAACCCTGCTGCTGCGCCGCGATGGCGAATCGGCGCTGTTCTTGAACAATCCCCAGCACATCTCGCCTGGGGCTGAACCCTTACGGCTGCCCTTAAGTCAAAGCGAGCGGCCTGCCGCGCAGGCGCTGAGTGCCAAGGGTCCGGGCACCACGAAAGGGCTGGACCACAGACAGATCGCCGTGCTGGGCGCCTACCGGCAAGTTCGCGGCAGCTCATGGACCTTGCTCGCCAAGATGAGTCGCGATGAGGTCTTGCAGCCGGTTCGCGAGGCCCTGTTCTGGGGCGGCTTGCTGGGTTTGCTGGCGATGAGCTCGCTGTTGGCGGCCGTTGTTCAGATGCAGCGCGCCCAGCAGCGCGAGCAAGACCTGGCGTTATTGCGCAAGCAGGGCGAAGCCGAGCAGCAGATTCAGCAGTTCTTTGAGCTGCCCTTTATCGGCATGGCCAGCTCAGAGCCCGCATCCAAGACCCTGGGCCACTTCAACGACTATCTGTGCGAGCTGCTGGGCTATTCGCGCTCAGAGCTGGAACGCATGAACTGGGCCGAGGTCACGCACCCGCAAGACCTGGCCGAGGAGCTGCCGCTGTATGAGCGCGTGTTGCGCGGCGAGGCCGAGGGCTACCGCCTACAAAAACGCTTCTTCCGCAAAGATGGCCAGACCGTACACGCCGATGTCAATGTGAAATGCCTGCGCGCCGAGGATGGCAGCGTCAGCCTCTTCCTGGCCACCGTGCAAGACATCAGCGCCAGCATCAGCGCGGCCGACAAGCTGCAACGCCAGGTCGATCTTTACGCGGCGCTGTACGAATCGAATCAGGCGATTCTGCACAGCCATGACGAGCAGCATCTGTTCGAACGCATCTGCCGCAGCGCGGTCACCTTGGGCCGCCTGCGAACCGCCTGGATCGGTTTTGTTGACCCGCTCACTTTGCAGATCAAACCGCAAGCGCGTTTTGGCGCTGCGGCCGACTATATGGAACAGGTGCCGGTCAGCGTGGACCCGCTGATTCCTGGCGGCCAAGGCACTTCCGGGCAGGCCATACGGGAAGACAAGCCCCAATGGGCGCAAGACTTCATCCACGACCCGCGCACCCAGCCCTGGCTGGAATTGGGCCTTGCCAATGGCTGGGGTTCGAGCGCGTCCTTGCCGCTGCACCGCGAAGGCATTGCCTGCGGCGTACTGGTGCTGACCGCCGCCGAGGCCGATGCCTTTGACGCCGAAACGCAAGAGCTGCTGCTGGCCATGGCGAGCGAGGTGGACTATGCCTTGGCCAATTTCGACCGCGAGCGCCAGCGCGCCTTTACCGAGGCCGAGCTGCGCCGCTCCCAACGGCGTTTCGCCACGGCATTTCAGTCCAGCCCGATTGCGGCGGCCATCACGACGCTGCATGAAGGCCGCTTCTTGCAAGTGAACCGCAACTTTGAGCGCGAACTGGGCTGGCCGGCCGAAGACATCTTGGGCCGCACTTCGACCGAGATGGGTTTTTGGTACCAGGAATCGCAGCGCCAGGAATGGATGCAGGTGATCCGTGAGCAAGGCCGCTTGATTGGCTATGAGACGCAGTGGCGCACCAGCAGCGGCGAGCTGCGCACCATCAGCCTGTCGGGCGAAGTGACCGAGTTGGACGAGCAGCCCTGCGTGCTGGCCTTCGTGATCGACGTGACCGAGCAAAAAGCCACCGAGCAGCGCCTGCGCATGCTGTCCTTGGCGATCGAGCAAAGCCCGGAAAGCATCGTCATCACCGATCTGGACACCCATATCGAATATGTGAACCAGGCTTTTGTGGAATCCTCCGGCTACAGCCGCGAGGAGCTGATGGGCCAAAAGCCGTCGGTGCTGAAATCGGGCCGCACGCCCGCCAGCATCTACGCCAGCCTGTGGGCGGCCTTGAATCGGGGCCAGGTTTGGAAGGGCGAGCTGGCCAATCGCCGCAAGGACGGCAGCGAATACGCCGAGTTCGCCATCATCACGCCGATCTACCAGGCCGACGGTAAGTTGACGCATTACGTGGCACTCAAGGAAGACATCACCGAGCGCAAACGCATCGGCGAGGAGCTCAACCAGCATCGCCACCATCTGGAAGAACTGGTGGTCGACCGCACCCATGAGCTGGCGCTGGCGCGCCAAACCGCCGAGGCCGCCAACCAGGCCAAGAGCAGCTTCTTGGCCCATATGAGCCACGAGATTCGCACGCCGATGAACGCCATCATCGGCCTGAGCTATTTGCTGCGCCGCGATGAGCCGCGGCCGGGCCAGTTGGCGCGCCTGAAGAAGATTGACCTTGCGGCCGCCCATCTGCTGGCCACCATCAACGACATCCTTGACGTCAGCAAGATCGAAGCCGGCCGCCTGAGCCTGGAAGAGCGCGACTTCCACATCGATGCGCTGCTCGATCAGGTCTATTCGATGATGGCCGAGCAAGCCCATGCCAAGGGCCTGCAGCTGAGCATGGAGCGAGGTGAGGGCATGCCCGACTGGCTGCGCGGCGACCAGACCCGGCTGCGCCAGGCGCTGCTGAACTACGTCAGCAACGCGCTCAAGTTCACCGAGCAAGGCCGCATCACCGTACGGGTGCAGTTGGCCAGCACCGAGCCGGCTGGGGCTGACGCGGCGCCGCTGTTGCTGCTGCGCTTCGAGGTAGAAGACAGCGGCATAGGCATCTCCGCGCAAGCGCTGAGCACCCTGTTCCATGCCTTTCAGCAGGCCGACAGCTCTATCACCCGCAAATACGGCGGCACCGGCCTCGGGCTGACCATCACCCAGCTGCTGGCTCAGCTGATGGGTGGCGAAGCCGGGGCGCAAAGTGAACCCGGCATGGGCAGCACCTTTTGGTTCACTGCAAGGCTTGCACCGGGTGAACCGCAAGCCGCATCGCCGGCCTTGGGTGCGGCCAACGAGCTGGAGCAGGCCTTGCGCGAGCAGCATGGCGGCGCCCGCGTCTTGCTGGTCGACGATGTAGAGATCAATCTGGAGCTGGGCCGCTTGCTGCTCGAGGGCTGCGGGCTGCAGGTGGATGTGGCGCGCAACGGCCGTGAGGCGCTCGAATGTGTCGCAGCTTCGAGCTACGACTTGGTGCTGATGGACATGCAAATGCCCGAGATGGACGGCCTGAGCGCCAGCCGGGCGATACGGCGCAGCCCCGCGCACGCAAAGCTGCCGATCTTGGCGATGACGGCCAATGTGTTTGAGGAAGACCGGCAAAGCTGCCTGGAAGCTGGCATGAATGACTTTGTGGCCAAACCGGTGGAGCCGCGCGAGCTGTATGCCGCACTGTTGAAGTGGCTGCCCGCTAGGACGCCGAGCACAGCGCCGGGCACAGCGCCGGTGACAGCGCCGGGTGCAACGCCAGGCGCAGCGCCGGCAGCGCTCCCTTTGCCTGCCCTGCCCAAGCCCAAGCCACCGAACCCGGCGCTGCAAGCCTTGGGCGAGCTCGCGGGCCTGGATCATCAACACGGCCTGCAGGTCTGGCGCGACGCCCAGATCTATGGCCGCCACCTGCAGCTGTTTGCGGCCGAGCATCGCGATCTGCTGGCGCGCCTGCAGGCCGAGCCCAGCGAAGCGGCCGCCTTGCTGCACAAGGTCAAGGGCGCGGCCGGCAATTTGGGCTTGATCCAGTTGGCGCGGCTTAGCGCTGATGCAGAGAACCGGCTGCACGCCGATGCCTCGGCCGTGCTCGACGGGGCCGCGCTGCAAGCGGCCCTGGCGCAAGCCACACAGTCGATCGAGCAATTCTGCGCCGCCTTGGACGCGCAAGCCCCGGCGCCTGCGGCCGCGCTGCTGGAGCCGGCCCAAAGCCGGGCGCTGCTGCAGACCGGCCTCAGGGATTTACTCCTCAGCTTAGATGCCGATAACCCGGAGTTGGTGGAGCCACTGCTGGCCCAGTTGGCAGGGCTGCTGCCGCCCGAGCAGTTGCAGCCGATATTGACGGCGGTCGAATCCTTTGACTTCAGGGCGGCAGAACTCGCCACCGAAGAACTCGCTGCCCGCTTGAACCTTGCCTAGAAAGCGCCCATGCCCATGCCGAACTCGCCGCTCTTGATCGTTGATGACGACCCGAGCAACCTCGCGGTGCTGCGCCAGATCCTGTCGCCGTATTACGCCTTGGTGTTCGCCCGCAGCGGGCCCGACGCCATGGCCGCGGTGCGTAAACACGCGCCGGCGCTGGTCTTGCTGGATGTGCAGATGCCCGGCATGGATGGCTATAGCGTGTGCCGCCAACTGAAGGCCGACGCGGCCACGCAGGCTATCCCGGTGATCTTCGTCACATCCCTGTCCGAGGTCGGTGACGAAGCGCGCGGCTTTGCCGCCGGCGCGGTGGACTACATCATCAAGCCGGTCTCGGCGCCCATCGTGCTGGCGCGGGTGAAGACGCATCTGTCCCTGGTGGGCGTGGCGCAGCTGGAGCAGGTCTATCACGACGCCATTTATATGCTGGCCGCCGCCGCCCACCTGAAAGACAAAGACACCGGCGCCCATATCTGGCGCATGGGCGCCTATGCCGGCGCGATCGCCAGCGCCTGCGGCTGGAGCCGCGCCGAGCGCCGCCTGCTGGAGTTGGCCGCGCCTATGCATGACACCGGCAAGATCGGCATCCCCGAAACGCTGCTGTGCAAGCCCGGTGCCCTTGACGCCGCCGAGTTCGCCTTGATGAAAACGCACTCGCAGATCGGCTTTGAAGTGCTGTCCATGAGCCAGGCGCCGGTGTTCAAGCTGGCGGCCGAGATCGCGCTATGCCACCACGAAAAATGGGACGGCAGCGGCTACCCCGGCGGCCTCAAAGGCGCGGCCATCCCGGAGTCGGCGCGCATCACCGCCATCGCCGATGTGTTCGACGCGCTGGGCATGCGCCGGCCCTACAAGCCGGCTTGGCCGATGGAGCGGGTGCTGGCCACCGTGGTGGAAGGCGCAGGCACGCATTTCGAGCCCCGGCTGGTCGAGGCCTTTATGTCCATCCTGCCGCAGATTCAGGCCATCAAGGAAGAATGGGACGAACGCGAGGCCACCGGCCCTATGACCATGCCGGCCGAGTTGTGAAACGGTCCGGTGGCCTCAAGCCTGCGCCGGCGCGACCCGGTTGCGCCCCAGATGCTTGGCTTCGAACAATTTGGCATCCGCCGCATTGATCAAATCCTCCAGGCGCGCGGCCTGAACTCGTTCGGCCACGCCGATGCTGGCCGTTAGCAAGGGCGCCACATTATTGAGTGCGGGTCGGCTGTTCTCGATCGACAGACGCAAGCGTTCGGCCAGCAGGCAGGCTTGCTGCAAGTCGGTCTCGGGCATCAAGAGCACAAACTCCTCCCCGCCCCAACGCGCCAAGATGTCGCCGGCTCGGCAACATTGTTCAAGCAAGCGAGCCACCTTGACCAAGGCCTTGTCGCCGGCAGCATGGCCCATTTCGTCATTGATCTGTTTGAAGTGATCGAGATCGAGCATGATCAAACTCAGTGGCCGGCTGTTGCGCAGCGATGTGCTCCAAGGGGCCGCCGCCTGCTCCAAAAAGGCGCGACGGTTGCGCAACTGGGTCAGCGGGTCCAAACGCGCCATTTGCTCGGCGCGCAAGGCCGCATCTTGCTGTTGCCGCACCCAGAAAGCCAAGGCCAGGGCCAAGAGGCTGGCCTCGAACATCAGCCCGACCTCCAGCGCATGAAAGGTCCAGGTCTTGAAGGGAATAACGCTCCAGGTCGACAAGGTTGTGACCAAGGTACCCACCATGCCGCACAAGGCCGCGATCAAAAAGTAGCGCCCGGCGCGCCGGCGCTGCCGCAAGGTGAGCCAGCCCAGCCCGACCATCGCGAAGGTAAAGATCGTCACAAAAAAGAACGCCAATAGCGTCGCCACAAGATGCCAGTCACCCAACACGGCGGCCAACATCCACAGCAGGCCAAGCCCGCAAAACCACTGCACCGCCCGCAAGGCGCGGGGCGCGTGTTCACGCAAGGCCAAAAAGCGCGCTGCAAAGAGCAGGCCGCTGCAGCCAAACAACACAATCAACACCACGATGATGTAGCGCTGCCAATAGACGGTGCCGGGCCAGAACCAGGCCTGGCCATGGCCGGTGTAGGCCATATTCATCGCAATCAGCGTGGCCAGATAGAGCGCGTAATAGAGGTAGCTGCGTTGGCGCAGGCCGGCGAACAGCAGCAAGTTGTAGACGCACAGCGCAAACAAAAAGCCGTACACCAGACCGTAGAAATAGCCGCTGTGCAGCCGGCGCTGAGCCAATTGCTCCGGTGTCACGAGTTCCAGCGGCAGCAGCATCGGGTCCACCGAGGCGACGCGCAAGAACAGCTCGCTGTCACCTGGCGGCAGCTGCAGCGCAAACACGAAGCCCAGCACCGGGGTCAGGCCTTGCGCGCCCGCTTGCTCGTCACCGGTGTGCACTTGTGTGAGCAGCTTGTCGCCTTGCAGCTGATAGAGCGCCACGCTGTCCAGCCAGGTGGTTCCGGCCAGCAAGCGCATCTCCACGGCCTGCGCGCCGGGATTGTGCAGCGCCAGCCGCAGCCAGACCGGCGGCGCGCCGATGCCGAAGTTCAGCACTTGTTGCTGGCCCGGCTTGAACTTGCCGGCCCGCTGCAAGGCCTGGGCCTGCGCCAGATCCAGCGGCTGTGCCAAAGCTTCACCCGGCGTCTCGATGAAAACCTCGGTCTGCAGGCCGAGCGAACCACCGGGCAAGCCTGTCAAACCTGTCGAACCCTTTACAAGCAAGGGCTCCGCGCCCACCCGCCCTGCCTGCAGCAGCAGCAGCAACAAGATCAGCAGCAGGATCGGCAGCTTCAGCAGCAGCTTCAGCCAAAGGCGCGAGCCCCCGCTCACGGCTTCGGCTCGCCAACGCGACGCCAATGGCCTGAAGATCACAGCGGTGCAATGGCTTGAGCTCACCCACTCAGTCTAAGCCGACACACACCCGCCGCATTGAAGAAAAGCCAGTGTGAGCAGGCGCAATTTGGCCCGGACTCAAGATTGCCAAGCCCGCGCCGATAGCTGAAGATGCGCCTATCGCCCTGCGCCCAACAGGGCTTTGCCCGCCGGCCCGCTCGTCTCGAAGAATCTTTCTCATGGAGTCCCGCATGAAACTGAATCTGGCCCAACGCATCCTGCTGTCCAACGTCATCTTGCTGACGGTTTTCTTGGCGGTCATTGCGGCCATCATGGTGATGATGGGGCGCATGGACAAAGTCAATGACGACATCAACGACAACAATATCCCGCAGCTGACCAGCCTCTCGGCGCTGAACGATTCGGTCAACGGGCGCGGCATCGCCATACGCAATTTGGCCCTGCTGCCCGCCGCCAAGCACGAGGCCGAGATTGCCACCTTATTGAAAATGCGCGAGCAGGGCAATGAGGCGATCAAACACATCCGCGAACAGTTCGTGCCCGGCGACGCCACGGCCGAAGAAATCGCCGAGGCCAAGGACATCATCGCCAAAAACCTGGCCTCGCGCGCGCTGGTGGACGAACTGCTGGCGCTGATCAAGGACGGCAAAAAGGATGAATACGTCGAGCTGCTGTACGGCCGTTACGACGGGCTGGAGGACGAAATTTTGGCCCGGCTCGACAAGCTCAGCACCCAGTTGGAAGAAGCCGCCCGCAAAGACGGTGAAAGCGCTGCGGCCGCCTACGACAACGCCCGCCTGACCGCGATCATTGGCTTGGGGCTCGCCGTCGCCTCGGCGGCCTTGCTGGGCTTCACGCTGCGCCGCTATGTCTTGCAGCGCCTGGGCGCCGACCCCACCGATCTGGCCGAGATCGCCCAGCGCATCGCCGCCGGCGACCTGCGCGCGCTCAAGCACAACGGCGTGACCTTCCAAGGCAGCGTGATCGAGGCCATGGCGACGATGCAGCAATCGCTCTCAAACCTGGTCAAAGCGGTGGGCGATAACGTCAATGCGGTGGTCAGCGCCAGCGAAGAAATCGCCCATGCCAGCCATGACCTGAGCAACCGCACCGAGCAGCAGGCGGCCAATCTGGAGCAAGTCGCCGCCACCGCGCAAGAACTTAACAGCAGCGTGCAGCGCACCTCGGCCTCGGCTCACGAGGCGCATCAACTGTCCAACGCCACCAGCCAAGCGGCCGATGCCGGCGGCGAGGCGGTGGGCCGGGTGGTCAGCACCATGGAGCAGATTCAGGCCTCCTCGCGCCAGATCGGCGAGATCAGCTCGGTCATCGACGGCATCGCTTTCCAGACCAATATCCTGGCCCTGAACGCCGCCGTCGAGGCAGCGCGGGCCGGCGAGCAAGGGCGCGGCTTTGCGGTGGTGGCCAGCGAGGTGCGCAGCCTGGCGCAGCGCAGCGCCGAGGCGTCCAAGCAGATCGGCGCCTTGATCGCCCGCTCGACCGAGACCGTCAATGACGGCGCCAGCCTGGTCGACAAGGCCCGCCACACCATGGAAGAGTTGCGCGGCTCGGTGCAAAAAGTGCAAACCATGATCAGCGAGATATCGAGCGCCACCCAAGACCAAGCGACCAGCTTGGGCGAGGTCTCGCAGGCGATTCGCCAGCTCGATGAGATGACGCAGCAAAACGCCGCCATGTTGGAAGAGACCACCGCCTCTTCGGACAATCTGCGCCGCATGGGCAGTGATCTGAAGCAGCACACCGATCGTTTCCAAGTCTAGTTCGGCCAAGCCAATGCCTCGAAAGGCGATCATGATGAAACAAGATTCGCGCGTAAACGTCAGCGTCTGCCTCAGGCCGGCCGCTTGGGGCTTGTTGGCGCTGGCCTGCGCCGGCCCTGCCTTGGCCGGGCGCCCCTTGTCCAGCGATGACGCCGCCACCGCCGACCCCGGCAGCTGCCAGCTGGAGGGCTGGGGCGAGAAGGTCGGCAGCAGCCGCGCGCTGGTGTTGGCGCCGGCCTGCGGCATCGTTGAAGGCCTGGAAATCGACGTCGACTACACCCATCCGCATCCGCGCGACGAGATCCGCGGCGAAAGCGGCTTCGCGGTCAAATGGGCGCCCAAAAGCTGGGGGCTGTTGACCTCGGCCGGGCAGATCAACTTCGGTCTCAAGGCAGGCGTCGGTTTCGAGCGCCCGAGTGACAGCGGCTGGCGGCGCAATGGCCAGGGCTTGCTGGGCCTGGCGACGCTGGTGGTCAACGAAGATTTTGCCCTGCATGCCAATCTGGGGCCGCATCAAGACCGCGCCAGCGGCCTGACCGGCACGGCGCTGAATCTGGCGCTGGTCTGGGTGCCCAGCCCCATGGGCCTCCTGTTCGCCGAGGTGCAAAGCAATGATCGCCGCAGCGTCTTTGGCGGCACGCAGCGCACCGTGGGCGGCCTTTGGTGGGTGACACCGGACAAGCTGGGCCTGAGCCTGACCGTCGGCCAGCAAGCCGGCAGCAGCCAGACGCAATGGACGCTGGGCTTTGGCTGGTATGGCCTGACGGCTTGGGAAGCGAGCCCTTGATTTCTGCTTCAGCCTCTACCTTAGCGTCTGCTTAAACGCCTGTTTTCGTGATTTTTTGCTCAAACCCGGGCCAACCCACCCCCTCGGGCAAGGGTGGCGCGTCAAGGCCGCTGGCCTTAAGCTGGCAACATAGTTTTCAGGCACCTGGGGTGCCGCTCCACCACAAAGGTTGAATCCCATGAAGCGCAATATCACCGCCATCGTCCTGTCCAGCCTGAGCCTGCTGGCCGGCGTCGCTCAAGCCGCCAGCCCCGCCGCCAACGAATCGGCCGCCGGCAAGGCGCTGCGCGCCGAATGCGCCAACAAATACAGCGCCAACTACACGCAGGCCGATCAAGCGCAAGCTTCGGGCGCCGCAGAGTACACCTTTGTGTATCACAAGGGTCAGTACAAGGGCGAGCATGTGGCCGGCCAAAGCCTAGACTGCACCGAGCAGCAATACGCCTCTTACCTGAACACGGTCGACCTGGACCGCGTGATGAACGCCTACCCGACCGCCGCCGGCCGCCCCAGCATCAAGGCGCCACGCCTGCCGCGCACGCCAAGCGCCGGGAAGTAAAGCTCAGAAAGGGCCGTTACAGCGGCCCTTACAGCGGCCCATCGACGCGCATCGAGTAGTCGACCGCCCGCACATCCTTGGTCAGGCGGCCGATCGAGATGCGGTCGACGCCGGTGGCGGCGATCCAGCGCAGCTGATCGAGTGCCACGCCGCCCGACACCTCCAGCAGCGCACGGCCCGCGCTCAAGGCGACCGCCTCGCGCATCATGGGCTCGCTGAATTCATCCAGCAGCACACTGAGCGCGCCGCCGTCCAGCGCTTCCTGCAACTCGGCCAGCGATTCCACTTCGACCTGGATGCTCACCCCCGCATTCAAAGCCTGGGCGGCCTTCAGCGCCGCGCTGACGCCGCCGGCGGCGGCAATGTGGTTTTCCTTGATCAGAATGCCGTCATACAGCGCCAGCCGCTGATTGGCGCCGCCACCCGTGCGCACCGCATATTTCTGTGCCAAGCGCAGGCCCGGCAGGGTTTTGCGGGTGTCCAGCACCAGGCAGCCGCGCGGGTTCGTGCTGGCGCCGGCAATGGCCTGGACATGCGCGCGGGTCAGCGTCGCGGTGCCCGACAAGAGCTGCAAAAAGTTCAGCGCCGGCCGCTCGGCCGAGAGCAGCAGCCGGCCGTCGGCCTCGATGCGGCAGACCACGGTGTCGGCGTTCATCAAGGCGCCTTCGTCGTACAGCCATTCAATCCGGCTGGAGGCATCAAGTGCCGCGAACACGCCCTCGAACCAATCGCGTCCGCACAGCACGGCCTGCTCGCGCACCCGTACATGGGCCTTGACGCGGCGCCCGGCCGGCACCAGCTGCGCGGTCCAGTCACACAGGCCGATGTCCTCCAACAGGGCATCGCGGATATTGCGCTGGCGCGCCTCGGAAAGGGTTTCGTTGTGGTCAAACATGGATAGGCAGGAATTTAGTCGCGCGCGCTGATGGTCAAGCGGATGTCGGGCAGGCCGGCAATCTGGCCGGTGATCACATCGCCGGGCAAGACCGGCCCGACGCCTTCGGGCGTGCCGGTGTAGATCAAGTCGCCGGGCTGCAGATGGTAGAGCTGAGACAGATTGGCAACGATTTCGGCCACGTTCCAGATCATGTCGGACAAGTCACCACGCTGTTTTTCTACGCCGTTGACGGACAGCGTTATGGCACCGGCGCCCATGGGCCCCGTCTCGCTGGCCCGCACCAGCTCGGTGATGATGGCTGACTGATCAAAGCCCTTGGCGGTGTCCCAGGGCCGACCATTCGCTTTTGCCTCGGCTTGCAGGTCGCGCCGCGTCATGTCCAGGCCGGCGGCATAGCCCCAGACCGCCGCGCGGGCCACCTCGGGCGTCACCTTGAACACCGGCGCGCCCAAGGCCACCACCAGCTCCATCTCGTAGTGGTAATTCTTGGTCGCGGGCGGGTAGGCCACCGCGCTGCCGGACGGCACCAGCGCGCAGGCCGGCTTGCTGAAGTAGAACGGCGGCTCGCGGTCCGGGTCCGAGCCCATCTCGCGGGCATGGGCGGCATAGTTGCGGCCCACGCAGAAGATGCGCGAGACGGCATAACGGGCGCTGCTGCCACGCACGGCCACGCTGGGCTGAACCGGCGGGGTGAAGATGTAGTCGCTCATATTCACTTGCTGAAAAAGAAGGTTCGCGCAGCATACGACTGTTCGCGCTGCTTGGTCGGCACGCCGAAATGGTTTAGGGTAGCGCCCATGTCAAGAATTCTGCGCTTTTGCCAAGACTCGGTTTGCCAAAGTTTGATGCCACTGCTGGTCGCCGCCGCCTTCGGCTTGGGCGGCTGCGCCAGCCGCTCGCCACTCACCCCCGCCTACAGCGACAAAGACGGCCCCGAGGCCATCATCCCGCCCAATCTGCAGCAAGTGCCCAATGCCTTGCCTCAGCTCGAACCCATACGCAAAGGCGGGCCCAACAAGCCTTATGAGGTGTTGGGCCAGCGCTATGAGCCGATCACCGAGGACAAGCCCTTGAGCGAGCGCGGTCTGGCCTCCTGGTACGGCAAGAAGTTCCATGGCCGCTCGACCAGCAGCGGCGAAATTTACAATATGTACGCGATGACGGCGGCGCACCCGACCATGCCGATTCCGAGTTACGCCCGCGTGCGCAACCCTTCCAATGGGCGCGAAGTGCTGGTGCGCATCAATGATCGCGGGCCGTTTCATTCAACCCGCATCATCGACCTGAGCTACACCGCCGCGTTGAAGCTGGACATCTTGCGCGGTGTCACGCCGGTCGAGGTGGAGCGCATCACTTTTGAGGACATTCGCACCGGCGCCTGGCGGCGCGGCAGCGGCGATGAGATCGCCCCACTGGGCGACGCGCCGGTGTTCGCGGCGGCCCAGCCGGTCGGCGCGCCGCAGCCCGACAGCATCAAGACCCTGGCGCCCACGGTCCCGGTGGTCACGTCGCCGCGGCATGCCGCGCCGGGCTTTTGGGTGCAGATGGGTGCTTACGCCAAGCTCGATGGCGCCGAACAGTTCCGCCAAAAGCTGCTTGTGGAGCTGGACTGGATGGCGCCGCTGCTGGCGGTGTTCAAAGACGGCGGCTTGCACCGCCTGCAAGCCGGCCCGTTCAGCTCGCGCGACGATGCGCGCCAAGCGGCCGAGCGCGTCAAGCATGCGCTGAATATGAACGCCCTGGTCGTGGAACGACGCTGACACAGAATCACTGTTGTGAAGACTGCGCTTGTGTCTGCCTCGGCGCTGGGCGATCATGGGGGTCAGATCTTGCGCGCTCTATGCGCGCGCCCGCATGCCCACACCCATGCCCCCATTTGACGCCAACACGCTCTCGCTCGTAACTGCCGTAGTCAACGGCTTCATGGCCCTTGTTTGGCTGGTGATGGTGCGCTCGTTCCGGATCGCGCCGGCGGCCAGCCGGCTCTTGAGCGCCGCCTATTTCTTGTTCATACCCAGCCTGCTGTGCCTGCAATGCCAGAGCTGGTGGCCCAGCGCTTTCGGGATCTGGCCGCAGTCTTTTTGCAGTCTGGCCGGCTTTGCCCTGATGAGTTTGGGCGTGCGTCGTTTGATGCGCTTGCGCCAGCATTGGGGCGATGTGGCCGTCATCACCGGCGCTGCGGCCTTGTTGATGCTGAGCGGCGCAGGGGCCGGGCCCAACTTGCCAGCGCTGGTCTTGGCCACGGCGCTGCTCTCGCTTCTGTGCGCACGCGATATCTGGAGCGGCGGGCGGGCGCTGCAAGCGGCTTGGCTGACCGCCCTGCTGGCGCTGCCTTTCAGCTTGACCGGACTGCTCTTGCTGGCGCGCACCGCCAGCCTTTGGTGGTTGGCGGGGGCCGAGGGCTTCTTCATGCAAGGCAATGCCGACCGCGCCACGCTGGCCTGGCTCTACCTGCTGATGACGCTGATGATTGCCTTAGGCTTGGTAAGCATCGTCGTGATGCGCTTGATTGCGCGCATTCATTACATGACGCTGCGCGACCCCTTGACCGATGCGCTGAACCGGCGCGCCTTCGGCGCCGAGCTGCAGACCTTGCAGGCGCAGGTAGAGCGTGGCCATCAGCACAGCTTGGTGATGCTGGATGTTGACCACTTCAAACGCATCAATGACCGGCTGGGGCATGCGGCCGGCGACGCGGCGCTGCTGCATCTGGTGGCGGTGCTGCAGGTCAATATGCGCGAGCTGGACCGCCTGGGCCGGCTCGGCGGCGAAGAGTTCTGCCTGCTGCTACCGCATACGTCCCAGCAAGATGCCAGCCGCGTGGCGCAGCGGATCTGCGAAGCCTTGCGCCAGCAAGGCTTGCTGTGGCAAGGCGCTTCGGTGCCCTTGACGGCGAGTTTTGGCGTGGTCGCCTGCCAGCCCGGCGACCCTCAGGGCGACAGCACCTTGGCGATGGCCGACTGGCTGGTTTACCGCGCCAAGTCCGCCGGGCGTGACCGCATCTGCGTGGCCGACCCCGACATGATGCTGGGCCGCATGGTGACACCAGCATGAGCGCAGGCCTGGGCACCGATCCCCTGACGCTGCTGGCGGCAACCATGCTGCTGTACTTCGTCGCCTGCGTGGCCTGGCTCTTGTTGGCCATGGCGGCGCGGGTGGCGCCGCGCG
Source organism: Roseateles albus (assembly GCF_028595345.1). NCBI lineage: Bacteria > Pseudomonadati > Pseudomonadota > Betaproteobacteria > Burkholderiales > Sphaerotilaceae > Roseateles > Roseateles albus. The sequence goes on along the minus strand of NZ_JAQQXT010000006.1, from coordinate 262,376 downwards.
TGTCACTCGGCTTGGCGCTGGCCAATGGCTTGTTGACGGCTGCGCTGGCTTGTCTATCGTTGCGGGGCCAGACCTCGGTGTGGCTGGCGTTCTGGGGCGCGGATGTGTTGGCGCTTGCCACCCTGGCGAGCTTGCGCCTGGTGATGCCGGCCTTGAGCGATGGGCGTGATCAGGCTTCGAACCCTGCGCTGGCATGGCCCAGCGCCCTGGGCCTCTTGTTGCCTGCGGCTCTGGCGCTGGCCTGGCTGCCTTACGAGGGCGATATGCGCTGGCAGACCCGCATCGTCTTCGGCAGCGGCCTGGCCCTGACCTTGCTGGCCGCGGTTGATGCCTGGCGGCAGTTGCGGGCTCGCCTGTCACTGCGTTTGGCCAGTCAGCTGGCGGCGCCCTTGTTTGTGATTGCGCTGCTCTTGCTGCTGCCGCTGGTGAATTCGCTGATCCGCCCGACGGTGGCTTTTGATCTGCTGCGGAACAGCGAATTTCAGCTCGCTTGGGGCTGGGCCATGCTGGGCCTGGGCCTGTTGATCAACGCCACCATGGCGCTGCTGGTGTTGGCGCGCGTGGTGCTGGACATCCAGCGCCTGACCCGCTTGGACCCGCTGACCGCCGTATTGAACCGGCGCGCGCTCAGCGAGGCCATTGATGACGAGCACCTGCGCTTGCAGCGCGGCAAGCCCTATGCACTGGTGATGATTGACATGGACCACTTCAAGCAGCTCAACGATAACCTGGGCCACGCCGCGGGCGACGCGGCGCTGCTGCGCGCGGTGCAGGTGCTCAGCCCTTGCGTGCGCGATGTGGACCGGCTCGGTCGCCTCGGCGGCGAGGAATTCTGTGTGCTGCTACCGCTGACCGATCTGGCCGGCGCTGCGCTGGTGGCCGAGCGCATGCGTCACAACATGGAGGCCAGCAGTTTTGAGTGGCAAGGCAAAACCTGGCCCCTGACCGCCAGCTTCGGCGTGGCCGAGGCGCTGCCCGAAGATGTCAGCGCCGACGCGGTGCTGCGGCGCGCCGACAAGGGTATGTATCGCGCCAAGGCGCAGGGGCGCAATTTGGTTCAGGAAGCTTAGGTCAATTGTTTTTAGGCCAGCGCCACCCGGTTGCGGCCCAGGTGTTTGGCCCGATACATCGCGCTTTCGGCCCGACTCAAGAGCAGATCGGTCGCATAGGGCGGTGCGTTGGCCAGGCCTATGCTGAGCGTCACGTCCAGCCCCTCGGCCAGCCGCGCCCAAGGGTGCTGTTCGACCGTTTGGCGCAGGCGCTCGCAGACCTCAAAGGCGCGGTCGGCGCTGGTGTCGGGCAAGACCATCAAGATTTGCTCGGCGTCCAGCCGCAGGAGCAGGTCACTGCCGCGCGTGTTGTCACGCAGCATCTGCGCCAAAACCTGCAGGATGTTTTGAGCCACGCCCTCGCCATGGTGGGCGGTGATGGAGCCGAGTCGGTCGATGTCCACCAAGGCCAGGGTGAGTGCCGCGCCGCGCTGCTCGGCCGCGTGCATCAGGCCCGGCAAGCGCAGCTCCATGCAGCGCCGCGTACCCAGACCGGTCAAGGGGCAGCGCAAACCGGCTTCCTCGTCGAGCGCTGCGCTGTCGGCGCCCGGTCCCTCGCCGGCCAAGGCCCGCTCAGCCTCGATGCGGCTGACCACAAAGCGTGCTTGAGCCGTCAGCTGCGCGACCGTGCGATTGCGCTCGCCAGCCTGATAGAGCTCCAGATGTGCGAGCGCCCGGGCGCTATCGCCCAGCGCCTTGTGCGCCCGGTATGCGGCATGCTGCAGCCGCTGCCAAACGGCCTGCTGGGTCAGCCCCGTCGCCTCAGCCAATAAAACATCCAGGGCCAGCGCGGCTTCGGCCGCGTGCCCGCGCAATAAATCAAGCTCGGCCAAGGAGCAGCGCGCGCGCCGGTCCAAGGCGGTGAAGTGGTGCTCCCTGATCACGGCAAGGGCCGCTTGCAAGACGCGCTGTGCTTCGTCCAGCTCGCCTTGATGCAGCAGCACTTCGCCCGCATTGCTCTCGCTCAGCGCCAGCAAAAACGCATCGCCCAGCACCAGCGCATGAGGGCGCACCAGCGCGGCATGGTGGCGCGCCCGCTGCAGCGCATCGGCAGCCTGGCGCTGATGGTCAGCGTGACTGCTGTGGCGCAGCAGATGGAACATGCCGAGCGCCACGGTGGCCAGATTGTTGTGCGAGATCATCAATTCAAAATCGCTGGCCGCGCTGCCCAGCAGGGACGAAGCTTCATGCATCAGCCGCTCGGCCTGCCAAGGGTCGCCCATGCGCTCAAGACAGGCGCCGACGGCGTTCAGCGCGATCGCGATCAAGGCTTTGTTGTCCAGTTGCCGGGCGCGCGCCAAGCTCTCATTGACATAGCCCAGCGCCGCCTCGAACTCGCCCAAATCGGCCGCAGCGAAGGCCATCCAGCGCAACAGTTCACACAAGGCGGTGCCACTGCCCTGTTCACGAAAACCCGGCAGCAGCGCCTGGCCGGCGCTCAACATTGCCACCATTTCACCGCGCCTGAACAGGAAGAAGGCCCGCAGCATGCCGGCCTCCAAATGCTCTGCGCTATAGCCGCGCTGCCCAGCCGCCATCCAGGCCTGCGTGGCCAGCTTCAAACCCAACTCCAGATTGAGCTGCTTTTGCGCGCGCGCGCTCGCCAGCCACTCAACGATTTGCTCGCCACTGACCTCCTCGGGACGGAGCTCCTGCATACCTGTCTTCCTTCGCACTTGACCAGGGCGCAAGCGTAGCCGATCCGGGCGCAAGTGCTGAGCCCGCGAATGAGGGTGGCTGATTCAGCTCAAAAACTGTTGGACTCTTGCCTTCCCCTAGCTTTAAGGCCGGGCTCTGCATCGCAGCTGCGGTTCAGGCGAAAGATCCGCCCGATCAAGGCCGTCTGACAGTCATCCATCGCATCCAGCTTGGGACTTGGACTGGCCCTGCCTAAGATCGCGCCCTCCATGAGCTCCCGCTCGGCAGCCCTGTCTGCATGTCTTCAAAAGGAATATTCAATGTCACTCGTTCGCTGTGAATCTCTTGGCCTTTTTCGAGCAACTGCGCTCGCCATCGCCTTGGCTGCGGCCGTGCCGGCGTTCGCCCAGGTCCCGGTGACGGCCGAGGCCGATCACGCTCGCCTGCTGGCCAGCAGCGACAAGCAGGCCGCCGCCAACAAGCGCTTGGTTTACGACTTCTGGCGCGAGGTCTTCGAAGGCGGGCATATGGAGCTGGCCGACAAATACCTGGCCGAAGGCTACATCCAGCACAACCCAAAAGTGCCCACCGGCCGCGCCGGCTTTGTCACCCTGTTCTCCAAATTCGTCAAACCCAGCACTATCGAGGCGCGCGTCAAAGCGCCACTGGTGAGCATCGTGGCCGAAGGCGACAAGGTGGTGATGGCCTTTGTGCAGGAACTGCCCGACCCCAAAGAGCCGGGCAAGAAGTACACCAGCACCTGGTTCGATATGTTCCGCATCGAAAATGGCTTGATCGCCGAGCATTGGGACGCGGCGACCAAGTAGGCCGTGAAGTAAAGGCTTAGCTGCTCGTCGGCATCACAAACTCGGCGCCCTTGGCCACGCTGGCGGGCCAGCGCTGCATGATGCTTTTTTGCTTGGTGTAAAAGCGCACGCCTTCTTCGCCATAGGCATGCATATCGCCAAACAAGCTCTTCTTCCAGCCACCAAAACCATGCCAGGCCATGGGCACCGGGATAGGCACATTGATGCCGACCATGCCGACCTGCACGCGCCGTGCGAACTCGCGCGCGACATTGCCGTCGCTGGTGTAGCAGGCCACACCGTTGCCGTACTCATGGTCATTGACCAATTGCACAGCGGCGGCAAAGTCGGCCACGCGCACGCAGGCCAAGACCGGGCCGAAGATCTCTTCCTTGTAGATGCGCATGCTCGGCGTCACATGGTCGAACAGCGAGCCGCCGGTGAAGAAGCCGTTCTCGTAACCCGTCACTTTGTGGCCACGGCCATCGACCAAGAGACTGGCACCCTCTTCCACACCGAGGCCGATATAGCCCTCGATGCGGTCGCGCGCCTCGCGCGTGACGATGGGGCCCATCTCGGCGTCGAGTTCCATGCCGTTCTTGATCTTCAAGGCGCGGGCGCGCTCGGCCAGCTTAGGGATGATCTTGTCCGCCACATCGCCAACCAGCACCGCCACCGAGATCGCCATGCAGCGCTCGCCGGCCGAGCCATAAGCCGCGCCGATCAGCGCGTCGACGGTCTGCTCGATGTCGGCATCCGGCATCACGACCATATGGTTTTTGGCCCCGCCCAGCGCCTGCACGCGCTTGCCATTCGCAGCGCCGGTCGCATAGATGTATTGCGCAATCGGCGTCGAGCCGACAAAGCTCAAAGCCTTCACATCGGGGTGGTTCAAGAGCCCATCAACCGCGACCTTGTCACCCTGCAGCACATTGAAGATGCCGTCCGGCAGACCCGCTTGCTTGAACAATTCGGCGATCAACAAGCTGGGCGAAGGGTCGCGCTCGCTCGGCTTAAGGATGAAGGCATTGCCGGTGATGATGGCCAGCGGCGCCATCCACATCGGCACCATGAAGGGGAAATTGAACGGCGTGATGCCGGCCACGACGCCCAGCGGCTGGCGCAGCGTCCAGTTGTCCATGCCCGTCGAGACCTGCTCGGTGAAGTCACCTTTGAGCAGCTGCGGCGCGCCGCAGGCGAACTCGATGATGTCGATGCCACGCGCCACTTCGCCCAAGGCGTCGGTGAAGACCTTGCCATGCTCAGCGGTCAGCATCGCGGCGAACTGCTCCTTGTGCGCATTGACCAGCTCCAGAAATTTGAACATCACGCGAGCCCGGCGCAGCGGCGGCGCATCGGCCCAGGCTGGGAAGGCAGCCTGCGCAGCCGCCACCACCGCATTGACGTCGTCCTGGCTGGCCAGCTGCACCTGACGCGCCACCGCGCCGGTGGTGGGGTTGTAGACCGCCTGGCTGCGGCCTGAAGTAGCGGCCATCAAGCGGCCGTTGATGAAATGGCTCAGGTCTTGGGTGCTGGTGTAAGGCGTGGTCATTTGCTGCTCCTTGGGATGAAGCAGTCTAGGCAGCATGGGCGAGCTTGCCAATCCGGTTTCGGCGATTTGATTGTTCGATAATCTGAACAATGGAAAAAGCCAAGCCAAATCCCAGCGAGCTGCGCCACGACGTCTTGTGGGGCCAGTTGCACGCCTTGACCGTGATCGCACAGCTCGGCAGCTTCACCAAGGCGGCGCAGCGCCTGGGCCTGTCCAAAGCGGCGGTCAGCCAACGCATCAGCGAGTTGGAGCGCGCAATGGGGCAGAGCCTGGTGTCGCGCACCACCCGCTCGGTGCGCCTGTCGCAAGCCGGCCAGGACCTGGTCGATGCCACCGAGGCCAGTTTTGCCCAAATCACCCGAGCCTTAAGTGCGTCGCGCGACGCCGTCGGCCAAGCACGCGGGCTCTTGCGCGTCACCGCGCCGGTGGCGCTGGGCCGTCAGCATGTGGCGCCTTGCTTGAGCGCCTTCTTCAAGCTTTACCCGCAAATTCGCATTGAGCTGGATTTATCCGACCGGCTGGTGCCGCTGGCGCAAGAGGGTTTTGATCTGGCCATCCGACATTGCAGCGCGCCGCCGGACAGCCATGTCGCCGTCAAGCTCTGCGCCTCGCGGGCCATCTTGGTGGCCAGCCCGGACTATCTGCAGGCGCGAGGCGAGCCCGGCCATCCGGACGACTTGGCCGAGCATGCCTGCCTGCCCTATCTGCGCCCCGGCCCGGCGGTCTGGTTGTTTGAACAAGCCAGCGGCAAAGAGCCGCAGCGCCTGCGCATCCCCGTGCAAGGCCCGCTGCGCGCAAGCAATAGCGAGATCCTGCGCGACGCGGCACTTGATGATCTGGGTCTGGCCCTGCTGCCCGACTTCAGCGCCGCACCGGCGCTGCGCAGCGGCGCTCTGCTCGAAGTGCTGCCGCAATGGCGGCCGGTCGGCTTCTTTGGCGACAGCGTCTATGCCGTCTACCCCTGGAACAATCAAGTCCCCCGGCCGCTCAAGCTCTTGCTCGAGCATTTGCGCGAAGCCTTCGCCAAAGGTTTCTTGCCTAAGGCCTAAAAAAAACGCCCACCGAGCAAAGCCGGGTGGGCGCTAAAGCCCTCAAGCAAGAGGGCGTCGTTGGGACGGTTGCAAGGCATTGGTTACGTGACTCGCTTGGGTTCAATGTAAGGCTTCACGGCCAAGTCCACCATCCCCAAAGAGTGGGATAGCGCTTGAGCCAAGGCTTGATCGGCCTGATCAGCAGCATTGGCCAATTCGGCCGAATCAGCCGAACCAACCGATTCGGCGGGACAATAGCCCCATGAGCAAGCCCACGCCCCCACGTCCACCGGCATCGCGTCCGGCCCATTCACGCAGCGGTAGCAGTAGCGCTGCACCCCGCAACGGCGCTACCAGGCCGTCCTACGCGCCGGCCCGGCCCGGCAACCGGCCTAGCGCTGCTTCCGCCAACAAACCCGCCGCTCAGCCCAGCGCCCCGGCCGCAGTACGCCCCTTGAGCGAAGCCGAGCTGGACCGCCTGCAAGCGCTACTCGACCTTGTCCCCGCGCCGCTGGAGCCGCTGGATGTCGGCATGCTGGATGGTTACTTGGTCGGTGTGCTGCTGCAGCCCAAGGCTGTGCCCGCGTTTCAATGGTCGCGCCATGTGCTGGACAGCGACGAGGGCCGCAGCCCGCCGGCCGGCTTTGACAGCCATGCGCTGATGAGCTTGGTCAAGCGCCGCTACCAGGAGTTGAATCAGGCCATCACGCAACGCCAATGGTTTGACCCTTGGGTGTTTGAGTTGGAGGACGACGAAGCAGAAGAAGAAGAAAGCGCGGCGCAGTTCGAAGCCGAGCACGAAGACGGACACGATGACGATGAGCTTGACGGCGATGTGGACGGCAACCCCTCGGACGCCTTGTTCCCATGGGTGGCCGGCTTTTCGCTCGCCTGCGAGCATTTCCCTGAGCTGATGCGCGAAGACGCCGCCGATCTTTTGGAGCCGCTGGCCGCGATCTTCCGCCACATAGACCCTGAAGACCTGGAAGACGCCGATGACTTGTTGGAAGAAATCGAGTCTCTTGAGCCGGCCAAAGACCTGGAAGAAGCGGTCGAAAGCCTGGTCAGCGCCTGCTTGATGCTGGCCGACGTGTCGCGCCCGCAGGCCAAGCCGATGGCGAGCCAGAAGCCACCGGCCAGACGCGGCCCGCCGCCGCGAGGACGTTACTGAGCCCTTGAACCGGGAGCACCACGTAAACCGATTGCTCCCGCTATCGGACAGCCCAGCACTTGATGATGAGTGCTGAGTTTATAGCTCAGGCTCAAACTCGACGGCGCGTTCCCACGCAAGCAAAGAAGCCTAAACCGGCCAGCAGCAAAGCAAAGGTCTGCGGCTCCGGCACGGCCGAGATATTGCCGCCGAAGTTGGCGCTATGGATTTCGCCGCGCTGGTCCAATTGCTTGACCAACACCGTTCCTTCGATATTTTGGTTGTTGGTCAGCTTGGCCAGTGGGGCCAAGACCACGCCGCCGAACTGATTGCTGATGGTCAGATCGGTGGCTTTGTAGAAATTCCAGATCGCCTTGGTGCCGGCGCTAATGGCGCTGCCGCCGAGGAAATTGCTGGCAAAGGACAAGGTGGTTTCGTCCACATTGAAGATCACCGTGCTGGCGCCATTCCAGTTGAATTCGAACTCGCCTTTTGAAAACACCTGAGTGTCGATGGCGCTCAAATTGAACACCGCCAGGCCCTTGCTATTGGCCACGGCGCTGAAGGTGGCCATGTTGCCATTGAAGCTCACCGAGCTGCCGGTGCTGGCCAATTGGCTCAGCGACGTGGACAAGCCGCCGATCACGTTGCCAAACTGCGTGCTGCTCGCAGCGGCCACGGTGCTTGGCGCTGGACTCAGCAGGCCGCCGTTGTAATTGTTGCCAGACGCCGCGCCAACAATATAGGCAAGGCCATTGAAGTTGTTGCCGCTCGCGCCGGCCAGCACGGCCGTGGTGCCGCCATTGACCGTGCTGAATTTGAGGCTGCCTTCGACCACCAAGCCGTTGCTATTGACCTTGATGTTCTCGGCCGAACCCTTGACGGTCAGGCCGGCGTAGCTGGAGGGCTTGATACCGTTCGGATGGCCAGCAAATTCGCCGCCGACTACGCTGCCGCCGATGAAGCTGCGGCCGTCGACATGAGATGCCGAGGCCACATTGCCCAGAGTGACCAAATTGAACTGAGTCAACACTTCTTGTGCCGTCAACGCTGGGGCGGCACCGGCGTAAGCGGCGACAAGACTCAAGAGGGCGAATGCAGGTTTTTTCATGAGGGAAGTTGGATTGGTTGGCTTCCCTTGCATTCTGCCGAATTTCGGAACGATGTTTCGATTTTCGCCCCCCCTGGGTCAGGGGGCCAAACAACGAGAATCGTGAGCATCACACGCCAAAGCCGGCCGCAGCGCGCGGCGCGGCGCGGCGCGGCTACGCGTTTTGGAATATCCGCGCTGCGTGCAAGCCCAGGCCCGTCGCCACCGACGCAAAGCGGTCACCGCGCGCCAAAGCTGCGGCCGGGTAATCGGCGGCGATGCGCTCGGCCAATAAGCGCAGGCCGGTGGAGCCGCCGGTGAAGTAAAGCGCATCGATCTGGTCAGGAGCCAAGCCCGCCTGCGCGACGGCCTCACGGCCGGCTTGGGCGATGCGCTCGATATCGGGGCCGATGGCGGCCACCGCAGCGGCTTCCGACAACTCGATCTGCAAGCCGTTCTCGACCACGCCCAGGTCAATGACCGTGTCACCGCCATTGGCAACGGCGATCTTGGCCGCTTCGGCGCGGCCGGCGAGTTCATGGCCCAGATGATCCTCGACCACCGTCATCAGGCGCTGGTGATGCTGGACGTTGCCATAGAAGCTGCGCATATTGCGCAGCTCGGCGACGCGGCCTGGGCTGTAGACGGTGTTGATCAGATGCCAGGTGGCGAGGTCGAAATAGACGCCGCTGGGCACCTCGCGTGCCGGCGCGCCGGGGCGCTCGGGGCCATAGGAGCGGTAGCCGAATTCGCGCAGCACGCTGGCGAGCTCGACATGGCGGTCAAAGTCGGTGCCGGCGATGTGCACGCCGTGATTGGCGAGGATGTCATCGCGGCGATCGACGCGCTTCATGCGCTCGGGGCCGACGCGCACGACGGAAAAGTCCGAGGTGCCGCCGCCGATGTCGGCGACCAGCACGATTTGCTCGCGCTCGCTGTGCTGCTCAAAGTCGAACGCCGCCGCGATCGGCTCGAACTGGAAATGCACGTCATCGAAGCCGACTGCATGGGCGGCTGCTTCCAGCGAGGCCTGCGCCTGCGCGTCGCGCTTGGGTTCACCGTCGACAAAAAACACCGGCCGGCCCAAGACCAGCTTGTTCAACGGTGCCGGTGCGCCGGCGGCCAGGGCCGAATTGCGCAAACGCTTCAGGTAACCGGACAAGATGTCCGAGTATTTGACGCCGCGCCCGCCGCCGACATCGGTGGTCTGGTCAATCAGGCCGCTGCCGAGGATGCTCTTCATCGAGCGCATCAGGCGGCCATCGGCTCCTTCGACATAAGCCGCCACGGCGGCACGGCCAAAGGCGCGCGGCGGGCCGTCGGCATCATGCTTGCCGTCGACGTAATAGAACACCGCCGTCGGCATCGTCGTCTGACCGGCTTCCAGTTCCACCAAGCGCATGGCGCCGCTGCCGTCCAGACGAGGGATGGCGATGGCGGAGTTGGAGGTGCCAAAGTCAATCGCGCAGAAACTTGACTTGGAGGGGCTGGAAAGCGATGCAGGCATGGGCAGGGACAACGGAAGGGGCGCGAATTGTACGGCCCACGCCCGATTTCGCTTGCCTGCGTCCCTGTCGGCTTACCGGGCTATCTGGCTATCCGTCTATCGGACTACCGAACCGTAGAAGCCGAAGTCCAGCGGCGGGCGGCGCCCGGCCATCAACTCGGCCATCGCATGGCCGGAGCCGGCGCCATGGGTCCAGCCCAAGGTGCCATGGCCGGCGTTTATCCACAGATTGCTGGCCTTCTTGCTGCGACCGATGTAGGGGATATTGGTGGGCGTGCTCGGGCGCAGGCCGGTCCAGTAATTGGTCTCGCTCAGATCGGCGACGCCGGGGAACAGCTCTTCATAGCGCTTGACCAAGGCTTCGCAGCGGGTGCGCGATGTCGGACGGGCCAGGTCGGAGTCAAAGCCGCAAAGCTCGGCGGTGCCGGCGATACGGATGCTGTCGCCCAGGCGCGAAATGGCGATTTTGCGGGTGTCATCCAGCAGGCTGACGACGCTGGCTTGCTCGGGCTTCTTGAGCTTCATGGTGGCCGAGTAGCCCTTGGCTGGATAGATATTCAGGAACTCACCGAGTGGGCGCACCAGCGCCGGCGTGTAGGAACCCATCGCGGCGACAAAAGCGTCGGCCTTCAGCTCGGTCTTCTTGCCGCTGCGGACGCTGGCGATTTGCACCGCGTCGATCTGCGCGCCGCTGCGCGACAGCGCCAGGATGTCGTGCTCATACAAGAAGGTCGCGCCACGCTCGGCGCATAAGCGGGCCAGCTTTTGCGTGAACACGCAGGCGTCGCCCGACTCATCGCTGGGCGTGAAGGTGCCACCGTGGATGTTGTTGCCGAAGGTGGCCAGCGCCGGCTCAATCTTCAGGACCTCCGCGCGGTTCAGTACGCGGCGGTCAACGCCGTGGCGGCGCATGATCTCGGCGCCAGCAGCGCCGTTTTCAAAATCGGCCTGCGAGGAGAAGAAATGCAGGATGCCACGCTCCAGCCGCTCGTATTCGATGCCGGTCTGCGCCACCAAGGTCTTCAGCGACTCATGGCTGTAGCGGCCCAGTTGCACCAGTTGTTCGACATTGCGCTCGAAAGCGGCCGTCGTGCATTGGGTCAAGAAGCTCAGGCCCCAGATCCATTGCTTGGGGTCCAGGCTGGGGCGGAACAGCAGCGGTGAGTCATCACGCAGCAGCCATTTGGCGACCTTGAACGGCGCACCGGCATTCGCCCAGGGCTCGCAGAAGCTGACCGAGATCTGCGCGCCATTGGCGAAACTGGTTTCCAGTGCCGCATCGGCTTGGCGGTCCACCACCGTGACCTCGTGGCCCTGCTCAAGCAGATACCAGGCGGTGCTGATGCCGATGATGCCGGCTCCCAAAACGACGACTTTCATAGACACTCCAGCGAACCCGAGGCGGGCCGGTATAAGTTCAAGTCCAAAACGGATATCGGCCAAGACGCGCCCGCGCTGCAGGCCATTCGCGTATTGATTGTTTCGCTCATTCACCGATCGAGGGCGGATTGTCGGCAGGCTCCGGTAAAACCAGAAGAGAAATTACTATTTCTCTGGATACATTAGCAATACTTATGAAAGACCTTGACTCCGCCGCCCTTGATTGCCTGGCCGCCTTGGCCGACGAGCGCAGTTTCGAGCGAGCCGCCCAGCGCCTCAGCATCACCCAAAGTGCGGTCTCGCAACGGCTACGCAGCTTGGAGTCGCAAGTGGGGCAATTATTGGTGGTGCGCTCGCGGCCGCTGCGCCTGACCGAGCCCGGCAAGGTCTTGCTGCGCTTCGCACGCCAGTTGCAGGCCTTGCGCACCGACGTGGCACGCGAGTTGGGCGGACAAGTGGCGCCGAACGAGCGCATCGCCATCGCCGTCAATGCAGACAGTCTGGCGACCTGGGTCTTGCCGGCGCTGGACTCGGTCGTGCAGGCGGGCTTGAAACAAGGCTTCGGCCTGGAGTTGGTGGTAGACGACCAAGACTTCACCCATGACTGGTTGCGCCAAGGTGAGGTTTTGGGCTGCATCAGCACGGTGCGCCAGGCGCTGCGTGGCTGCTTGGTCCAGCCCTTGGGCGTGATGCGCTATGTGGCGGTGGCCAGCCCGGCCTTTATGCGCACGCATTTGCCGGATGGACTCACGGCCAGCAATTTCGCCAACACGCCCTTCTTGGTCGTCAATCGCAAGGACGATTGCCAGGTGCAGTGGGTGGCCAAGGCCTTTGGGCTCAGGGCACCGCGGCTGCAGGAGCGCTATGTGCCGTCCAGTGACGCCTATGTGCGGGCGGTGTGCATGGGCTGGGGGGTTGGCGTGGCGCCGGAGTTGCAAGCCAGGGCCTTGATCGCCAGCGGTGACTTGATGGCGCTACGACCCGATCTGAGCGTTGAAGTCACGCTCTATTGGCACCAGTGGAAATTACTCTCTGACCTGGTGGCGGCCCCGACTCGGGTGGCCTTGCTTGACCAAATCGGCCAAGCCCTTGCGCTGGGCGCGAAAACGGCTTTGGTCTAGCCTTGCAAGAAAAAGCGTTTGCGTGATGCGTCGCGCCAGTCAGCGCAATGCCACGCCGCCAAGCAAAGCCGCCGACGCTGCGTAAGCGACCGGCAGCGGCACTCGCCCGACAGCGCCGTTTGCGAGTCCTTGAGAGCCGTCGACCGAAGCAAACCGATGGGACAAAGCGCTAGGTTGCGACTTCACCGACCCCGCCAGCCAAATTGCGCTGCACACCAACAAGCCAACAATGCTGGCGGTGAGCCATTTCCAAACCAATGCATTCATGCGTGAAAACTCCGTGACGAATTAGGCGTCGAGGGAGGCGCAGCATAACCAAGTAGAAACCAGAACACCAGCCTACCAAAGTAGGATATGAGGTTATTCCCTTAATTCACCCCCCAGTCTGCGGGGGCGGGCAATTTCCTAGATTGCAGGCCGTATGTTTTTAACAACTGCGGTCTGAAGACCCTCCAAATCGGGGATTCAGCAGGCCCTTGAATCACGCACACTCATTGCCAAGGCGACGGTTTCGCCTGACACAGCCCAAGAGCGAGGTTTGATATGCGATTCGCACCAGCATTGCGCTTCTTCCGCCGCAGCCCCGCGCCCTCGATGGAGCAGGACCCCGCCGATCTGGGTACCGCTTTTGGCATGGAAGCCAGCCTCGAAGACGGCGACGACTACCGCGCAAGCGTCACCGAGGTCGAGTTGGAGTCGGAGCGCGCGCGCGCCGCGCTGGAGTCGCCGCTGGCCTGGCTGTCCAAGCGCCACGGCGCTTGAGCACAGGCCAAGCCTGTTCGCCTGCTTAGCGAATCAGCAGCACCGGCGTGCTGCAGTTGGCCATGACCTTGGTCGCGACCGAGCCCATCACCAGATTGGCGATCGTGCCATGACCATGTGAGCCCAAAATGAGCAAATCAAATTTGCCCTTGTCGGCGCTCGCCGCGATCAAATCAGCGGCCGAACCGACCTTGTTGATGTAATCGGCCTTAATTCCTTGCTTGCTGAAAAAGCTGCGTACGGTCTTCAAGACCTTTTCGCCTTCATCAGCGTAATAGCTCTTCAGCAAATCTTTATCGAGCACCGCAGCCGCGCGCGGGGGCACGGCCGGCACGGCGTGCAGCACCGTGTACTGATGGGCGTCACCCAACCACTCATCATGTGCGGCCAAATAGGCCAGCATGCGTTTGGTGTATGTGCTGCCGTCAACGGCGACCAGGATCTTCATATGCGCTCCTTTGCTGAGATTGCTCTGTGCAACACAGTTTGACATAGGGCCGTAGCGCCAAATTGATACTGGTCAAGGCGGGGCCGCAAACACATCAATCAAGAGCTGCGGATCAAAACGCGCCGGCTCTCCTTTGCGCAGATGGCCGCGGGCATTGCAAATGACCCGGGTACGGCCTTCGGCATGGGCCACTTCGTAATCGTTCTGACAGTGCAGATGGCCGTGCAACCACAGGCGCGCCTGGGTGAACAAGGCCTCATCATCATTGCAAAAGCTGGCGGTACCCGGCTGCTTGCCATAGCGCGGATCAGCGCTGCGCAAGCTGGGCGCAAAGTGAGTGATCACCACCGTAGCATCCCAGTCGGTCGAGGCATCGCCGAGGGCCAATTCTTGCGTCAGCCAGTCGCGGCAAACCAGGGCTTGCGCTCTCACCGCCTCCGCATCAAAAGGCGTGCCATCGCGGGATGCTGCCATCACACGCTGAAAGTAGCTGGCCGCACGCATGGACCGGGCACGCTCTTTCTCGCCAAACACATCAAAGTCGCTCCAGCGCGTGCTGCCGACAAAGCGTACACGCCGCCCTTGGGCATCTGCCCGCACGCAGCGGGCGTCGTCAAGCATGGTGAAACCAAGCTGATCAGATAGCGCGAGCAGCCCGGCCCGGGCTGCGTCGAAATCACGCCCGTCGTATTCATGATTGCCGGGCACGAACAGCACCGGCACCGGCCAGTCCCGAAACAGCTGCAAGCCGCGCCAAGTGCTGTCGACGTCACCGGCCAGCACCAGCAGTTCGGCACCTCGGGCAGGTTCAGGCACAAAGGCTTCGGTCTCCAGGTGGAGATCCGACAGGAGTTGGATACGCAAAGTGCTATTCAGTCAGTGGCGAACAACATTCGCCTTGGAACGCCGCCCGGCCGCAACGCGCTAATTGGCGCCGTGGCACTGCTTGTACTTGCGGCCCGAGCCGCAATGGCAAGGGTCATTGCGGCCGAGCTTGGGGCCTTCGCGGCGCAGGGTTTCGACGTGATAGCGCTGCGCTTGAGTCAGATCGCAAAGATCGGCCACAGTGACGACCAATTCTTCGACGGCCTCGTCAATGTCCTTCAGAGGATGCTCACGATCCAGCGTGGCCACTACTTCACGCTCTTCGTCGGTTTCTGCCGGCAAATGGCGGTATAGGCGCGCCAGCGAAGCCATCACCGCATCGTCGGTCATATCCATCAACTCGGGGAAGCACAGCGCAGCGTGTTGGAAACCCGCGACCCAAGGCATCAAGGTGCGCGAGATCAGGCTCATGCCTTCATAGGTTTCACGCGCCTGCTTCGCCTCGGCGTCTTCGCCCTCGGGGATGGCTTCGGGCTCGGTGGGTTCCTCAAGGTCCAGAACCACCGGGTCAAACCAACCGTCCTCCACCATCTGCCGATTCAGCGCGTTATGCCGGCGCTCCACCAATTCACGCACACGCGCCAGCCACACCGGGTCGACATCTTCAGGCAAGAGGCCGCCGTCATAGTCGAAGATATTGGGCAACCATTCGTCCACCTCAATCAAGCGCGGCTGCACCAACACGCAGCACAGATAGCCATCCAACATGGAGGCATCCAAGGCTTGCAGCGGCGCGGGCGTGGTGGCGAGAAGTTCGTCGAGTTCAAAGAACTCGGAATCGGTCAGGTCAATGCTCATCCCGCAATTGTCGCCTCAGTTGGCGCTGCAACGCTAGTCTTGGCGCGCTTGTGCTCGGCGTGCAGCTTCAATCAGACGTTCACGCATCCATTGCTGGGCGCTGCGGCTTTCGCTGCGCAGATGCCAAAGCATGTCCACATGCACCTTGGCCAGTGGCACCGGCAGCGGGCGCTCGATCAGCTGCGCCTGGTAACCGGTCGCCTCCACAAACGAGGCCGGCAAGACCGTCAACAGGTCCGAGCGGGTGACCACCCGCCCGGCGGTAAAGAATTGATTGACCGTCAGCACAATGCGCCGACTGCGGTTCATGGCGTTCAGCGCTTCATCGACAAAGCCATGCGGCCGGCCGGAAAAGCTGACGAGCAAATGATGGGCTGCACAAAAAGCATCTAAGTCCAGGGCTTGGTGCTCCAAAGGGTGGCCGCGCCGCATCACGCAGACATATTCACTGTCGTACAGCCGGTACTGTCGGATGACCGACTGGCCGCCTTGCGCCCGCAACGCCGCCACCGCACCGGGGAAATAGCCCACCGCGAAGTCGGCTTCGCCTTGGTCGAGCAAGCCGCGTGGGTCGCGCGTGCTCAGCGGCAGCACGTGCACATTGGCCACTGCTCGGGCTTCCTCGAGCTGCGCGATCAGTGGCGGCAACAACAAGGCGGCGGTCGCGTCGGCCATCGCAATCCGAAAGGTATAGGCCTCGGTCTCGGGTTGGAATTCCCCTGGCGAGAACAGCGCCTGCAGGCGCTGCAGAATCAGCTGGACCTCGGGCCACATGCCCTCTGCCCGCGAAGTCGGCTTCATGCCAAAGGCTTGGCGCACAAACAAATCTTCGCCCATTGCCTCGCGCAAACGCTTCAAGGCATGGCTGACGGCCGGTTGCGTCATCGACAAGCGAGCCGCCGCACGGGTCAGGCTGCGCTCAGCCATCACCGCGTCAAACACCTTCAGCAGGTTCAGATCAAGATTGCGAAAGTTCACCATTCGCCCCGAGATATACAGATTCTTTATATCTTCGATTCAAACAATTCATTTGTCGACACCTAGGGTTTACCCGATAATGCCGCATCGGCTCAAAAAGCCCCCAAACACACATACAAGCAGGAATTCGCCATGAGCGTCGCAAGCCAAACTTTCGGTATCCCCCTAGCTCGCAACATCCGCCACGGCGGCTCGTTCACATCCATCGGCGCGCGCCTGTGGATGAATGTGATCACTTCGGTCAAAGCTCGCTTAGCCGTGGCCGCTGAAGCGCGCGCCGAACGCGAACTGCTGGCCTTGGCCCAGCAGTACGAAGTCAGCATGCCTTCGTTTGCCGCCGAGTTGCGCGCCGCCAACTGCCGCCGCTGAAACATCGAGACATAAAAAAGCCCGCTTTTTCAAGCGGGCTTTTTACTGGTCGGTACTTGCTGTTGATCTCAAGCCACTCAATCAGTTGGGGCCCGACCTTGCCGGCTACGGCAAGGTCCGGCCCACAAGGCCTTACTCCTTGCTCAAACGAGCTTCGATCTTCAGCTTGGTCGCTGGCAGTTCCGACGGCAAGTGATAGGCCAACTGCTGAAACAGCTCCTCGTGCAGCTTCATCTCCACACCCCAGGCCGCCTTGTCGATATGGGTGGTGATATTGAACTGCTCTTGCGTGAAATCCAGGCCGCTCCAGTTGATATCCTGATAGCGCGGGGTGAGGCCAAAGGCGTGCTCCTCGCCTGCTCCGGTGCCTTCGACCCGGTCCAGCATCCACTTCAAGACGCGCATATTCTCGCCATAGCCGGGCCAGACGAACTTGCCATCAGCGCCCTTGCGGAACCAGTTGACGCAGTAAATCTTCGGCAGCTTGGCGCCGCTGGCTGACAGCTTGGCGCCCATATCCAGCCAATGCTGGAAATAGTCGCTCATGTTGTAGCCCATGAAAGGCAGCATGGCGAAGGGGTCGCGACGCACCACACCTTGTTGGCCGGCCGCCGCAGCGGTTGTTTCCGAGCCCATGGTGGCGGCCATATAGACGCCTTCCACCCAGTCGCGTGCCTCCGTCACCAGCGGCACGGTCGTTGAGCGACGGCCGCCGAAGATGAAAGCATCAATCGGCACACCGGCTGGGTTGTCCCAATCGGCGTCCAGCGCCGGGTTGTTGATCGCCGAGACGGTAAAGCGCGCATTCGGGTGCGCTGCTTTGGCCCCAGTTTCCTTGGCAATGGCAGGCGTCCAGTCCTTGCCCTGCCAGTCGATCAGGTGCTCAGGCGGTGTGTCGGTCATGCCTTCCCACCAGACATCACCGTCATCGGTCAGCGCAACGTTGGTGAAGATCACGTCCTTGTTCAAACTGGCCATGCAGTTGAAGTTGGTCAGCGTGTTGGTGCCGGGCGCGACACCAAAATAACCGGCTTCCGGGTTGATCGCATAGAGGCGCCCATCCGCTGCGGGCTTAATCCAGGCGATGTCGTCGCCAATGGTGGTGACCTTCCAGCCTTCGAAAGCCGCCGGCGGAATCAGCATCGAAAAGTTGGTCTTGCCGCAGGCGCTCGGGAAAGCCGCCGCGAAATGGTACTTCTTGCCCTCGGGCGAAGTGACGCCCAAGATCAACATATGCTCGGCCAACCAGCCTTGGTCACGGCCCATGGTCGAGGCGATACGCAAGGCGAAACACTTTTTGCCCAGCAAGGCGTTGCCGCCGTAGCCGGAGCCATAAGACCAAATTTCGCGCGTCTCGGGGAAGTGCACGATGTACTTGGTCTGGTTACAAGGCCACTTCACGTCGGCCTGGCCGGCTTCCAGCGGAGCGGCCACGGTATGCACGCAAGGCACAAAAGTACCGTCGGCACCCAGCACATCGAGCACCGGGCGGCCCATGCGCGTCATCGTGCGCATATTGACGGCTACATAGGGACTGTCGGACAACTCAACACCAATATGCGCAATCGGCGAACCCAGCGGCCCCATGCTGAAAGGCACGACATAGAGCGTGCGGCCACGCATACAACCCTTGAACAGTGCCTTGTCGCCGGTTTGCAAAAGGCTGCGCATTTCGGCAGGAGCCATCCAGTTATTGGTCGGGCCGGCATCTTCCTTTTTGGCCGAGCAGATATAGGTGCGGTCTTCGACGCGCGCCACATCGCTGGGGTCGCTGCAGGCCAGGTAGCTGTTGGCACGCTTGGCCGGATTAAGTTTCTTGAATGTACCTGCGCTCACCAATTGGGTGCATAAGCGGTCGTATTCGGCTTGGCTGCCGTCACACCAGTACACATCGCGGGCCTGCGTCAGCGCGGCAATCTCGGCCACCCAGCCAATCAGGCGCTGGTGGTTCACATAAGCTGGCACATTCAAGCGCAGCCCTTCCATCACGGGTTGGTTCATCGTCGTTCCTTCAATATAAAAGCAGAATTTGGTCAAGCTCGTAGGCGATCACTAACTTACTTTGTGAACACCACCCTCGGACTTGACCGAATGCCGCTGCGATATCAGCGCCGACTCGGCCGCAAGGCTTCTGAAAACACCCATCAGCCGCCTCCATGGGCAATTGTCACCTCAATGTAACCATGCCGTAACTTACGGAGAACCCGTGGTTATGCATTTGCAGAATGAAGTCATGCCGGGTCGGGCTCGCGCGGCAAAGGGGCGCGACTTTTGTCACACTCCACGCCATGAAACTGATCAGCATCAATATCGCCTCGGCCCAAACCCTGCAGACCTTGGACGGTCAAACCGTGCAAAGCGGGATTCGAAAGCGCGCGTACAGCGGACCGCTTGAAGTGGGGCCACTGGGCCTCAAAGGGGACGAGCAGGCAGACCTGAGCGTGCACGGCGGCCTCTCCAAAGCCGTCTACGCCTACCCGAGCGAGCACTACGCGTTCTGGCAAACCGTGCGGGCGCAGGCCAAGGTGGCGGATTGGGACGAGGCGCTGGCGCCCGGCGCCATGGGCGAGAACTTGACACTGACCGGGCTGCTAGAGAAAGACGTATGGATCGGCGATCGCCTTCGCTTCGCCGGCTGCGAGCTGCTGGTCAGCGAGCCGCGTTACCCCTGCTTCAAGTTCAACGCGGTGATGGGCTTCAACAAGGCGGTCAAGCTGATGAGCGAAAGCGCTTGGTGTGGCTTTTACTTGGCGGTGCAGCAAGCCGGGTCTATCGAGGCCGGCGAGCCCTTTGAGCTGCTTGCCGGCCCGCGGGAGGTGACGATCACCGAGCTGTTCCGCGCCAAGATGCGGCGCGGCTGAGAGGGGCCTTCACAGCCATCAAAGGGTCGGGTAGTCGGTGTAACCCGCCGCCCCGCCGCCGTACAGCGTCGTGCGCTCCAGCGGCTGCAGCTCGGCATTCAGGCGCAGGCGGCGCACCAAATCGGGGTTGGAGATGAAATCGCGCCCAAACGCGACCATATCAGCGCGGCCCTCGGCCACCGCCTTCAAGGCCATCTCGCGGCTGTAGCCGTTGTTGACTATCCAGGGGCCGCCAAAGCGCTCGCGCATGGCCGCATAGTCAAACGGCGTGGCATCGCGTGGACCGCCGGTCTGGCCCTCCACCACATGCAAAAACGCCAGCCCCAAGGGCGCGAGCCGCTCGGCCACATGGTTGTAGAGTGCTTGCACCTGGGAGTCGCAGCCGGCGGGCGTGCTGGCCAAATTGACCGGGCTCAGGCGTAGGCCGCTGCGGCCCGCCCCAATCGCGCCGGCCACCGCCGTCATCACCTCGACCACGAAGCGGGCGCGGTTTGCTATCGAGCCGCCATAGGCGTCCACCCGATCATTGATGCTGTCGTGCAAAAACTGGTCGATCAAATAGCTGTTGGCGCCGTGCACCTCGACCGCATCAAAGCCCGCATCCATCGCGCAACGCGCCGCGTGGGCGAACTGCTGCACCACGCCGCCCACCTCGGCCGTGCTCAGTGCGCGCGGTGTGGACAAGGGCTTGAGGCCGGTGGGCGTGCGCGAATTGCCGCTCGCGGCACGTGCCGTTGACGACACCGGCGCGGCGCCACCGGGCTGAAAGTCGCAGTGCGAGATGCGCCCGACATGCCAGAGCTGGGCAGCGATCTTGCCGCCTGCCGCGTGTACCGCGTCGGTGATGCGGCGCCAGCCCGCCACTTGCTCCGGCGTATGAATGCCCGGCGTGTCGAAATAGCCCTGCCCTTGCTCGCAAATTTGCGTGCCTTCGCTGATGATCAGCCCGGCGCTGGCGCGCTGACGGTAATACTCGACCATCAAGTCATTGGGCACCAAACCCGGCGCGCGGCTGCGCGTCAGCGGCGCCATGACGATACGGTTGGCGAGCGACAAATCGCCGATTTGGATGGGGTCGAAAAGGCTTGGCATTGAATTGGCTAGGTTTGCAAAAGCGTAGAGCCTAGCCGGATTTCATTTCGGACCCCGAATTCGGCTGCCTAGTCGCCGACGCGGCCCGACGTGACTCAAAACCTTTGAATTTGGCCGTTCGGCGGTCGCGACGGACCCGCGCAGCCTAAAATTCAGCCATGCTCGCCTACAGACACGCCTTCCATGCCGGCAACCATGCCGATGTTCTCAAACACCTGATCTTGACGCAGGTGCTTCGCTATATGGGCGAGAAAGACAAACCTTACACCCTGGTCGACACCCATGCCGGCGCCGGCGGGTATTCGATTGAAGGCCAGTACGCGCAGAAAAAAGGCGAGTACGTGCACGGCGTTTCACGCCTTTGGGATGCCAAAGACCTGCCCGAACCGCTCGCCAACTATATGGACTTGGTGCGAGCCTTCAACACCGACGGGCAGTTGCGCCAATACCCAGGCTCGCCCGGGATTGCCAACTTGATCATGCGCGAAGAAGACCGGCTGCGTGTGCATGAGTTACACCCGACCGATTTCCGTATTCTCGAAACCTATCTCTCCACCCGCCCCAACACCCAGGTCAGCGACAAAGACGGTTTCGCCGCGCTGCGCGCAGAGCTGCCGCCACCGTCGCGGCGCGGGGTGGTCCTGATGGACCCGTCCTATGAGTTGAAGACCGACTACGCCAAGGTCTTGACGGCCGTGCGCGAGGGGCTTGAGCGCTTCGCCGATGGCGTGTTCCTGATCTGGTATCCGCAACTGCAATTGCTGGAATCGGCCCAGCTGGCCCAGCGCCTCAAGGCTGCGGCGGACGCCAGCGCCAAAAAGGGTTGGCTGCACGTGCGCCTGACGGTGCAACAGCAGTCCGATATCCGAGGCTTTGGCATGTTAGGCAGCGGCATGTTCGTGATCAACCCACCCTTCACGCTGCACGACGATCTGCAGGCCTGCATGCCCTACCTGGTTGACAAGCTCGGCCAGTATGACGGTGCTAACTTCTTGCTGGAGCAGCGCAGCCCCTGAGATGGCAAGGCCGCCAAACGCGGGCTTTTACTGCTGGGCTTGTCATTAATTCAAGGTAGGCTTGCGGCCTCTTACGCTCTAAACGGCTGCCGCCCGCAAGACCACGATGAATCTCAGCCCCGCCGCCCTGGCACGCGCCATTCCCTTTGCCGCCTTTATGGCTCTGTTGGCCCTGCGGGGCTTCTTGCCGGAAAGCAAGCACATTGACCCGCGCTATGTTTACGGCGTCAGCGTCTTGGTGGTCGGCGGCTTGCTGGCCTGGTTCTGGCTCGACTATGGCGAGTTGGCCCGCCAAAACCTACCCAGCCGGCGTGAGCTGATCTGGAGCGTGTTGGTCGGCATCGTGGTCTTCGTGCTCTGGATCAATCTTGACGCGCCATGGATGCAACTCGGCGAGCCCACCGCCAGCTTCTTGCCCTTGGATGAGCAGGGCCGCTTGATGTGGCCCTTGATCGCGTTGCGCTGGTGCGGTGCGGCCTTGATCGTGCCGGTGATGGAGGAGCTGTTCTGGCGCAGCTTTTTGATGCGCTGGATTGAGAGCCCGAAGTTCGAAACCGTGGACCCCCACCGCGTGGGCATCAAGGCCATCGTGCTTTCGACCTTTGTCTTCATGCTGGCCCACACCTTGTGGCTGGGCGCCGTCGTCGCGGGTCTGGCTTACGCGTGGCTTTATGTTCGCACCGGCAAGCTGTGGACGGCCGTGATCGCGCACGCCGTGACCAATGGCGTACTGGGCATCTGGGTCGTCAAGACCGGCCAATGGCAATTCTGGTAAAGCAAGCTAATCAATGAATTCCCATGACCACAGCAGCCAGTTTTCGCTGCTCAAACAGCGCCGCTTTGCGCCCTATTTCTGGGTGCAGTTTCTCAACGCGGGCAATGACAATTTATTCAAGTTCCCGCTCATCATCCTGATTACTTACCAGCTCCAGCTGGACTGGCTGCCGGCTTCACAGGCCGGTCTGGTGATCAATGCCTTGTTCATCCTGCCCTATGTGCTGTTCTCGGCCACCAGCGGGCAGCTGGCCGACAAGCTCGAAAAGCACCAGCTGATGCGCTTCGTCAAGTCGCTCGAGATCGCCATCATGGCCTTGGCGGCCTGGGGCTATCTGACGACGCAAGTGCCGCTGCTGCTGCTATGCGTGCTCTTGATGGGCTTGCACTCGACGCTGTTCGGGCCGGTCAAGTACGCCTACCTGCCCCAGCAGCTGAACGAGCGCGAGTTGATTGGCGGCAATGGCATGGTCGAGATGGGCACTTTTGTCGCCATTTTGCTCGGCCAGGTACTGGGCGGCTTGCTGATCGCCGTACCCGAAGTCGGCGCCCGCAATGTCGCTATCGCCTGCTTGCTCGCCGCCCTGCTCGGCCGCTTGCTGGCCCAGTTCATCCCACCCTGCCCGGCCACTGACCCGACACTCAAGATCAACTGGAACCCCTTCACCGAGACCTGGCGCAACTTGAAGCTCTCGCGCCAAGACCCGGTGGTGTTTCGCTCACTCTTGGGTATCTCCTGGATGTGGTTCTTTGGTGCTGTCTATCTGAGCAACTTCCCGGCCTTCGCCAAGGAGGTGCTGCATGGCGACGCGCAGGTCGCCACCGCACTGCTGGTGATGTTCTCGCTCGGCATTGGTGTTGGCTCGCTGCTGTGCGAGCGCTTGTCGCGCCACAGCGTCGAGATCGGCCTGGTGCCGGTCGGCGCCATAGGCATGACGCTGTTCTCCATCGACCTTTACTTCGCCTCGCGCGGCCTGTCCACCAAGCCGGTACTGATGAGTTTGAGCGAGTTTTTCTCGCACCCCGAGCATTGGCGCGTGTTGGCCGATCTGGGTCTGCTGGCGCTGTTTACCGGGCTCTACAGCGTACCCATGTATGCCTTGATCCAGCTGCGCTCGCAGCCCAGCCACCGTGCTCGCATCATCGCAGCCAACAACATCCTCAATGCGCTGTTCATGATCGTCAGCTCGCTGTTGGCCGGCGTGCTGATGGGCAGCTTTGGCTTCAGCATCCCCGAGCTGTTTTTGTCGGTGGGCCTGGCCAATTTGGTCTTCAGCTTGTATGTATTCGTCCGGGCGCCGGAGTATTTGCAACGCTTCGCGGCGCTGCTCAGCGGGAAGCGCTGAGCAGCTTTACCCATGCTGGGGTGGACCCGACTCGGGTCCACGGCATCAGACAGCAGGTATCAGGCCTGTTGACGGCGGCGCGCCTGCAAACCGACGAAACCAAGACCCGCCAGCAACAAAGCCAAGGTAGTCGGCTCCGGCACAGGCATCGCTTCTGCGGTCATGGCACCGAGATAGAACTGGTCGGCCTTGGCGCCGCCATAGGCAAAGGTGAAGACCTGCCCAATCATGGGTTGAGCGAAGGTGATGGCGCCCGTGTTCAGAGGCAAAGCGGTCGATTGATCATTCAACAAAAAGGTCGAACCTGTAGTCCAGGAGGTGAAGTTGTGACCCTCAGAGCGCAGCTGGATGCTGGTCAACTTGACGACTTGGTTGAAGGTGATGGTGAGCTTTTCGCCGGCGGTGATGTTGTCATCATCATTGGCACCCTTGAGGTGGTAGACGCCCAGGCCAGCACCCTTGCTGGCGGTCCAGCCGGGTTCGCTGTCCTGCACGACCGAAGCGCTGAAGCCGTTATACGTTGCGGTCGCGATCGCCACCAGGCCGCCATTGGTGTACTTCAGGCTGCCGCCGAACTCACCCTTGTCGACCTTTGAACTACAGATGTCGCTACCGGTGCAGGGTATGCCGTTGACCGGTTCAGGCAAGCTGGTCGGCATGGGCAAGAAATCACTTGCGGCGCCCCGACCCAATTTGTAGAAATCGAACTGTGCTGCGCTGGCTGGAGGCGCGACAGCGGCCAACAAAGTCGCGGCAAAAATGAGCTTGGTTTTCATGGACTGTAAGGCTCTAGGCCTGGGTTGAAGAGGAATGACTCAGCCTATGTGCAGACCGGCTTTAGACCTAGGCACAGGCACCCTGTGTTCGAGGGGGTGAGCAACACCCAGCAGTGGGGCATTCGATCAAAGCGTGAACAATTCACGCCAATCGTGGCGGAGGGAAACGCTCATCTAAGGTTTTCATCCGGCACCCGGACTCTGTGCCGCGCTTCAAGGCCGCTATCACCGGGCTGCGCTGAAAAGGCCTCAGGCCCGCATAAAGCGGCGCAGCCGCCGCTTGAACAGGCGCGCCCGGCGCCATATTTCACTGGCGCGCAGCCAGTCCAACAAGCCGCTCTTCCAGATCGTCCAGCTTGCATAGCAACGCGCGAACCAAGCCATGCGCAGCAAGGCCGGACGGGTCAGCTGGAACAAGCGGGCGACGATGGCGGTGCCGGCCAGCTTGGCCAGGATCACCAAGCTCAAGCCCAGGCCGAATCGGCCGCTGCCGATCAAAAGCAGCGCCAGCAGCTTGACCGGCAAGAGCAGCAGCGCGGGCAGCAGCAACACAGCCAAGGCGGCAGCCGGCGGCAAGCGCGTAATCAGGTGTTCGAGCTGACGCAAGACCGGCAGCCGACCCAAGCGGGCCATCAAGCGCGCCAAGGGCTGATAGCCCCATTCCTCAAACAGAATCAGCAGCGCCAGCAGCAGGCGCAAAGGCAGGAGCAAGGCGCGCTTGAGGGTTTTCAGCATGATGTGCCCATCATGCGGGCAAGGCGGCGCGCGCGCCCCGTGCCAAATTACACCCCGCGCGCTCTATCCTCGGCGAACTTGACGCGGAAGGCCTCAAAGCCGCCCGTGCCGGGTGCATCCAGCGCATCGCGCGCTTCTTGCATCAGATTGAGGTAGTAATGCAGGTTGTGGATGCTGGTCAGCATAGGCCCCAGCATCTCGCCGCAGCGGTCCAGATGGTGCAGATAGGCGCGCGAGAAATTGGCGCAGCAGTAGCAGCTGCAGGTCTCATCCACCGGCCGCTCGTCGGTCTTGTAGCGGGCATTGCGCAGGCGCAGGTCGCCAAAGCGGGTGAACAAATGACCGTTGCGGGCATTGCGGGTCGGCATCACGCAGTCGAACATATCGATGCCCTGCGTCACGCCCTCGATCAAATCCTCCGGCGTGCCCACACCCATCAGGTAACGCGGTTTGTCGGCGGGCAGTTGGTGGCCGATATGGGCCAGCACGCGCCGCATGTCTTCCTTGGGCTCGCCCACACTCAGGCCACCGATGGCGTAACCGGGCAAATCCAGGGCAGCCAAGCCGGCCAGCGAATGGTCACGCAGGCCCTCATACATGCCGCCCTGCACGATGCCGAACAAGGCGTTCGGGTTTTGCAAACGGTTGATTTCATCGGCGCAACGCTTGGCCCAGCGCAAGCTCATCTCCATCGACACGCGCGCTTCTTTTTCGGTCGTGATGTGGCCCTTGCTCTCATACGGCGTGCATTCGTCGAACTGCATCACGATATCGGAGTTCAGCACCGTTTGGATCTGCATGCTGATCTCGGGCGTCAGGAAGAGCTTGTCGCCGTTCACCGGCGAGGCGAACTTGACGCCCTCTTCCGAAATCTTGCGCATCTCGCCCAGACTCCAGACCTGGAAACCGCCGCTGTCGGTCAGGATGGGCTTGTTCCAGCTCTCGAAGCGATGCAAGCCGCCGAACTGTTTGATGATGTCCATGCCGGGGCGCAGCCACAGATGGAAGGTGTTGCCGAGGATGATCTGCGCACCCATCTCCTCAAGTGAGCGCGGCATCACGCCCTTGACGGTGCCGTAAGTGCCCACCGGCATGAAGATCGGTGTTTGCACGACGCCATGGTTGAGCGTCATCTGGCCCCGACGTGCGCGGCCCTCGGTTTTGAGTAAGTCGAACTTCAGCATAGTGGCGCGATTGTCGCAGCAGCGGACTCCCTTTACACTGGGCCGCTCAGGGACCCGGTTTAGAGATCCGCTCAGCGGACAGCACCGCCAACGCAGATATGAGCTCGGCATGCGCGGTCCTCTTTTCGCGGCTTTATCCACCACCTTGCTGGCCTCGGCCCTGAGCCTCTACCCCAGCACCGCTTCTGGCCAAGGCGTATGCGGCCAATACACGCTGGCCTTTTATGAGCTGGGCGCGCTCTACTATCGCAATGCCGCCGGCGAACATGTCGGTATCGACAAAGACGTGGTCGATGAGCTGAGCCGCCGCAGCGGCTGCAAATTCAGCACGGTAGTGGAATCACGCGTTCGCATCTGGGATCAATTGGCCAAGCACAAGCTGGATCTCAGCGTCTCAGGCATCGCTACACCTGAGCGGCAGCAGTTCGCCGAATTTCTGCCCTACTTCCAGACCCGCAACTTCGCACTGCTGCGCCGCGACTTGGCCGCCACCATCATGACGCCGGATGCCTTTTTGGCCGATCCGCTGCGCCGGGTTGCCGTGGTCAAGAGCTTTAAGCATGGCCCCGTGTTTGATGCTTGGTTGGCTCAGCTACGCGGGCAACGCCGTGTCGAGGAGTTGCCGGATTTCGACTCGGTGCTGCGCGTGTTCAAAGCCGGGCGGGTTGACGCCATGCTGGCGCTGCCCACCAGCTTGGCGCGCGTGCCCGGCGCCGACCCGATGCTGGACCAAATCAGCATCATGGATTGGGCACCCAACGACTCCATCGCCCACGCGCTGATTGTGTCGCGCGAGCGGGTGAGCCCCGCCGACCTTGCCTTGCTTCGTGCGGGCCTGCAAAGCATGCAAAAAGACGGCGCGCTTGAGGCCATCTTCAGACGTCATGTTGACAGCTCGCTCGCCCATGTGATGCGCCTCGAAAGCCCCTGATGGCAGGATTTGATATGTCCCGATTGCTCTTGCTGAGCCTGCTCATTCTTGGTCTCTACGAGCCTGGTCGAGTGCAGGCGGCACCTTGCGGCCCCTACAGCCTGGCCTTTTACGAGCATGGGGTGCTCTACTACCGCGAAGCCCAGGGTGACTATGCCGGCATCGATCTCGACGTTGTCAATGAGTTGGCCAAACGCAGCGGCTGCGTGTTCAACACCGTGTTGGAGTCGCGCGTGCGCATCTGGGACCAGTTGGCCAAGAACAATTTGGACCTCAGCGTGTCCGGCATCCCCAGCCCTGAGCGCGAACAGTTCGCCGAGTTCATGCTCTATATGCAGAGCCATAACTTCGCGCTCATACGACGTGAACTGGCAAGCGCTCTGAGTACGCCGGAGGCTTTCTTGGCCGACGCGAAACGCATGGTGGTGGTTGTCAAAAGCTTTAAGCATGGTGCCGCTTTTGATGCCTGGCTGGACAAAATGCGGGCCCAGCAGCGCGTCACCGAGGTGCCAGACTTTGAATCCGCGGTGCGCGTCTTTAAGCTCGGCCGTGCCGATGCGATGCTGGCTTTGCCGACCAGTTGGCCGCGGATATTACGCCGCGAGGGTCTGCAAGATCAGATCAGCGTGCTCGACTGGGCACCGCAAGACCGCATCACAGCCGGCTTGATCGTGTCGCGCCAACGGGTCAGCGAAGCCGACCGGCAGCGTCTGCGTAGCGCTCTGCATTCGATGCGAAAAGACGGCACGCTGGAGGCCATCTTCAAACGCCATGTCGACGCCAGCCTGGCCAAGGCCACGCTGATCGAGAGCCCTGCGGACGCGCCGAAATAGCCGCTCCAGCCCGGCAGCGGCGAAAATGCTTGCATGCCCAACGCCATTGCCCAGCCCGTCCACAGCGAACTGATCATCAAGAAGAGCCGCTTTATCGGCTGCGTGGAAGCGATGAGTGACCGCGCCGGCGCCAGCGCTCGGGTCGCCCAGTTGAAGGCCGAGCACCCCGGCGCCGTGCATGTCTGTTGGGCCTTCTCGGGCGGCGGGCAGTCGGCGGCGGTGGACGATGGTGAGCCCAGCGGCACGGCCGGGCGGCCGATGCTGGAGGTGCTGCGCCACCAAGATCTCGAAGGCGTGCTGGCCACCGTGGTGCGCTATTGGGGCGGCGCCAAGCTCGGCGCCGGCGGCTTGGTACGGGCCTACACCGACGCCGTCGCGCAAGCGCTGCTGAAGGCCGAAAAAGTGCCCCTGGTCAAGCTGCAAACGCTGCGCTGCACGGTGCCCTATGCTTTTGAGGGCTTGTTGCGGCGCGAAATCGAAGCAGCGCAAGCACAGCTGACCGAGGTCTTGCATGGCAGCCAGGTCGAGCTGAGCTTCGCCTTGCCGGTGCCGGCGGCGGCCGACTTCGTGGCCCGGCTCAATGAAGCCGGCCAGGGCCGCATCGGCTGGCTTAAAACACAAACACAAGCCGATCCCGACTGAATCCAATCCGTGACGCCTGCGCTTGCTCGCTCAAAGCTTGCCCCGCCAATGGAAAGCTCTGGCCTCGGCCCTACAAAGCTCCAGCCGCAGGGGCCTCATTCAGGGGGGTGCTCGCCAATAAGCGAGCAGTAAGTCACATCTGGCGCGCAAGGCCCCGCAGGCGCGGGGTATCGGCCCAAGCCTGAGCCCCCTAGAGTCGCGCCAAATCACATTTCCCGCTGCGGTGGGCTCAAAAAAATCATGAAAAACCTACGCCTCCCACTGATCGCCTGCGCCGCACTAGCACTGACGGGCGCCGCATCGGCCGAAGAGCTGAGTCTCAAATTCACCGGTGTGAATGGCAAGAGCATCGGCCTATCGGGTCCCGACATCGCCCGCACCGTGAAAGCCGGCCTGATGGAGTTCAAGACCGACAAGAACACCAGCTTTTACGCTTATTGCGTGGAACTGAACCAATACGCCAGCTCCGATTCGCGCAAGTACGAAGTCACCACTTTCAGCAACGCCACCCAGGCCAAGAATTTGCAAGGCCTGTATTCGGCCACCAGCCTCTACACGGATGACAAGGCCATCGACACGGCCCGCGAATATGCGGCGTTCCAGTTGGCAGTCTGGGAAATCACCCACGAAACCAGCGGCAAGCCGCTGGCGACCACGGCCTACAACGCATCCAAAGACAGTTACGGCCAAACCAAGTGGACCCCCAACGCGAACCGCGGCGATTTCTATCTGCGTCAATATGCTGGCGTCAATTACAGCAGCGCAGGCAGCGACACCGCCTCATTCGCGGCCCTGGCTGACTCTTACCTGAGCGCTGCCGTCAGCTACACAGGCAAGAGCCTGTTCGAGATCAAGAAGCTCCACAACGGCAGCTACCAAGACTATGTGACGGCAACCAGCGTGCCCACTCCTGTGCCCGAACCCGCGAGCTACGCGCTGATGGCTGCAGGCTTGCTGGGCATGGGCCTGGTCGCCAAGCGTCGCCGCTCACAGCGCAGCGCTTAAGAGCACTGGCTGAGTTGCACGAAGCCCTCGAGGCTCGCTGCGTCAAATCAGCGAGCCCTGCGTCGGCCCCGGATCGCGGCGCAGGCGGGCCAGCAGCTCATCGGTGACCTGCGTCACCGCCGGGTCGAACAAATCGGCCGGCGGCCGGCGCAGCAAAGCTTGCGCCTCGGTCAGCGGCGCGCGCAGCCAAGCGTCCCAATGCTCGGCCGCAATGGGAATGGCTGAGCGTTTGTCTTGCGCATCGGCGGGCAGCTGCGGGTCGGGTTTGTGCAGGCGACTCAGCAAAGGGTGGCCGTCGCAATTCATCGTCAGCATTGAATAATTGGGCAACAGCTCACCGGTGTTCGGGTTGACCCATTCCGACCAAATCCCCGCCAGCGCCCAGGGCGCCCCATCGGCGCGCCGCAACTGCCACCAGATATTGCGCCCGGTTTCCCAGTTAGGCTCCTGATAACTTTGCGCCGGGATCAGGCAACGCCGCCCGAGCGCCCAAGCGTCTCGGTAGGTCGGCCGCTCGGCCACCGACTCGATGCGGGCATTGTTGGTCAAAATCGCCCGCGAGGCCGGCCGGGGCTGCAAAGCATGCGGCGCGATCATGCCCCATTGGCCGGCAACAGCTTGCCGCTCACCGGCTGCGTTAGCGCGAATCATCACGCCTTGCCCAAACGGCCCGACAGCCACGCCAGTCCCCTCGGGCAGCGCCGCTCCCGCAGCAACGATCAGCCTGAAGTGGCGCTCGATTTCCTGCTTGGACGAGACATGGTAGAGATTGCACATGCGGCGCACTTTAGCCGCTTGCGCGTTTGCATTGGCCATTACCATCATGGCTCTGGCTCGTTCAAAGACAGCCGCAAAGTGGACGCACACATGAGCAATTTCGCATTCCTGAGCAACAACACCTTCATGAAGGTGGCAGCCCGCGCGGCGCAGCCTTTTGCCATCGCCGGCGTCGCCTGGGACGGCTGCGTCACCAACCGGCCCGGCGCACGCTTCGGGCCGCGCGCCATCCGCCAGGCCAGCCATATGCTGTGCGACGGCACCCATCCGCTGTTTGACACCACGCCCGAAGGCGCCCTGACCGATCTGGGCGACCTGCTCTTGCCCAATACCAGCTTGGACGCGATGCGGGCGGCGATGCTGCCGCTGATCGCGCCGATGATCGCCAGCCATCACATGGCGTGGTTGGGCGGCGACCACTCGATCACGCTGCCGCTGCTGCGCGCCTACAAAGCGCATTACGGCCGGCCGCTGGCGGTTGTCCATTTCGATGCCCATTGCGACACCTGGACCGACCATTTCGGCGAGCCCAGCGGCCATGGCACCTGGGTCTATGAAGCAATCCAGGAGGGCTTGGTGATACCCGAGTGCTTTGTGCAGTTCGGCATCCGCTCGGCCGGCCAGCGCGAGGCGCGCGACTATGTGGCCGACCAGGGCGGCTTGATTTACACCGCCCGCGCGCTGCGGGGACTGGAAAGCCCTGCCGCTTTAGGCAGCATCTTGCAAGCCGTGCGCGAGCGGATGGCGGCGCATGGCCATCCGCCGCTCTACCTGAGCCTGGACATCGACTGCCTGGATCCGGCCTTCGCGCCGGGCACCGGCACGCCCGAGCCCGGCGGCATGACGACCAACCAGGTTTTCAGCATCCTGGAAGACCTGGTGCCGCAGCTGAACTTCGTCGGGATGGACTGCGTCGAGGTGGCTCCACCCTATGACCACGCCGAGCTGAGCAGTTACGCTGCGGCGCAGATGGTCTGGACTTATCTCTGCGCTCGCCTGGCTGCGGCAGGCTCGGTCTGATCTATCCGCCAAGTGGGCAATTGACGCCCATTTTTACCGCCGCGCGGATGCAGCCCTCATGCAAAATGGCGCGCTCAGGCCTTGGCCGGCTCATCACCATGACAAAGGACTCGCTCCATGAAAGTCGCACAGATCACCTTGCGTGAACAGGACGATATCGATGGGGCCTTGGCCGCTTGGTCTGCTTCGCTACCGGCGCCAAGTCTGGTGTTGGCCTTCAGCGCCATTCCTTTATTGAAACGCTTGAGCCCGGCTATCGCCGCGCAATTCCCCACGGCGCTGCGCATGGGTTGCTCAACAGCCGGTGAAATTTCCAGCGCCGGCGTGGGCGACGACAGCTGCGTGCTGACTGCGCTGCGTTTCGAAAACGCCGGCAGCCACGCGCTGCAGGCTTCGACCAAGCTGGCCGATATGGCCGACTCCGAAGCCGCCGGCCGCCGCTTGGCCGAGCAACTCCCGCAGGCCGGCCTGCGCGCCGTCTTGTTGCTGGGTCAAGGTGTCGCCGTCAACGGCAGCGCCTTGATCGCCGGCATGACAGCGGTGCTGGGTCATGGCGTCACCATCACCGGCGGCCTGGCCGGCGATGCAGCCGCGTTCAAGGAAACCTGGGTGCTGAATCAAAGCGGCGTTCACACCGACCAGCTGGTGTGCGTTGGTCTCTATGGCGAGGCCCTGGTCTTCGCCCATGGCTCCTTCGGCGGCTGGGCGCCGTTCGGGCCGGCGCGCCGCGTCACCCGCTGCGCCGGCAATGTCTTGTTCGAATTGGACGGCGAGCCCGCGCTGGACGTCTACAAACGCTACCTCGGCGACTACGCACGCGACCTGCCGGCTTCGGGCTTGCTGTTCCCCTTCGCGATGCTGGGCAGCGACCACAACGAGATCGGTTTGATTCGCACCATCTTGGCCGTGGACGAGTCGGTCGGCAGCCTGACCTTGGCCGGCGATATCGACCCCGACGGTTACCTCAAGCTGATGCATGCCAGCACCGACGCCCTGGTGGGCGGCGCCGAAAGCGCAGCCCAAGCCGCTGCGGCCGCGGCCGCCATGGCCGCACAGGGCGAAGGCCAGGGCCTGGGGATCTTGGTCAGCTGCGTGGGCCGCAAGCTGGTGATGGGCGGTCGGGTCGAGGAAGAAATCGAGGCGGTGGCCGATGTGTTCGGGCGCTCGGTCGTCTTGACCGGCTTTTATTCCAACGGCGAAATCAGCCCCTTCACCGGCAACCTCGAATGCAAGCTGCACAATCAAACCATGACGATCACCTACCTCGGTGAGCGCCTCTGAGCCCCATGCCAAGCTCGCGCTAGGCCCTAGTTTCAGACCCAACGCCCAAGCCCGCAAATTCAGCCACGATGCACAAGCTGCTTTCACGCCAGATCAAGCGCCTGCTGGGCAGCGACGAGGCCCAGTTGCCCGCCTTGCTGACGGAGCTGGCCGAACTGGCGCAACAGCCCAGCTTGTCACCGGCAGCGGCCAAACTGCTCCTCGGCCTGGGCGGCATGTTCGAGCGGGTTGACGGCGCTTATGAACAAAGTGATCGGGACCTCGACCTGCGCACGCGCAGCCTGGAGCTCAGCTCGGTCGAGTTGAGCGGCGCCTTCGACCGCATTCGCAAGGAACTGGCCAGCCGCACACGCGCGATCGAGTCGCTGCGTGCCACCGCGCAAGGGCTTTTGCAGTCCACCGGCAACACGCCGGCGGCGCTGCAGGATGACAACGATCTGGAGGCCTTGTCCCAGCTGATGGCCGAGCTGGTGCGCCAGCGCGAGGACAGCCAAGAAAACTTGCAACATGCGCTGGACGAGCTGGCAGACCAGAAGTTTGCGCTCGACCAGCATGGCATCGTCAGCATCACCAATCTGGCCGGTGATATTACTTATGTCAACGACAAGTTCTGCCAGATCAGCGGCTACCGTCGGGAAAAACTGTTAGGCCAGAACCATCGCATGATCAATTCGGGCCTGCACCCGGAGGCCTTCTTCGCCAATTTGTGGTCCACCATTTCGGCCGGCCGCGTTTGGCATGGCGATGTCTGCAATCGCGCGCAGGCTGGGCACCTCTATTGGGTGCAGGCAACCATCGTGCCGCTCAAGGGCAAGTCCGGCAAACCCGAGCAATACATCGCCATCCGCACCGAGATCACCGAGCGCAAGAATATGGAGGCCGCCGTCAAAGCGGGCGAGGCCCGGCTGCGCCACATCACGAATACGGTGCCCGGCGTGTTGTTTCGCTGCCAAGTCAATCTGCAAAGCCGGCACATCAAGTTCAGCTACGTCAGCGACCGCCTGAAGGAGATTCGCGGCCTGGAGCCCGAGGCCTTGTTGGCCGATGGCCGTTTGGCGGTGGCGCAAATTGCACCGGAATTTCGCGAGCGCTGCGTGCAGGGCGTGTTGAACGCGGCCCGCGTGCATGGCCCCTGGCGCGATGACTACAAAATCATCCTGCCCGACGGCAGCCAACGCTGGCTGCGCTCCGAAATCCGCCCCGAGCCCGATCTGGCCGATGACGGCGCCGTCATCTACAGCGGCATCTGGCAAGACGTGACGCAGCTCAAAGAAGCCGGTGCGCGGCTCAGAGACATCACCGAGAGCATCCCGGTGGCGGTGTTCCAGGCCTACACCTCGCCCACCGGCTGGCGCTCGATGCCGTTTTGCAGCCCGGCGATCACGCGCATCTGCGGCGTGGCGCCGGACGATCTCGTCCAGGACGCGCAAAGCTTGGTCGAGCAGGTGGATGCCGATGACGCCGCCGTCCTGGCGGCCACCTTTGTTGAATCGGCGCAGAGCCTATGCGCCGTGACGATGGACTTCCGCATGCGCCACAAGGTCAGCGGCGCGCTGGTTTGGGTGCATGGCGAGGTGCAGCCCAAACGTGCCGCCGATGGCGGCATCGTCTGGAACGGATACCTGACCGATATCAGCGAGGCCAAGCAGGTCTCCGAAGAGCTGCGCCGCGCCAAAGAGGGCGCCGAGGCGGCCAACCGCGCCAAGAGCGACTTCCTGGCCAATATGAGCCATGAGATTCGCACACCGATGAACGGCATCATCGGCATGACCGAGCTGGCCCTGGATGACGCCGTCGACACCGAACAACGCGACCATTTGCTGGTGGTCAAAGACTCCGCCGAGGCCTTGCTGCGGGTCATTAACGACATTCTTGACTTCTCCAAGATCGAGGCGGGCAAGCTGCAGATCGAGTCGATCGCCTTTGATCTGGAGGCCACCATCCGCGACACCCTCAAGCCGCTGGCCCTGCGCGCCAATGACAAGGGCCTGGAGCTTTTGTGCAGCCTGGCCCCGGACTTGCCACGGCAGCCCTTGCTCGGCGACCCCGGCCGGCTGCGGCAAATTTTGATCAATCTGATCGGGAACGCGATCAAGTTCACCGAGCATGGCGAGGTGGCTTTGGAGCTCAGCCTGGCCGCTGGCACCGAGGAGTCGCCCAGCGTCTTGTTCACCATTCGCGACACCGGCGTCGGCATACCGGCGGAAAACCTGAACTCCATCTTCGACGCTTTTGCCCAGGAAGACAGCTCGATCACCCGCCGCTTTGGCGGTACCGGCCTGGGCCTGACGATTTCCTCCCGCCTGGTCGAGGCGATGGGCGGCACGCTCTGGGTCGACAGCGAACTGGGCCGGGGCAGCAACTTTCACTTTGCCCTGCCCTATGCACTGGCTGGGCAGCAACTCGCCGAGGCGCCGGCGAGCACTCGGCCCGAGCCTGCGGCAGGCTCGCCGGGCCCGCAGGCCGACGATGGGCTCGATGTGCTCCTGGTCGAAGACCACCCGGTCAACCAGCAGCTGGCCACCACCTTGCTGCAGCGCAGTGGCCACCATGTCAGCTTGGCCGAGAACGGCCAGCAAGCGCTGGATATGCTGGCGCAGCGCCGCTTCGATCTGGTCTTGATGGACATGATGATGCCGGTATTGGACGGCCTGGAGGCCACGCGCCGCTTTCGGGCCAGCGAGCCCACAGACCGGGCACGCACGCCCATCCTGGCGATGACGGCGCGCGCCACCGCGGCCGATCGCGAGCTTTGCATCGCGGCCGGTATGGACGATTACCTGTCCAAACCCTTTGACGTCAAAGCCTTTCAATTGATGGTGCAACGCTATTTGCCAGCGGCCAGCACCAAACCGGCCCTGCCGGCCCAGACCATGCCGGCCCCGATCGAGGCCACGCCGAGCTTCGACTACGCGCAGGCGCTCAAGGAGGCCGATCAAGACGTGATCTCCATCATCAGCTCTATTTTTGTGCGCCGCTGGCCGCTCGAGGTCGAAAAGCTGGATGCCGCGCTGGCGGCGCAAGATATCAACGCCCTGCTGCATGGCGGGCATGCCTTGAAGGGCACTTTGGGCATGTTCAATGCCCGCCCTGCCGCCAATATGGCGCGACAAGTCGAAGAGAAGGCCGAAAAAAGCAGTATGGTCGGCATGCCCGAGTTGGTAGCCGCGCTCAAACTCGAAGTAACGCGGCTGCTGCAAGCCTTGGCCCAACATCCTCAAGCCGGGAACTGATATGCACGATGATCAAGTGAAACGGCAGGTCTTGATCGTTGACGACAACGAGATCAATCTGACCCTGTTTGAAGCGCTGGTAAGCAAGCTCGGCGAGATCGAAGCCAAGTGCTTTGCCTCGGCCACTGAAGGCCTGGCCTGGGCGCAGCAATTTCAACCCGACCTGATCATCGTCGACTACATGATGCCGGAGCTCGACGGCGTGCAATTCATCGAGCGCCTGCGCGCCACCCCCGGCAAAGACAGCGTGCCCATCTTGATGATCACCGCCAATGATCAAAAGCCGGTGCGCTACCGCGCCCTCAACGCCGGTGCCTCGGACTTCTTGATCAAACCGATCGACAAGGTCGAATTCTTGGCGCGCAGCAGCAATCTGTTGGCCCTGAGCGAGATTCGCCGCAAGCTGGACGACCGCGCCGCCTGGCTGGCCGACGAGGTGCGCCAGGCTACCGCCAAGATCGTCGAGCGCGAACGCGAGACGGTGATCCGCTTGGCCAAGGCGGCCGAGTACCGCGATCCCGAAACCGGCGCGCATATCCTGCGCATGGCCCATTACTCACGTTTGATCGCCAAGGGCCTGGGCCTGAGCGAGGCCGAGCAAGATCTGCTGCTGCAGGCCGCTCCGTTGCATGACATCGGCAAGGTCGGCATCAGCGACGCCATCCTGCTCAAACCCGGCCGCCTGACACCGGCCGAATTCGAGTTCATGAAACAGCACGCCGCTTATGGCGCCGAAATCCTGAAGGACAGCAACTCCAGCATCTTGCAAGCCGGCGCCGCGATTGCGCTGGGTCATCACGAAAAATTTGACGGCAGCGGCTATCCGGCCGGCTTGGGCGGCGAGGCCATCCCGATTTTCTGCCGCATCGTCGCGGTGGCCGATGTGTTCGACGCCTTGACCTCGGCGCGCCCCTACAAGGCGGCCTGGTCACTCGACGATGCCGTCGCCCATATCCGGGCTCAGTCGGGCAGCCATTTCGACCCGGCCTGCGTGAAGGTTTTCTTTGATTTGTGGCCCGAGGTCTTGGAGATCCGCGAGCGCTTCAGGGACGACGACTGGAGCAGCTTGTTGGCGCCTTTGTAAGCGCATCGGCTCAAAGGGGTTTCAGGCCTTTTATAAAGGCCAAGACCTGCGCCGCCATCGTCGCAGTCGCTTTGGGCGCTTCAATATCGCCGGCCAGCACATGCTGACCCGCGCTTTCGCTGTAATCCACCTCGATCAAGCATTTGCTCGCGCTGCCTACGCGCTTGAAGGCCGCCCGCGCATCCGCCACATTGATGACGCTGTCACGCGGCGACAGCAGCATCAGCAAGGGCGCCGTGACCGCCTCCAGCTTGCTGGCCCTCACCTGCCTCACCAAGGCCATCATCGGGTCCAAGGCCGAGGTCGGGTACTCATGCGTCCAATAGCGCGCTTTGGTCGCATTGCCGGGCTTGTAGCGCATCACGCCACCATGCACCCAATGGATCAGGGCGCGGCCCCAGGACCAATTGATCAGCGCAGCAAAGCGGTCTTTGGGGCCAAAGTTGGGCGACACCAGAACCCAGGCCGCCACATCACGCCCCTGCGGCTGCAAGGCGGCCCAGGCCGCCAGCGTGGCGCCGGTTGAAGTGCCCATGACCAGCACGCGCTCGCCCAACTGATGACCCAGCGCCAGCGCCTCCAGCGCATCGGCCTGCCATTGCGCCACCGACATGCCGGCCATGGCCGCACCCGGCCGGCCATGGCCACTCAGCCGGGTATAGAAAACATGGCCGCCCAGGCCCTGCGCCACCAGCTCGGGCAACGGCGCCATCTCCTGGCGCGTGGCCGTAAAACCGTGCAGATAGACCACCGCCCAGGGCGCCCGCACGCGGCCGACTGCACCCCAGACGATTTGTTTCTCGGCCCCCGGCGTGACGTCATGCAGGCGCGCCTCGGCAGCGGCCAGATGGGCGTCGAGCTGATCGAGCTGCGAGGGCAGCTCGTCACTCACTCGTGCAGGGTCTGATTTCAGGCCAAAACGGCTGCCATCGCGGCGGCCGTAGCCTCGACGTTCTTGCTGTTCAAGCCGGCCACGCACATGCGGCCCGAACGGACCAAATACACGGCGAACTCTTCCTTCAGGCGATCCACCTGAGCGGCCGTCAGGCCGGTGTAGCTGAACATGCCGCGCTGAGTCAGGAAGTAGTCGAAATTGCGGCCCGGCAACTTGGCGCTGAGCACCTCGTACAAGGCATTGCGCATTTCGTGAATGCGCTGACGCATCTCGGTGACTTCACCTTCCCACTGCGAACGCAGGGCCGGGTCGCTCAGCACGCGTGCGACCAGCTGGCCACCATGCATGGGCGGGTTGGAGTAGTTGCGGCGGATCAGGAACTTCAGCTGACCCAGCACATTGACCGCCTGAGCGGCGTCCGGGCAAACCACGCTCAGCGCACCGCAACGCTCGCCATACAAGCTCATGCTCTTGGAGAAGCTGTTGGCGACGAAGAAGCTCAGGCCGGCGTCGGCCATGGCGCGGATCGCGAACGCGTCCTCATCGATGCCGTCACCATAACCTTGGTAAGCCAGGTCCAGGAAGGGCAGCAGGTCGCGCTCTTTCAAGACCGGGATCAGCTCATCCCACTGCAGCGGGCTCAGGTCCACGCCGGTCGGGTTGTGGCAGCAAGCGTGCATCAAGACCACGCTCTTGGCCGGCAGTGCCTTGATGGCGGCCAACATATCGGCAAAACGCACGCCGCCGGTGGCCGCGTCGTAATAAGGGTAGGTCTTGACCTCAATGCCGGAGCCTTCAAACACCGCACGGTGGTTGTCCCAGGTCGGGTCGGACACATAGATCGCGCTGTCGGGGAAATAGCGCTTGATGAAATCGGCGCCTACCTTGAGGCCGCCGCTGGAGCCGACGCTCTGTATCGTCACCGTGCGCTCCAGCACAGGGTTGCCTTCGCCAAACAAGAGCTTTTGCACGGCGCTACGGAAATTGGCCGCGCCTTCCATAGGCAGATAAGGCCGCGCACCGGCCTCGGCCACCACTTGCAACTCCGCCTTGCGGACCGAATCCAGCATCGGGATCTTGCCGTTGTCGTCGAAGTAAATACCGATCGACAGATTGATCTTGCCCGCGCGGGTGTCTTTCTGGAAAGCCTCGTTGAGGCTCAGGATAGGGTCGCCGGCGTAGGCGTCAACGTGGTGAAACATGGTCAGGGCTCCAAGCAAAGTGGGTCGAAACTGGAAACATTATCGCGGGGCTTGCGTTTACCGATCTTGCCGCTCCAGCAGCATCGCGTCGCCATAGCTGAAAAAGCGATATTTGGCGGCGATGGCCTGGCGGTAAAGCGCCATGATGGGCTCGTAGCCCGCAAAGGCGCTGACCAACATCATCAGCGTGCTTTTGGGCAGATGGAAGTTGGTGACGAGCCGGTCGACGACGCGAAACTGAAAGCCGGGCGTGATGAAAATATCGGTCTCGCGTGCGCCGGCCTGAAGCTCACCGCCCACAGCCGCCGACTCCAGCGCCCGCAGCGTGGTCGTGCCCACGGCCACGACCCGACCGCCGCGCGCCTTGCACGCAGTGATCGCAGCCACCGTTTCTGGCGTCACCTCAAACCACTCGCTATGCATCTTGTGGTCATCGAGCTTTTCCACCCGCACCGGCTGAAAGGTGCCGGCGCCGACATGCAGCGTGACATGCGCGGTGGCCACGCCGCGCTCAGTCAAGCGGGCCAGCAAGGCCTCATCAAAATGCAAGGCAGCGGTCGGGGCCGCCACGGCACCCGGCTCCTTGGCGAACACCGTTTGGTAACGCCGCACATCATCGGCCTCATCGGCATGCTCGATATAAGGCGGCAGCGGCACATGGCCATGCTGCTCCAGCAGCGCAAACGGGTCGCTGGGAAAGCGCAGATGGAACATCCCGTTGTCAGGGCCACAGCGGCCCAGCACCTCGGCGTCAAATGCATCATTGAAGCGCACAAAGCTGCCGGGCTTGGGGCTCTTGCTGGCGCGCACATGCGCCCAAACCTCCAAAGTGCCAGGGAGGACTCGCTCGATCAAGGCTTCCACCGAGCCGCCAGACATCTTGGCGCCATACAGACGCGCCTTGATCACCTTGGTGTTGTTGAAGACCAGCAAATCGCCGGCCATCAACAGTTCAGGTAACTCGTAAAAAACGCGGTCCACCGGCGGCTGGCTGCGGCCGTCCAAAAGGCGGGAGCCGCTGCGCTCGGGCGCAGGATGCTGGGCAATCAGCTCGGGCGGCAATTCGAAATCAAAGTCGCTGACGCTGTGAACGAAAACAGGTGTGGATTGCATGTGATGTTGAGGGCCGGACGGACCCGTGCCAAACAGAAAACTGGATTTGCATTTTCCCATGCTCGCGTTTGACGCAAGTCAAGTACTCGGGAACGCCTCGGTGCGACTATTTGTCCAAGGAGCTAAGCATTCAATGACTCATTCCCAAGACCTCACCCCCGGCCAGCGCGCGCTGATCGAAGCAGGTTTGCTGCAGCGCCAGCGCTCTTTGGAGCAAGAGCTGCAAACCCAGCTCGGTGCACAGGGCCGCGTCGAGCATGCGCGCGAGCAGTTGCTGCAAGACGGCGATGGCGAACAAGCCCATGCCGCCGACCGAGAAGTGGACTTGGCACGCAGCGACGCCAATCTTGAGGCCCTGCGTCAAGTCAACGAAGCCTTGCAACGCCTGCGCAGCCCCGAGTTCGGCCGCTGCGGCGACTGCGGCGAGGCGATCGCCTTCGACCGCTTGAAGGCCAACCCCCAGGCCTTGCGCTGCATCAACTGCCAAACCGCCGACGAACGCAGTCATGGCGGCGCCGCTGTCCACAACAAACTCTGACTCTTTTCTCTTTCTCAACCCTTCAAAGGTAAGCAAATGACAATGTTTCACGCCGTCGTATGGCTCGATCACCAAAGCGCCAAAGTCCTGCAATTTGACGAAGCCCATGTGCAGGCCGAAAAGGTCAAGGCGCACAGCCACCACACCAAACAACATGGCAGCGCCGTGCGCAGCGAGCATGAATATTTCGGCGAAGTTTGCGACGCGCTGAACGGCATTGAAGAAGTGCTGGTCGTGGGCTCCTCCACCGCCCAAGCCGACTTCAAGCATTACGCCGACAAGCACCGCCCGCAAACCGCCAAGCACATCGTCGGCTACGAGACCGTCGACCACCCCACCGAGAACCAGCTCATCGCCATGGCCAGAAAGTACTTCCTGAAGTACGACCGCATGGCCGGGACACCGTCGCCGATGTGAGTTAGATCACTAACGGAGCTAAGGCGTAGCGGCTTGGCAGTTTGCCGGCCGCACTTTTTTGAAGCGGCAGTCAAGCTCGATCAAAAAGTCGCGCGAACTGCCGTAATCGACGGCGTAGCGATCGATGATGGCCTCGGCTTGGCCATTCTGGTAGATCTCCTTGATGCCACGCTCAAACTGGTCGCGCAAGGCCTCGCTGCGAAATGCGAACCAGTATTTATTGCTCGCATTGAACAAGTCGTGAAAGGCAAAGTCGTTCAACACCGCCTGCTTGTCGCGACGGGCCTTGTCATGCAGGAGCCAAAAGCGAAAGATGTCCGGTTGCGACACGATCACATCGGCGCGGTCCAGGCTCAGCATCGCCGTCGGCAGATGGCCCGCAACTTCGATGTAGTCCTTGTTGGCGGCCGCCATCGCGGCAAACTCAGGCCCCAGAAAACGCTTGGCATTCTGGAATGTCACGACGCGCAGCTTGGTCATGGCTTCAATGCCATCTAGGCGAGGGAATTTGGCCTTCAAGGTGATGGCTTGATTTCCAAACGTCGTGACCGGCCAATGTGAGAGCACGCCGGGCTGGCCGCTATTGGGCTTAGCGCTGGTGTAGATGTCGATCCGGCCCAATTCAAACTCGCGCACCAAGCGCAGCGGCGGCATGTATTGAAAGCTACTGGCCACGGACTCGGCCGCGAAGGCGGCGCGCAGCAAGTCCACCAGCAGACCGGAGTCCTGCACAGGCAAGGTGAAGGGTTGAATGGAACTGGTCACGCCGATGCGTACGGACGAGCCGCCGGCACTGCAGTTCAGAGCAGACAGACAAAGCGCAAATCCGATCAAGTACCTTTGCAACGGGTGCCCCTATCGATGAATATGGCTTACCGCCATGGTAGCCAGTTTTCGGGCAGCAAGAAGTCCATCACCCAAGCCAAGGCAGAATGCCGCCCATGCCCGAGGCCGATAGAAAAGAATCCAGCAGCGCCACCAACAAGCCCAAGTCCGCGCCGCAAAAGGCGATGGAGAAGCTCGGCCTGCTGCGCGACATCGACCTGGCCCTGCATCTCCCGATGCGCTATGAAGATGAGACCCGCATCACCCCGATTGCCGAGGCGCAAGGGCATGAAGGCGAGCCGGTGCAGTGCGAGGGTGAGGTGCTGGAGTGCCGGATCGAGACCCGCGGCCGGCGCGTCTTGTTGGTCAAGCTGGCAGACGACAGCGGTGCGGAGCTGCTTTTGCGTTTCATCCATTTCTACCCATCGCATCAGAAGACCATGGCCGTGGGCGCTCGCATCCGCGTGCGTGGCGAGTTACGCCACGGCTTCTTTGGACGCGAGATGGTGCACCCAAGCTTCAAGGCGGTCGTAGAAGGTGCCGCATTGGCCACGGCGCTGACGCCGGTCTACCCGGCCAGCAACGGCCTGCCGCAAGCCTATCTGCGCCGCGCGGTCGCCTCGGGCCTGAGTCGTGCCGATCTGAACGAGCTGCTGCCTGCGGGCGTGGTGCCGCCCACCCTGCCCGCGCTGCGCGACGCTTTGAACTTCTTGCACCACCCGCCGCCGCAAGCGCGGCTGATGACGCTGGAAGACCACAGCCACCCGGCCTGGCAGCGCCTCAAGTTCGAAGAGTTGCTGGCCCAGCAGATCAGCCAGATGCAGGCGCAGCGCGAGCGGGCGCTATTGAAGGCACCGGCCCTCAAAGCCAAACGCGCCGGCATGCACGAGCAGTTGCTGGCGGTGCTGCCCTTCGGCCTGACCGGCGCGCAGCAGCGGGTCAGCGAAGAGATCGCGCAAGACCTGGCCCTGGGGCAACCGATGCACCGGCTCTTGCAGGGCGACGTTGGGTCCGGCAAGACGGTGGTGGCCGCGCTGGCAGCGGCCGGCGCCATCGACGCGGGCTGGCAATGCGCGCTGATGGCGCCGACCGAAATCCTGGCCGAGCAGCATTTCAAGAAGCTGGTCGGCTGGCTGGAGCCGTTGGGGCTCAAAGTCGCTTGGCTGACCGGCAGCATCAAGGGCAAGGCGAGGCAGAAGATGCTGGATGCGGCAGCAGATGGCTCTGCACAACTGGTGATAGGCACCCACGCGGTGATCGAGGAAAAGGTGAAGTTCGCCAAGCTGGGCCTGGCCATCATCGACGAGCAACATCGCTTCGGCGTCGCGCAGCGCCTGGCGTTGCGCAAGAAGCTCGCTTCAATGGACTTGGAGCCGCATCTCTTGATGATGAGCGCCACGCCGATTCCGCGCACGCTGGCGATGACCTATTTCGCCGACCTGGCGGTATCCACCATCGACGAGCTGCCGCCGGGGCGCACACCGATCGTCACCAAGGTGTTCGCCGACAGCAAGCGCTTCAATGTGATCGAGAAGATCCGCGATGAAGTCGCCAACAAGGCCGCGCAGGTCTATTGGGTCTGTCCGCTGATTGAGGAATCAGAGACCTTGGACCTGAACAATGCGACCGAGACGCACGCCGAGCTTTCCGCTGCATTAGACGGTTACGTGGTCGGCCTGCTGCA
This sequence comes from Roseateles albus, assembly GCF_028595345.1. Taxonomy (NCBI): domain Bacteria; kingdom Pseudomonadati; phylum Pseudomonadota; class Betaproteobacteria; order Burkholderiales; family Sphaerotilaceae; genus Roseateles; species Roseateles albus. The sequence goes on along the minus strand of NZ_JAQQXT010000006.1, from coordinate 218,548 downwards.
TGGCCGCATGACGCCCGCCGACAAGGCGGCGGTGATGGCCGAGTTCACGGCTGGGCGCATCAGCGTGCTGGTGGCAACGACGGTGATCGAAGTCGGCGTCGATGTGCCCAACGCCAGCCTGATGGTGATCGAACATGCCGAACGCTTTGGCCTCAGCCAGCTGCACCAGCTGCGCGGCAGAGTCGGGCGCGGCGCGGTCGCGAGTGTTTGCGTGCTGCTCTATACCGGGCCGCTGTCCGACACCGGCAAGTCGCGCCTGAAGGCAATGGCCGAAACCAATGACGGCTTCGAGATCGCAAGGCGCGACCTCGATATCCGCGGCCCCGGCGAGTTCATGGGTGCGCGCCAAAGTGGCGCCGAGCTCTTGCGCTTTGCCGACCTGCAGGAAGACTCGGTGCTGCTGCAAGCTGCGCGCCGCTTGGCACCGCAGTTATTGGACAAGCACCCGCAGGCGGCCAGGCGGCAAGTTGAGCGGTGGTTAGGATCAAAAGCCGAGTTTTTAAAGGCCTGAGCCGGACAGCCGGCAAGGCCTGCGGCTTGACGCTGCCTGCGAAGGCGTGCAGCGTCCTCGCAGCACGCGGGCTGCCAGCCTGACTAAGCCAGCAGCCGCGCGATCAAGGCGCCCTGGTAGCGTGCCTCCAGCGGTATAGCCACCGTCACGCCATTGCCGGCGGCTTCTTTGACAGACTCGCCCAACTTTCCGCGCATTTCGGTCAGCTCAAGTATCTCGTTACCGCTGGGATGAATGATCTCCAGGCGGTCGCCGACCTCGAAGCGGTTCTTGACCTCGATATCGGCCCAACCCTGCGCGTCAATGCTGCGCACCTCACCCACATACTGACTGCGCCGCGCCTTGGAGTGCCCGTCCAGATAGTTCTGCGTGTCCTGGCTGCGGTGGCGCTGGTAGAAGCCGCTGGTGTAGCCACGGTTGGACAGGCCATCCAGCTCGGCCAACAGCGTTGGATCGAAGCTGCGGCCGGCCACCGCGTCATCGATCGCACGCCGATAGACCTGCGCCGCACGCGAGACGTAATAGCGGCTCTTGGTGCGGCCTTCGATCTTGAGCGAATCGACGCCGATCTCGACCAGGCGCTGCACATGCTCGACCGCGCGCAGATCCTTGGAGTTCATGATGTAGGTGCCGTGCTCGTCCTCCTGGATCGGCATCAACTCGCCGGGACGCTGCGATTCTTCGATCAGATAGGTCTGGTCGGCCAGCGGGTGGCGCTCGCCCCCACCGGCGGCGGCAAAATCTTGGTCGGCTTGCTGCACCGCTTTGTGGAAGTCGAACTTGATCGCTTGCGCCTGACCAGCCTCGTCTTCAAACGCGTCGCCTAGCTTGTAATCCCAGCGGCAGGCGTTGGTGCAGGTGCCCTGGTTGGCATCGCGGTGGTTGAAATAGCCCGACAGCAGGCAGCGGCCCGAGTAGGCGATGCACAGCGCGCCGTGCACAAACACCTCGAGCTCCATGTCCGGGCATTCCTGGCGGATCTGCGCCACCTCGTCCAGGCTCAACTCACGCGAGAGAATCACCCGCTTCAGGCCCTGCTTTTGCCAGAACTTGACGCCGGCGAAGTTGACCGTATTGGCCTGCACGGACAAGTGGATGGGTAAATCCGGCCAGCGCTCGCGCACCATCATGATCAGGCCGGGGTCGGCCATGATCAGAGCGTCGGGTTTCATCTCGACGACCGGCGCCATATCGGCCAGATAGCGCTTGAGTTTGTCGTTATGAGGCAGGATGTTGCTGGCGACCAGGAACTTCTTGCCGCGTGCATGGGCCTCGGCGATGCCGGTTCTCAGATTCTCCAGCTTGAAGTCGTTGTTGCGGGCACGCAGCGAGTAACGCGGTTGGCCCGCGTAGACGGCGTCGGCGCCGAAGTCAAAGGCCGCACGCATGCGGTCGAGGTCACCGGCCGGCAGCAGCAGCTCCGGGGATTTGATAGATTGCGCCATAGTCAGACAAAGCCCGGGCTGCCCCAAAAAGCCAAGGAATAGCCGGGCGACAAAATGAAATTTCGAACCGCGCAGTCTATGCAAGCTGAGGTCAATCTGGCTTGCGACAGGTCAAGCTTGCTGAAGTGCTCGCGGGCCTATTTGCCTAGTTGCAGCCTACAAAAGACGGCGCGCCGAGCACATAGCCATCGCTGAGCGTGCGCAAGAAGCACTCTAGATCAGCCAACTCCTGCGCACTCAAGCGCCGAGCTTGCGCACCAAAAGGTGCGACTTGATTGACATTGCCCAGCAGCGACTGCGGCAAGTCGTCATAGAGCACGGTCTGCCCATCGGCACTGCTGTACCAGCGTGCCGGCTCACGATCGCGCGTGTTGTAGAAGTCCAGCACCTGGGCCAGGCTGCTCATTACGCCGTTGTGAAAGAACACTTTGCGCTCGGCGACATTGCGTAGCCCCGGGGTGCGAAAGAAGCCACACAGCTCGGTGCGCCCGGCCAGGTCCGTGCGACTCGGGCCACACAAACCGAGATCCCGAAAGTTCGGATCCTGATTCACCGACAGCTTGGTATTGCGCGGCACTGCAAGCGCGGCATAGCCAAAGTTGGTGAACAGCGGTGGCTGACCGCTGCTGCTGAGGTCGGGCGAATGGCAGCTTGCGCAATTGGCTCCTTGCTTGTCGGAGAAGACCATCAGGCCGCGTCCCTCGGGCAGGCTGAACCGAACCTTGCCGGCCAGGACAAAGTCCGACTTGCTGTCATAGGGATGAAACCGAGTGTCCTCGACTTGCAGCGCTTGCAAAGCCTCGCTGGCCTGGGTGACCAAGGTGCTGTCGTCCGCCGCCGGTGTTGCAAAGGCCGTCAGGAATTGACTGGCGTAGGCGGCGCCGCGCAGCCTGCGCGCCAAGTCGGCCACCGAGCCGTTGTCCATCTCACGCGGATTGAACCAGGGCAGGAATGCCTGGGCGGCAAGGCTGTCGGCGCGCCCATCGGCCATCAGCCCACCGCGTAGATCTTCGACTTTGCTTGCCGGTGTGCCATTGAAGCCGCCCAGCCGCTCCAGATAGCGCAGCGAGGGCGCGGCGCGCAGGCCGGCTTGATTCGACTGGCTACCGCCTATTTGAACCGCCAGGGCATTCGGCGGTCCATGCGCGAAAGCAGGGTTATGGCAGCTGGCACAGGACAGGCGGCCCGATCCGCTGAGGCTTTGATCTAGAAAAATCTTCTCACCTAACTGCGCTTTCGCACTCATCGCGGCCGGTCCGGGCGGAGGTGCAGTTGCTGGAGATGCCGTGGCCGACTCCGTCGCACCGCCCGAACCCCCACCACAAGCGGATAGCACGATAGCAAGCATAATTCCGACATAAAGCGGTATATCAGCAATGGTGCGATGGAGCTGGATGCGCATGAGCGCGGATTGTGCAGCAAGCCTCGGAGTGCTGTCTAGAGCTCAATACAGGCATTGGGCGTGAGGCCCAGATCTTCATGACTGACCACCAGCAAAAGCCTCTCAGCGCCCGAATTGGCCGCTTCGCCAAGCACGCCGCGCAAATGCGCCAGCGAGACCGCATCGAGCGCATTCAAAGGTTCATCCAAGAGAAGCAGCGGCGTGTGCAAGGCCAGCGCCGCCGCCAAGGCGGCCTTGTGCTGCGTGCCGGTGGAGAGCGTGCGCAGCGGCTGATTGAGAAAGGGCTGCAGACCAAAGCCCTCGATGTGCGCTTGCCAACTGGCCCTGTCTGCATCTGGGTAGAGCCCGCTCAGGAAGGCGAAGCGCTCTGCAGGGCTGAGATGCTCGAATGGCGGCGGCTCGGCGCCGACGAAGCTGACCATGCGGCGGTACTGCAGCGGTTGGCGCAGCAGGTCCACACCGGCAAGACGGGCGCTGCCGTATTGCGGCTGCAGCATGCCGGCCAAAAGCTTGAGCCGGGTTGACTTGCCGCTGCCGTTGGGCCCGCGCAGCCAGACCAGACCGGGCTCAAAGGTCTGGCTCCATAAGTCGACCACGCGCCTTGCGCTATTGCTATAGGCATAGCTGAGCGCTTCGGTGCGCAAAAAGGCAGGGATGTTCGGCATGATTGTTCGCGATCGTGATCAAGAGCTCAGCAGCGCTTCGCTGGCCAGCGCAACCCAAAGCGCCCAAGCCAAAAGCCAGCGCCCGGCGCGCGCCTCGGCGCTATCGCCCTGTTTGGCCATCATCGGCAAGGCCGGCGCCAGCAGCCCATAGACCATGAACGAAGGTGCGGCCAAGGGTGCGAGCCGCCACGGGCCCAGCAAGAGCATCGCCGCCATGAAGCCCCAAGCCAATATGCTCGGCGCCAAGGCCAGCAGTAAAAGTCGGCGCGGCCAAAAGCCGGCGGCAAGCGGCAAGGCCTGCGATGCAGCAATCAGCGGCGCATAGCAGCGCGTGGCTTGGGCATGCAGGCGCGCACTCAGCCCCATGACCAGCAAGGTGTGGGCCGCCAGCACCCACGAAGCCTGCGCCGGCCAGATCAGCGCAGCCATGAGATTTGCGCCGAGCAGCAAACAGGATAGGGCCCATAAATGCAAAACCGGCCGGGCGGGGCCGCGCCACAGGGCCAAGCCCAGTAGCAGCCAGTGCACGCCAAACAGGCGATACAAACCAGAAGCAAGGCGGCGGCCAGAGCCGCTTGTGCCCTGCGGCCTTGCTGCCGACTGCGCCACACCCTGCGGCAGGCGCCTGCCCTGCATCAGCAACGCCGCCGCGCCTGCGGCCAGCGCCAGCGACAGGCCGAAATAGACCATCGCTCTTGGCCACAAACCCTTCATCCAAGCGGGGTCGGCATGCTGCCAGGCGGCCATTGAGATCAAGTTGAGCAGGGCCACCGGCAGCAAGGCCAGGCCGATCACGGCCAGATCGGCGCGCAGCAACTCGATCCGCCGCAACGGCAGCGCGCGCTCGGCGTCCAGCCAATGGGCAGGGAGCAGTTGCTCGCGCAAACCCCAGCACAGCAACAGGCCCGGCAGCGCGTGCAGCACAACGGCCCCCAGCGCCAGCGGCCAAGGCTGTTCGCTGGCCCAGAACAGCGGCAGCGCGGGCCAGCCTATCAGCGTCGCAAAGAATTGCCCCAAGACGGCCGCCACCACCGCAATGAAGGCGGCCCAGCGGCGCAACAAGGCCTTCAACTCGGCCGCACTCCAGCGCAGCCGCATTTGCAGCAGACTGCAAGAGACTGCCCCCGCGGCTATTTCAGACGTTGCACCCAATAGATCAAGACCTCTTGCCTTGGCCGCAGATCGGCATCGCTGTAGACATAGACGGGCACTGCATTGATCGCCTCCACGGTGGCCATGCCGGAAATCACCCGGCCGAAGACCGCATAACCCGGTTTTGCGGCGGACTGATAGTCCAGCTCCCGATTGTCCTTCACGTTGATGAAGAACTGATTGGTGGCGCTGTTGGGATCGCTGCGGCGAGCCATCGCGATGGTGCCGGGCAGGTTGTACTCGCGCGATTCCAGCGGTATGGGCGCATAGGCGGGCGGGCGCTCGACCATGCCGCTGGTGTAGCCGCCGCCCTGGATGACGAAGTCGCGGTCCACCTGATGGAACAAGGTGTTCTTGTAGGCGCCGTCGGCCACATAGCGCAGGAAGTTATTGACCGTGTTGGGGACGGTGTCCGAATAAAGCTCGAAGACGATCTCGCCGCTGCTGGTCAACATGCAGACGGTCGGCAAGCTGCTGAGCGCGGACTTGATCAAGCCCTCGTTGCTGCAGCTATAGGTATTCGGATAAGGGTAAGGGTTGGGTGTGGGAACGGGCAGCGGCGGCGGCCGGTAACCATCGTCGGGGCTGCCACCACCACAGGCCGTTAGGAATATCACCGCAGCGGCCGCCGCCGCGCGCAAGAAAAATGAGTGCATTGAAACAGCTCCGGGACCCAAGGAGTATTCAACGGCCAAGGGCTCGGTCGTGCCGACATAGGGAACAGCGCTGAGGCTATCGCTTACCAACTGTTACAAGCCTATGCATGGCCTCGGCCTGGACTTGGCTCCCCAATCGCTCGCCACACAAGATGCACTAGACTCCGCTCGCAATTTGCAATCCTTGTCACTTTTCGAAGACCAGCATGTTCAAAAAGATCCTTTCCGTCTCCACCATCGTTGTGGCCATTACAGCCAGCTTGGGCCTGAGCGCTTGTGGCGGCGGAGGCTCAGATTCGAGCACGCCGGCCGTTGACACCTCCGGATCGGCCGCCATCACCGCATTGCAAACCACCGATAGCGTGGTGGGGACGGGCGCCATCGCCGCTGCCGGCACGACCGCGACCGTGCATTACACAGGCTGGCTATATGACGTCAAAGCCGCCAACAAGCACGGCAGCCAATTCGACAGTTCGGTCGGCAAGACGCCGTTCTCATTCAAGGTCGGCAATGGTGACGTCATCAAAGGCTGGGACCAGGGCGTAGCCGGCATGAAAGTGGGCGGCAAGCGCACCCTCACCATCCCAGCCAGCCTAGGCTATGGCACGACCGGCGCGGGCGGTGGAGCCATTCCCCCAAACGCCGCCCTGGTGTTCGACGTCGAGTTGCTCAGCGTCAAGTAAGCCGAGAAAGCCTGGGTTCAGGCTTCGAGGTTGTCGATCAACCTCGTCGCCCCCAGCTTGGCCGCCGCCAGCGCCACCAAAGGCTGGCCCTCAAGCGGCGCGCCCAGATCATGCTGACGGCGCAATGACACATAGTCGGGCTGCCAACCGTTCGAGCGCAGATGTTGCATGGCCTCGGACTCCAGCTTGGCCACATCGCGTTCACCCGATTGCCAGCGCGCAATCAGCGCCCGCAGGGTTTGGCTCAGACGCAGCGCCTCAGTGCGCTCGGCCTCGCTCAAATAAGCATTGCGCGATGACAGCGCCAGGCCTTCGGCGCTACGTTGGGTTTCGCCGGCAATGATTTGAATCGGCAAAGCCATCTGTGCCACCATGCGGCGCAAGACCATCAGCTGTTGATAGTCCTTCTTGCCGAACAAGGCGATCGAGGGCTGAACGATATTGAACAGCTTGGCCACCACCGTGCACACGCCGATGAAGAAGCCGGGGCGGAAATGGCCCTCCAAGATGTCCGACAACTCGGACGGCGGGTGGATTTTGTAGCCCTGCGTCTCCGGATACAACTCGCCCTCGGCAGGCGCAAAGACGATGTCGCAGCCGGCGCCGGCCAGCAGCGCTGCGTCGCGCTCCAAGGTGCGAGGGTAGCGGTCAAAGTCCTCGTGCGGCGCGAACTGCAGGCGGTTGACGAAGATGCTGGCCACGACCAGGCCGCACGCTCCGACGGCCGCCCGACCCTGGCGCACCAGCGCCAGATGGCCGTCGTGCAAGCTGCCCATCGTTGGTACGAAAGCGCGGCTGCTATTGCTGGCCAAGGCCAGCCGTAACTCGGAAATGGTGTGGATGATTTGCATAGGGGCCAACTCGCTCACTGACTTTCAATAGCCGTGCAACTCGTCCTGCGGGAAGGCCTGCGCCTTGACCTCGCTGACATAGCGCCGCACCGCCTCTTGCACCGATCCGGCGCCGCCCTGCATGAAGTTCTTGACGAAGCGAGGCCGACGGCCCGGCGTGACGTCGAGCATGTCATGCAGCACCAAGACCTGACCTGAGCAGCCGACACCGGCACCAATGCCTATCACCGGGATGCCCAGCGTCTGCGTCAGCTCTGTGGCCAAGGCTGAGGGGACCATTTCCAAGACCAGCATTTGTGCGCCGGCCGCGACCAATTCTTGGGCTTGCTGCTTCATCAGCGCGGCAGCCGCTTCTTCACGGCCCTGTACCTTGTAGCCCCCCAACATGGTGACGGTCTGTGGCGTCAGGCCCAGATGAGCGCAGACGGGAATGCCGCGCTCGACCAAGAAACGCACCACCGGCGCGGTCCAACCGCCGCCTTCGAGCTTGACCATGTGTGCGCCGGCCTTGAACAGGGCCGCCGCACTCTTCCAAGCTTCTTGTGGCGAAGCTTGATAGCTGTCGAAAGGCAGGTCGCCAATGATCCAGGCGCTCTTGCGGCCGCGGGCCACACAACGGGTGTGATAAACCATCTCGTCCAGGCTCACAGGCACGGTACTGGTCTGGCCCTGCAAGACATTGCCGAGCGAATCACCGACCAGCATCACATCGACACCGGCATCGTCCAGCAAGCTGGCAAAAGCAGCGTCATAGCAGGTCAGCATGGCGATCTTGTCGCCGCTGGCATGCATGTCCAGCAGGCGCTGCAGGCTCATCGGTTTGCGTTCGGTCATGTGGGCACCTCGGTCATCAAGTCTTGTTCAAGAGGCGTGTCCGCTAGGACTTGACGCACACCGCCCCCAAGTTTGGCCGCAGTGTAGCCGGGCCTCCAAGGGTTTGCTCTAGGGGGCTGAATCCAAAGCCAAGCACAATGCAAACCCTGGAGGAAGCCCCGCATGACCTTGACCGAGTTGCGCTACATCGTTGCCGTTGCCCGCGAACGCCACTTCGGCCGCGCCGCCGAGGCCTGCCATGTGTCACAGCCTACGCTCAGCGTGGCGATCAAGAAGCTCGAGGAAGAGCTGGATGTGCGCATCTTCGAGCGCGGGGCCAATGAGATCAGCGTCACGCCGCTGGGCGACGAGATCGTGCGCCAGGCGCAGTCGGTGATCGAGCAAGCCAGCGCTATCAAGGAGATTGCCAAGCGCGGCAAAGACCCCTTGGCAGGCACCTTGCGGCTGGGGCTGATCTACACCATCGCGCCCTACTTGCTGCCGGCGCTGGTCAAGGGCGTGATCGAGCGCTACCCGCAGATGCCGCTGATGTTGCAGGAGAATTTCACCTCCAAACTGCTGGAGATGCTGCGCACCGGCGAGCTGGACTGCGCGGTGCTGGCCGAGCCCTTCCCCGATGCGGGCCTGGCGATCGCGCCGCTGTATGACGAAGACTTCATGATCGCCGTGCCGGCCGGCCACCGCTTGGCCGAGCGCAGCGAAGTCAGCGCAGAGGAGTTGAAGCAAGAAACCATGTTGCTGCTGGGCGCCGGCCACTGCTTTCGCGACCATGTGCTAGAGGTCTGCCCCGAGTTCGCGCGCTTCTCCAGCGATGCTGAAGGCATACGCAAGAGCTTCGAGGGCAGCTCGCTGGAGACCATCAAACATATGGTCGCCTCGGGCATGGGCGTGACCGTGGTGCCGAGCTTGAGCGTGCCCAAGGAAGCGCAGCCGCATCTGCGCTACATCCGCTTTGCCGCGCCGGTGCCGACGCGCCGCGTCGTGCTGGCCTGGCGCAAGACCTTCACCCGCTACGAGGCGATTGCCGCGCTGCGCAATGCGGTCTATGGCTGCGAGCTGGCCGGTGTGAAACGGCTCTCATGAACGAGCACGACGAGACCCCTGCGCTGTATGCGCTGAACGGCACAGTCGAAGCGCTGGCCGCAGCCCTCCCGACGCTGCCCGCGCTTGAGCAAACTCGCCAGCTGGCGAATCTGGCCTGGCACCAGCGGGAACGCAATTCGGCTTGGGCGCTGACCCTGGCGGACCAAGCCGAGCTGGGTTTGCAGCATTTGCCGGCCCATCAAGCCCTGCGCAGCGCTTGGCGCTTGCAGCTGACGCGTGTTGACGTGCGCCGCCTGCGCAATGAAGCCGCCCAAGGCGAAGCGCTGGCCAGCGCTGTCTTGAATGCCGCCGAGGCAGCGGGTGACTGGATCAGTGCCGCCGACAGCTGCTGGGTGCTGTCGCAACTGGCCACTGCGGCCGGCAACACCCCCGGCTGCTGCACCTGGCTGGCACGCGGCGTGGGCTACGCCGCCCGAGCCGGGGACAGCAGCCGAGAGCAGATTCTGCAATGCAGCCAAGCCCGTTTCGCCGGCTTTATCGACTCCGATGCGGCGGAGCAGCAGTGGGGCGACGCATTCAGCCAAGACAGCGCGGCACAGCCGGTGCCGGTGGCCGCCGCCATGCAGCTCTACACAGCCTTGCGCGCCATGCGGGCCAGCAAGCCCAGCGAATCCGTCCAGGCTTTCTCATCCGTGATCGAGCCGCTGCTACAAGCCGGCTACATCCGTGAGGCCATCATTGCTCAGGTCAATCTGGGCAGCATCTTCAACGATCTGAACGACCCACAGGCCGCACTGGTTTGGATGGAGCGCGGGCTTGATCTGGCCCAAACCCATGGCTGGCCCAGCAGCATCGCGAGTTGCCAAATGCAGCTCGGTGAGACCCTGCGCCTGCTGGGCCGCCTTGATCTGGCCGAGCAGCAGTTGACGGCCGCCAAAGACTGTTTGGCCGCCTGGCCTGAATCACGCAATTTTGCGGTGGTCTTGAACTATCTCGGCAAGCTGGCCCTCGCGAAGCAGCAGCCCGAGGAAGCACGGCGGCTCTTCACCGAGATGCAAGTGCTGGGCACCCATGTTGATCTGCGCCTGACCGCACAGCGCGGCCTCGCACATGCGCTGCTGGATTTGGGCGACTTGGCACAGGCCGAGCAATGCGCGCAAGACGCGCTGAACAATGCCGTCGCCCGGGGTGCGGGTGAGTCCGAGGTGGAACTCCTGCTGCTGCTGGCGCGCATTGCCCAATCTCGACCCGGCGCGCCCGAAGGCGCGGGCTTGCCGCAGCTTGAGCTGGCCCGGGAACGCGCCAAAACCATCGTCGGCTACAAGAACACGAGTGAGCTGCTGAACGCCTTGGCCAAAGCCTATGCCGCCGCCGGACGCTATAGCGAGGCCTTCGAGACCAGCCAGCTCGCGGCCAACTCGCGCGCCCAGTCGCTGAGCCGCGAATCTGCCAATCGGCTCGAATCGATTCAGCTGCGCAATTTGAGCGAGAGCGCCCGCGCCCAGGCCGCGCATTTGCAGCAACTCGCCGAGGCCGAGCGGCAAAAAGCAGCGCTGATGCAAAGCAATAACGCGACGCTGGAAAAGCTCGGCGTGATCGGCCAGCAGCTGACGCAACATCTCGACATGGCCTCGGTATTTGCGGCCTTGAGCCAGCACATTCCGGCGCTGCTGGACGCGCGTGCCTTTGAGATCTATTTGCTCGACGAAGAAGGCCAGGGCCTGCAATCGGTGTTTGGCCTGGAGGACGGTAAGCCTATCCCGACCAGCCATATTGCACTCGATGCGCCCAGCTCCAACGCCGCCCGTTGCGCGCGCGAACGCGCCGAGCTGTCTATGCAATTGGCTGCCGACGGCAGCGATCCCAGCCAAGTGCCCGGCACCATGCGCACGCTCAGCGCCTTGTTTGCGCCGCTTTTGATCGGCGAACGCCTGCTGGGCGTGGTGACGGTGCAGTCGCCGCAGGCCGAGGCTTACGGCGAACATGAGCGCATGGTGTTCCGGACCCTGAATGCTTACGCCGCCATCGCACTCGATAACGCGCGCGCCTACCGGCATTTGCAGCTGGCGCAAAGCCAGCTGCTGGCGCGCGAGAAGCTGGCCGCGCTGGGCGCGCTGGTGGCCGGCATCGCGCATGAGCTCAACACACCACTGGGCAACAGCCTCTTGATGGCCAGCACGCTGGAGCAAAGAACCGTCGAAGTGGAACGTGCCGCCACCAGCAAAGCGCTGAGGCGCAGTGAACTGGAGAGTTACTTCAGCGAAGCCAAGGCGATGACGAGGCTGATCACCTTGGGCCTGGAGAATGCCGCCAGATTGATAGGCAGCTTCAAGCAAGTGGCGGTGGACCGCACGGCCGAACAGCGCCGGCCCTTCGACTTGGCTTTGTTATGCGAGCAGGTTGCCGCGACGCTGCAGGCCAGCATACGCAAGCGCGGCCACAGTCTGACGCTGGACATCCCGCCCGACATCCTGCTCGACAGCTTCCCCGGCCCCTTCGGCCAGATCTTGAGCAATTTGATCGAGAACTCGATGGTGCACGGCTTCGGTGAGCGCCGCGACGGCGAGATGCGCTTGAGCGCGCGGCTGTTGAAGTCGGAGCAGGTCGAGCTGCGTTTCCAAGACAACGGTCTCGGCATCAGTGCCGCCCATGCCGCGCGCATTTTCGAGCCCTTTTTCACCACCAAGTTCGGCCAAGGCGGCAGCGGTCTGGGGCTCTCGGTCAGCCACAACATCGCCAGCAATCTGCTCGGCGGCAGTCTGACGCTGGACAGCTCGGCCGCTGCGGGCAGCTGCTTTGTGCTGAGTTTGCCCTTGCGGGCGCCCAGGCTGGCCGAAGAACAGGCGCAAGAAGCGGGTGGGCAAAGTTAGCCTTGTTTTTGACAATGCCGACACTTCAACAGCCTTGGACTTCCGCCATGTCAGCCCGCCAATTCCAAATCGAAGGCCTGCCCGCCGCCAACTTCTCAGCCTTGTTCGACTTGCCCGATACAGAGCTGCAAAGCCGCCACATCCAACGCCGCATCGTTGCCGAGCTGCATGACGCACCTTGCCGTGTCAGCCTGATGGATGCCGAACCGGGCGAAGAAGTGCTGCTGCTGCCCTTTGCCCATCACACTCTGGCCACCCCTTACCGCAGCAGCGGGCCGATCTTCGTGCGCCGAAACGCCAGCGAGGCCATGCTGCAGCCCGGCGAAGTGCCCGACTCGCTGCGCCGGCGCTTGCTGGCATTGCGCGCTTACGACGCGGCCGGCTGGATGCTGGCCTGCGATGTCAGCGAAGGCCAGCAGGTGGAGGCCTTGATCGAACGCCTGCTCCAACTGCCGGGCAGCGCCTTCGTCAATATCCACTATGCGCGCGCGGGCTGCTATGCCGCCCGAGCCCGCTGGGCCTGAACTCAGCGCCCCCATCATGGACGAAACAAACAGCGGCTATCGCCGCATTCGCAGCGCCATTGAGCGCTTGGCCGGGGCCGATGAAGCGCCCCCCTTGCAGACTTTGGCCGACGAGGCCGGCCTCAGCCCTTTCCATTTCCAACGCAGCTTCGTCAGCTTGGCGGGCGTCACGCCCAAGGAATTCAGCCAGGCGCTGGCGCTTGAGCGTGCCAAGCAAAGCTTGAGCCAAGCGGCCTCGGTGATGGAGGCAGCCTGGGGTGCGGGCTTGTCCGGGCCATCGCGGCTGCACGATTTATTCATAGGCGCTGAGGGCATGACGCCGGGGGAGTTCAAGCAAGGCGGCGCCGGCCTGCGCCTGCGCTGGGCCATGGCCGAGACCTTGCTGGGAACAATCTGGCTGGCGGCCAGCGAGCGCGGCGTGACGTCGCTGGTATTCAGTCACGGCGCCACGGCCACGCAGCTGATCGCCTCGGCATCCGCCAAGCTGCCGCAAGCACAATGGAAGGAAGACGCCGCCGGACTGGCGCCCGTCATCACCGAACTGCAGCGCCGCATGCAAGGCCTGGGCCCGAGCCGGCCCCTTGGCTTGGCCTTGTCGGGCACAGCGCTGCGTTTGAAAGTTTGGCAAGCCTTGATGACCGTGCCCGAGGGTCAGGTCTTGTCCTATGGGCAATTGGCCCAGTTGGTTGGTGCGCCCAAGGCGGTGCGCGCGGTGGCAAGCTGCGTGGCGGCCAATCCGATTGCCTATCTGATCCCCTGCCACCGGGTGATACGCGCGAATGCGGACTTTGGCGAGTACCGCTGGGGGCCGCAGACCAAGCGGGCGCTGCTGGGGCTGGAGCTGGCAAGAGCTGGCTAGCTGCGGGCGGCGTCGGGCGCATCAAGTTCGCGCATCGAGACCGTCATCTTAGGGCGTTACGTTGGTGATATGCTGAACCCGCCCCGATACCCATAAGTGCAAACCAGCCAGATTGGACTCAGCTATGCAGCACAAAACGCGCCCCTTTACCCTCAAGGCCGGTTTGCTGGCCTGCTTGGCTGCCGGCGCAGGCAGCTTCTCAGGCTGCGCCAATATGGATCAGCAGCAGCAAAGCACGGCGCAGGGAGCGGCGATAGGCGCCGTGGCCGGCGCCATCATCGGCTCAGCCACCGGCGGCAAGGCCGGCACCGGGGCGGCAATTGGTGCAGTGGCAGGTGCGGTCGGCGGCAACCTCTGGTCCAAACATATGGAAGACAAGCGCCGCGCGATGGAACAGGCCACGGTAGGCACCGGAGTGCAGGTCACGCGCACACAGGACAACCAACTCAAGCTGCAAGTGCCCAGCGACATCTCCTTCGCCACCGGTAGCGCCGCACTCGAGCCCAAACTGCGCCCGGTACTCGAAGCATTTGCGAACGGACTGGAGCGCGATCGCAACAACACCAAAATCCGCATCGTGGGCCATACCGACAACACCGGCAACGACGCCATCAATGACCCGCTGTCCTTGCGCCGCGCCGAAAGCGTGCGCAGTTTCCTGGAGGACCGCGGCATCAAGGGTGAGCGCATCGAGGTGGCCGGGCGCGGCGCGCGTGAGCCGCTGGTGTCCAACGATTCGGCCGAAGACCGAGCACGCAACCGCCGGGTTGAGATCTTCTTGCGCGAGGTCCAGCCCAGCAACGGCTACTGAGGCTCGGCTGCAAACGATTCATTGGAGAGGCAGATGATTCGACATTTCCTGACACGGCCCTTGAGCGGGCTGATTTGCGTGGCGATGGTGGCGACGCCGCTGCCCGCGAGGGCCGAGCAAACCATACGCTGTGAGTCGCGTGGCTACAACTACCGCTATTGCCGGGTTGACACCGATGACCGGGTCGAGCTGACGCGGCAGTTATCCAGCATCAGCTGCCGCGAAAACCGTTCATGGGGCTATGACCGTTATGGCGTGTGGGTGGATCACGGCTGCGCGGCCGAGTTCCGCGTCGGCAAGGATGATCGCCGCCACAGCCGCGACAAGGCGATTGGCATTGGCGTGGCAGTGGTGGGCTTGGCAGCCCTCGCGGCCATGGCTTCCAGCCGCAATCAGCAAGCCACGCAAGAAGGCAGCGAGGTACAGAACTGGTCGGTCGGCAGCTTCAGCGGCTATGACGAGGTCGAGCGCACCAATGTGCAGCTGACCATCCTGCCTGGCGGGTCGGTGAAAGGCCGCGCCGGCAACAACGAGTTCACCGGCCAGCTCAGCGGCGACCAACTGCAAGCCGGCCGCCAGCGCTTCAAGATCAGCCGGCAGGGCCAGGGCTTTCTCGCCGTTGACGTCAACAACCCCCAGCACCGCGTCCAGTTCAATCTGGCCGGCGGCGGCTACTGAAACGAGGCCAGCATGCTGAACAACTTTCTACGCAAAGCTGCCTTGCTATGCATCGGTCTGAGTCTGGCCGTACAGGCCCACGCTCAAGCGCAAAGTCAGCCCGCCGCGTCGGCACCCGAAGCGTCCGCCTTCTTTGACCCCACCGGCCTCGCTCCACGCCCTGCGATGGAGGAACTGGCGCCGCCCGTGATGCGCCCGCCCGCAGTCGACACCCTCGCCACCTTGCGCCTGCGCGGCGTCTTGCGTGTTGGCGTGGTGCCGGTGGTGCCCATGGTGATGCGCAATGCCAAGGGTGAATTCAGCGGCTATAGCGTCGACATCGCCCGGCGCTTGGCCGATGACATGGGTGTGGCGGTCGAGTTTGTGCCCACCACTTGGGCCGACATCATCCCGGACTTGATCGGTCAGCGTTTTGATCTGATTGCGAGCGGCTTGTGGGTCACGACGCCGCGTGCGCTGGTGGTTAATTTCACCCAGCCGACGGCGACCGAGAGCGTGCATATCGTCGCCAGCAAGCGCCACGCGAACAAACTGAACAGCGTCCTCGACGTCAATCAGCCCAGCGTGACGGTCGCCGTCGGCGCGGGCACACCCGAGGTCGCGCTGGCCAAGCGTTTGTTTCCGCGCGCCAAGCTCTTGCAGGTCGAGGGCGAGCCCTTCGGCCTGGTGCTCAAGGGCCAAGCCCAGGTGGCGCTGCTGGCTACCTTGACGCCAGCAGCGATAGCGCGCGCCGTGCCCGAGCTTTACTTGCCTTTCCAGCTGCCGGTCGGCAGCACGATGGCCGCCCTGGCGGTACGTAAGGGCGACCCGGATTTCCTGAGCTTTCTGAACACCTGGATCGCCATCCAGCGCCAAGCCGGCTGGCTCGATGAGCGCCTGCTGCACTGGAGCCTCGCGCCCGAACCAACACCCTGAAGACCTAATCCATTTCAAAAGAGAAATTGCAATGAACACGAAACCATTTGCATTGGCCATCTTGGCCCTGTCCATTCAGTCCAGCGCCTTCGCCATCAGTGCCAAGTACGCGCAGCAGCTAGATCGCTCTGGCTGCACGCAGATCTCTGAAGGCCAAGGCTGCGACATCACCAAGACCAAGGCCGAGAACGCCAAAGCCGGCTTCGTCAACGAAGCTGCCGCGCCTGCACCTCAAGCCAAGCCCACGGCCGCCAACCCTTACGCCGGCCAATGGGTCGCCAAGTCGGACAGCGGCGCCACCGTGGCCACCATACGCATCGACGCCAAAGAACATGTCTGGGTCAATGGCAAAAAGGTCAAAGCCAAACGCAGTGACGGTGGGCTGATGTTCAAAACCGGCACCATCACCTTCCGGATTCAGGGCGATCGCCGCTTGCAAGGCGAGGACGTCTGGAACGACTCGGATGCCGGCACCAAGGGTCAGATCGTCAGCGAGTAGATTGAGATCAAATCAAGCCCCGCGATGGCTAATCAGGAGACTCCCGTGAGTTTAGAAACGCGAACCCGTGGCCTGCTTCAGGCACTTCTTTTGACCGCTGCCGCCTGCGTCGGCTTTGGCGCGCCTCAAGCGGCCCAGGCCTACGAAGACGGCTGGCGCACCTGCGCCGAGGAGAACGAGACCTGCCGCGTCTCCGGCCGGGCGATGGTGCGCTACGGCGCCGATGGCCGCTGGACGAACCGCACGGTCTCAAACAATGTGGACTGCAATAACGACACTTTTGGCGACCCCGCTCCAGGCGTGCCCAAGCGCTGTCAGGTCCGCACCAGCGGCAACGACGGCAATGGCAACTACCCTGGCTCGGCCATGGGTTGGAGTTTTTGCGCCGCCGAAGGTGAGTACTGCCAGTTCAAGGGCTCGGCCGAGGTGCGCTTCGGGCAGGGCAATAGGTTTGTCAGCCGCACCGCTTACGGCGGCGTTCGCTGCGATGTTTCGGATTTCGGTGACCCGGTGCGCGGCGTGACCAAGTTCTGCGAAATTCGCCGCTCCGGTAACCAAGGCCATGACAACAGCAACCAAGGCTCCTGGGCGGGCTGGGGCTCGGGTTCATCCAGCAAGGGTTGGCGTTACTGCGCGGCGGAGAACGACACCTGCCGCATCAAGGGCAACGGCCAGGTGCGCTTCGGTGATGGCCACAACTGGAAGATGCGCTCGGCGAGAGGCGATGTAGCCTGCAATGTGCGGAATTTTGGTGACCCGGCCTACGGCGTCTTGAAGCATTGCGAGGTGCAGGTCGGCAACTACGGCGGCGACGGCGACAGCGACTCGGGCAGCTGGACCCGCTGCGCGGCGGAAAATGAAAACTGTGACTTCAGAGGCTTCGCGCAAGTGCGCTATGGCGCGTCGGGTCGCTACGTCTACCGCGACGGAACCAACGGCATACCTTGCCGCAACAACTATTTCGGCGCCGACCCCTACCCCGGCCGCGTGAAGGCCTGCGAAATCAAGCGCTGAAGGCTCAAGCCACCAAGCCCGACTTCTGCTCGCATAGCGAGGGATTTCGGGCTTTTCTTCGCGCTGCTCGGCGCCGCCAATCCGCTATGCTGATCCGGTGGAGAGGAATGCGCCGATGGATCTGTTTTTAAGCGACGAAGAATACGCCAAGCTCGACGCGGCGGTTGTGAGCGCAGGCGCTCGGGCCGGCATCGCGGAGCGCGTTGCTTTGGCCTGGCATTTGCGTGAGCGCGACAGCGGCCGGGCACGCCGCTTGGCCGAGCAGGCCTTGGCTGAATTGTCTGAATCGAACGACCAGCGAAGTGCCCGGCTGCGCCTGCGCCTGCAGCTGCTGCTGGCCGAATGTCACTGGCTGTTTGCCGAGCTGGACTTGGCCGAAGCACAGGCCCGCACCATCATTCCGGCCGCACGGACGCTGTCCGATGTTTTGATCCTGGCCGACGCCCACCTGCTGCTGGCCCATATCGCCGGCGATCGGGGCGACCTCCCGGGGCGCTGCGCCGAGCTGGATGCGACGGCCGCCATGGCGGTAGGCAGCGGCGACGACTTCCGCATGGAGTTCGCCCAGCTCTGCATCGCGCACGCCGCGCTACGGCAAAACATCGCCTCCGCCTCTGCGCAATGGGGCGCACATGTGCGCGATCTGCTGGCCAAGCCGGTGCACCCGGCCCTGCATGTGATGTGCAATGAGTTCCTGACCTTCGAAGCGCTGCAAACGTCTGACTTTGCGACCGTGTTTCGCGTCTGCAGTCACACCGTCAGCGCGCTCAAGCGGGCCGGCATGGTGCGCCAGATTGCGCTGTCGATGACGATGCTGGGCGTTGCTTTCGCCAACCTCAACGATGACACCCAGGCGCTGGAATGGATGCAACGCAGCCTGGAACTGGCACGCCCGACCGGCTGGCCCTTGGTGCTGGGCAATGCGCTGCTGCAGGTCAGCAGCGTGCAGCGCTCGCTGGGCCAGTTTGAAGCGGCGCAAGCAGCCCTGGACGAAGCCCTGCCCTTGCTCGCGCCGCTGCAGAGCTCGCGCACCTATGCGCTGGGCCTGGTTTATCTGGCCGAGCTGCAGCGCGACCTGAAGCAGCCCGCTGCAGCGCTGGAGGCTGCGCGGCAGTTCGATGCGCCCGCGGCCGCACCGCGCCCACTGGATTTGCGCCTGCATATGATGGCGGTGGAGGCGCTGTCCTTGTCCGAGCTGGGCCGGCCGCAAGAGGCATTGGCAGCCGCCCATGCGGCGCTGCAGCTGGTCCGGGAGGCCGACCTGCCCTTGCATCTGTCGGATGCGCTGCAAACCTTGGCCACGCTGTATAGCCAGCATGACTTGCCGGCGCCGCCGGACATGCAAGCGGCCAGCCCCAGCCTGCACTATTTACTGCTGTCTTTGGCGGCTTTTTCGCCCGAGCAACAGTCCAGCGTGCCGCCCAGCGTGTTTGACGCGATCGCGGCCGAATACGCCAAGCTCGGCGACCACGCCCAGGCCTATGCCTATGCTCAAAAAGCGCGCGCCGCCAGCGAAGCCGTGCACAAACAAGACGTCAGCAAACGCCTGATCTTGCTGGAAACAAAGTTCCACACCGAGCGCGGTGAGTTGCTCAGTCAGACCAGCGCCACGCTGGAGCGGCTGAGCCAGATCGGCCAAGAAATCACCGGCCACCTGCAAGAGCAGGCGGTCTACGACACGCTGGACCACAATGTGCACGGGCTCTTGCGGGCCAATCATTTCAGCGTCTATTTGCTCGACGCGGCGGGCGAAAACCTGCTCTTGGCCTATGGTGCGGAGGATGGGAGGCGGCTGGCGAGCTTCAGCGCGCCGATGTCTCACCCGACGGCCAATATCGTTCGCTGCGCTGCGCAGCGCCGAGAGGTCTTTATCGAAGTCGATCCCTCAAGCGGCAAGAACAATCCGATTCCGGGCACGCTGCAGACGCTCAGCGCGATGTTCATGCCCTTGATTTCGGGTGAGCAGTTGCTCGGCGTGATGTCTATCCAATCGACGCAAGCCCATGCCTACGCCGACCGCGAGCGCTTGATTTTTCGCAGCCTGGCGGCCTATGGCGCGATCGCGATCGATAACGCGCAAAACTATCGGCGCCTGGAGGCCACGCTGGTCAGCCTGCATCAGGCGCAGGCCGAGGTGCTGGACAAAAACCAGGAGCTGGAACGCGCTTACCAGTCGCTCAAGGACATCAGCCTCACCGACCCGCTGACCGGCCTGCGCAACCGGCGCTTCCTGGAACAAAACCTGGCAGGCGAAATCAGCCAATGCCTGCGCCACTACGAAGACTGGCGGCGCCACCCCGAACAGCCCGCGCCGCAGGATGCCGACCTGATCTTTTTGCTGGTCGACATCGACCACTTCAAGCGCGTCAATGACGACTGGGGCCATCCGGCAGGCGACGCGGTGCTGGTGCAGATGCGCGCACGCCTGCAACAGGCCTGCCGCGACTCGGACTACCTGGTGCGCTGGGGCGGCGAGGAGTTTTTGGTGGTGGCAAGGGCGACCAACGCCAGTGCAGCCCCGGACTTCGCCGAACGCATACGCGCGGCGGTGGCGCAGCAGCCCTTCGACATTGAGGCCGCCGCGCGCTTGGCACTGACATGCTCGGTCGGCTTTGCGACCCTGCCCTTTGTCCCCTCGCAGCCCGAACGACTGGATTGGCAGCAAGTGGTCGGCCTGGCGGATCAGGCGCTTTATATGGCCAAGCGCAGCGGCCGCAACACCTGGGTGGGTTTAAGCGCCACGGCGCAAACCCCGACCCTGGGCGATATCAGCGAACTTTTGCTGTCGCCGCAGGCCAGTGCTAATGCCGGATGGCTGCGGATCGAATCGATGCGGCCCATGGCCTGAGCCGCCACGAAAACAGCCGCCAGGATTGGCGGCTTGTTTTTTGGCCTGTGGACCGGCCAATGATGGGGCTCGCTTTACTTGAGCTTCAAGGGCGCCGTACCGCTGATGCTGTACTGGCCGATCGAGCCGTAATTGCTGTAACCCGTGGTCTTGGGGTCGCCCTTGCCGGCACCTTTGACAAAGAGGTAGTAGGTGCCCGCCGTGGCCAGCTTGGCGGAGATGTTGGCGTCCAACTTGTCCAGGGTGTTCGCCGTGGCCACGGTCTTGCCGCTGGCGTCCCTCAACTCCAATGCCACGTCCAGGTTGCCGCTCCAGTTGGAGGGTGCTACGGTCAAGCTAATGGCACCGGCACCGGCGACAAAGCTGAACACGTCCACATCCGTGGGCGTTTCGATCACGCCGGTGCGGCTGAGGTTGGCCAGGCCGTTGGCTTGGCTCAGCAGCATGGCGCTGGCCGTGGCCGTGGTGTTGCCGTGATCATCGACGCGCGCCGGCAGGCCTTGTTTCTTCATCACCGCATAGGCGTCTTCGGTATTGGTCGCGCCGGCATACTCGCCCTTGGCCCATTGCGTGAGGTTTTTGTAATAGCTCACGCCCATGATCGGCGCCCAGCCAGTGTCACCGCTGCCAGTGCCGCCGTAATAGGTTTGGGCGCTGGTGCTTTGGTGATGCAGGCCCAGGGTGTGGCCCAACTCATGCGACAGGCATTCGGCGATCGGCTTTTCGGCATTGGCCAGATTGTTCTGGAAGCAAAACGCCGGTGCCGGGCTGGCCCTGAAGGCCGCGAAAGAATTCAGATAGGCATAGCCACCCGAAGCGCTGGTTTCACTGGTGATGAGAATGGTCACGCCGGTCTTGCCCACAACGCTGCTGGGCGCTTCGGTGGTGATGTCGACATCGAAGCTTGCGTAGTCTTCCGCGACCCGCAACCAGATCTTCTGGATCATCGCCTGCTCGACCGCGCTGAAGCTGCGCGGCAGCTTGTCCAGATCGAAGGCGGGCTTGGCGCCCTCGCCCTTGAAGTTCAGATAGATGATGCGCGAAGCGCTGCTGCGCGAATGCAGCGCGAAGGTCTGGTCAAGCGGGAACGGCGCGCCGCCTGTCGAAGGCACGCCGATGGTGGCCTTGTCTCCCGCCTCGGTGACGCCCATATTCGCGTCGCTGACATGATGGGTGTGAGCGTCCTTGAGGCTGGCATCGGCCTTGCCCGCGCCGGCGTCAATGAACAAGAGGCGGCCCCTGGTGTCAACGAACACGGTGTTGTCGCTGCGCAGCAGCGTGGTCAATTCTTCGGGGCTCTTGCCGTACCAGGCTGCAACGGCTGGCAAATCGCCACCGAGCCCATCAATCGCCTGCTGCCCATTGCTCAGCGCCGCCAGCTTGATGCGTCCAAAGGGCGCGTTCTCGGTCGAGCCTTCGCTGTTGGCGGGGATGAAATCGGCCGGCAGCTCGAAACCCTTGATCGCCTGCGGCGCCGGCGCGGCCAGCGCAGCGGTTTGAACGGCTGGGGCCGGCACTGCAGGAGCGGCGTCTGCCTTGGCACTTGCGAGTGGCAGCGCGATGGCGGGGCTCGATGGCGCTGCGGCCTGAGCCAGCTGTACGGCCTCTCTTTGCGGCTCAGCCACCACGCTCAAGGTGACACCACCGACCAAGGCGATCACCGCGGTGCCGGTCAAGGTACGCGCCCACAGAGGCGCTTTGCGCAGCTGCACCTGCAGAGATTTGAAGGCGTTTGGCTGGCGAGTAGGCTGCTGGGACATGAGGTGAGCACTCCGGCTTTGAGGGTAGAACTCAAGGCGCAGCTTGGAGCGGCGAGGTCAGTCAAAGCGAGGAGATCAGCAGTATTGCTGCCAGCACGGTGGAGTGGTGCTCAAGCCCCTCGCTGGGAGTGCAGGCTTGGTGCCCGCTTTGGCTTGGCAACCCCGCTGTCTTGGCTGATGAATAGCTGTAGACCGGAAGCTTTGCGACCCCGGCTTTCGCTCGGGTGTGCCCTGAATGCCTTCAGTTTAGGGGGCGCATTGACACCTGGATAGCGCTATTTGCGGGCAAGCTCGACAGCGGCGGGGCTGATGTGATGAATTGCTCAAAAGCCCTGGCCCTCGCGCCACGCCGGCAGGCGTTTTTGCTGGCCTATAGTGCTGCCTATTGCCCAAGACCTTGTACCAACCACCGAGAGGAGCCTCCTATGGCCAAGAAATCTGCCGCCAAGTCTGATGCCATCAATATCGGCATCAGTGCCAAGGACCGGGAAGCCATTGCCCTGGGCCTGTCCAAGCTGCTGGCCGACACCTACACCCTCTACCTGACCACGCACAACTTCCATTGGAACGTGACCGGGCCTATGTTCAACACCCTGCATCAGATGTTCATGCTGCAGTACACCGAGTTGTGGAACGCGGTCGACCCGATCGCCGAGCGCATCCGCTCCCTCGGCCATGTGGCGCCCGGCTCTTACGCGCAGTTCGCCGCCTTGAGCTCGCTGCCCGACGCACCGACCAAGCCACCGAAGGCGCTGGAGATGGTGCGCATCTTGGTAGAGGGCCATGAAGGCGTGGCGCGCACCGCTCGCGCCTTGTTCGCCGTTGTTGGCGAAGCTTCGGACGAGCCGACCGCCGACCTGCTGACGCAGCGACTCACCATTCACGAACAAACAGCCTGGATGCTCAGGAGTCTGTTGGAAGACTGAGCATCCAAGCACTGCCTGCGCAGCAGGTGGTGCAGACGCGCAGCGCCAGTCGTGTGTCGGCGCAGCCAACAAACAGCCTGGATGCTCAGGAGTCTGCTGGAGGACTGAATAGCAGCTAGCCCGGATGTTTCACGAGGGACGCGGGAATTGCGGGAGTCCAGGCCGCAGCCAATGGCGCTGAGACGGCCGCAGCCGATGCCCCGTGGCATCGGCGAGGAGTTGAAGCGTCAGGGGCAAGGTCTGGGCCGCGCAAGCCCGCGTAGGCCCTGTAGCCAAAATGGACAGAACGTCGAAGCGAGAGAACGTCGTGCTCATCGGTGCTGTGGATCAGCCGGGGCCGACCTTGTGAAACATCCGGGCTAGCCCTGCTGCGCCAGCAAGACCTCATGCAGGCGCAGCAAGACCGGCCGCGCTGTGGTCATCAGCGCACAGCTGGCCTCGCAGACCTGCGCCGGCTCGGCGGCATCGGCGGGCGGCTGCTGGCGCCAGGCGCCCAGGCGCGCTTCGGCCTCGCCCGCCTCACCCGCCATACCGGTCGCACCGAGCGTGGCCGCCGTGCCCTTGAGCGTATGCAACAGCCGCGTGGCCGATTCAAAGTCACCCTGCTCGACTTGGCTGCGCAGCTGCTCCGGCAAGGCGGCCAAATCACGCACAAAACTGCCGAGCAAGCGGATATAGCTGGCCCGCTTGCCACCAAGCCGGCGCAGCGCCAGCTCCAGGTCCACGCCGGCCTCCGAGGCCGCTGACTGCGCCGGGTCGATCTCGGCAGCTGCGGCCTCCACGAGCACAGCAGGGCTCGCTGGCATGGCCTCGGCCAGCCCCTGCTCCAAGCCGCCCAGTCTGCGCAGCACGCGCACCAGTTCATCCAAGTTGAAGGGCTTGCCAATATGGTCGTTCATGCCGGCGGCCAAACAGGCCTCGCGGTCGGAGCTCATCGCATTGGCGGTCATCGCAACAATGGGCAAACGGCTTAAACCCAACTCCTGGCGAATGAAGCGCGCGGCGCTGAGGCCATCCATCACCGGCATTTGCAGGTCCATCAAGACCACATCGAAGGCCTCCGGCGTCGCCACCAGCAGCTCGACCGCCTCGCGGCCGTGGTTGGCAATCTCCACCACAGCGCCTTCGTCCGTGAGCAGCTCGGACGCAACCTGCTGATTATTGGGGTTATCTTCCACCAACAGCAGGCGCAGCTTGGCGAGCCGCTGCTCGCCCGGCGCGGTGCCGGCACGGCGCTTGGGCTGAGCCTGGCTGCGCGCCTCGCGGGCGGCCAGCGCAGCGTCAAACAGCATGGACGCAGTCAGCGGCTTGAGCACAAAGCCGTCCACGCTGTCTTGCTCGGTTTGGACTTGCTGCGCATAGAGGTCACGGCCCTGCGCCGTCACCATCAGCAGCACAAGCGCATCGCCCTTGAGCCCGAGATGGGCGATGCGCTGACAGGTCTGCCAGCCGTCCAGCCCCGGCATCTGCCCATCCACAAAAACCAGCTGATAGGGCATGCCCGCCCGCGCTGCGGCCTGCATCAAGCTCAGGGCTTGGTCGCCGCTGGCCGCCTGCTCGACCTGCCAGCCCAAGGCTTGGCCCATGCTGGCCAGCAGCACGCGCGCATGCGTGTTGTCTTCAACAATCAGGGTGCGCCACGCCGCCCCCTGCGCCGAGGCGTCGCCCTGCTGCTGATCAGGCGCCAGCGGCAGGCTGATGGTGAAAGCGAACCGGCTGCCGCGCCCGAGTTCGCTCTCCAGCGTCAGCTCGCCCCCCATCAGCGCGACAAAGCGCTGGCTGATCGCCACACCCAGGCCCGTGCCGCCAAAGCGCCGCGTGGTGGATGACTCGGCCTGCGTAAAGCCGCTGAAAATACGCGTCTGGTTCTCGGCCGCAATGCCGATGCCGCTGTCGCGGACGCTGAATTGCAACGTTACTTCCGCCCCGCTGCGCTGCAGCAGCTGCACTCGCAACAGCACCTCGCCGCTGGGCGTGAACTTGATCGCATTGCCGCCCAGATTGATCAAGACCTGCTGCAAGCGCATCGCGTCACCGATCAGGCGCTGCGGCAGGGCGGGGTCAATATCGAACAAAACTTCGACCGGCTTGGCGCCCACATTGGCCGCCAAGATCACCGCCAAGTCGCGCAGCAGCTGGTCGAGGCCGAAGGGCTGCGGGTCCAGCTCCATCTTGCCGGCCTCGATCTTGGAGAAGTCCAGAATCTCATTCAGCAGCCCCAAGAGCTGGCGCGCCGCGCCGTCACTCTTGGCCGCATAGTCGGCCTGGCGCGGCGTCATTTCGGTCTTGCGCAAGAGCGTCAACATGCCCAGGATGGCATTCATCGGCGTGCGGATTTCATGGCTCATATTGGCCAGGAACTGGCTCTTGGCGGTCGAGGCTGCCTCCGCCGCAGCTCTTGCATCTTGCAGCGCCAGCAAGGCCTGCTTGCGCTCGGTGACGTCTTCGAAAATAAAGAAGCGGCCGAAGTAGCGGCCGTCGTCGCCGCGAATCTGGGTCGAGAAGCGGCGTATCGTGCGGCCGTCCTTGAAGGCGATTTCGTCCTCGAACTGCGCTTGATTGCCCTCATCCTGCAAGCTCAGATACTTGCTGGTGAATCCCGCTTCATCCACCACCAAGGCGCGCCGGGTTGGCATGGTGTCGATGTTTTTGAGCTCGCCGCGGCGTATCGGCTCGGCCAGATGCGCCATGCCCCAAAGCTCGCAAAAGCGCTGGTTGAAGTACAGGATTTTGTCGCTGCGGTTGTCCACCACAAAAAAGGCCAGCGGCGAGCTGTTCGACATCATCTCCAGCAGCGACTCATTCCAGCGCAGCGCCTCCTCGGCCTTCTTATTGGCCGTGATGTCGGTGCGGATGGCGATGTATTTTTCGATCTGCTCGTCCGCCCCCAGCACCGGCGCGATGAAGGTGTCGACCCAGTAGAGCGAGCCGTCTTTGGCGCGATTGCAGACCTCGCCGCGCCAGGCAAAACCGACGCTGATGGTCTGCCAGATCTCGGACCAAGTCTGCGCCGGCTGCAGGCCCGAGTTCACGATTTGGTGAGTTTGGCCGAGCAACTCTTGCTGTGTGTAGCCGCTGATCTGACAAAAGGCCTCGTTGGCCATGGTGATGCGGCCGGCTCTGTCGGCCACCGAGACAATAGCGGCCAGATTCAGCGTGCTCAACAAGGCCTGGTTGTCGCGCTGCGCTGCCTCGAGTTCGACCGTCTTGGCCGCCGCCTTGGCCTCGGCCAGCTCGCGCCCATGGCCGAGTTGACGCAGCATCGCGGCCAATAAGCCGGTCGCCAAGGCACCCGCAGCAAACAAAAGCCAGGGCGTGCTGCGGTCCAGGCCCGCATCAAACTGCGGCGTGCTGTTCATGCGCAGCGTCATCTCGCGGTTGACAAGCTTGAGGCTGCGTTGATGGCTGAAGCGCCGCCCGACGGAATCGACCTGACCCGGCCCCAAGGCCGCGACATGTCCGTCGCCATCAAAGATCGGCGCGCCCAGGGGCGTGCCTGGGCGAGCGTCGTAAAGCTCAAAATCGATGCGGCCCGACTTCACATCCGGCATATCGCCCAAGAGTTCGTTCAGCACGATGGGTGCGGACAGCAGGCCCAACAAGGCAGCGGTGCGCTGCTCGGCATTGTCGAGCGGCACGCCGCGCCGGTAGACCGGCACAAACAAAAGCACGCCGGCGGTCTGCTTTTGATCCTGCACCAAGACGATGGCGCCGGTGATGGTAGGCAGGCCGGTGCCTGCGGCCAACTCGGCGCCGGCGCGGCGCAAGGCTTCGGAGCCGATATCCAGACCCAAGGCCCCGCTATTGTTGGCCGCCGGCTCGATCCGCTTGATCACGAACAGGTCGGGGTGGTGCTTGTCCGCCATCTGGCGAATCGCGAAGTCGGCGACGCCATCGGCCCGCTCGGCAGCCACAAAGCGCTCCAGCTCGGAGCGAAACACATGCTCGACATAGCCAAAGCCGCGCACGCCGGGAAATTCGGTCGCCAGGTCGCGCGAGGACACATGGGCGCGAAACTCGGCCCGTGTGAGTTGCTGACGCAGGGCTTGGCTGGACGCATAGGCAGCGCGCAAGCCCTTCAAACCGTAGACAGGTTGAGCAAAGCGACGCTCAAGCTCGCTGACCGTACGCTCCACATTGCGCAAGAACTCGGCCTCGGCATCGGCCCGAATCGCTCGCTGCTGCCACAAGCCGCCCGCCGCCGACAAGCCCAGGCCGAGCAGCAAAACGAGCCACGTCTGCCCTTTGCCACCGGAACGCGCCAAAAATCGCTGCCACAACGCCATGCGGGTTTCCGTTCTCGGCGATGCCGGTCGGTCAAAAGGTCATGCCTGCCAGATGCTAGCCCAAGTCGAGCGCGGCGAGCGGCTTGAAACACTTGGTTTTCGCCCAGCAAATGCCTCGGACCCCACTGAATCAGATGAGTATCTTCTCCATAAATACCCCCGTTTCGTCGGCCTCATGAGCACCATACGGGCCGCAGCGCTGGTAGCCCAAGGCGGCGTACAAGGCCAAGGCCTCGGGCTGGCGGATGCCGGTCT
Source organism: Roseateles albus (assembly GCF_028595345.1). NCBI lineage: Bacteria > Pseudomonadati > Pseudomonadota > Betaproteobacteria > Burkholderiales > Sphaerotilaceae > Roseateles > Roseateles albus. The sequence continues at coordinate 191,060 of NZ_JAQQXT010000006.1, read as the reverse complement.
GTAAGCGCGCGAGACCGATGCCGCGTTCGACCAAGTCCCGCTCCAGGTGCTGCATCAGCAGCTTGGACAGGCCTAGTCCGCGCAGCTCCGGGCGCACAAAAATTCGCTTGATTTCACCGTAAGCTTGGCCGCCCTCACCGGCCGCCATGCGCTTGACCGCGCCGCAGCCAGCCAGCTCGGTGCCGACCCACGCGCCAAGAAACAGCACGTTCGATGGCTTGAGGCCGGCCGCGCTTTCGAGGTGATTGCTATCCAGCGCCGGATATAGCTCGGCCATCAGCCGATCGGAGGCGTCCAGCAAGGCCTGAGCGGCGGCGCTGTCCGGGTCCAGCGCCTTGATCTCGGTCCGCTGCGGCGCATAACCGGGGTGACGGTAGACATGCCAGGCGCTAGCGCGAAACTCGCGCCGTTGCTCCAAGCTGGCTCCGACCGCCAGCGCCAAGTTGATCGAGGCGCTGTTCTCGGCCTTGATGAAGCTGATCAGCGGCATGTCCGGGGCCTCGCGCAGCGCCATCGCCTGCACCGCACGCACCGCCTCGCTGGCGAAACCCTGGCCCCAATACGCGCGGCTCAAGGCCCATTTGATCTCGGGCTCGGGCCAATCGTTGGGATACCAAAGCCCGGCCGCGCCAAGCACTGCGCCGCTAAGCTTGTGCTCCAGCGCATAAGGTCCATAGCCGCGCAAGGCCCAATGCCCGGCCATGCTGGCCATCGCCCGCCAGCTCTCGCCCTCGCTCAAGGAGCGGCCAAAGGTGAAGCGGGTGCATTCGGGGTCGCTGTAATGGGCATGCAGCGCGGGCCAGTCGCTGTGCACAAAGGGGCGCAGGATCAGGCGCTCGGTTTCGAGTTGGGTGGGGATGTTCAAGGCTTGTCCGCCTTTAAATGCTGACCCAGAAACTTCTCGACCCGACGGGCAAAGTCCACATGCGTCTCGACCTTGCGCCAGCTGTGACTCTCGTTTTCATAAGTCACCCATTCGGGTGGCCGGCCGGCCTCCGTCAAGGCTGCACGCAAGCGCGTGCCGTGCACCAACGGCACGCGTTTGTCGCTCTCGCCGAAGGCCAGCAGCAACGGCGCTTGAATACGCTTGGCCTGCACCAGTGGCGAGTTGGCGTTCAGCATGGCGGCGTCCTTTTCGACATCGCCGACCAGCTCCGGCAACATATAGCGGCGGCCGCTCCCGCCCACATCATCATCCAACCACCAAGCGCCGTTGATGAACAAGCTGGGGTCGGTCACCGCGACCCAGGCCACACCGCAGCGGTACAGCTCCGGATGCTTGATCAAGCCCATCAGCGTGCTGTAGCCACCATAGCTGGCGCCGGCGATGCAAGCCTTGTCACTGGCCAGGCCTTGCTTTTGCGCCCACAGCAAGGCGTCGGCCACATCGTCCTGCATGGTCTGGCCCCATTGCTTCCAGCCGGCCTTGTAATGGGCCTCGCCATAGCCTTCGCTGCCACGAAACTCCGGGCTGATGACCAGATAGCCGCGCGAGGCCAGAAACTGCTCCATCGCCTGCCATTGCCAGTGACCGATGCGCACCCAGGGCCCACCGTGCACCAAGACCACGGTCGGCAGCGGCTGACCCGCTTGGCTGCCCGCTGGCTGGGTCAGCCAGACCGGCAGGTCGCGGCCGTCGCGCGCCTTGATGCGCTGCAGATCGACCGTGGCCATGCGCTTGGGCTCGATGCCCTCCAGCACAGTGCTGACCGGTTGCCAACGCTTTTTCGCGGCCTCATAGAGATACAAGCGGCCCGGATCGCGGTCGGAGAAGCTGCGCACCAGGACGACCATATCGTCGGCACCGCAGCGCCGGCAGTTGAGGCGGTTGACGCGGCCGGGCAACATTTCGTCGGCCAAGGCCTGCATGCGCTTCATGCCCTCATCGAACCAGATGGTCTGCTCGCCGTCGGTGTCAACCCTCACACCCAAAGCGCGGCCACCGGCACGGTCCAGCACCATCCCGCCGCGCATGTCGAAACCCGGTGTAGTGACAAGCGCGGGCCTGAGAGGCACTCCCTTTTCAAAGTCAAAGCGACTCAACACCGCATAGCCCTCGGGGCCCTCGATGAACTTCACATACAGGTTGCCGGCATCATCGACGGCCGAAGGTGTGAACGGTGGCTTGAGCATGCTGCCCTCGGCCAGTTGGCGCCAGTTCTCCTCCCCCGGGCCGCGCCAGTGCAAGGCCACCTTGTCCTTGACGCGCGTGCCGGCCACCCTGGCCTGCCCCTTGCTGTCAAACAGCCAATGCACCGTGCCCGTCGGCGCGCTGTTCAGCTCGAAGCCGCGGGTGCGGCCGGTGCGAACGTTCAGCCACAGCGGGGTGAGCGTGCGGACTTCGTTGTCACCGAAATCCATCTTTCCGACCACCACCTCCTCGGGCCGCACACCTTCTTGCTCAAGCGGCACCGCCAACAAGCGGTGATTCCATTCCAGCGCAATATCGCGGCTATCGCCGCTGCTCACAAAAGGCTTGCCTTGGCGCCGCACCAATTGGCGCAAGTTGCCGCCATCGGGGTCGGCGGCATACAAGCCCGGTGCATAACGCCGGTCTTCACCGCTGCCGGCTTCCAAATCGGCGACGCTGAAGACCAGGCGCTTGTCGCCGACCCAGTCGAATTGCACGATATCGGCATCCGAGAAGCCGCCCGCGCGAGTCACTTTGGTGCCCTCGCCCAGGTCCACCACCACCAAACCCGCCCGAGTGCCGCCTTTCGAGGTGGTCAAGGCGAGTTGCTTGCCCGAGGGCGAGAGCTTGGCTTCCAGCACGCTGGGGCGCTGGAAGAAGCGCTCCAGCGGCACCGGCTCAAGCGGCGCCTCTGTTGCCGCCGCAAGCGCGGTCATCGTTGTCATCGCAGCCATCAGGCCAGCGCCGAGAACCAAGCGCCCCCAACCTCGCATCGCCGCTATCTGTTTCTTTTGCATCCTTGCTCCCCCTGTTTTGTCTTTGAAGCTCGTGCGCAGAATATCAAAGCAAGCGCAAAGCGGCGGGCAGCGCGGCCGCTGCGATAATCGGCGACCTCCTTTTTTCTCGACCCAAGCGTGCGGCTGCCCCAGCTGAGCGCGCCGAGCGCCGCCACCATGTCAGCCGATCTGCCCAGCCAAATTCAAACCGAAGTCAAGCGCCGCCGCACTTTTGCGATCATTTCCCACCCGGATGCCGGCAAGACCACGCTGACCGAAAAGCTCTTGCTGTTCTCGGGCGCGATCCAGATCGCCGGCTCGGTCAAGGCGCGCAAGGCCTCGCGCCACGCGACCTCAGACTGGATGGAAATCGAGAAGCAGCGCGGCATTTCTGTCGCATCCTCGGTGATGCAGATGGAGTACCGCGACTGCGTGATCAACTTGCTCGACACCCCCGGCCACCAGGACTTCTCGGAAGACACCTACCGCGTGCTGACCGCCGTGGACGCGGCGCTGATGGTGATCGACGCGGCCAACGGCGTCGAGCCGCAGACCCGCCGCCTGCTGCAGGTCTGCCGGGCCCGCAACACGCCCATCCTGACCTTCGTCAACAAGATGGACCGCGAGGTGCAAGACCCGCTGGCCTTGATGGACGAGATCGAGCGCGAGCTCGGCATGACGGTGGTGCCCTTCACCTGGCCGGTCGGCATGGGTAAACACTTTCACGGCGTGATGGACCTGCGCCAACAGCAGATGCGCGTGTTCTCGCCCGGCGAGGGCAAGGCCGGCGGCGACGACGAGATCCTGCAAGGCCTGAACAACCCGGCCTACGCCGACCGCTTCGGCATGCAGTACGAGCAGGCCGAGGGCGAGATCGAGTTGGTGCAAGACGCGGCGGCCGAGTTCAATCTGGATGACTTCCTGAGCGGCAAGCTAACGCCGATGTTCTTCGGCTCGGCGGTCAACAACTTCGGCGTGCAGGAGATTCTTGACGCGCTGGTCGAGTTGGCGCCGGCTCCCGCCGAGCGCGCGGCGATGCAGCGCGTGGTGCAGCCGGACGAGCCCAAGTTCACCGGCGTGGTGTTCAAGATCCAGGCCAATATGGACCCCTCGCACCGCGACCGGATTGCGTTTTTGCGCGTCGTCAGCGGGCATTTCGAGCGCGGCATGCGGCTCAAGGTCGTGCGCTCGGGCAAGGAGTTACGCCCCAATACCGTGGTGAGCTTCTTGTCGCAACGCCGTGAGCTGCTGGATGAAGCCTATGCGGGCGACATCATCGGTATCCCCAACCATGGCGTGCTGCAGCTCGGTGACACCATCACCGAAGGCGAGGCCTTGCAGTTCACCGGCCTGCCCTTCTTTGCGCCGGAAATGTTCCGCTCGGTCGAAGTGGCCGACCCCTTGCGCACCAAGCAGCTCAAGGCCGGCCTGACCCAGCTCGGCGAAGAAGGCGCGATCCAGGTCTTCCGCCCGATTGCCGGCTCGGTGCTCTTGCTAGGCGCGGTCGGTCAGCTGCAGTTTGAAGTGGTGGCGCACCGGCTGGAGCATGAATACGGCTGCAAGGCCCGCATCATGCCGAGCCGCTTCCAAGTGGCGCGCTGGGTCACTTGCGACGATGCGAATGAGTTGAAGCGCTTCATCGACGCGAATGATCACCGCATGGCCTATGACGCGGTTGACGCGCCGACCGTGCTGGTCGAATACGCGCCAGAGCTACGCGCGATCGAGGCCAACTGGCCGAAGATCAAGTTCCACGCGCTGCGCGAGCATGCGGGCCTGGTGTTCCAGAAAAGGCTGGACGGCTGAAGCCACCGACTTTGATTTCATGCGATATTGAGCTCGGCGAACAGGCACTTTGCTTGTTCGCCATCCGAAAAGGAGCTCGTCATGCAAACCCTGAACGACATGCTGGCGCAGAAGTTCTTGACGCCGGAGCAGCACTTTGAGATTCTGAGCTGGACCACGCGCGCCAAAACCCCCGAGAAGATTCTTGAGATGCCGCCGCATCTATGGCGCTCGCTGGAGCTGGCCAGCGTGCTGATGGGCTTTGAAGTCGGGCCCGCTAGCGCTTAATGTGTTGGGGCTGGCAGCCGACAGCAAGCGCGGCTCGCGAGTCTCAATCGCGAACAAGGGCGGCCACTGAAAAGTAGCCGCCCGTTCGTTAGCTCGGAACGACTATTTTTCCTTGCGAGCGGCGCCACGGCGGGCAACACCACCGACCACGCCCAGACCGGCCAGCAGCAAGGCTATGGAGGCGGGCTCCGGCACAGCGGCGACGGTAACGTTGTCGATACCCCAAGCGTCATTGGAGATATTGCTGATGGTCACGCTATTGAAGGAGCTGGTGTCGGTGAACCCCAAGTAGGTCGCGCCGCCGTTGACGTTGATCGGAACAAACACCGTCTGCGAGCTGCCGTCATTAAAACCAATCGTCAGCGAGGATGTAAATTCCCTCTGAACGCCAGTAATGTAGGCACCAAAAAAGTTAGCGCCGCCGGCGAAACTGAACTTTGCAGAACCGTTAGGAAAACCCAACCAGTTGGCACCGCCTGAGGTGACGTTGAACCCATACAAGTTGCCCAGCGTGGTGTTGCTGACGCCGCTGAGTCCCGCGCCGTAGTTGGCGCCGGTCAACGCTACAGTCACGCCGGGTGCGGCAGTGAAGTTGGCGTTATAGCCGACCGGCTGACTCTCGAACGTAATCAGTTGCGACAGGCCGAACGACGAAGCTGCCGCGGTAAACGTGGCCTCTGCCGCTGTCGAGCTGGCCCATGGACCTGCGACTGGCGCACCGTCGTCACTGCCGGTATAGATGTTGATGGTCGAAGCGTGGGCACTACCCAGTGCGGCAAAGGCGGCGACGGCGATTACAGTTTTCATAGAGCGCATGAAGTTTCCCCTGAGGTTTGAGGCTGCCGAGTAAGCGAACTTGCCACCCGTTTTGACAATGTAATGAGGGCACTCATGCATAAATTGAGTCCACTCAACGAGCGTCCAAACCATGGGGTTTTTCAATCAAAGGCTGTCTAAGGTAGGGGACAAACACACACAGCTCCTTCCAAACACAGTTGGGGGGAACTTTTCTAGGCCAACGTCTGGACCACCGCACCAAGCTCAAGCGACTGAGTCAAATCAGCGTGCGCGGGTGGCCCGCCCCGAGGCAACACAAAGCCCGCGCCATCACCCGCACAGATTGCTCGGCCGCAAGGCCTCAGAACCCGCGCAACTCCATGCGCACCATCTGAAAGTGCACGTCCTTGGCATTCGCCTGCTTGAGGCTCACCAAGAGAAAGCTCTTGCCGGCACCGGTTTTGTAGACCCGCTCGCCGGGGTCACCGCTGACCTCGGCGCAGCCTTGTTCGGCACCCTTTTTTCGTTCCGCCTTGGCGGCCAGCGCCGCCGGGCTGCCGTAACTGCAATCCAGTACGGGGCCGTGTTTGCTGAGTGCCTCGCGGTAAAAGGCCGAGATGCTGTCAATGCTGTCGCCGCTCGAAAACTTGGAGACCAGCAGTTTGAAACCAAAAGGTCCTAAGGATAGGCCAACGGTAACGCCGGGTTTGTCATCTTTGTCATCCTGTTGCGCAACGGCGCCGGGGTAGGCCGGCAGGCCTATGTCTTGCAGCCGGGCTTGTTCCTTGACATTGATGCCAGCCACAAAGCTCTTGCCGGTGTCGGCTGCTGGGTCCGCAGCATAGGCCCAGGCGGGCGACAGCAGTGCCAGACCAAGGCCCAATGTGGCCAAGGTGCGGGGGACAGAAAAGGGGCGCTTGATTGGGCGTGGCTTCATGGCAGGATCGCTTATAAACAAGTGATGGCTGCCAATGTAGACGCGACTGCGGGCGCGGTGCGGCACCGTTCGACCAACTGCCAAAAGCAAGGCATAGGCCGTCGCACAAGCGGATCAGGCCGAGACGGGCAAGAACGCAAGAGCGCCCCATGCCAGCTACGATCAGCCCCTCACCGAGCCCAGCCCATGCCAGAAACCACCTTTGAAATCCCCGCCCTGCAAAGCCAAGACGACGCCGATGCCGTCATGTTCGAGCTGCAGGACCTGCCTTGCGTGAACCAAGCCGATGTGGACTTGGGCAAACATCAGGCTTGGGTCAGCCACAGCTCGATGATCGCCGCCGAAGATATCGCTGCGGCGCTGGAGGCTGCCGGTTATCCAAGCAGCGTCTTGCCTCCTGCAGCTTAGAACTTATCCGTAAATAGTCGGGGTCGGCTGCCGGCCGCTTTGAACGCATGGCTGCGTTGCAGATCCTCGCGATACCTACGGGTATCGCTCCGGTCTGCGCCTTGCTCTGCGCTCAGATCGTCTCGCCATCCTCTGACCCGCCTATTTACGGACAAGTTCTTAAGCGGCGACCTGGCCGTTGCGCTCCCTTAACGCCGTATCCGCTCAGGGTCGCGCAAATACTGTTCGCGCAAGGACTCCAGCTCGCCCGAGCTCTGCAACTCTTCAAAACCCTTGCGGAATTGCGCCAAGAGCTGCGCATCGACCTTGGGGTTGAAGGCAAAGTAGCAGCCATAGCCTGGCTTCAAGGTGTGAAAAGCATGCAGCTCCGCCACGTCATAGCCGTTGCGTTGCACTTGGTAGAGACTGGGCAGAAACAAGCCCGCCATCATGTCCAGCCGCGCCGCGTAGAGCATGCGCACCGAGATTTCACTGCGCGGCGTTGCATAGATAAATTGCTCCGCAACGCCGGCATCGCGTAGCAAGGCGGCCGAGGGTGAGCCCCGGCTAACACCAATTTGCAGCGGCGGAGCCATCGCTGAGGGATCAAATTTCAGCTCGCTGCGGCGGCGCAACTTCATCAAGACAATGTCGCAAGCGTCGAGTGGCCCGACCCACAAGTACTGCGCCTCCCGTTCAGGCGTGCGCACCGTTATATAGAGCACCGAGTTGGGTTCGGCCTGCGCCTCGCGCAAGGAGCGGGCCCAGGGCATATTCCGGCGTTTGACGGCGAACCCGGCACGCTGGGCAATGCGCTCCAGGACTTCGTTGGCCATGCCCCGATGCACGCCATTTTCCTCATATGCATACGGCGGCAGGTCCTCGCTGAAGGCATGCAGCTCAAGCGCTTGCGCCGCGCCGTTGGCCAAGCAAATGCCCAGCCCCAAAGCCAGAATTCGTGCTGCCCGACCAGAATAGAACTTGACCATGTCGGCCTCGCGATCAATAGGTCTGCCGCCATCGCCCTTCGGCAGGTTCAGGGCTTGCTGCTGTAGTTCAGCGGCAACCAGTCATAGCCCTTCTTGGCATTTGGCCGCAGTTGGCCCAGACCGGGGAAGGAGACATGGGCAACGCCCAAGTAGTAGCCTTTTTCAGCGGCTTCGGCAAACACCTTCTGGCGCTGAGGCGCGGCCGCCTTGGCATCACTGTCAAACGCAATCGTGACCGCAGGGTTGGGGAACTGCACCGCTGCCACATGGATCAGGTCGCCCAGGACGAGCAGCTTCTGGCCCTGGCTTTCGACCGCATAGACGCTGTGGCCGGGCGTGTGTCCGGGCGTGGCGATGCTGCTGATACCGGGCACCAACTGGGTCGAGCCACTGAAGGTCAGGAGCTTGCCGGCGTCTTGATAGGGCTTGAGGGTCGCCATGGCGGCCTTGAAGCCGGACTGATCCTCGGCTGCCGCCTTGGCCAGCTTCTCGCTGCTCAACCAATGGTCGGCCTCGGCCTTGTCCATGCGCAGCACGGCGTTGGGAAACGCCGGCTTGCCCTCGGGCGACACCAAGCCGCCCATATGGTCGCCGTGCAGATGGGTGATGTAGACCTCATCGATCTGCTCCGGGCTGTAGCCGGCGGCCTTCAGATTGCCCATCAAGCGGCCCAAGGTCGGGCCGAACAAGCCCGCCGCGCCGGTGTCGATCAAGACCAGCTTCGAACCCGTGTTGACCAAAAACGCATTGACCGAGGTCTCCAGCGGCAGCTTCAAATAGGCTCGCTCCAACGCCGCCTTGACCTCGCCCGGCGCGGCTTGCGTCAGCAGCTTGTCCATGGGCAGCGCCACCGTGCCGTCGCTGATAGCGGTGATCTCGAAGTCGCCGAGCAGCATCCGGTAATAGCCGGGTGCCTGGGTTTTGACTTGCGGGGCGGCGGCTTGTGCGGCCAGCGGCAACGCCGAGCTCAGTGCGACGCAAAAGGTGCTGAGGGCAAAACTGAAGGCGGCAATTCGGTTCATGGATCTTCCTTTGGCTGCTCAAAATCGGCTTTGCAGCATAGCAAGCACACCGACTTTTTGCTGGCGAGGGCCGACAATCCCGCTTGAGAACACGCCCGCCCAACTATAGACGCCATGCACAAACCCAGCTGCGCCGGACAAGACGTATCACCCAGATCCAGCTTGGCCCCGGCCCTATCAAGCCGGCCGGCCACCTTGGCCGATCTGCCCTTCTTGCTGCGATTACGGCAGCAGACTTTTCATGCCTATCTGGCCGAGGCCGGTATACCGATAGACGCAGAAAGCGACCTGGCGCGTGTGATGTTCAAGTTCGAGATCGCCGAGATCTTGCTGCACCGGGGCGAAGCCGCCGGGCTGCTGAAGATGAGCCGCAGCGAAGACACATGGCTGATCCATCAACTGCAGATCGCGCCAGAGCTGCAAGGCCAGGGTTTGGGCGCGGCGCTGCTGCTAGCTTTGCAGAACGAGGCGGCAGCGGCCGGCGTCGGGCTTGAATTGGGCGTCTTAAAGCGCAACCCGGCGCAGGCGCTGTACCGACGGCTGGGCTTTGTGGACTACGGCGAAAATGAGCTGGAATACTTGCTGCGTTGGCGCGGTGCCGGCCCCACGCCCATCCCGCCCGCCCAATCGTGACCGACCTTGATGATTGCTTTTACCCCCATGTCCGAGCCGCAAACGCCCCCCTCTTCGCCTGTGCTTGAATTCGCCAATACCCGCTGGCGCGTGCGGCGACCCAAACCCTTTGTGCTGGTGATCGAGGGCGAGGTGGGTGCCGAGGGCAAGGTCAGTGACTATCTGCACGAGCAGCTCTTGCTGCCCGAGTGGCGCGAGGCTTTTTATCAGCTGGTGGACGCTACCGGCCTGGTCGTCTGCCTGAATTTGCACACCCAACACCCGACTTACCGCGATGTGCGCGGCCGCTCCAGCAAGGGCCGGCTGAGCCAGGGCGAGTATTACCACCACGACGGCTGCTCGGGCCCGACCAAGCCGCGCTTTGTCGAGATCCGCTGCCCCGTGCAGCCTCAAACACGTGGCGTGGCGACCGCCGTGGCGCCGCATCACGCGGTGGTGGCGGCGATGGTGCAGGTCCTGCCGGCCGACTTGGCTGCCGCACCGGCACTTGCTAAGCTATTGGGAGGGCAAGACCTGAGTCCCGCCGCCATCCAGCAGATGAGCGACGCCGCGCTCGACCAGTTGCAAGGCCTGATCACACGCACGGTGCGCAAGAAGCTGAACGCCGAGGGCGCGCGCGCCTATTTCCGCCAGGTGGATCTGGCGGCCGACGCCTACTTTGAACCCTGGGCCTTGGGCGAGAGCCGCATCATCGCTAACGCCAACGCCGGTGTGACGATGCAGCACCGCCGCGCCTACCAAACGCCCCATACCGGCGGCGTCGCCAATGGCCATTTGGTCAAGCGCTGGCCCAACGAAGAGTTATTGCTGCCTGGTCAGGTGCTGGATCCCGCCTTTATTGCCGCGCTGTGCAGCGAAGAGGAAGGCGAGGACGATGCGAAGGCGGAGGCGAATGGGGGCCAAGCCTGCTACTTGCGCCCCCATTGAGCCCAGCCGAGCCGAAGCTTAGTCAGGGATAGTCAACACGCCGGCGGCAAAGCCGATCGCATCCGACGCGGCCGGCGTCGGTGCCCAGACCGGCACATTGGCCAAGGTCACGTTAACGCCGGCCGCACGCGGCGTGGTGTGCACCACCTGGCTGGCCGGCAAGGCCGTGCCGTTCTTCAGATGTGCCCACATCTGATCCATCGCGCGACCGAAGTAGACATGCAGTGGCAGCAGTCGGCTGTCGTAGCCCAGCAGCGCACCAAAGGCGATGAAGGTGTCGAAATGCTGCGCATTGGTAACCTCGTAGTAGCGGGTCTTGGACGTCGCCGCTTCGAGCACCTGGTTCTTGCCGTAATAGGCACGCGCTGCATGATTCACCGGGATCAGCGTGTCACTGCGGCCGGCCACGATGATGGTCGGCAGGCTGCGCAGCTTGGCCGTGAGTTGCACCTCGTTCATGCCGGCGATGACACGGTCGGACCAGCTCTTTTGCGTGCCGAACAAGCCCGCGCCGCTGACCGCATCCTTGCCGGTCACCAGTGAGCGCATGCACAAAGCGCCGTCAAGCGCGAAGTCGGCCGTTCCGCTGGTGGCCGAAGTGGCCAAGAAGTCCAGCTTGGCGCCGCCGACCGAATCGTTGAAGACGACGTTGACGCCGCCGGTTGGCGGCACGCCATTGCCGCTGGAGAACAGCCCTGCTTGCGTGATGGCGCTTTGAGCCACGACATCGCCGGTGGCGTTGGTGTTGGCATAGCTGAAGCCGCAGACATTGTCGCTGGGCTTGAACTTGCCATAGCTGTTGACATAGGTGACCACGATGGAATTGGTGGCGAAACGGTAGTGCGACTGCTGCAGGAAGTTGTTCTCGGCCTGCCAGCCATAAGCGTTCATCTTGGCCAAGGCTTCGTCGGCCTGATCGGCCAGGGTGGCGCCGCTGAGCAAGCCCCGCGCCTTCAGCGCCGTGCAACGGTTTTGTGCGCTGGCGGTATAGGCTGCCGGCCAGAAGGCCGCGCTCACGGACAGGCCTGCCTGGGCCGACACCGCCGCGCAAGGCTGATAAATGTTTGCAAAGGAGAAGTAGTCGATCAAAGGCTTGCTATGCGTCGCCACCGCGGCGGCTGCGCCTTGTTTGATCGTCAGGCCGGTGTTGGCGCCGGGTTGGGCATTCGGCTCGGTCACGGCCACGCCGTCGATCAAGCTTTCCGTATCTTGTTCGGCCGCCGCCAGCGCGGCACCGCCACCGTTGGACACCGAGGACGCGATCACGATGGTCTTGGCCGGTGTGATGACAACCTCTTTTTTACCCGGTTGGGCGGGGATGTCGGTGCCGTACTTCTCGTTCAAGACATAGAAAGCCAGCTTCACGGCGCGCAACGTGTCGCGGCCCCAATCCTTCTCGGGGTTCTGCTGCGAATGCGCGTGCTTGTAGGCCACCCGGTTCGGGAAGGCGGCGTTGTAGCCAATTCGCTCGGCCTCGCTCAGACCCGCATTGAAATGCGCCTTTTTACCCGCCACCGTGGCCGTGGCGATCGTGCCGTCGACTTGGATCACGTTGTCGCTGGACAGGTCATGCAGACCGTTGCCCGAGCCCTTGTCGGCATAGGCCACCGCACAACCATGCTTGAGACCCCATTCGCCGGCAGTGCCGATGGCACCGTAAACGCCGCGCGAGCCGGACGAGGTGGCGGTGACGATGCAGGGGTTCTTGACGTCAAAGCTGTTCGGCACTTGCACCATCAGCACGACGTTTTGGCGGCCCGTGCCGTCATCGGCGACGGCGATGTACTCGGTGCCGGCGACCTTGCCTTCGCCCAGCGTGTCGGCGCCATTGATGTCAATATTGGGGCCGTACAAGCGCGTGAAGCCACCGACGAGTGTGTAGTCAATCAAGGCGCGGTAATTGTTGTAAATTGCGTTGCGTCGCAACTCGGCCACGGTGGGCGTGGCCGGCACGGCAAAGGCGGGCGCCGCGCCGAGCAAGCCGGTCTTACCCAGGCCGGCGGTCAAGAGGTCGTCGCTGCTGCCGTCATAACTGGCTTGCGCCACGGTGCCGGCCACAAAGGCCGGCAGCACATTGACGACCGGCGCGGGCGGCGGTGGTGGCTCAGGGGCCGGGTCGTCGTTGCTGCTGCAGGCGCTCAGCGCCAGCAAGAGGGGCGTCAGGCCCAGCAGCGCTTTCGGGCGCAAGGGATTCTTACTTGTAAAACGGCGTGAGGTCTTCATGGCTTTGTCTCCTTTGGAATATCGTTGGCTTCGACTTCGAGGGGGCGAATGCCGGGCAGGCGCACGCCCTTGCGCCGCTTTTCATACTGCCGCGCGAATAATCGGTTAGCCTACGCAGCCATGGAAGCAGCAACAAGCCCCAAAACTACGCCAGGGTTTTCCCCAGCAGAAGCCTTTGCGAGCTTGAGCCCGCTAGGGCTGGCTTTGACACATGAGCGCGTGCTGACCTGGGTGAACCCAAGTTTTGCGGCGATGTTTGGCTTTGAGCAGCAAGATTTGATAGGCCAGAGCTTCGCTGTCTTGTTCCCCAGCGATGTGGAGTTCAGACGCATTGGCCAACGCATACAGACCGCGATGCTGGGCTGCGGCAGTTATCAAGACGAGCGCCTGATGCGCCGCCGCGATGGCCGCTTGCAGTGGTGCCGCGTGCATGGCCATGCCCGCGATATGGCTGCGCCCTTTGTCGAAGCGGCCTGGACTTTTGAGCGTGTGTTCACTCAGCAATGCGACTCCGAAGCGCTGACGCCGCGCGAGCGCGAGGTCTTGACCGCCATGGCGGCCGGGCAAACCGCCAAGGAGTCGGCCAAGCTGCTGGGCCTGTCGCCCCGCACCGTCGAAAAGCTGCGCGCCGGCCTGAGACAGCGTTATGACGTTCACAACGCCGCCGCCTTGGTGGGCCGGGTGATGGGTGCAAGCAATTCAGGCGCAGCGCAAAGCCAATCCAGTTAAACACTTGAGATAAAGCTGAAACACGTACCTTGCGCAAAGCCCGTCCAGCTAGGCGCGCCGCCGCAGACAGTACGCCAGTACGGCAAGGCGAAGCAACGCCGCTGGGCGGGCTTTTCGCAAGGCACGTCAGTAGTTACCCTAGCGCAAAGCTACGTAGAGGAAGTTCCGGTGCCAGGTCTTGCCTTTACGCCCTATATTGGGCCCTCAACTTCAATCGCGCCCTGATCGGGTGCGCCGATGCACAGTGAGCGAACTCATTCTCGAGACCCGCGGACTCAGCAAGGACTTCAAGGGCTTCACCGCCGTTGACGGGGTCAACCTGCGGGTGCAGCGCGGTGCGATCCATGCTTTGATCGGCCCCAACGGCGCCGGCAAGACCACTTGCTTCAATCTGTTGACCAAGTTTTTGGAGCCGACGCGCGGCAGCATTCATTTCAACGGCGTCGACATCACCGGCGAGAAGCCAGCCGAGATTGCACGCCGAGGCGTGATCCGCAGCTTCCAGATTTCGGCCGTGTTCCCGCATTTGACCGTGCTGGAAAACGTGCGCATCGGTTTGCAGCGCTTCACCGGCACCAGTTTTCACTTCTGGAAGGGCCTGACCGGGCTGAAGCAACTCGATGCCCGTGTGCTTGCACTGTTAGAGCTGGTTGACTTGCGGGACATGGCGACGCTGAAGGCCGGTGATCTGCCCTATGGCCGCAAGCGCGCGCTGGAGATCGCCACCACGATGGCGATGGAACCCACCTTGATGCTGCTGGATGAGCCAACGCAAGGCATGGGCCACGAGGATGTGGACCGCGTCACCGCGCTGATCAAGCGCGTCGCCGAGGGCCGCACCGTCTTGATGGTTGAACACAATATGAAGGTCGTGTCAAAAATAGCCGACCGCATCACCGTGCTCGCGCGCGGTGCCGTACTGGCCGAGGGGGATTACGCCGAAGTCTCCAGACACCCGGCCGTGCTCGAAGCCTATATGGGCAGCGAAGCGGCCGAACTCCAGGGAGCACATTGATGAGTGTTCCTGCTTTGGAGATCAGTGATCTCCACGCCTGGTACGGCGAATCCCATATCCTCCACGGCATCAATCTGTCTGTGCAAAAGGGTCAGGTCTTGACCCTGCTGGGGCGCAACGGTGCTGGCCGTACCACCACCTTGCGCGCCATCATGGGCTTGACCGGTTCGCGCAAGGGCTCCATCAAGGTGCATGGCAGCGAGACCATCGCCATGGCCACACACCGCATCGCCCATCTGGGCCTGGGCTATTGCCCGGAAGAGCGCGGCATTTTTGCCTCGCTGACGACCGAGGAGAATCTGCATCTGCCGCCGCGTTTGAGCGGGGGCCGTGCCACGCCGATGAGCGATGCGCAGATCTACCAGATGTTCCCTAACTTGGCCGAGCGCCGGCACAGCCCCGGCACGCGGCTGTCGGGCGGCGAGCAGCAAATGCTGGCGGTGGCGCGCATCCTGCGCACAGGCGCCGACATCTTGCTGCTGGACGAAATCTCCGAGGGCCTGGCTCCCGTGATCGTGCAGACCCTGGCGCGCATGATCACCACGCTCAAAGGCCAAGGCTTCACCATCGTGATGGTGGAGCAGAACTTCCGCTTTGCCGCGCCGCTGGCCGACCATTTTGTGGTGGTCGAGCATGGCGAGGTGGTGGAATCCTTCGCGGCTGCCGAGTTACCGGCCAAGCAGGCCAAGCTCGACGAGCTGCTCAGTGTTTGATTGATTGACAGACTTGCTGACTGATTTGTTCTTTGTTCGACCCAAAACCACCGTTCCAGGAGACAAGACCATGACCCCAATGTTCAAGCGCACCGCCCTCGCCTCCATCGCCGCCTTTGGCTTAGCCGGCGCGGCCCAGGCGCAGATCTCCGGCGACACCGTCAAGATCGGCTTCATCACCGATATGTCCAGCGTCTACGCCGACATCGACGGCGCCGGCGGCGTCGAGGCGATCAAGATGGCGATCGCCGATATGAAGGGCATGGCTGCCGGCAAAAAGATCGAGCTGATTTTTGCCGACCACCAGAACAAGGCCGACGTCGCCGCCAGCAAGGCGCGCGAATGGATTGACACCCAAGGTCTGGACATGCTGATCGGCGGCACCAACTCCGGTGCCAACCTGGCCATGGCCAAGATTGCGGCGGAAAAGAAGCGCCCTTTCATGGTGATTGGCGCCGGCTCGGCCCGCCTGACCAATGAAGACTGCACGCCCTACACCATCCACTATGCCTACGACACGGTGGCGCTGGCCAATGGCACCGGCGCTGCGGTGACCAAGGGTGGCGGCAAGAGCTGGTACTTCCTGACCGCCGACTATGCCTTCGGCGCCTCTCTGCAGAACGACACCGCAGCGGTTGTGGCCAAGACTGGCGGTCAAGTGTTGGGCAGCGTCAAGCACCCGCTCAATGCCAGCGATTTCTCGTCCTTCTTGCTGCAAGCGCAGGGCAGCAAGGCGCAAGTGCTGGGTCTGGCGAATGCGGGCGGCGACACCATCAACGCGATCAAAGCCGCCAATGAGTTTGGCGTCACCAAGACCATGAAGTTGGCCGGCTTGCTGATGTTCATCAATGACATCCATTCTTTGGGCCTGAAGACAACCGAAGGCATGTATCTGACCGACAGCTGGTACTGGAATCAAAGCCCCGAGGCGCGCGAATGGAGCCGCCGCTTCTTCGAGAAGATGAAGCGCATGCCATCCTCGCTGCAGGCCGCTGACTACTCGGCCGCGATGCACTATCTGAAAGCTGTCGACGCCATCAAGACCGACGATGCCGACAAGGTGATGGTCAAGATGAAGTCCACGCCTATCAACGACTTCTACGTCAAGGGCAATATCCGCAAGGAAGACGGGCGCGGCATCCATGACATGTTCCTGCTGCAGGTGAAGTCACCGAAAGAGTCCAACGAGCCTTGGGATTACTTCAAGGTCACCACCCGCATCCCGGGCGAAGAAGCCTTCACCAAGCTGGCCGATTCAAAGTGCCCACTTGTCAAGAAGTGATCGCGGAACAGTTACTTACGGTTTGAGCAGGCCCTGAACATGACGGACTTTTTCGGCATTCCCTTGCCCGCCCTGCTGGGCCAGCTCCTGCTGGGCCTGGTGAATGGCTCGTTTTACGCGATGCTGTCGCTGGGCTTGGCCGTCATTTTCGGCATGCTCAACATCATCAACTTCGCCCATGGGGCGCTGTACATGATGGGCGCCTTCTTGGCCTGGATGGGGCTGGAGTATCTGGGCCTGAACTATTGGATGATGCTCTTGCTGGCGCCGCTGGTCGTTGGAGTTTTGGGCATCTTGATCGAGCGGCTGATGCTGCAGTGGCTTTACAAGCTAGACCATATCTATGGCCTGCTGCTGACCTTCGGCATCACGCTGGTGATGGAGGGCATATTCCGCAGCTTCTACGGTGTCTCGGGCCAGCAATACCAGGTACCCGATGCGCTGCAAGGCGCCACCAATCTGGGCTTCATGATTTTGCCCAACTACCGCGCCTGGGTGGTGGTGGCCTCCATCACCGTCTGTCTGGCGGTCTGGGCTTTGATCGAGAAGACTACGCTGGGCGCCACCTTGCGCGCCGGCACCGAGAACCCCAAGCTGGTGCAAGCTTTTGGCATCAATGTGCCGCGCATGATCACGCTGACCTATGCCGGCGGCGTCGCTTTGGCAGCCTTTGCCGGCGTGCTGGCCGCGCCGATTTTGCAGGTCAGCGCGCTGATGGGCAGCAACTTGATCATCGTCGTGTTCGCGGTGGTGGTGATCGGCGGCATGGGTTCCATTCTCGGCTCAATCTTGACCGGGCTGGGCCTGGGCGTGATCGAGGGACTGACCAAGGTGTTCTACCCCGAGGCCTCAAGCACGGTGGTGTTTGTGGTGATGGCCATCGTGTTGCTGGTGCGGCCGGCCGGTCTGTTTGGCAAGGAAAAATAAACATGACCGCGCTCGTTTCGACTTCAAAAGCTTCACTCAACCCCATTTACGGCTATGCGCTGCTGTTCGGCGCCATCGCCCTGCTGCCTGCCCTGGGCGTGTATCCGATCTTCGTGATGAAGGTCTTGTGCTTCGCGTTGTTTGCCTGCGCCTTCAACTTGCTGGTCGGCTTCACGGGCCTGCTCAGCTTCGGCCATGCCGCCTTCTTGGGCACCGCAGCCTACGGCGCCGGCCATGCACTGAAGGTCTGGGGCTTCTCAGCTCCGGCCGGTTTGATTTTTGGAGCCCTGGCGGCCGGCGGCGTCGGGCTGGTCATCGGCCTGCTGGCCATTAAGCGCGCAGGCATCTACTTCTCGATGATCACGCTGGCGTTGAGCCAAATGCTGTACTTTTTCTTTCTGCAAGCCTCGTTCACCGGCGGCGAAGACGGCCTGCAGTCGGTGCCGCGCGGCAGCTTCTTAGGCCTTGATCTCAACAACGATCTAACGCTTTACTACGTCGTGCTCGGCGTCTTCATCGCGGGCTTTTGGTTGATTTACCGCACCGTGCATTCGCCTTTCGGTCAGGTGCTGACCTCGATCCGCGAGAACGAGCCACGCGCCATTTCTCTAGGCTACGACGTCGACCGTTTCAAGCTCTTGGCCTTTGTGCTGTCGGCCACATTGGCCGGCCTGGCCGGCGCCACCAAGACCTTGGTGCTGGGCTTTGCGACACTGACCGACGCGGTCTGGACCACCTCGGGCCTGGTGATTCTGATGACCCTGGTCGGCGGCATGGGCACGCTGGTCGGCCCCATGGTGGGCGCGCTGATCATCATTGCGCTGGAAAACAAGATCGGCGACCTCGGCAAAGCCTTGGCCGATCTCACCGGCGTCAACTGGTTCAACGGCTTGGGTGAATCGGTCAGCCTGGTGACCGGGCTGATCTTTATCGTTTGCGTGCTGGCCTTCCGGCGCGGCGTGGTGGGCGAGGCGATCGCCCTGTGGGATAAGGCCCGGGCTAAGCCTTAGCCACTGGGTCAGGCGCGGTACAAAGCCGTGATCGCCTCAACCAACTGGGCGGGGCCGAAGGGCTTTGCGATGAAGAGGTCGGCGCCGCAGGTTTTGGCATCGGCCTTGATCTGATCGACCGGCTTGGCGCTGATCAACACCACCTTGGGGGCGTTGGCGCCACCCACTGCCTTGATGCGCCGGCAGGCCTCGACGCCGTCGAACTGGCCCGGCATCATGATGTCCATCAACACCAGGTTGGGCGCCAAGGTGTCAATCATCGCCACCGCGCTGGGACCGTCATGCGTTTCGTGCAGCTCGAAAGCATCCGCCAGATCCAAGGTCGCATGCAGCAGGGCGCGAATCTCTTCGTTGTCATCGACGATCAGGATTTTCAGTTTCATGCGTTCGAACTCCGGTCTTGCGAAAATTCGGCAAATAGCGGCAACAGCCCTATGAGACGGCTGTCCGAGGGTACTCCAAAACTGCCCTGCTCGCCTAGCTAAAGCGCCGCCCCAAGCCGTCGAAGTAAGCCCCTAGCAACGCTGCCCTGCCCAGGCCAACAAGGGGTGGCTAAACTGCGGCCATGCCCTCGACTCGTTTTGCCTCCGGCCTCGCCCCCTATTTCAACTTAATCCGCTGGGACCGGCCCGCCGGCTGGCTGCTGCTGCTGTGGCCCACGCTGAGCGCGCTATGGATCGCCGCCGACGGCTTTCCCGGCTGGCATCTCACCATCGTATTCACGCTGGGCACTGTTCTGATGCGTTCGGCCGGCTGCTGCGTCAATGACGTCGCCGACCGCGACTTCGACAAGCATGTCAAACGCACCGCCAACCGGCCCGTCACCAGCGGCGCGGTCAGCGTCAAAGCGGCCTTGTTGCTGGGGGCAGGTCTTGCCCTGACTGCCTTTGCACTGGTGCTGACGACCAATGCGCCGACGATTCTGCTGTCCTTCGGCGCGCTCTTGGTCGCTGTTCTCTACCCCTATGCGAAACGGGTGTTTGCCATGCCGCAGGCGGTGCTGGGGGTGGCCTTCAGCTTCGGCATTCCGATGGCGTTCTCGGCGGCTTTGGGCGGCACGAGCTGGAGTTTGGCTGCCATCACCGCTGCCGTGCCGCTATCGGCCTGGGCCTTGTTACTCGCCAACTTGTTCTGGGTCTTGGCCTATGACACCGAGTACGCGATGGTGGACCGCGATGACGATGTACGCCTGGGCATCAAGACTTCGGCGCTGACCTTGGGCCGCTTCGATGTGGCGGCGGTGATGGGCTTTTACGGCGTCTACTTACTGGCTTGGGCCACACTGGGTTTGCGCTTGGGGCTTGGCCGCGTGTTCCTGCTCGGCATCTGGGTGGCGACCTTGCAGGTCATTTGGCACTTCAGGCTGATCCGCGACCGTTCGCGCGAGGGCTGCTTCAAGGCCTTCCGGGTGAATCATTGGCTGGGCTTTGCAGTCTTTGCAGGCACAGCCTTGGATCTAGCGCTGCGCTGAACAAGAAACCAAGCTTACTCGAAGGGGTAGCGCACACCCAACTGCCGCCTGATTTCGTCCATCCAGGCCAAGGTCGCTAGCGTCTCGGCATGGGGCACAACCGGACTTTCGATCAGGCCGGCGCGCGCGCAGGCTTGAGTCTCCTCGATCTCGGACTCAAAGCCGTTGAAGCGCAGCGGCGCTTGAACCTGCAGCGGCGGCTCACCGTGGCGGTGCAAGAAGGCCTGCGTGGCAGAGGAGAATTCGCCGTTCAAGCTGATGTGGCCGCGCTCGCCAAAGATACGCAAGCCGTTGTCGGCAAAGCCATCTACCGCGCAAATGAATTGCGAGCTGAGGCCGCCGGGGAAGTTCAACATGCCGCAGACGCGTTGATCGACGCCCGTCGGTGCCAGCATGCCGCTGGCCTGAATCGAGAGCGGCTCCGGGCAAGCGCCCAGCGCTTGTTGCAAGACCCAGCGCGTCATCGTCAAGTTGTAGATGCCGATGTCCAGCAAAGCGCCGCCAGCCAAGGCCGGGTCGTAGACACGGCTGCTCGGGTCAAACGGCGCGTTGAAGCAAAAACTTGATTGAATACCGCACAGGCGGCCGATGGCCTGCTCCTGCAGCCAGGTTTGCACGATCTTGTAGACGGGCAAAAAGCGCGTCCAGACCGCCTCCATCAAGAAGACTTGACGCTGCCGCGCCAGCTCGACCAAAGCCTCGGCCTGCGCCAGATTGGGCACCAGCGGCTTCTCGCACAGCACGGCCTTGTTGGCCAACAAACATTGGCGCACCAGGTCACCATGCTGGGCATGGGGCGTGGCAATGTAGACACCGTCAAGCTCGGGCTGAGCCAACAAACCGGCCAAGTCAGCCACCGCCTGCGCCGGCGCATGGCCGGGCTCGGCAGCAGCGTCGGCAAAGCCTTGAGCCCGGGCCATATCGCGCCCCAAAACCCAGCGCAACTCGGCCCCGGCAACATGAGGCAAAGCGGCGGCGAAGCGGCGAGCGATCCCGCCCGGGCCGATCACGGCCCAGCGGAAGGCACTCATGCAAATCCGCTCAAATAACCCGCCAACTCAACTGCCCTTGAGCTGCGCCTTCAGAGCTTTGCCTTCGGCACGCTTGACTCTTGTGGCGGCGCGCTGATAGACCTCTTCGGCCTTGGCACGCAGCTCCACGGCCTTGGCGAGCGCGGCTTGGTACTTCTCGATCGTGTAGGTATTCTCGGTCCCGATGTAGACGCTGCGCCCACTTGGCGTCTGGCCATAACGCGGCAACGACACGGCGAAGCTGCAATCGCGCACGCGGCTGCTGGCACGTTGCCTGACGATGGGCCCAGAGATACCAACCGGCAAGTCATTGCCCTTGTTGCCACTCGGTTTGCGCTGCAGCCTTGACGGGGCCGGCAGTTTGGCAATCCGACTCAGCAATTCCTTGGTCGCCAAAGCCAGGGCAGCAGCAGCGCCGCTACCGTCTTGCGAATGGTCGGAATAGAGTTTTGTGCCACCGTATCGCAATTGCCAACCATGTGTGCTCTGGTGGTCAATGCGCTGGATGCACTGTGGGACGGCGAATTGTTCGCCGCTAAAAATGACAATATCACGTGTTTTCATGAGATTCCTCAAAACGGCTGATGAACCCCCCTAGTTTGTAATTCTACGGCCTATTGTTCATTTTTGTGCAAGTCATAACGCGATTAATAACCGGTATATCGCGTACTAGTTCCGGAACAAACAACTCCATCACACGTAACTGAGCACCACAACGGCTGAAAACAGAGTTGCGTGACCACAACATTTGCTTGGAGGCAGGCGTGCCGGTGGCCAGCAACCACTGCTTTTCCATCTGCCGGCGCGTGTGCCCGTAACGCGCCAAACGCCGGGGCTGCAACTCGCTGCGATGCACGCGCCTATCGCTGTAGAGCAGGTCTGCAAGTGGTCTTGGGCCAAGGCCCTTCAATGCGCGCCAGGGGCCGGCCAGGGCGCTGGCATGCAAGCTGGAGCGCGCCCAGACCAAAGGCCGACCATCGACCCGCAGAATCACCTCGCGCACCAGGGTGCAGCCGCGCCGGGGCCGACCCAGAGCGTCAAGCTCACGCGCCCGCAAGGGCGCAATGCGTTGACTCAGGAGTTCGACCTCGAAGCGCTCGCCTAACTGAGCCAAGCGACGGCTCAGTGAACCGGGCGCACGTAGCCAGGCGCGCAGGCTGTTACGACTCGCAATTCCCATAGCGGAGCGGCAGACTCAGGCGCCGAACTCGTCACCCAATTCGCGGGCGCGCTGACCGGCCGCCTTAACCGCGCGCTGAATCGCCTCGGCCACGCCGTCGGCCTGCATGCTGCTCAGCGCGGCGTAGGTCGTGCCGCCCTTGGACGTCACGCGCTCGCGCAGCGTGGCCGGGCTTTCGCTGGACTGCTGCGCAAGTGCCGCAGCCCCTGCACAGGTAGCGAGCGCTAACTGGCGAGCCTGCTCAGCGCTCAGACCCAGCTCAACGCCTGCCGCCATCATCGCCTCGATGAAGTAGAAAAAGTAGGCCGGGCCGGAGCCGGATAAGGCGGTCACCGTATCCAGATCGGTTTCCCGCTCCACCCACAAGACATCGCCGGTCGGGGCCAAAATCTGCTCGACCAACACCTTGTCGGCGGCGCTGACCTCGGGGCGCGCGTAGAGGCCGGCAATGCCTTGGCCAATCAGCGCCGGCGTATTGGGCATGGCCCGCACGACCCGCGCCGCGCCGGTGGCACGCACCAGCGTCTCACTGCGTATGCCTGCCATCACCGACAGCTGCAAGGCCCGCGCCACGTAAGGTGCGCAAGGGGCGGCAGCCTCGGCAAACAACTGCGGCTTGACGGCCCACATCAGCAAATCGGCCGATGCCAGCGACGAATCCGCCGCCTCCAAGGCCTTCAAGCCAAAGTCGGCCGCTAACTTGGCGCGCTGCGGCTCATAGGGCTCGACCACGATCAATTGTTCGAGAGGATGGCCGGCCTTGAGCAGGCCGCCGATGATGGCGCTGGCCATATTGCCGCCGCCAATAAAGGCGATCACTGGCTGAGTCATAGCGGGTCCGCTTGGCGGTCAGTTCGACGCAGCGGCCGATGCCGCGACAGGCGCTTCGGCCGGTGCGACGGGGTTGCGCTGCACCACCACGCCGGGCGACAGCGAGATGTCATTGGCCACTGCGACCTTGGTGACGAAATGCCGGGTCTCACCGAAGCAGCTGGTCGGCAGGCCGACTTTCTCCTCGTAATGCAGAGTGACGCGCTTGCCCATCACCTCGGTCAACTCGGCCGCGATTGCATCATCCATGGCGGTGAACTGAAACTTCTCCACCGTCGCGCTACCGGGGATGGACACCAGCGCCAGCTCGCCCTCCCAGGTCTTGCAGATCCAGCCCTTTTTGGACAGCTTTTGAATCCAACCGGCGCGTTCACCCGAGGAGTAGCTCCAGTTCAGCGCGATATAGAAATAGCCAAAGGCCAACAGGCCGAGCAGCAGCAAGGCCAGCAAAATTCTCTTCAAGGTCATGGCTATTCAATCGGGGGAGGGACGGGGTTTCAGGGCGCCTTGGCGGCCGGAGCCGTCGAGCCGATCGGGAATTTTACAAAAGCCGCAGCCAAGGCCCGGTTGATGGCCGCCTCGGTCTGTTCCGGCGTCAGGTGATCGGACACGGTACCGGTCACAACCCCTTCCCAGACCATTTGCTTGCGCACGGCGTCAACGACGTCGATATTGAGCGTACCTTCGGTGTATTGGGACACGCTGTTCATATCGCGGTAGTAAGGCCAGGGCGCATACAGGCCGCCGCGATAGCCGTAATAACCGATGCCATAGCTGGGGCCGGGTGAGACGCGCAGCTTCTCACTCAGGCTCGCGTTGAAGTTGATCAGCAACTGGGGCGCGGCAGCGTCATAGCGCAGGCCCCGAGCCTCCAGCTCACGTTGGGCCGAGGCTTTCAGCTGGCCCGAAACAATCGTCTGGTAGCCGCTGCGGTCTGTACCCAAGGGGCTGACAAAGGCGAAGGTCTTGTATTGGCCGAAGTCGGCCGACCTGTCCATTTCCACCTGCACCTGCGGGCCGGTCGCGCAGCCACTCAGTCCAAGTCCACCAAGGCCCAGCGTTAGGGCGAAAGTAAGGCGGAGCAGGTTTTTGCAGTTCTTCATGGCGATCTCCAAGTGAGCGGTACACGCGCTGGCTGTGGCTCCCCTTTGTCAGGGGGCCGAACCAGCCGGTTTAGATATTAGCGCTTCGGCCAGCGCATCAGAAAGCGGGCCCAAGCAGCAGATAGAAGCTGCTCGGCCCATTGAAGGCGCGGCCATAGCCAAAATAGAGCGGGCCGACAAAGGTATCCGTGCCGACGAAAACAGACGCCGACCGCTTCCAGGCATCCGAATTGCTTTGAATCATGGGGCTGCCGATGCGCCCCATTTCAAGCGACAGGCCGCCATACAGCCCCTCCAACAGCTTGCCCTGAGAGAGGCGGCGGTAATACATCAGGCGGCCCAGAGTCATTTCTTGACCCAAGAGCTGGCTGGGGGCGTAACCGGACAAACGCAAGAACCCGCCCAGCTTCAAGCTGTCATAGCCGGGAATCCGCTCACCGCTCAACTTGCCGCCGCCATACAAGCCAAGGTTGAAAGTGTCCTCCCCGAAGGAGTACGCCGCAATGACGCTGCTCTCCCACTTCGAGTACGCAAAGTCGGCGCCGAGACTGGGATTGGAGTTGTACAGATTGGCGCGAAAATGCCAGCCATTGCGCGGAAACAGCACGCTGTCCAAGCGGTCCATGACCAAACTGGCCTGTACGCCGCCGGTCTTCACGCGGCTGGGCTTGGGGCCCAGCAAATCATCGCCGGTATCGAGATCCTGCCGCAGGCGGCCGCTCACCACACCCAGTCTGAACGTCCCGTACTGGTAAAAATTACGCCCGATGTCGAGGCCGACCTGCCCCGAAACGAGCGAATAAATGGCCCGCTTACGGTCGCCCTCGTAGATGGATACCAAGCGTTGGGACAGGTCCAGCGTCGGCGCGACAAACCAATTCTTGCCGGCCTCAAACGGTTGATAGAACTCGGTACGCAGCCGGTTATTGCCGCCCATGCTGATGTCGGTACGCCATTCCGCGCCCATGGTGTTGATCCAGGTCTTGCGCACCGAGGCCAAGAGATTGGCATTGGTCTCACTACCAAAATCGCTGTCAAGGGCAATACCGACGCGCAGATAGGTCGGCCCCCAAGACTTCTCCATGGCATCGATCGCCAGCACGCGACGCTCGCCATCTCTGAGGGTTCGGTAATTCACATGCTCGAAGTCGCCGGTGCCATAGAGCCGGCGCATATCGGCATCCAGCTCTTCCTGGTCGATCGGCTCCTTGACGGTCGTCTGCATCACCTTCTGTGCTTCCGCCGGATTGACTCGCTTCAGATTGACAAAGCGGATCTCGTCCACTGGCATCAGATCGGCGGGTACCGGCGCACTTTGCTTGCGGCGCAGCGCAGCATATTCTTCCGCCGGCACGGCGTAACGGCTCAACTGCTCGGCTACCTTGCGCGCCGCCGCTTCGCCGAGCGGCGAAATCTTGGGCAAATTATCAAAGTCGCCGGTCGAATAATCCCCCAGCTCCGGCGAAATCAAGATGTCACCGGGCTTCAGCGAGGCAATCGAGGCCTGCACGTTTTGCTCGGTCAAGATGCTCAACATCTGCCCGGCCACACCGAAGATGCTGCTGAGTTGCTCGCGCTTGAGCAAGGGTGTGCCAACGTTAACGGCGATCACCACATCGGCCCCCAGCTCGCGCGCTGCGGCGACCGGCAGATTGCTGGTCAGCATGCCGTCCACCAGCATCATGCCGTTGATCTCGGCCGGCGCCACCGCGCCGGGCACCGACATGCTGGCCCGCATCACATTTGCCATATCGCCTTCGCCGAACACCACCGCCTTGCCCGTCACCAGATCCGTGGCGACGGCGCGAAACTGAATCGGCAAGTCGTCAAAGCTGCGATAGCCGCGCACCTTGGAGAGCTGCCGCAACACCGTTTCCAGCTGCACGCCCGAAACCGCACCCTTGGTCAAGGAGGCCTCGGCCGAGCCCAGGCCGATTTCCGGGCCGATGTAGTTGGCATGATCATCGGCCTTGCGGCGCATCGTCATTTCCAGCCGAGGAGGCTTCTCCTTGAACAGCTTGGCGACCGTGATGTCGGCATTGACCGCGTCCATTTCATCCACGCTCATGCCGGTCGCATAGGCGCCGCCCACCAGCGCACCCATGCTGGTGCCGGTGATGCAGTGGATAGGCACATGCAGCTCTTCCAGCACCTTCAGCACGCCGGTATGCGCGGCCCCGCGCGCGCCGCCGCCGGACAGCACCAGGCAAATCTTCGGGCGTTTGACCGGCAGGGCGTCGGCCGCAACAAGCGGTGTGGCAAGCGGAGTTTCAAGCGGAACAACGGCCGCTTCGGCGGTCTGAGCGAGGGCCAAGCCCGGCGCGGCAAGCAAGGTCAGTGCTGCGGCGATGGCCAAGGGATGACGCAGGGCTGGACTCATAAAGAACAAGGCTCTAGGTTAAGGCTTGGCGGCCGAGGATGCGGCGGGTGTCGGCTCGGACTTGGCTTCGGCAATTCGAATGCGGCGCGAGAAATCGGCCGCAGTGTCGGCCGCCTGGGCGCGCCGGTTGACATGGGCCCGCGCCTGCAACTCTTCCATGCTCAGCCCGTCCGTCACCAAGCGATCTTGCTCATACAAATACTCGGGCACATGACCGCTGGCCAGCACCTTCCAGTTGAAGGGCAAGGTGTTGGGGTTGATGCGGGCATTGACCCACATATTGGTGGTGCAGTTGGTCGTCAGGCTGTTGTAGAAGGCCGGCGTTTCCTTCAACTCATTCATCTGCCTGATGTACTCCAGGAACAGGCGCCGCACGCCCTCGGGGCTGGCCTTGACCCGGTAGACAAAAACGTCCTCAGGCGGGTCCTTGCGGTAATTGGTGCGCAGCCGGATCACATCGCGCTCATCGGCCACGACGTAAAACAATTCGTACTGCCGGAAGAAGCCCTTCAGCGTCGAGTAACCCTCGCCCTTCTCGGTACGGGTTTCGATCGAAAACGCCAGATGCTGATCGTCGGCAAAAGCAAAGCTGAGAAAGACATGGGCAATATGCGGGCCCATCCAATAGGTGCTGACAACGTCCACACCCTCGAGCTTGTTCAGGTCAAAGCGCCGCTCATAGTGAGCGGGCGTGAAGTCATGCTCGCTACGGTAGTCAAAATTGCGGATGTTGTGCACGGTGACGAAATTGCCGTCGACCGTGGCAAAAGGCAAGACCGCGACCTCAGGCCGCCAATCCCTGTCGTTAGACGGCTGCAGATTGAAATACCAATACAGCTGCGCCGCAAACAGCAGCCCAAAGCCGGCCACCGCCCACCAACGCAGGCGGTGCCAGGCCGGCAGCAGTTGCGCCGTCAGGGTCAGCAAGGTGACCAGGCACAGCACCGCCAGCAAGGCATAGCGCTGAGATGCCGGCGCCGGGCCGGCAAACCAAAACGCCATCGCGCCCCAGGCGGCGCACAGCAGCAGCAGCAAGGCCAGCAAGCCGCGGCCCAGATTTTCAATGACGGTCATCGCCAGGCTCCGATGAAGAAAAGCTTCGTACCTGGCGAACCCTTGCGCCGCACTTGCAAAAAAAGCTTACTTGGCAGCTGCGCGCTCGACGTTGATGGCGATCGCTTCGGTGAAGGCAGCGCGCACTTCATCACCGACCTTCAGCTTGGAGATGTCAATGCCTTCGGGCACGGCCAGCGAGAAAGTGCGGGTAGCGCCGCGCAGCGTCGCGATGCGATCCTTCTTGTTCAAGCCTTTCAACACGGCCAGCACTTCGACAGTCCGACCGGCGGCCATGCCTGGCAGAGCGCCGGAAGCGGCAACAGCGGCGCTGCTGGACTCAACGCGCTGGCGAATGCCGGTAGGCTCAACCTTTTCCAGCTTGGCCGCTACGGCGGCCATATAGCGCACCACCAACTCGTCGCCGGCGCGCACCTGGTCAAAATTCTTGATTTCGGCCGGCACCGAGATGGTCTGGGTCTCGCCCTTAGGGCCGCGCAGCGTGGCCGTACGTGCAGCTTGGTCAACCTCGATCACGGTGGCACGAACCACCACTTCACCGGCCATCAAACGAGCACCGGGAGCGCTGGCAGCGATGCCGGCGGCGGCAACTTGCGCGTTAGCGGCAAAGGGCAGAGCCAGGGTCAATGCGCAAGCCAAAGCGATACGTGAAAGACGAGTCATTGCAAGTTCTCCAATAGGTTGACGGGTTTGAATCCAAGCTCATGGCAGCAGCGCTGCGTCCCATGAGACAGCGCATTCTAGGCATTAGCTTGTGACATATTTGGCGGGCCCGCCAAAAAACTGCTGCACTTTAATTGCGTGCGTCCTTAGGTTTATTGCCCGAGGCATAGTCATTCTTTGCGCCGGCGAAGGCCGGGCGTGGCTGGTGCGTCATGAACTCGGCCACGTCGATGGCGTCTTGATCGCTGAGCGAGCCGCCCTGACCGAGCGGCATATTGTGTTTGATGAAGCCGGCCGCCGTGTAGGTGCGCGCCAAGCCGGCACCGATGTTGTAGGACGCTTCACCCCAGACCGGCGGGAACACATAGCCACCGGCCGGGTTTTTGGTGCCGGCGCCGTCCACCGCGTGGCAGACAGCGCATTTCTCGGCATAGATCGCCTTGCCATGAGCAGCATCGGGGATCAGCTTGGTGTCAACCTTGCCCATGCCCCGCCCGGCCACCTCGGTGCCGGTAGGTACGCCGTTAGATAGCCAGCGCATATACATCAGGATGGCGTTCATTTCTTTCGAGTCAAAGGCCAGGGCCTTGCCATTCATCGAGCGCTCAAAGCAGTCATTGACCCGCTCCTGCAGCGAATTGATGCGGCCGCCGCGCGCGCGGAACTCCGGGAACACACCCCACAAGCCCACATAGGGCGCGGCCCCCGGCGTGGTGCCGGCCGCCAAATGGCAGTTGCTGCAGTTCAGGCCGTTGCCGACATGTGCGGGCAACAACTTCTGCGTGTCGGTGATCAGCGTCTTGCCCAGTTTGATCGCGTCGCCGGCCGGGCCGCTAGGGATGCTGGCCTCATCGGGGAGCTTGAAGGCCGGCGGCTGGGCGGCGGGCTGGGCGGCCGCAGTCAGCAGCAAACCCATGAACAGCGCGCTCAGTACTGGGCCGCGAAAGCGACGGGTCGAGTAAGCAGTCATGGCTAAACCCCTTTTGGCAGTGGCAGGCACAGCATAAGCGCGTTTGTTGCGCTTTGGCGGCGAATCGTAAGGGGCAAGCTTCACGGAAACCAGGTTTGAACCGCTGGCGCGCACAGGCCCAGCAGCGACAATCCGTCGCCCATTGCCAAGTCCAAGACCAAGCCAGCGCCCCCCCGTTCCCGATGAGCCAAGACGACCAGCATTTTGAGATGTGGTGGGACTGCCCCCACTGCCACGCCACCGGCCTGCTCGGCCTGACGCACCGCCACTGCCCTCATTGCGGCGCGGCGCAGGATGCCAGCCGGCGCTACTTTCCGCCCGAAGGCAAAGAGATCGAAGCCAAGCACCACCGCTACGTCGGCGCTGATTGGCAATGCGGTTACTGCGGCAGCCCCAACGCCGCCAGCGCCAAGTTCTGCATCAACTGCAGCGCGGGCCAAGATGGCAGCAAACCGGTGGCTCTGGTTCACGAAGGCGCCGGCCAAAGCAGCCCACGCCCCTTGGCTGGCAGTGGAGCCAGCGCCGGCCCTGCTGCGACAAGCTCAGCGCCGCGCGCCCGGCATTGGCCCTGGGGCTGGCTCTTGGGTGCGGTGTTGCTGGCCCTGCTGGCCAGCGCCATCACCGCTTATCTGATGACACGCGACAACGAGGTCAGCCTGGTGGCCAAGTCCTGGGAGCGCAGCATCGCCATCGAGCGGCTGAACGAGCTGCGCGACTCCGATTGGTGCGATCAAATGCCCAGCGACGCCTATGGGGTGTGGCGCTCGCGTGAGCTGCGCTCGCACCGACAAGTGGCCGATGGGCAGACCTGCAGCAACGAAAGGGTCGACAACGGCGACGGCAGCTTCCGCTACCAAAAATCATGCATCACCAACTACCGCCAAGAGCCGGTCTATGACATGCGCTGCAGCTACAAAGTGCTGCGCTGGCGCACCGATAGGCAGGCCGTGGCCAATCAACTCAGCCATCCCGAGCCCACTTGGCCGGCAGTCGATCTGCCCAGCCGTTTGTTTCAAAGCAAAAAAGTCGGCACCGAACGGCAGGGCTATCAGACCGAACGCTATATGCTGAGCCTGCAAGGGCAAAGACCGCAAGACAGCTGGACTTGTACCGTCAAACAGGAGGTTTGGGCCAAGCTGAGCGTGGGCGCGCAACTGACGCTGCCGGTGCGGCTGCTCGGCGGCGCCGCTTGCGAGCGACTGCATTGATAGCGGGCGCATAAGCTTCTAACAACTTTGTTGTTTAGAAAAAACCGCACACTCTTTACAGTGCGCGGATGCCATCAACGCCTGCATCCATATCGGCCATCTCGGCCATCAAAAGCCCTGGCCTCGCCTCGCGCGGCTGGGTTGCGCTAGCGACTGGCCTGCTCTTGGTCGAGACGCTGCTGGTGTTCGCTTGGACCCACCCGGTTCAGGAAGGCCGGCCGGCTCAAGCGTGGGCTGCGCTGCAGGCGCTCTGGATGATGGAAGTGGGCGGCGTGACGCTGGGCACGGTCGTGATGGTTGGCTTTGCGGCGCAGATCGTCGACGGCGCGATGGGCATGGCCTACGGCTTGTTGTCCACCAGCTTCTTGCTCAGCATCGGCGTGCCGCCGGCGGTCGCTTCGGCCAGCGTGCACATTGCCGAAATGGGCACCACCGGCGCCTCTGGCCTGGCGCACTGGCGTGCCGGCAATGTCAACGGGCGCCTGTGGCGCCGCCTGGTGCTGCCGGGCGCCATCGGGGCGCTGCTCGGCGCGGCCCTGCTCTCGCAAATCGACGGCAAGGCCTTGCGACCCTTTATTGATGGCTATTTGCTGCTGGCCGCCTTGTGGCTGTTGGCCCAGGCGCTGCTCAAGCACAAGGTGCCGGCAAGCGACGCCAGCCCTTCACACAAGGCCACCGGCATGGCGGCCAGTGCGGGCGGCTTTTTGGACGCGGTGGGCGGCGGCGGCTGGGGTCCGGTCGTCACCGGCAGCCTCTTGAGCCGCAGCGCCGACGCGCGCCGCATCATCGGCACCGTCTGCGCCGCCGAGTTTGTGATTGCAACCGTCACCGGCGTAGCGCTGGCCTTTGCGGTTGGCCTGATGCACTGGCAAATCATCGCCGCTCTGCTCTTGGGCGGCGTGATTGCTGCGCCGCTCGCGGCCCGCATGTGCGGCCTCTTGCCACAGCGTGCGCTGCGCATCGCCGTCGGCCTGCTTTTGCTGGGCCTGTCGCTGCGGTCGTTGTGGAAAAGTTTCGCCGCTTAGGATGCTCTGCATAACTAAGCGCGAGTGGGTGCACACGCCGCTCGGAGTTATGCAGAGCCTCCCTTAGCGTCAATACACCTCGTGAATCAGGCGGAACGGGTAGTCGGGCTCCACGTAGTCACCGCGCTTTTGGCGCTTGGGCAGTTTGACCTTTTCCTGCGGCAAGGCCTCGTGCGGGATGTTGCGCAACACATGCTGAATGACGTTGAGCCGGGCGCGGCGCTTGCAATCCGAGGGCACCACATACCAAGGTGCCCAAGAGCTATCGCTGGCCTTGAACATATCGTCACGAGCGCGCGAGTAGTCAAACCAGCGGCTATAGGACTTGAGGTCCATCTCCGTCAGCTTCCATTGCTTACGGCCGTCTTCGATGCGGTCGGTCAGGCGGCGCGTCTGCTCCTCGGGGCTGACCTCCAACCAGTACTTCAAGAGAATGACGCCGGATGACACCACCGCCTTCTCGAAAGCCGGCACCGTGTTGAGGAAATCTTGCGTCTGCTGCTCGGTGCAAAAACCCATCACCCGCTCGACGCCGGCGCGGTTGTACCAGCTGCGGTCAAAGATCACCACCTCGCCGGCCGCCGGCAGATGCTTCACATAACGCTGGATATACATCTGACTCTGCTCGCGCTCGGTCGGTGCAGGCAGCGCCACCACACGGAACACCCGCGGGCTGACCCGCTCGGTCAGCGCCTTGATGGTGCCGCCCTTGCCGGCGCCGTCGCGGCCCTCGAACAAGATGCAAACCTTCAAACCCTTGTGCTGCACCCATTGCTGCAGCACCACCAACTCGGCGTGCAGCTTTTCAAGCGCGTCGTCATAGTCGCGTGCGCCCATGGTCTTGGGTTTGTTCTCGGCTGGCGTGTCGGCCAAAGCCGCCATGGCGCTGCTGGCCAAGGCTTGATCGGCGGAGCTGTTGCCGGCAGGGTCATCGCTGGACTTGATTTTCTTCTTGCTTGCCATCTTCAACTCCTGCTGCTTTGGCTCATGGCTCAAGGGCCATGGCCACTGCTGATTCTTCAAGCCTCGGGGGCGCCCAGGCGGTCACCAAAGCGCTCACGTAGACGTTCCACCACCTGGCCCACCAGGGCGAGCGCCTGCTCGGGGCCAAGCGCCTCAATGGCCTTGGCTTGATCCGAGTAATGCAGCATCAAGAGCCCACGCAGTTTGCCAAAGGCGGCCGGCTTCTCCTTGCCGCAGACACTGATGTCACCGTGCAAGACACGCTCCAGCGCTCCCGGCGTTGCCAAGGGCAGCTCGCACATCAAAGCCAGCGTGACGATCTCTTTGTCGATCTCTTCGAAATGCATGGCCCAGCGGCCGCTGCGGTAGTCGGGTTCCAAGCTCATTGCTAACTCCCATGCTCATCGCTACACGTTGATCAGAGCCTCTACTGTAACGGCCAATACCGATGGCGCTAGGTTGAGATGCTGAGGTAGCATGCGCCGAAATAAGTCGCTGGAGATTATCTTGCCCAATATCCGGATGAAGTTATCGCCCGCTCAAGCGGCAACAATCTCCGCGCTCTGGCTGCTGGCCCTGCCGGCCCAAGCCTCAGGGGCTCATGGTGGCCCCATGGTGGACACGATCGCCAACGCAATGTCCTGGTTCGTGATCTGCGTGATCCCCATCGCAGCCTTGGCGGCGTTCTGGATGGTGCATGTGATGCCGGAGAAGATTGCGCACAAGCGCCACCACCCGCAAACCAAGGCGATCCAGGTCTTGTGCCTGTTGTCGCTGGTCTTCGGCGGCTTGTTGTGGCCCTTGGCCTGGCTGTGGGCCTATACCAAACCGGTGTCTTACCGCGCGGCTTACGGGACCGACAAGCATGAGGACTACCACTTGGAGATGGCCCAGAAGCTGCGCGACGGCCTGCTCTCGGAGGACGAACGCCGCCATCTGCGCGACGAACTCGACACCATGCAGGCCAAGGGCGCCTTGTCGCCCGTATTGAGTGATTTGCGCAAGCAACTGCACGCCCTCGAGGCCGGCCGCGTGACTACGGAGGCTAAAGCCTGATGGACGCCCTGCTGCTCGGCATTTACGCCTTCTTCGTCTGGTTGATTTTCTTCAAGTTCAAGTGGCTGCCCTGGACCACCACCTCACAGGTGATCGTGGTGACGATTCCCATCGTGGCCTTGACCACTGCCATCATGCTGCTCAATGTGTTCGCGCCGTCGAGCAGCGATGTGCGGGTGATCAAGTACGTGATCAATGTGGTGCCGCAGGTCGGCGGGCGCGTCATCGACGTCCCCATTGAGCCGAACCGGCCGGTCAAGAAGGGCGATGTGCTGTTCCGCATCGACCCGACCAATTACGCGCTGACCGTGCGCGCGCTGGAGGCCCAACTGGCCAATGCCCAGGCCAACTCGCGCGAGTTGGATGAGCAGGCCGGCGGCGCGGCAGCGGGCGTGGACGCCGCACGCGGCGGCGTCAAGCAGGCCGAGGCACGCATCCGCGAGGTGCAGGTGCGCATGGAGCTGGCGCGCCGGCGGGTCGCCGAGAACACCGAACTGGTGAAGACCGGCGCCGGCGACCGATTCACGCTGGAAGCCGCCGAAACCGACGCCAAGGCCTTGGATGCGCAGCTCGACACCGCGCGCGGCGTGCTGGCCCAGTCACGTGCCGCCGAGGCGCAGGCCTTGGCCAGCCAGCGGCAGATTCGCCAGCGCATCGGCGGCAAGGTCGGCGATGAATTTGCACCGGTGGCGCAGGTGCGCGCCCAGCTGGAAAACGCGCGCTGGCAATTGGCGCAAACCGTCGTAACGGCCCCCGCCGACGGCTACGCCATCAATGTGCAGCTGCGCCCGGGGAGCTTCACCGCCGCATTCCCGATCACGCCGGCGCTGACCTTTGTCGAGAATACGACCCAGGTGATCGCCCTCTTCCATCAGAACGAGCTGCATCAGGTGCAGCCCGGCAACGAGGCCGAATTCATCCTTCCGACCCACCCCGGCCATGTCTTCAAGGCCAAGGTCGATTCCATCGTCTGGGCGCAGGGCCAGGGTCAGGTCGGCAACAGCACCCAACTGCCAACCACCGGCTATGGCCCGATCGCGCCAGGGCGCTTTCCGGTCAAGTTGATCGTGGATGCGGCCGATGCCCACACCTTCCTGGCCGCAGGCGCGATCGGCGACGGCGCCATCTTCACCGACGGCATGGCGCCGCTACACATCTTGCGCAAGGTCTTGCTGCGCGTCAGCACCAAGGTCAACTACCTTGTGTTGAAGCTGCATTGAACGGGCTGCCCGCGATGAAATTCACCCTCACCTGCGTCACTTCAGCAGCCACCGCTCTGCTGCTTGGAGGCTGCGCGCTACAAAGCCCGCCCAGCAGCAGCCAACTCGCCGAACTCGAACTGGCGCATGCCAAAGCTCCGCAGGAATGGCGCGCAGGTGGTTCGGCGGGCAAGCTCGAAGCCGGCTGGTTGGCCAGCTTCAATGACCCGCGCTTGAACGCCTTGGCCGACGAGGCGCTGGCCTATAACCAGGACTTGCGCGTCGCGGCCAGCCGGGTCGAGATCGCCGCTGTGGCGCTGCAAGCGGCCGGCGGCGGGCTTTACCCGGAGGTCAATCTGCTCGGTCGCAGTGGCGGCAAGGTCAATAACGGCGGCAGCCAGCTGTCCGGCCTGATTTTGCAGGGCTCCTGGGAGATCGACCTTTGGGGGCGTTTGCGTTATGGCCAGGCCGCCGCCGATGCGCAATACCAGTCGGCCCAAGCCGACCAGCGCTTCGCCAGCCAGTCGCTGCTGGCCACGCTGGCCAAGGCCTGGTTCCTGGCCGCCGAAGCGAGCCGCCAGCTGGGCCTCAACACCGAGATGCAGCAAGCCGCCGAAAAGCTGGCCCAGCTGGCCGAGGACAGGCGCCGTGTCGGCGTGGGCTCCGAGGCCGAAGTGGCTTTGGCCCTGGCCAATCTGCACGGCCTGCGGGATGGTGGCGAGCAGATCAAACTGTCTTTGAGCCAATCGAAGCGGGCCTTGGAGATGATCTTGGGCCGCTACCCGGCGGCCGAGATCGAGCTGCCGAGCGAGCTGGCCAGCCTGCCGCCATTGCCGCCAACAGGTCTGCCGTCCGAGTTGCTGGAGCGCCGGCCGGATGTGATCGCGGCCGAACGCAAGGTCGCAGCCGCCTTTGCGCGCAGTGGTGAGGCGAGCGCGGCGCGCCTGCCCAGGCTGTCGCTGACGGCGGCGTTGTCCACGGTGTCGAGCAGCATCTTCGTGCTGCAAGAACGCGACCAACCCAGTTTTGGCGCCGGCGCCTCGGTGCTGGTGCCGCTCTTGAACGGCGGCCAGCTGCAGGCCCAGGTGGAGCTGCGCGGCCTTGAACAAAAGCAGGCGGCAGCGGCCTTTGCCGCAATAGCGCAGCGAGCCTTCAATGAGGTGGAGACGGCGCTGGCCAATGAGGCCGCGCTGGCCAAACGGGAGCCCTTGCTGCGCCAGGGCTTGAGCGAGAACCAGCGCGCCCTGGGTCTGGAACATGAGCGTTATCAGGTTGGCTCGCGCGACCTGCGCAGCGTCCAGCAGCAGCAACTGGCGACGCTGGGCGCCAGCATGAGCTTGCTGCGACTGCAATCGGAGCAGCGCCTGCAACGCGTGCAGCTGCATCTGGCGCTGGGCGGCGAGGTGTTGGGGCCTAAGTAGGCCGTAGTTTGCGGCCGCGTCGATCGGGTCTTGGCGTGCTTCGTCAGACGCATCCGTACTTCGTCGTTCGGCCGCGCCCTGAGCCCCCAGCGAGACGGATGATGCGGCCATCTACCAACAGCTGGAGCGCTTGATGAGGACCGAAAAACAGACAGGCCGAGTGATGGGCGGGCTCTTGTTGGCCGCTATGTTGCTGGGCCTGTGGAACAACTTCGGCCTCACCACTGCTATCTTCGCCGAACCGGGCTGGCTCCAAAACGGCGCGCAAGTGCCCGCGCTGTTTGGCGCCAGCGCGGTGCTGGGCATCGTCACCAGCCTGATGATCATGGCCGCAGCCATTCTGGCCTGGCCCATCCTGCGCCAGACCAGCCCTTCGCTGGCGCTTGCCTATGTCTTGCTGAGCGCCATCGTCGTCGCGACCAGTGCGGTGGAGCAAGCGAACTTTCTGGCCATGCGCGCCCTGAGCCTGCAATACGCGAAGAATCCAGGGCTGGACCCGGCGCTGTTTGAAGTGATGCGTGGCATGGTCGGGGCCGCCCGCCACGGCATCCACTACATCGACAAGCTGATCGGCGGTACTTCGGTTTTTGTGTTGTTCCTGGCCCTATTTCGCTCCAACTTAGTGCCGCGCATCATCTCGGCAATCGGGCTGGTGGCCGCACCCATTCAGATGGTGGGCATTTGCTCGGCGCTGTTCATGCTGCCCATGAACCTCGCCGTGCTGGCGCCGATCGCCTTGATGCTGCTGGTCTTGAGCCTGACGCTGCTGCTCAGAGGCTTCACGCCCAAGGCGCTGGCTCGCCCCGCCTAAGCTCGGCTCACAGCAAGGCCGGCAAGTAACGCAGGCCTTGCTGCGTGATGAAGGCAAAGACATAGGGCAGTTCCTGCAGGACGAAGAGGCTTTGAACCACCTTGGCCCGTCCACGCCGAAGCGGCATGAAACGGCGGCGGCGATGCGGGCTATGGCCTGGCTGTTGCTGACGACTGCGTTCCTTGTCGTTGGCGTTCTTGAGGTCGGCGCAGCCCACCTTCATGGGCCCAAAGCCACCTCGGATGGAATGCAGCTGGCTTTTGAAAATCTAGTCGAGCAGCCACCTAAAACGAGCGTGAGCGGATATGCTGAAATAAGCGCCGTCATGCAAAACCCTAGCCGTCTCGACTTCATGGACATGCAAGCAAGCCAAAGTGCCAGGGAAACGCAGCCACAGCAAGGCAAGACCACGACATTTCGGCTCTATGCCGGCGCCAGCACCATTGTCCTGATCGCGCTGCTGGCCGCCCTCTATGCCGCTTGGCATCTGCGCCAGGAGATGGAGGCCCGGCTGAACGGCGGCACCCAGCATCTGGCTCGGGCGCTGGAGGGTACGTTTGATGGGCTGATCGACACCTTGGACGTTGCCCTGCAGGCCGCAGCCGATGAGATCGAGCATCAGCAGGCCGGCGGCACGCCGGACCCGCAAGAGATTACCGCGCTGCTGAGCCGCCAGCAGCAGCGCGTGCCCCATGTGGCGTTCTTGCGAGCCACGGACGAGTTCGGTCAGGTGATCTACGGCCTGGATGCCCCGTCGACCAAGGCCTCGATGGCCGACCGCGAGTTTTTCGTTCACTTGCGTGATGACGCCAGCCTGGGCCTCTATGTCGCCAAGCCCGTCGTCGGCCGCATTGACAAGCGCTTGCTGTGGACCTTTGCGCGCCGCATCAAGCGTGCGGACGGTGGCTTCGGCGGCACCGTCTACGCGTCCATCGCACTGGCTGACTTGGAGCAGATGCTGGCGCAGATCAAAATGGCGCCCGGCGGATCGATCGCCTTGCGCGACCGGGATTTGGGCTTGATGGCGCGCCAGACCTTTGGCCACGACAACCCGATTGCCTTGGGCACACGACTATTGTCTGAACCCGCCTTGCAGGCGATGCGGCTCAAGCCCGAAGAGGGCAGCTATATCAGCGATGGCTCCAGCCTCGATGCGCTGAGCCGCAGCTATTCCTACCGGCGCAGCCAGAAGTATGGCTATCTGGTCAACGTCGGGCTGGCGCGTGAGCAAGAGCTGGGACATTGGCGCACCCAGGCCTTGATCCTCGGCGCGCTGGTTGCAGCCCTCGCCTTTGCTTTGTTCAAGCTGGTGCGGCAGATGAATCTGACCATGCGGCAACAGAACGAATTCATCGCTTCGATGCAGGCCAAAGAAGCCGCCTTGCGGGCTGAACACCAGGCCTTGATGGATGCCGAAGCGCAGCATCTCAATTTGCTGAGAAAGCTTGATGCTGGCATCGTTGTCCACGCGCCCGACACCCGCATCCTTTTCAGCAACGCCCGCGCGGCCGAGATTCTGGGTCTGTCCGATGAACAGATGCAGGGCCGCATGGCGATTGATCCGGCCTGGTGCTTTCTGGACTTAGCGGGCGTGATTTTGCGGCCCGAGCAATACCCGGTCAGCCTGGTGATCCAAACCGGCGAACCCTTGCGGGATATGGAGTTCGCCATCAAGAAGCCGAGCCAACAATCACTGACCTGGGTCTCGGTCTCGGCCTTTGCCGACCTGGATGCGCAGGGGCGCATCGACAAGGTGGTGGTGAACTTCTATGACATCAGTGCCCGCAAGGCGGCTGAATTCGTCTGGCGTTTCGCCTTTGAAAGCGCCGGCGATGGCGTCTGGGACCTCAATCTCGAAACCGAGGAGGCCCATTACTCTCAGCGCTACCAGGAAATGCTGGGTTATGTAGACGACGAATTTCCGCGCACCCATCAGGCCTGGATGGAGCTCATCCACCCCGACGACAAACCCCGCTTGCTGCAGATCATGGAGGACTATCTGCAGCGACGCAGCGAAACTTACGCGGCCGAGTACCGCCTACGCTGCAAGAACGGCGACTACAAATGGATCTATGCGCGCGGCAGCGTGGTCAGCCGCAGTGCCGAGGGGCAGCCGCTGCGCATGGTCGGCACCCACACCGACATCAGCGCCCTGAAGGCGGTTGAAGAAAAAATCTGGCTGCAGGCCAACTACGACGGCCTCACGCATCTGCCCAACCGGCAGCTGTTCCATGATCGGCTCGAGCAGTTGATCAAAAAGGCGCAGCGGGACCAAGAGCGCGTTGCGGTGCTATTCATCGATCTCGACCACTTCAAGGAAGTCAACGACACCCTCGGTCACGATGTTGGCGATGAATTGCTGGAGGAAGCCGCCCTGCGCATCAAGGACTCGGTGCGCGACTGCGACACCGTGGCCCGCCTCGGCGGCGACGAGTTCACCGTGCTGCTGCCGGAGCTGCATGACCTGGCCGTGATCGGCGCCCTGGCGCAGAAGATCATCGAACGGGTCTCGTTGCCCTATCTGCTGCGCGGCGCCGAACTTCATGTCTCGGCCAGCATCGGCATCGCCATCTATCCGGACGACGCAACGACGGTGATCGACTTGACCAAGAATGCCGACCAGGCCATGTATGTGGCCAAGAGCCAGGGGCGTCACTGCTTCCGTTTCTTCACCCGCGCCATGCAGGACGACGCCTTGCTGCATATGGTGCTGGCCAGCGATCTGCGCCATGCCTTGGGCGCCGGGCAACTGACGCTGCACTACCAGCCTATCGTTGATCTGGCCGGCGGCCGCGTCCGCAAGGCCGAGGCCTTGCTGCGCTGGCTGCATCCGACGAGGGGCCAGATTCCGCCGAGTCAATTCATTCCCATTGCCGAAGAAACCGGCCTGATCAACCCGATCGGCGCCTGGGTGATGCGTCAGGCCATCGCGCAAGTTGTCGATTGGAAGCAGCGGCTGGGGGTTGAGCTCCAAATCAGCGTCAACAAATCGCCGGTGCAGTTTCTGGCGGATCAGCATCAGCAGGAAGACTGGCTCATCCTGTTGGAGCAGCTGGGCCTGAGCGGCAGCGACATCGTGGTCGAAATCACCGAGGGCGTCTTGATGGACAACGATATGCGTGTCGCTGCCCGGCTCTTGGAATACCGCGACTTGGGGGTTCAGGTCGCGATTGACGACTTCGGCACCGGCTATTCCTCACTGTCTTACCTGAAGAAGCTTGATGTCGACTTTTTGAAGATCGACCAATCCTTCACCCGCAATCTGGCGCCGGATTCGCACGACCTGTCGCTGTGCGAAGCAATCGTGGTGATGGCGCACAAGCTGGGCATACAGGTCATTGCCGAGGGCGTCGAGACCGAGGCGCAAAGAGACCTGCTGCGCCAAATCAACTGCGACTTTGCGCAAGGCTATCTGTTTGCCAAAGCGCAGCCGGCCCTGGAATTCGAGCGGCTGTTCTTGAAGCCAGCGCCGGCTCGGTAGCGGGGCTTATCTCAGGTGGCCTTACGCGGCCTGTAGCCGGCGAACGCGCTTGCGTTTGTGCGCACCCCAGGCCACATGGCCGAGCCAGAACAGCAGCAAGCCCAAAATCAGCAATGCCGGGACATTCAGCAGGCCGGACTTTTGCACCGCCTTCGGGAAGACCTGCTGCTGCCCCAGGAAGAGCGAATTGGCCGCGATGAACAAGGCCACCGTCATGCGCCAAAGATGGCGGGCCAGGCGGGTGGCGCCAGTGACACCACGCTGCAAAATCATGCGCAAGTCGCCCACGGCGGCCAGGCTGCCGATGATGATGAACATCACAAAGGCCGCACCTGGCTGGCCGTCCAGCATGCCGCGCGGGTTTTGCATGGCCAGCCAGAACAAATAGGCGCTGGCGGCGACCACGCTCAAGGAGATAGTCAGCAATCCATGGTCGAAGCGCCCGATCTGGCCGGGCTTGTGCTTGACCGTCATCCAGGAGCTCAAGACCAGATAAAAGGTCAAAATGCCGGCAATCACCGAGGCGCGCTCGGGGGTCGGCAGGAAGGGTGCGACGACGGCGCCGATGCCGGACATGATCAGCATCGAGATGACAAAGATCTTGCCGATCAGGCGGTGCAGCGGCGTGCCCTTGCGAAAAACAAAGGCGGCCGCGCCGGACAAGATGCCGACGCTGCCGGCGCCGATGTGCAGGTAGAGCACCGCCGCAGCGGCGGCGTGAACCAGGGGAGAACTCTCGGGAGCGATGTAGAGGACGGTCATTTTCTTTGATAACTCCGTAATTCAGGGGATTGCGTCTGTTGCGCTATTTACTTGGGCTGGCGCTCGAAGAAGGCCCAGATCATGGCCGGGCCGTCGGGCGCCATCGGTGACGGGCCCAGCAATCGCGGGCGCTTCGAGTAAGGCTGTGGCAGGCCGTGGCCACCGCCATGAATCGTCACCAGCTCGACCTCGGCCTTGCCATCCTGACGCCAGCGGTTCTGCTCGACACGCACACCCTCGGCGACGGCGTTATCGCTGGTCTGGGGTGCGCCGACCAGCTGCGCCCAATCGGCAAAATACTGCGCCGAAGCACGTGAGGAAACAATCGGGCCGCCCTTGTAGAACAGGCCCAGCAGACTGATCTCGCCGCCGGCATAGGGCACCAGCGGGTCTTCGCTGCCGTTCATGATCATCACCGAGGTGGTCTTTTGCGCCGCCGGCTGGCATTGGAAGTTATCAGGCGCCGGCACATTGGCGACCACGGCGGCCACCGCCTTGTAGCGGCTCGGTTGCTCCAGCGCCAAACGCAGCGCCATCGAGCCGCCGTTGGAAACGCCGGTCGCAAACACGCGCGCCGGGTCAAGCGACAGTTCGGCGACTAGCTTATCGACCAGAGCGGCCAAGTAGCCCACATCGTCGCCTCTGACGCCGTTCATCTCTTTGTCACCGATGCGGCTGCAGTCGTTCCAGTCGGAGGCGAAGGACTTGGGGTAGACGAGGGCGAAGCCATGCTGATCGGCCAGGCGCTCGAAGGCATAGCCGGTGCCGACGCGGATTCGGCCGGGGCCTTCACCCGAGCCATGCATCACCAAGACCAGCGGCGCGCCTTTGGGCAAGTCCTTAGGCACATAGGTCCGGTAGCCGCGCTTGACGCCGGCCACGTCGATCTCGCCCTTGGCCAAGCTGCCGGACAGCTGCGGCAGTTCCGGATCAGGTGTGTAAAGAAAGTAGGCGAACAGGCCGGCCAGCACGAGCAACAGGGCAATTAGGCCCAAGAAGCCTCGCAGCAGGACTCGCAGAACTTTTTTCATGACAAGGCTTTCTGTGTAACAACGGGGCCGACTGTGCCCTTGTAGACCGGTCGCGGCCAAGCCATGCCGGATCGGTGACGCCCTTGCGCGGACGAGCGACGCCTGACCACGACCAATGACGCCGGCTGCGACCTTTCGGCCTAAAGGCGCCGCTCGTCCCGCCGCATCGTGCCTGAAAGCCTGCGCCTCGTCGCTCGTCCGAGAGCCGGCGTGGACGAGCCGGCGGCTC
The DNA here is from genome assembly GCF_028595345.1 of Roseateles albus. Classification (NCBI taxonomy): domain Bacteria; kingdom Pseudomonadati; phylum Pseudomonadota; class Betaproteobacteria; order Burkholderiales; family Sphaerotilaceae; genus Roseateles; species Roseateles albus. The sequence goes on along the minus strand of NZ_JAQQXT010000006.1, from coordinate 148,620 downwards.
AACACAATGGCCCTGTCCTTAGAAATTTGACCACCCACTCTACCGGGAACCCGACCATGAAAACCCATTTCGCCCCCCATCCCGCCCGCCGCAGCATCACCAGCGCTATCGCCGCTCTGACCTTGCTCAGTGCCTTGAGCATGGCCCAGGCCGCCGTCTTCAAAGATGCGCAGCTGGAGTCGCTGCAAGATGCCGGCAAGTTTGTCGAACTGGAACAACTGGCGCAGACACGCTTGAAGGCCAACGCCGCCGATGCCGAGGCCAGCGCGGCTTTGTCCTTGGCCTTGAGCTTCAGCGACGCCGGCGACGGCAAGCGCCTCGAGGCCGGCGCCAAGCAGGCCAAACTGTGCGTCGAGCAGCACCCGAACGTGGCGGTTTGCCATGTGGCCTCGGCGCAGAGCCTCGGTTTGCAGATGATCAATATGGGCATGGCCAAAGCCATGCGCAATGTGGGGACCTTGAAAGAGTCCTGGATCCGCGCGCTGGAGTTGGACCCCAGCAGTTTCACGGCCCGGGTGCAACTGGCCAAGCTCTATCTGACCGTGCCCGGCATGATGGGCGGCAGCGTGTCCAAGGCCAAGGAGCTGGAGGCCGCCGTGCGCAGCAGCCAGCCCGAAACGGCGCGCATCATCCGCGTCAATATTGCCGCCGAAGACAAGAAATGGGCCGAGATGGAGAGCGAGCTGCTGGGCGTCAAGCCGAGCAAGGATGGCGCCATGCAGGACGAGCTGCGCGAAGCCACCATGCAATTGGCGCGGATCTATTTGAAGGACAACAAGGATTTGGCCAAGGCCAAGAGTCTGTACGAGGGCCTGCTGCGCGATCAACCCACAAAAGCCAGCGGCGCCTATGGGCTCAGCCGGGTCTACGCCGCGCAAGGCCAAATGGACGAGGCGATTCGATACCTGGAGCGGGCCAGGACGCTGAACGGCGCCGACGAATTGCCCGTCGACCACCGCCTCGGTGACGCCTATCTGGCCAAGGGCGACAAGGCGCAGGCCAAGGCGGCCTATGAGCGCTTCATCGCCAACAAGCGGGCCAACCCGGCCAATGTCGAAGACGCTCGCAAGAGCCTGGCCAAGCTCGGCTGAAGGGGAATTCCAATGAGCGATCAAGACCTTCCACTCTGGCGCCTGAATCTGTTGCGCGCCTTCTATTTGCTGATCACGGTGGGGCTGGCAAGCAGTTGGGGCCCGAGCATGCTGCAGCACACCGACCTTTGGGCGCAGCGCCGGGGTGAGTTGGGCGCGATGTTGATCGGCCTGGCCATATTCTGTGTCTGGGGGCTGCGCTACCCCTTGCAGATGTTGCCGCTGCTGATTTTTGAGCTGATCTGGAAAATCCTCTGGATCTTGGCCATCGCCTACCCGCTGTGGCTGAGCGGGGCGGTCACGCCGGGCGTCGAAGGGTCCTTCTATGCCTGCTTGGCCGGGGTGGTGCTGACGCCGCTGGTGCTGCCGTGGCGCTATATCGTGCACCACTACTTCCGCAAGCCCGCTCAGCGCTGGCGTTAGTCGCCACTGCGGCGACCACCGTCTCGACCTGCCCACCATTCACTCGAGTATTCTGCCGTGATGCATTCCACCGCCAATGCCCAACTCAGCCCTCCGATGCCGCAGCCAGACTGGCGAGCCCTGTTCGGCTGGCGCCGCGTGCGCACCGTCGTCATCATCTGCACCCTGCTGACTCTTTTGCTCAACCTCACCTACGCGAGCTTGACTTTTCGTTTGCCGATGCGGGTGTTCGGCACCGGCTTGGTGGTGCTGCTGGCCTTCGGTCTGACTGAGCAATGGCCACGCCGATTGCCGAGTTGGCTGGCGCGCTGGGCGCTGCAGGTGGCGGCGGTCGGCTTGGTGGTGCCGGTCACGGTGTTTCTCTTCTACAAACTCGGCACCGACGCGGGTGCGCCGGAATTCTGGAAGGAGGAGAAGCGGCTCTTTGGCTTCATGCTGATGAGCCTCTCCGGCATGCTGGTGGCCCCTTGGACCGCGCTAACCGCCCTCTTACGCCAACGTGAGGCCAAAGTGGAAGAACAAGCGATCGACTTCGAACTGGAGCGCAGCGAAATGGCCCGCCAGGCGCTCGACGCCCGCATGCGCCTGCTCAGCGCGCAAGCACAGCCGCATTTTTTGTTCAACACCCTGGCCAATGTGCAGGCGCTGGTGGAAGCCGGCTCACCGCGCGCGCCGCAGCTGCTGCAAAGCCTAACGTCTTATCTGCGCGCCGCCGTGCCCCGGCTGGATGGTTCGGCCAATACGCTAGGCCAGGAGTTGGAGCTGGTGCGAGCCTATCTGGAGCTGATGCAGATGCGCATGCCCGACCGCCTCGCCTTTGACCTGCATGTCGGCAGCGGCGTGCATCTCTTGCGCTGCCCGCCAATGACGCTGTTGACCCTGGTGGAAAATGCCGTTCAGCATGGCATAGACCCAAGCGAAGAAGGCGGCCGCATTGATGTCAGCGCCGAGTTGCTAGGAGACGGTCGCTGCCGCTTGACGGTCACCGACACCGGCGTCGGCCTGCAGGCAACCGGGCGAGGCCTGGGCACCGGCCTAGTGGCCTTGCGCGAACGCCTGCATTGGGCCTATGGCGGCAGCGCGACGCTGGACTTGAGCGAGGTGGAGCCGCATGGCGTGCAAGTTAGCATTGAATTCAAGATCGAGCCGAAATGAGCACAAACATCACCGCCCTGATTGCCGACGACGAACCGCTGCTGCGCGAGATCCTGGAAGCGCGCTTGGCCGCCGCCTGGCCGGAGTTGAAAATCGTCGCGCAAGCGCGCAATGGCCGGCAAGCGCTTGAGCTGTTCGAGCAACACCAGCCTTTGATTTGCTTTCTGGACGTGCATATGCCGGGCTTGAGCGGCATCGAGGTGGCGCGACAAATCGGCAAGCGCTCACATCTGGTGTTCGTGACCGCCTTTGATCAGTACGCCTTGGATGCTTTTGAGCATGGCGTGCTGGACTATCTCGTCAAGCCCGTCACCGCCGCGCGCTTGGCCGAGACGGTGACGCGGCTGCAAGCGCGCTTGCAAACAGCGCAACCGGCCGTGCACACCGAGGCCTTGTTGGCGCAATTGGCCGAGCGGCTCAAGCTCGACCAGCCGGAGCCGATGCGCTGGGTACGCGCGACGGTCGGCAGCTCCTTGCGGATGATTCCGGTTGACGATATCGATTACCTGAAGAGCGACACCAAATACACGCTGGTCGCCTACCGAGACGAGGGACAGGCCGCCGAAGCCTTGATACGGATGCCTCTGAAAGACTTGGTCGCGCAACTCGACCCGCAGCAGTTTGCCCAGGTGCATCGCTCGGTCGTCGTCAATCTTCGCTCGATTCGCCGCGTTACTCGGGGCGACAACGAGACCGCCGACATCGAACTCAAGGGCCGCAGCGAGCGCCTGCCGGTGAGCCGCAGCTATTTGCAGTTCTTCAAGGAGATGTAGGCCCCGGCCTGCCGAGCGTTGCTGCTGAAGTTCCTATTTCAGGCTTTCTTCATCGGCGGCCCTGTGCCCGGAAATGCCTTCCAAGTCCGCTGATCGATTCAAACGAAGCGGACTCCAACACCGTCGTCAATCCCTCGCTTGCAAGGAAATGCAGGCTCTTGCCTATTGCATGCCGTTCGCTGCCGGGGCTCAGCCGGACGTGGATGTTATGGTTCGATCTGCCGAGAATGCTCCCGCAGCCGAACTGGACTCGACCCATGCCCCACGACACCGCAAGCGGCTCACAAGCTATCGCGAGCTTGACTTGCCGCTCCTGTGCAACACCGCTGCAAGGTCCGTTCTGCCATGCCTGTGGCATCAAGGCACCACGCCTGCCGCTGACGCTGCCCGGCATGTGGCAGGACTTTACCGAGCGGGTGCTGCATGTCGAAAAGAGCCTCAAACGCACGGTCGGGCATCTGTGCTGGCAGCCGCAGGTAGTGTTCAAAGCCTTTATGCAGGGCCAGCGCCTGCGCTACACCCATCCGCTGCCGTTTTTGGTCGCCATTGCCACGCTCTGTGTGCTGCTGAGTCATTTTTACGGCGACGCCTACTTCGACGCCTATCGGGTCAAGTTGCTGCAGCAGGTCAGGGGCAGCCTGTCGCCGGCACGCAGTGCGCTCTATGCCCAACTCAATTTGTGGCTAAGCCTTTCAATGCCTTATTGGATGCTGGTCTTCACGCTACCCAGCGCCGGTTTGCTCCGCTTGCTGTTCCCGAAGCAGGGCTTCACCGTCGCCGAGGCTTGGGCGGTCGGCCTGTACGGCATCGCCATGGCCATGTTGTTGGACTTGGTTGTCAGCGGCCTGGGCCAATGGGCACAGATGCCCATGCTGCGGCTGCAAATCATCACCGATGCGATGTTGCTGCTGATCTCCATCGCCTACTACCTGGCTTGGCTGGGGTTCAAACCCTGGACGCTGCTGCGGGTAGTGGCAGCCTGCCTGTTTGGCTTTGCGCTGATGAACCAGCTGCAGGAAATGATCATCTACAGGATTGCGGCCTGGCTGCCCGGCCTGCAATGAACCCGCGCTGTGACCTGGGGTCAGGCCCGATGTGATGCGTCACATGTCGGCGTTATGCTCGCGCCGCACCCCAATCTACCGATTGCCCTCTCATGCACACAATGCCTGCCCCCACGATGGAGCCCTTGAGTGGCTACCGCGAACTGCCCTGCACCACCATGCTGGATCACGCCCGCAGCAACTATCAAAACCTGCTGCGCCGCCGTACCGTACGCGACTATGACAGCCGGCCCGTCGACCGCGCAGTGATCGAGCAATGCCTGCTTGCCGCCGGCACCGCACCATCGGGCGCCAATCAACAGCCCTGGCATTTCGTTGTCATCACCGATGCTCAGCGCAAGGCGCAGATTCGCGCCGCTGCCGAGGAGGAAGAACGCAGCTTCTACAGCGGACGCGCGCCCGAGGAATGGCTGCGCGCGCTGGCGCCGCTGGGCACCGACGCCAGCAAGCCTTTTCTGGAAGAAGCGCCGGTCTTGATCGCGATCTTTGCGCAGAAATACGGCATCGATGAAAACGGCGAGCGCTTCAGCCATTACTACGTGCCCGAGTCGGTCGGCATCGCCACCGGCTTCTTGATCAGCGCTCTGCATGACGCCGGCCTGGCCACCCTGACCCACACGCCCAGCCCGATGGGTTTCTTGAGCAAGCTGTGTGGCCGCCCCGACGCCGAGAAGCCGGTCATCTTGTTGGTGGTGGGCTATCCCAAGCCCGGCTGCCTGGTGCCCGTGCATGGCGGCATCAAAAAGCCGCTGGAGGCGATCAGCACCTGGCTCTAGAGGCTGAGGGCTTGGGCGCATGCACAATAGCCGCCCATGCTGCCGACACCCTTCCACTTTCCCGCGCTGGATGTCCCCACCCTGCTGACCGTCTACCAGATGGTGGCAACCCTGATGATGTTGGTCACGGTTGGCGGCGCCTGGGGAACGCGGGGCCGTTACGGCATGTGGTTTTGGGCAGGCGCCTTTGCCAGCGTCGCGCTGGCCCAGCTTGTACGCAGCTGGCTGCTGGCCGTGGCGCCCCCCAGTCTGCTGACCATGACGGTCGGCCATATCGGCGGCGTGCTGTCCAGCGTTTTGGTGTTGCTGGGGGTGCGCGCCTTCCTGGGTCTGCCGCTGCGCTGGCAGCCTGCGGCCTTGTTCGCCGGCTTGGTCGCGTTGGGCTCGGTGAGCGCCTTGACCCTGGGTCAGCCGCTTTGGGTCTCGCTGTCTTTGACCTTGAGCGCCAGCGCCTTGCTGCGCTGCTTCGCACTGCGGCACATTTTCCGTGCTTGGCGCGTCCAGGGGGGCTTTGCGCTGAGCTTGATGCTGCTCGTGCTGGGCCTGTCGGTGGCGGCCCACGCCCTGCGCGCCCTCACCTCAACGCCGGGTTTTGCAGGCTCGTCGGAGCATGCCGTCGCCACCAACAGCGTATGGCTGCTGGTTTTCATCGCCTTGCTGATTGCCCAGGCCTTCGCCGTGCTACTGCTGCTCAATAGCGAGCTGCAACGCAGCCTCTGGTCGATGATAGAGATCGACCCCTTGACCGGCCTGCTCAACCGGCGCGGCCTGAAGAACCGCGTCGGCCGCCTGCGTCAACGCGGCGCCGGCGACAAGGCCGAGCTCGGCATGGTGGTCGCGATGATTGATTTTGATCACTTCAAAGACATCAATGATCGCCACGGTCACGCCGCCGGCGACGCCGTGCTGCGCGGCCTGGGCAGACTGCTGCTCAGCCATGTGCGGCCCAATGATCTGGCCGTGCGCATGGGCGGGGAGGAGTTTGCGGTGGTCTGGCAAGAGGTCAGCGCCGAGGACGCGGTCAAGCTGGCCGAGCGCCTGCGCCTAAGCGTCGCCGACGAGATCTTCAGCACCGAAGCCGGCGCCATCCAATGCACGGTCAGCATTGGCATTGCGATGCCGCGCAGCCAGGATGAAGCCGTCGACGACCTGCTCGGCCGCGCCGACGCCGCGCTATACAAGGCCAAACGCGAGGGCCGCAACCGGGTCGAGCGGGCCTATTGAGGTGCAGTGAGGCGGCTTGAATCGCCGTCTGCCGGGGCGCGATAACCGGCCGAAAGCCCCGGCTCATCGGCGCTTTGTCAATTTGGGGCCACCCTATCATCACGGGAACTAACGCTCCACAGACCCTCGCCATGCACAGCCCCTTCCCCTCCGCGTCCAGTTTGCCGGGCCGCAGCGTGCGGCGCAGCTTCAAGGCGGGCATTTCGCTGCTTGGGGCCGCGCCCGCCTTGGCATTGAGCCTGCTTTGCGCCCTGACGCTGAGCGCCTGCGGCGGCGGGGGTGGTAGCGCCGACAGCGGCGGCAACACGAATCCCGGCACCACGCCCCCTGGCGTCACGACCTTCACCGTGACGCCCACGCTCAACGGTGTCGCGGCTCTGGGAGCGCCCCTGACCAATGCCCAGGTCAAGGTGATGGACGGCAACGGTGCGGTCGTCGGCTCAGCCAGCACCCGCCCCAGCGACGGCTCCTACAGCCTGAGCCTCAGCAACAAGGTCTTGAAGGCGCCGCTGCTGGTGCAAGTCAGCGGCATTGACGCGGCCGGCAACCCGCAGGTGTTGCATTCGGCCGTCCCCATCATGGACGCGGCCAAGCCGGCCATGACGGCCAATATCACGCCGCTCAGCAATGCCATCGTGGCCCTGGCCTTGGGCAGCGACCCGCAGCCGGTGTTTGCCAGCTCGGCGGCCAGCGCGGCGGCGATGGCCGCGCCCGCAGCTTCGGCCGCCAGCGCGGCCGGCGAGTTCGTCAAGAGCATGATCAAAACCCAGCTCAGCGACCTCAAGTTCACCAACGCGGCTGCGCTGGACCTGCTCGGCGATGCCAGCTTTGCGGCCGACAAGAGCGCGCAAGATCTGCTGCTGGAATCCTTGCGCGTACAGCTGAGCAAGAACAACAAGGGCGTCGAGCAACTGCTGATCAGCAACAAGCTCAGCACCAGCCCCACCCCCGAGGTTCAGGTGAGCTTGGCTGCGGCGCAAACCGAGTTGCTCAAAACCACCGGCGGTACGCCGGCCACGGCCATCACCTCGACGCTGAAGCTGGCCTCGACCGCCAAGGCGACGCTGGACAATCTGCCCCTGCTGGACGAGTTGGCCAAGGGTCTGAACGCCTTGATCTCGCAGGGCAAGACCGCCGCTGACTTCAAAGCGGCCGCCCAGCTGAGCGCCTACACCCAGCACAACAGCGGCGACAAGGACGCCATCGCCGCCAAGCTGGCCGACTTCGCAATCAAAAAGGGCCAACTGGGCCGCTTCATGGTGACCGGCTGCGCCGATGACGCACTGCTGGTGGGTCTGTGCAAAAAGGTGCTGGTGTCGGCCAATGTCAGCGATGCCAGCGGCGCTTTGCTGGCCCAGTTCAGCGATGCCGTTTCCTTCACCAAGGGTGCCAATGCCACCACGCCGGGCCAATGGGGCCTGGTCGGCAATGGCAAGGGCTTTGCCGTCAACGTCTACCCGGTCAGCGTGATCCACTTGGGCAACGACGGAGCGGCCATTGCGGCAGGCGCGGCCGGCTCCGCCCCCAACCCCTGGGTCGGCATCCAAGTCGCCATTCAAGGTCAGAGCACGACGGCCACGCCGACCAAGCTCATGGACACCGCCACCGTGCAGCTGCAGAGTGGCTACAGCATTCCCTTTGCCTATTGCAGCCGCAAGCTCTTGTGTCTGTCCGATACACCGGGCGCCACCTCGGTCAAGCCCACCGGCAGCATCACCGAGCTGGTCCTCAAGCAGTCGGCCCTGGGCTGGCTGGGCAGCGCCGAAAGCCAGCGCGGCGCCAAATACACCGCCAGCTTCACGCTGGATGACAAGCCCTTGGCCGAAACCCGGGTCGCCTATTTGCCGGCGGATGTGCCGACGGACGCCCCGACGGCACGCTTCCCCGCCATCGACGGCTTGAGCAGCGGCAAGCCGCTGACGGCCGAGGCCATCCGGGCCGGCTTGACGATCAACTTCGCCGCTTGGGCGGCCGCCAACCCCGATATGCGCTTGATCAGCGTGCGGGTCTTGTTGGTCGGCTGGATCTTGCCCTTGTTCGTCGACACCGAGCCACCGAATGCACCGCTCACCACCTTGACGCTGACACCGGTTGCTCTGCCCAACTCCGCCACCGTCTCTGCCGAGGTCTGGCTCGGCGCACAAGACTCGGCCGGGCGGCGTTACTACACCCGCTACGCCTTGCCGACGCAGTAAGCAGGGGAGGCCTGGGCCGTGATCGCGGCAGGCCCTAGAAATACGTTTATGCTCAGGCCCGGAAGCCTGACCTAACGCCCCATGCACACTCTCCGACAGCAGCTCGTGTTGACCACTGCGGTGGTGTTTTCGATCGCCACGCTGGTCATCTTGGTGGCCGCGCGCTGGATCGTCGCGGGCGCCATGGCGCAAGAAACCGCCCGCGCCGGAGAACGCAGCGCCTCGCTGCTGTCGGCATCGCTGGCGCCGATGTTGGCCGAGTCCGACCTGGCCTCGATCGAAGAATTGGCCCAGGCCCTGGTGCAGCGCGGCGACTTCAGTTACGTGCAAATCAGCGATGCGCGAGGCACCAAGCTCGCCAGCGTAGGGCCGGCGCAAGGCAGCGATGCACAGGGCTTTGTGCGCGATCTGCGCATGGGCGCACGAGTCTACGGCCAGGCCAGCTTTGGCATCGCCCGCACCGGCGAACGCCAGGCAGCCCAGCAGGTGCAGTGGCAGTTGCTGGCGCTGTGCCTGGGCACGCTGCTGCTGGCCGCCGCCTCGCAAGTGCTGGTAGCGCGCCTGCTCACCAAGCGGCTGGAGGCCTTGCGCGAGGGTGCCGACCGCATGGCCGCCGGCGAACCCAATGTGCAGATCGAGGCGAGCGGCAGCAACGAGCTGGCGCAACTGGCCGGCGCTTTCAACCAAATGTCGAGTGCGCTGTCCGAGCGTTTCAAGGCGCAGCAGGCCGCCGAGCTGTCTTTGCAGCAGGCCAATGAGGCGCTGGAGCAGCGCGTTGCGCAGCGCACCGAACATCTGGAACAAACCCTTGCCCGCCTGTGTCAAACCCAGGACGAATTGGTCGAAGCGCAAAAGCTGGCCTCGCTGGGCGCCTTGGTGGCAGGCATCTCGCATGAGCTCAACACGCCGATCGGCAACGCGGTGACGGCCGCCTCATCACTACAAAGCCTGATGAAAGACACCGCGCAGCTGGTGCAAGCACAGCAGGTCTCGCGCCGGGGCCTGAGCGAAGCGCTGCACAGCGGCGAGCAGATGGCCGGCTTGGTCTTGCGCGCGACGCAAAAGGCAGCGGGCTTGATCAGCAGCTTCAAGCGCGTGGCCGTCGATGACAGCAGCCAGCATCGCCGCAAGTTCGATCTGCGCGAGGTTTTGGAGGATTTGGTCTTGAGCTTTGGCCCCGGGCTCAAGCGCAGCCAAACGCGGGTCGAGCTGTTGGTACCGCATGGCATCGAGCTGGACAGTTATCCCGGGCCGCTCGATCAGGTGATAGGCAACTTGATTCAAAACGCCGAGCGCCATGCTTTCAACGGCCAATTGGGCGGGCTGGTGCAGATCAGCGCCCAACAACTGGGCGAGCGGGTCGAACTGCAGGTACGTGATGACGGCCAGGGCATGACGGTCGAGTTGCAGACACGCATCTTCGAGCCCTTCTTCACGACCAAGCTGGGCCAGGGTGGCTCGGGCCTGGGCCTGTCCATCGTGCGCAATATGGTCGGAGGCCTCTTGGGTGGTCACATCAGCGTGCGCAGCGCGCCTGGCCAAGGCTGCTGTTTCAATATCAACATCCCCTTGGCCGCGCCGGCCAGGCCCATGTGAATCGGAGCTAGGGCAATGCCTGTTGACCCACGGTATTTACATCGCCGCAACTGCTTGGCTTGGCTGGCGGCCTTCAGCGCTGGCAGCAGCGTTTTCGCTCAGAGCAGCGCCAGCAGCGACCCTAGCCCCATCGTCTTTGGCATGGTGCCCTACCTGCCGGTGCAACAGTTGGTGCGCCTGTATGAGCCGGTCGTGAACTTGTTCGAGCGAACTTTGAGCAAACCCAGCCGCCTGGCCTCGGCGCCGGACTTTGAGCAGTTCATCGAGCGCGCCCGGCGCGGCGAGTTTGACCTGGTCGGCGCTTCACCCCATGTCGCGCGCATCCTGCACCGCGAAGCGGGTTTCTTGCCCCTGGTGCGCGCGACTGCGCCGCTGGAGCCGCTGCTGATCGTGCCGCTGGACAGCCCGATCAAGCGCTTGCAAGACCTGCAGCAGCAAGCGGTCTTGATGGCCGACCCATTTGCCGTGCATGCGCTGATCGCCCTGCGCGAGATGCGCGACCAAGGCTTGGTGCCGGGGCGTGATTTCAAACTGCTGGTGGCCGGCACCCAGCGCAATGCCGTGCAGCGCATGCTCAAGGGCGACGCGGCGGCCGCCGTCGGTTCGGCTTCCACCTTGGGCATCTTGCCGGCTGAGCTGAGCGGGCGCTTTCGGGTGCTGCTGCGCGCACCCAAGGGGCTCACGCCCATGGCCTATATGGCACATCCACGCCTGCGGCCGCAACTCGGGCGCCTCAAACAAGCCCTGCTGGCCTTCCCGGCCACACCCGAGGGCCAAGCCATGCTCAAGGCCGCTCAACATGATGGCTTGGTCACCTTGACCGACGCCGAGTTGGCCAGCGTGGATCCGCTGGTGGTGGAGTTTTACAAGCAGCGCGGGGCGGCTTGAAGGCAATTCAAAAAAAAACGCGCCGCAGCGCGTTTTGTTCAATGGGTGGCAGGCGACTAGCGGCTTACTTCAGCAGGCCCTCGGCCTTCATCGCGGCGATCACCGCCGGGCGCGCCGCGACACGGGCGCGGAAGGCCACCAGATTCGGGTAGCCGGCAACATCCACGCCCACGTATTGACCCCAGTTGCTGACCACAAACAGATAGGCGTCGGCCACGCTGAACTGCTCACCCATCAGGAACTGCTTGCCTTCGAGCTGCTCATTGACCCAGGCAAAGCGCTCGGCCAGCTTGGCCCGCACCTGCGGCTTGTACTCTTCGGTCGTGGCGGGGTTGAACAGCGGCGAAAAGCCCTTGTGCAACTCGGAGGTGATGAAGTTCAACCATTCCTGCAGGCGGTAACGCGCCATCGTGCCATTGGCCGGCGCCAGGTTCTTGTCAGGCGCTTGGTCGGCAATGTATTGGACGATGGCCGGGCCTTCGGTCAGGCGCTCGCCATTGTCCAGCTCCAGGACCGGCACCGAACCCTTGGCGTTGATGGTGTAGAAGTCGGTGCCATCGGCGAGCTTCTTGGACTTGGTACTGGCCAGCACCAGCTCAAACTTCAGGCCCGCTTCAAGCAGGGCAATATGCGGCGACAGCGAGCAGGCACCGGGACTGTAATAGAGCTTCATAACGGGGATTCCTTGCGGGTTGAATAACTGAGCAAGCGTACGCCGAAATGAATTCACCCGCATGACGTCGCCCTTTCGCGTTTGAGCTAAGCAAGCTCACATCGGAAATTGGGGTCAGGTTCATTCGGAAATTGGGGTCAGGTTCATTTAATTCCCCCCAAAAAATGAACCTGACCCCATTTTCAAACGTGCAAAATTGACACAGGACAAGACGCTATCCGAGCCGTGAAAGTAGATTGATGTTTTTGCAAAACCCAGCACCAAGCCTCTATGAAAACTGATCTGTCCACAAGGCTGAAGACGCTGGGTTGGAAGTGGCAATTGGTATTGCTGGCCTTGCTGCTGGGTTTGGCGGCGCTGGCTTGGCGCAGCTGGCGCGGCCCGGAGGTCACGACGAGCACGGTGCTGCGGCGCGACTTTGTGCAGTCGGTGGTGGCCAGCGGGCGCGTGGAGACGCCGCACCGCGCCGATATCGCGGCACAGATCACCGGCACCGTCGCGCGCGTGCCCGTCGCACAGGGCAGCCAGGTCGCAGCAGGGGACTTGCTGATTGAACTGGAATCCACCGAGCTGCGCGCCAACCAGCGCCAGGCCGAGTTGGCGGTGCAGCAGGCCTTGGCCCGCGTGCGCCAGGTCGGGGAGCTGCAAGCGCCGGTGGCCGAGCAGCAGCTGCGACAGGCGCAAGCCAGCTTGACGAATGCCAAATCGCAGCTGAACCGGCAGCAGGCCTTGTTCGAGCAAGGCTTTATTGGCGAGGCCGCCCTGGAGCAGGCTCGCACCACGCTGGCCTTGACGGAAGCGCAATGGCGCTTGAGCCAAAAGCAGAGCGAGGCACTACGACCCAGTGGCAGCGACGCAGCCCTAGCCGAGGCGGCGCTGGCGCAAGCGCGGGCCAGCGCCGAAGCAGCGGCCGCGCGTGCCGCCTACGCCCGCATCAAGGCGCCGGCCGCCGGCACGCTGATCGGCCGCAAGGTGGAGGTCGGTGATGTGGTGCAGGCCGGCAAGGTCTTGATGACGCTGTCGCCGGCCGGGCGCACGCAGCTGGTCTTGAGCATCGATGAGCGCAATTTGCGCCTGATCGCGCCCGGCCAGCCGGCGCTGGCGTCGGCCGACGCTTTCCCAGACCAGCGCTTTGCGGCCAAGCTGGTCTATATCAACCCCGGCGTGAACGCGCAGACCGGCGCGGTCGAGGTCAAGCTTGATGTGCCCGCGCCGCCGCCCTATCTGAGCCAGGACATGACGGTGTCGGTGGACATCGAGGTGGCACGCCGCCCGCAGGCCTTGCTGCTGCCGCTGGCCGTCGTGCGTGAGCCTCAAAGCGCCGCGCCCTGGGTGCTGCGTGTGGGCGAGGACGGGCGGGCGCGCCGCCAAAACGTGCGCCTGGGCCTGCGCAGCGGCGGCTATGCCGAGTTGCTGGACGGCCTGGCCGAAGGCGATCGTCTGGTGCTTGCGGCAGAGCCGGTGAAGGACGGCGCCCGGGTACGCAGCAAGGCGGACGCGCCCACCGCCAAGCCCGGCAGCGCCGCCCTGCCCGCCGGTCGCTGAAGGCCCGAGCGCCATGGCCCGTCCCCTGCCCTCCGCCTTGCCTTTCGAGTGGATCGTCGCGCTGCGCTTTTTGCGTGAAGGGCGGCTGCAGACCTTGTTCATCATCATCGGTGTGGCGATTGGCGTGGCGGTGATCGTGTTCATGTCGGCCTTGCTGTCCGGGCTGCAGGGCAACTTCATCCGGCGCGTGTTGACGGCGCAAGCGCATATTCAGCTGCTGCCGCACCAAGAGGTGACGCGCGCGCTGCGGCCGGCCAGCCCGACCGAGCAACCGGGTGCCATCATCCAGCCGCCGCTGCAGCGGCTCAAGTCGATCGACCAATGGCAGGCAGTGGCCACCCAGGTGCGCGCCACGCCGGATGTGCTGGTGGTGTCGCCGCTGACCAGCGGCTCGGCCCTGGTGCTGCGCGGCAGCGCCAGCCGGGCGATTTCGGTCAACGGCATCGATCCCGATTTGTATTACCGCATCGTTGATCTGAACGACAAGCTGGTGCGCGGGCGCGCCGATCTGGGCGGCACCGACATCTTGATCGGCACCGATCTGGCCACCGATCTGGGCGTAGACATCGGCGACAAGCTGCGCCTCACGACCGCCAACTCGGCCAACGCAGACGCCAGCACCTTGACCATCATCGGCATCTTCGACCTCGGCAACAAAGGCGCCAACCAACGCAGCACCTTTGTGGCGCGCCATACCGCGCAAAGCCTGCTGGGTCTGCCCGGCGGCGTCACCAGCCTGGATGTGACGGTGCGCGATGTCTACGCGGCCGAAAAGATTGCGCAGTCGATCGAGGCCAACACCGGCGTGCAGGCCGACAGCTGGATCAAATCCAGCGCTCAATTCTTCTCGGCCGTCAGCGCACAGACCACGGCCAACACCGCGATACGCTTTTTCGTCGGCCTGTCGGTGGCCTTTGGCATTGCCAGCGTGCTGGTGGTGGTGGTGGTGCAGAAGTCGCGCGAGATCGGCATTCTGCGCGCGATGGGCATTTCGCAAGCGCAAATTCTTCGTGTCTTCTTGCTGCAAGGCGGGCTGCTGGGCTTGGGCGGCTCGCTGGTAGGCAGCGCCGTCGGCGCGCTCGCCTTGTGGCTGTGGCAGATCTATGCACGCAATGCCGACGGCACGCCGCTGTTTCCGCTGGAGTTCGATCCGAAGCTGTTCGGCGCTGCGCTGCTACTGGCCACGCTGACGGGCCTGATCGCCGCTTTTGCGCCGGCCCTGCGTGCGGCAAGACTTGACCCCGTGGTGGCCATCCGTGCTTGAAATGACGACAACATCCGAGGCCGCCGAGGCGGTGGTGGTGCAGCTGCAAGGCGTGCGCAAGGTCTTCAACCCCGGCACAGCCATCGCCACCGAGGTGCTGCACGGCATCGATCTGAGCCTGCACAAGGGTGAGTTCTGCGCGGTGATGGGGCCGTCGGGCTCGGGCAAAAGCACGCTGCTCAATATCGTCGGCCTGCTGGACCGCCCCAGCAGCGGCAGCTTGGCGATCAACGGCGAAGAAACCACCCAGTTGGACGACCGCGCGCTGACCCGGCTGCGCGGCCACAGCATTGGCTTTGTGTTCCAGTACCACCACCTGATCAGCGCTTTCACCGCGCTGGAAAACGTGATGATGCCGATGTTGGGGGCGGCCGGCTTCCCAAACGCCGAGATGCATCAGCGCGCCTTGGAGCTGATCGCCAGCGTCGGGCTGACGCCTTGGCAAAACAATATGGCCGGCAACTTGAGCGGCGGCCAGCAACAGCGCGTGGCCGTGGCGCGCGCGCTGGCCATGAAGCCAGCCCTGCTGCTGGCCGATGAACCCACCGGCAACCTCGACAGCAAAAGCGCCGATGCGGTGTTCGAACTACTGCGCCGCGTCAACCGGGAGCAAGGCACGGCCATCCTGTTCGTGACCCATAACCCTGAATTGGCGCAGCGCTGCGACCGCACGATTCAGGTGATAGACGGCTTGGTCAGCGGCTAAGCGCTAGCCGCTCAGGCTTCTTGCTCGGGCACGAAAATCCACAACAAAATGTAGACCAGCACGCCGGAGCCGGCAAACAGCGCCAGCACCGTCAGCAGCAAGCGGCAAAGCCAGGACTCGATGCCGGTCAGCTTGGCGATGCCGCCGCAAACGCCACCGATCCAGCGGTCGTCAATGCTGCGCCGCAGCTCATTGATGCCGCCCGTTGCGGCGTTGCCCGTGGCCCGGTAGCCCGACGCTGACCCCGACGAGGCAGGCCCCGCACCGCCCAAGAGACGCTCTTTGGCGCGCGCGAATTCTTCGGCGGTCAAGACACCGCGCTGATGCAATTCAGCCAATTTATCCAGCTCGATGCTGTCAGACATTGCTTGCTCCTATAAAGTGATGGGCATAGCTTAACGTGAGGCCTGCACGGGCTGTTTGCAAGTTGCGACGAACTGCAGTTTGGCCCGCCTGAACTTGGCAACAGAGCACAAGATGTGCTCCCACAATATGGCCCATGACGCTGAAGTCATCGCTTATGCTTCTGCCGATATGCTGCTGCCGATGAAACCCGCCCTGCGCCGCCTGCTGCTCATCGCCGCCCTGCTCGCCAGCGCCGCGCTGGCCTGGCTGCCGCAGCTGGACGCAATGGCAAGTGAGCGGGTCGACGCGGGCTTGAAGCGTGCCTTGATCACCTTTGCCAGCGCGCGCACCCTGAATGCGGTGATCTCGACCTTGCAGGAAACAACGCTGTCCTTCCAGCCACTGGGTATTGGTGTGACGCTGGCGCCCGGCCAAGCGCTCGACCCGATCAATGACCTGGTCGAGCAGTTCTCGACGCTGATGCTGGCAGCCTCGGTGTCCTTCGGCGTGCAGAAGGTGCTGATCTCGGTCGGCGGCAACGCCTGGGTCAGCGCAGCGCTGACGCTGACTGCGCTGGGCGTGAGCGGGCTGCTTTGGCGAGGTCGGGCGCTGCCCCGCTTTGCCAGCGCAGTGTTGATCGGGCTGCTGGTGCTGCGATTCACCGTGCCACTGACCATCCTGGGCAGTGATCTGGCCTTCAAGCAGTTGCTGGCCGAAGACTACCGATCCAGCCAGCAAGGCATCACCAACACGGCCAGCGAGTTAGGGCGCCAAGCCGCTTCCGCCAGCCAAGCAGGCGCCGCAGCAGCCCATGAGTCGACCTTGGACAGGCTCAAGCACGCGGCCACGCTACCGGACGTGCGCGCCTATGCGGAGCGCATGCAGTTGGCGGCGGACCGCGCCGTCAGCGACTTGATCCGGCTGATCGTCAGCTTCTTGATGCAGACCTTGGTGTTCCCGCTGCTGCTGATGTGGCTGATGCTGAGTCTGGCAAAGCAGGCAATGCTGGCTGCCGCTAATCGGCCCAGTCCACCCGCCATTCAACGCCGCTAAGCGCCATTCGCCGCTTAGCCTTCGCAGCGCCATACGACGCTGCCCATAATCCGCTCCAGCTCAGAATAGCTCTGAAGATACTGGAGGACGGATATGAGATACCGAAAACAACTGCTGCACCGAGCCGCGTGCGCCGGGGCGACCTTGGGCCTGGCGCTCAGCCTCGCTTTTGCCGGCAAGCCCGCTGCAGCGGCTAGCGCGCCTAGCAAGAGCATCACCAGCCCCTGCCGCATCGAGGGCATGCCCAATGAGCTGCAGTGCGGCAGCATTCAGCGCCCGCTGAATCCGGCCGAGCCGGCTGGCACGCAGATAAGCATCCACTTCCTCGTCGTACCGGCGATGGCGCGCAACAAGCAGCCCGATCCGGTCTTGATGCTGGCCGGCGGCCCCGGCCAGAGCGCGATTGCGGTGGCCCCCATGATGATGAGCCGGCTGGCGCGGCTGAATAACCGGCGCGACATCGTCTTCATCGACCAGCGCGGCACCGGCAAATCGGCGCCGCTGCAATGTGCCGATGAACGCGAGCTGCCCTTCGAACAGGCGCTCGATGCGAGCGCACAGCTCAAGCGGCTGGAGACCTGTCGCCAAGACCTGGCCAAGCTGCCGCACGGCGATCTGCGCTTTTACTCCACCACCATTGCGATGCAAGATTTTGAAGCGGTGCGGGTGGCTCTGGGGGCTGCGCAGTGGAATTTGATCGGCGCCAGTTATGGCACGCGGGCCGGGTTGGAGTATCTGCGCCTGTTCCCGGTGCAAGTGCGGCGCACCGTGCTGGACGGCGTTGCGCCGCCGGACATGGTCTTGCCTGCCAGCTTCTCGACCGACGGCCAGGCCGCGCTCGATGCCAGCTTGCGGGCCTGTGAGAAAGAGCCGGCCTGCGCTCAGCAGTTCCCGCAGCTGCGTCAGCAATGGGCCGGCCTCTTGCACAGCATGCCGCGCCAGCTCAGCGTTAAGCACCCATTGACCGGCCAAGACGAGCGCTTCACGCTGAGCCGCGACATGCTCTTGCGCAGCGTGCGCCTGCCGCTGTATGCGCCGGCGCTGACGTCCGCCCTGCCCGCCGCCATCCACGCCGCCGGCGAAGGGCGCTTTGAAAGCTTGATGGGCTTGAGCGGCGCATTGGCGAGCAGCAAGTCCAGCCGGCTGGCGATGGGCATGCATTTCTCGGTCGTGTGCGCCGAGGATGTACCGCGCCTGGACAAGGCCGGCGACCCGCCGGGCGCAGACTTTGGGCGCGGTGACGCCCAGCTCTACACACAGGTCTGCAAAGATTGGCCGCGCGCGCAGATCGCGGCTGAGTTCTTCAGCATGCCGCCGGCCCCCTCGCCGGTGCTGCTGCTCAGCGGCGGCGCCGACCCGGCCACGCCGCCACGCCATGGCGAGCGCGCAGCCAAGGCCTTGGCAGGCGCTAACCCCAAGCTGGTACAGCACATCGTCGTGCCCGAGGCCGGCCATGGCGTGATGGGTGTGGGCTGCATGCGTGAGCTGCTGTTCCGCTTTATTGACGCCAAGACCGATGCGCTGGCGCTACCGCAGGACGCGGCCTGCGCCAGCAAGATCCCGCGCCCCGGCGCCTTCCTGCCAGTGCAGGCCAGCAAGGTTCAACAGCCATGATCCGCATAGAGAACGTCAGCAAACAATTCATCGCCAAGAGTGGCGGCTCCTTGCTCAAGCGGCCAGCCAAGCTGTTGGTGCAAGCGGTCAAATCGGTGACGGTGGACGCGCCCGATGGCCGCATCACAGGCTTGCTCGGCCCCAACGGCGCCGGCAAGACGACCACGCTGCGCATGCTCGGCGGCTTGTTCACGCCGGACAGCGGCAGCATCACGGTAGACGGCATCACGGTGGCCGAACAGCCGCGCCAAGCGCTGGCACGCATGGGCATTCTGGGCGACGCCCATGGCCTCTACCCGCGCTTGTCGGCGCGAGAGAACATCATCTACTTCGGCCGTCTGCAAGGCATGGAAGAAGATGCGGCGAATGCTCGCGCCGAGGCCCTGGCCGAGCTCTTGGAGATGACCAAGATCCTCGACCGCCGCGCCGAGGGCTTCAGCCAGGGTGAACGGATGAAGACGGCGCTGGCCCGAGCGCTGGTACATGACCCGGCGCATATCGTGCTGGACGAGCCGACCAATGGCCTAGATGTGCTGGCCACGCGGGCCTTGCGCGAGGCGCTGCGCCATCTGCGTTCGAAAGAAGGCGGCAGCAAATGCATCATTTTCTCGACCCACATCATGCAAGAGGTGGAGCAGCTGTGCGAGCACGTCGTGATCGTGGCGAATGGGCGCAGCGTCGCCGAGGGCTCGGTTGAGCAGTTGCTTGAACAAGCCGGCGAGCGTAAGTTCGAAGACGCCTTCGTCAAGCTGGCCTTTCACCATGAACCAACGGGAGCGGCGGCATGAGCACAGCAGCAAGCATGAGCAAGAATTTCTGGATCGTTTTTGTCAAGGAAGTGCTGGATGCGCTGCGCGACCGCCGTACGCTGCTGCGCCTGATGGTGCCGGCCGTGCTGATGGGGCCGCTGCTGCTGTTGGCGCTGTCGGGCTTTATCTCCTCGCTGGAGGAGCGCGCCGACAAGCGCGAAGTGATGGTGGCCGGCATCGAGCATGCACCGAGCCTGCGCAACTATCTGGAGCGCCAGACCTACACCATCAAGGCCGCCCCGGCCGACTATGAGGCTCAGTTGCGCAATACCAAGTTGCTGGAGCCGGTGCTGGTGATCGGCAAAGACTTTGAGAAGGAATTGCTGACCGGCCAGCAGCCGACCGTGGAGTTGGTCAGCGACAGCGCCAACCAGCGGGCCAGCACCGGCCTGGGAGGCCTGGGGCGCTTGCTGGGCGGCTTCAACCGCGAGCGCGCGACGCTGAATATGGCACTGCGCGGCGTCTCGACCGAGTTGCTGCAGCCGGTCTTGGTGGAAGAGCGTGACCTGGCCAGCGCCCAGGCCCGCGCCACCCGCATCACCAGCATCATCCCGATGTTCATCATCATGGCGGTGCTTTACGGCGCGCTAACGGCCGCGCTCGACAGCACCGCCGGCGAGCGCGAACGCGGCTCGCTGGAGCCTCTGCTGATGAACCCAGTGCAACACCTGGCCCTGGTGCTGGGCAAATGGGGCGCGGTGGCCTTGCTGGGCCTGTTGGTGGCGCTGCTGGCCAGCCTGAGCTTCATCCCGGCGCAATGGCTGCTCAGGAGCGATAGCTTGCAAGCGATGTTCCAGTTCGGCTGGTACGAGGTGTTCGCCTTCTTGCTCTTGCAGCTGCCGCTGGCGGCGGGCCTGGGCGCGGTCTTGATGGCCATGGCGATTCGCTCCAAGACCTTCAAAGAGGCGCAGGCCGGCAGCGGCTTGATCGTCACGCTGGTGGGCTTGGCGCCCATGGTCAGCATGCTCAACCCCGGCGGCGACGCAGCCTGGTATTTATGGGTGCCAGGTCTTGCTCAGAACACTCTGATGATGCTGGTGCTGAAGGGCGAGGCCTTGAGCTGGGCGCAAGTGATGCCGGGAGTCTTGGTAGGCGCGACCTTGACGGTAGGCTGTTTACTCTTCGTCGCCAAGTCCATGCGCCTGGCCGTAGCCGGACACAAAACGTAGTTTCAGCGAAGACTAACTTGTACCCAAGTTAGGTCGCAGCTAAATAGTCCTGAGGACTCCTTGTGCCTGCGCAGGGCCGGCAGACTGGGGCCGCTGCAGTTAGGGTCGGTTTCGCCAGCTATTTACTTGCCCCGCATTTTTACCCATGCGCATAATGCAACGACGCTTTGAGGGCTTAGGCGCGCCGCGTCGGTCCGGACTCATGCATCGGAGACGCGCATGGAGAAATGCAAATTAGCTCGACACCGGCGGTCAGCGCTGACACTGGCGCTGCAGCTGTGCGGACTGCTGCTTGGCGGCTTTGCGGCCGGACCGCTCAGAGCGCAGGCCGCGCCCGAGAAACCCAGCTACAGCGTCTATATCGTGCCGCAATTCCAGGCCGCCGAGATTCAACGTATCTGGGCGCCCCTGCTGGAAAAGCTTGGCCAAGAGGCCGGCCTGCAACTGACTCTGAAGCTGGTCAAGGACATCCCCGCTTTCGAGGCCGAGCTGGCCAGCGGCCGCCCGGACTTTGCCTATATGAACCCCTATCACCAGTTGCTGGCCCATGCTGCGCAGGGCTACCGGCCGCTGCTGCGCGACAGCAAAATGTTGAAAGGTCTGCTGCTGGTGCGCAAGGATGACCCGATCAAGTCGGTGCAAGACTTGCAAGGCAAGGAGCTGGCGTTTCCGGCCCCGAACGCGCTGGGCGCCTCGCTCTTGATCCGGGCGCAGCTGGCCGAGGGAGAGGGCGTGCAGATCAAGCCCATCTATGCCAAAACGCATTCCAATGCCTACCGCTTGACCCTGGTCGGCAAAACGGCGGCCAGCGGCGGCCTGCGGGGGACGCTGGACAAAGAGCCCGAGGCGGTGCAGGCAGGCCTGCGCGTGCTGATGGAAACCCAAGGTGCCGCGCCCCACCCCTTCAGCGCCCACCCCCGGGTGCCGGCCGCACAGGCGCAGGCCGTGGCGGCGGCGATGCTCAAAATGTCCGCTGATCCGGCGCTGCAAGCTCTTTTCAAAGACATCCCAATGGCCAAGCCGGTCGCGGCAGACTTTGAGCGCGATTACCGTCCACTGGCGAAGTTACGGCTCGAAAAGTACCTCAGCCAAGATTCGGACTGAATGAGCCAAGGGCTGTACTCCGGCATGAAGTTGCGACGCATGTGGCCACGGCGCTTCAAGCACCAACTCGCACTGGTGATGAGTTTGCTGTTGATTCTGGCGCTGGCCATGCTCGGCGGCTTCACCGCCCTGCAACAAGAGTCGCGCGCCCGTGGCGCCGTCGAAGCGCAGGCCAAGCTCTTAGCCCGCAGCCTAGGTGAGGCGGCCACCAATTTGATACTGATCGGCAGCCTTGACGGGGTCGAAGCGTTGGCCTTGTCCTACGCGACGATGGGCGATGTGCGGCGGCTGAACGTCTTCAGCCCGCAAGGTCAGCCGCTGACCCAGGTCGTCCACGAGGCAGGCCAAAGCCCACAGGCCAGCTTTGCGGACCCACTGGGGCAGCGGCCCTTGCCCGCGGTTCAAAATCCACAACTCTCCTTGGACACCGAGCGCGCCATGCTGACGGTCTGGCAGCCTGTGCAGACCGATGAGCAGTTGCTCGCCTGGATACAGCTTGACTATGATTTGAGCGACTTGCGTCGGCAAAGCCTGGCGATCTGGCGCAATACGGCGCTGGTGGCCTTGCTGGCGGTGCTGCTCTGCTATCCCCTGTTGATGCTTTTTTTGCGTCGTCCAATGGAAAGCGTTGACGAGGCCCGCCGCTTCGCGGTTGAGTTGGCCGATGACGTCGGCACCGCGCCACTCAGGCTTGAAGGCCCGCTGGAGATGCAAGACCTGCAGCGAGCGCTCAATGATGCGTCGATGCTGCTGCAGCAACATCAGATCGTGTTGACCGACGGCATCCAGACACACCGAGAACAAGCCAAACAATTGGCGGCGCAGAACGACAAGCTGGGCGCGATTTTCACCAACAGCCCGGACGGCCTGCTCACCTTCAACCGCGCCGGCAAGGTCGAGTTCACCAACCAAGCTTTTCTGCGCATGACCGGCCTGCGTGAAGATGAGGTCTTAGGTCAGGATGACTTGGGGCTGGATGCCAAACTGCGAGAGCTGGCGGTAGAAGGCTGCGATTTTGCCGGCCTGGCCGCCAGCTTCGGGCCGAACCGGCAAGGCCTGACCCTGAAAGGAGAGCCTCCCAGAGTGCTGGCCATCAGCGGGCGCCAGACAACGGCGTCTTCGGTCAGCTTGGTGCTCTACATCAGCGACGAGACCCGGCAGCACGAACTGGACCGAATGAAATCGGAGTTCCTGACGCTGGCGGCCCATGAGCTGCGCACGCCGATGGCCAGCATTTTCGGTTTCGTCGAGCTCTTGATCCACCGCGAATTCAGCGATGCCAAGCGCGCCGACATGCTCAGTCGCATCCATCGACAAAGCAAGCTGATGATCAACATCCTCAACGAGTTGCTGGACCTGGCGCGCATCGAGGCGCGCGGTGCCAGTGAATTCAAGTTCGAGACCTTGGATCTGGCCGAGTTGGTCACGCAGGTCTTGAGCGATTACCTGCCGCCGCAGGGGCGCGAGCGGCCGCTGTTCGAGCCTTCAGCGCAGGCGATGCCGGTCCATGTGGACCGTCAGAAGATGCAGCAAGCGCTGCTCAACACGCTCTCCAATGCCTACAAATATTCGCCCGGCGGCGAGCCGGTGTCGATAGGCCTGCTGGTGGACGAGCCGGAAGACGGCCGCGTTCATTACGGGGTCGAAATCAGGGACCACGGCATTGGTCTATCACCCGCGCACCTGGCCCGCATGGGCGAGCGTTTCTTCCGCGCCGACGCGTCCGGCCACATCCCCGGCACTGGGCTGGGTGTCAGCATCGTGCGTGAATTGCTGGAGCTGATGGGTGGGCGGCTGCAGATCGAGAGCGAGCTCGGCCAAGGCACTTGCGTGACCCTGTGGCTATGAAGGCATCAATGCAAGCCCAGCGCCCGCCGTACTTCGCACTGCCAC
Source organism: Roseateles albus (assembly GCF_028595345.1). NCBI lineage: Bacteria > Pseudomonadati > Pseudomonadota > Betaproteobacteria > Burkholderiales > Sphaerotilaceae > Roseateles > Roseateles albus. The sequence continues at coordinate 125,260 of NZ_JAQQXT010000006.1, read as the reverse complement.
GGCAGGGCGTGAACGATCTCGTTCAGTTGCCGCGCCGACTCCATAGGCGCCAAGACTTGCCCTGCACGGTTGACGAACTGCAGATTGGTGATCAAGGCCATCGGGTCGACCATCGCCACCAGACCCGCCGGCAGACTGACCCAATCCCAGGCCACGCCCGCGATGGCTTGGCCATCTGCCCCCTGCCAAAGGGTTTGCCCCATGGCCGGGTGTTCGGCGTCGCCGGCGACCAACACCTGCGTACTCAAATGCGCCAATTGCAAACTGGGGGCGTGCTGGGTTTCACACAAAACTCTGGGCCATGCGTACACAATCCAAGCAGGAGTCATATTTTTGATATAAGAAGTGAACTACGCTGAACAAGCGCGGGCAAGCTGAAGCCAGTGTGCAAGCTGAACCGTTGTTTCACCAGCTGTAAACCTTGTCAGGGAGACAACGGATGGGCTTGGCAGCCAATTGGCGCTAAGCTGGTATGGAGGGAGGCATTCGATGTTAGACGGGCGATACCAATCGGTGCTTGAGGCGGGCAACCGGGCTGTGTTCACCAGCGAGCTGGAGCACTTCACCAAGGCCATGGGCTTTGACAATTTCTCCGCGATGACGGTGGTCGACCACTCCTTGGGGAGGTCTGATTTCATCAATGTTGACAATTGTCCGAGCGGCTTTCGGGCGGCGACGGACAGCCCTCAGCTCGCTCAGCGTGATCCTGTCATGCAGCATTGCAAACGGCAAAGCGTACCCATTGTTTGGGATCAGCAAACCTATGTGCGAAGCAATGCAGCCGAACTCTGGGAGGCTCAGGCTAGGTTTGGCTATCGGACGGGCATTGCGCTTGCCCTGCACTTACCTGAGGGTAGGCACTTTGTTCTCGGCATGGAGCGCAGCGCGGCCTTGCCATCAAACACCACAGAACTGACTCGCTTGGTTGCCGATTTACAGCTCTTTGCAGTTCACGCGGCGGACTCAGCACTGCGCGTGCTTTTGCCACCAGACCAACAAATAGATCGACCCCATCTGACTCCCCGCGAATTGGAAGCCTTGCGCTGGACCATGGACGGTAAGACCGCATGGGAGGTGGGCACAATTCTGAGCATCAGCGAGCGCACCGCCGTGCTGCACCTGAGCAATGCAATGCGCAAGTTGAACTGCAACAACAAGCACCAGGCCGTCCTGAAGGCGATGCGGCTGGGCTTGATTCGCTGACCGAACCGGCGTCGCCCTGTCAGAGTTGACAGTTACCAAAAGCCATTGACTCTGCTGCAATCACTCTGTGCCGATCGCACGCAAACCACAGAATCGGAATCAGCCATGCAAAACCAACAATCTCAGTCCTTGAATTTCCCCGCAACCTCTGACCAGGGCCCAGTGGAAATAGATGCGCAATTGCTGCACTCCATCAGTGGCGGCACTTCTTCGGGAACTCCAGAAACTCAAGGGGCTCCAACGGATCCCTTGCCGAAGGGTTCGTGGTAATTCCCAAGCATTCACCGTCATCGCGCTTGATCCAGGAGAAATGGGGCTGATGGCCCCACCAACCTGATGCTCTTCCGCCCCGAAGCCATCCAAGGCCAACAACAAGCCTGGCTGGGCAGCATTCAGCTGCTGCGACCACTCTCGCTCAAGGTCTTGAGCCTTACCGCCGTCACGGCGGTGGTGGCCGTGGCCATCTTTCTGAGTCAGGCCGAATACACCCGCAAAGCGCGCGTCAGCGGCTATCTGCTACCCGACCGCGGTGTGCTGCGGGTCAGCAGCGCCCAAGCGGCGACCGTGCTGGCGCGGGAGGTCAGCGAAGGCCAGTCGGTCAAGGCCGGCGATGTGCTGTTTGTGCTCAGCCTGGACAGCGCGAATCAAAGCGCCGAGGCCATCGCCAAGAACCTGACGGCTGGCCAGCAAAGCCTGCAGATGAGCGCCGAGCATCAGCGGCAGTTAGCACACACTCAGCAGCAAACACTGACGCTGCGAAGCAAAGGTATTGAGCGCGAGCTGAGCTTGCTGAAGGCCGAGGCCGGCTTGCAGCAGGAGCGCCAGGCGCTGGCCGACGCCGCCTTGGCGCGGCTGGAGCAGCTCAGCCGCGAGCAATTCATCTCTGCGGCCCAGGTGCAGGCCAAGCGCGAGGAGGTGCTGGGCCTGCGCGCCCAGGGCCAAGCGCTGGAGCGGCAGCGCGAGACCTTGCTGCGTGAACAAGCGGCAACCCTGGCCGAGGCGCAGCAATTGCCGCTGAAAGAGCAGGTGCTGCAAGGCGTGATTGAGCGCGACAGCGCCGAGCTGAATCGCCTCGGCTTAGAAACCGAGGGCAAGCGCCGCTTGGTCTTGCGGGCACCGAGCGACGGCGTTGTCGCCACGCTGCAGGCCGAGCCGGGCCAGAGCGTCAACGCCGGCGCCGTCTTGGCCAGCGTGTTGCCGGCGCAGGCGCAGATGCTGGCGCAGCTGTACGCACCATCCAGCGCGGTCGGTTTTGTGCGGCCGCAGCAGGCAGTGAATCTGCGCTATCAAGCCTTCCCCTACCAAAAATTCGGCAGCCAAAGTGGTCGCGTTTTGCAGGTCTCACGCACGCCGCTGACGCCGGCCGAGCTGGCCTTGCTGAACCTGCCCGCCGCCCTCAGCCAGGGCGCGCAGAGTGAGCCGCTGTACCGCATCACCGTCGGTCTCGACCGCCAGACCGTCACGGCCTATGGCCAGGAGCAGGCCTTGAGCGCCGGTATGCAGTTGGAAGCCGATGTGCTGCTGGAGCGGCGGCGCCTGATCGAATGGATTTTTGAGCCCTTGTTGAGCCTTGCCCGCCGTGTCTGAATCGCCGAACTTGATTGAGCGCCTCCATCTCGGGTGGCGCGGCCGCAGCCGCATGCCGCTGCTGCTGCAAACCGAAGCGGCCGAATGCGGTCTGGCTTGCTTGGCCATGATTGCCAGCCACCATGGCCGCCAGCTCAATCTCGCGCAGATGCGGGCGCGCTTTTCGCTGTCGCTGAAGGGTGCGACCATGGCAGATTTGGTCCGCATGGCGGCCGATCTGGGCTTGAGCAGCCGCGCGCTGAGGGCTGAGCCGGCACATTTGGCGCAGCTGCATTTGCCGGCCGTGCTGCACTGGGATTTCAATCATTTTGTCGTGCTGGCCGAGATCCGCGGTGACTTCGCCATCATTCACGACCCGGCTCATGGCCGGCGCCGCCTGCGCCTGACCGAACTCTCGCGCCACTTCACCGGCGTGGCGCTGGAGCTTCGACCGAGCCACAGCTTCGCGCCGCAAGCTGCTGCGCCGCGCCTGCGCTGGCGCCAGCTGTTCGGCCACATCAGCGGGCTCAAACGCGCCCTGCTGCAGATTCTGGGCCTGGCCTTGGCGCTCGAGATGCTGGCCCTGCTCTCGCCCTTCTTACTGCAATGGGTGGTGGACGGCGTGCTGGTCAGCGCCGACCGCGATCTCTTGGTGACCCTGGGCCTGGGCTTTGGCCTGCTGGTGCTGCTGCAGGTCGGCGTCGGCGCGCTGCGCTCCTGGGCGGTACTGTATCTGTCGGCCTCGCTGAATGTGCAGTGGCTGACGCAGGTGTTCGGCCATCTGCTCAAGCTGCCGCTGGCCTGGTTCGAGAAGCGTCATATCGGCGATATCTGGTCACGCTTCGGCAGCGTGCAACTGATTCAGCGCACGCTCTCGACCCGCTTTGCCGAGGCGGTGTTGGACGGCCTGATGGTCATCCTCACTCTAGGACTGATGTGGATCTACAGCCCGCGTTTGAGCGGCTTGGCGCTGCTGGCGGTCGCCGCCTATGCGCTGCTGCGCTGGGCGTTCTTCAAGCCGCTGCGCGAGGCCTCGGAAGAAGCGCTGGTGCATGAAGCCAAGCAGAACAGTCACTTCCTCGAATCGCTGCGCGGCGCGCAGGCGATCAAACTGTTTAACGCGCAGGCCGAACGCAGCGCCGCCTTTGCCAATCTGGTGGTTGAGCAGATGAATGCCGGCATCGCGGTGCGCCGGCTCGACCTCTGGATGGACGTAGGCCACAAACTTTTGTTTGGGCTTGAGCGGGTCGCCATCATCTGGGTCGGCGCTCTTTTGGTACTGGAGCGAGAGCTGTCGGTCGGCATGCTGTTCGCCTTTTTGGCCTACAAGGAACAGTTCACGCTGCGCCTGGCCGGCTTGATCGACAAGGGCGTGGAGCTCAGCATGTTGCGCCTGCAGGGTGAGCGTCTCGCCGACATCGTGCTGACGGCACCCGAAGCCGATGCTGGACATACGGCCCCGGCGCCTGACAGCGAAGGCAGCCTGACTTTGCACGCTGTGAGTTTTCGTTATGCAGACGGCGAGCCGGCGGTGCTCAGCGACTGCAGCTTCAGCGTTGCAGCGGGCGAATCGGTCGCCATCGTCGGCCCCTCGGGCTGCGGCAAGACCACGCTGCTGAAGCTGCTGCTGGGTATTCACAGCCCGCTGGCCGGTGAAATCCGCGTTGACGGCGTGCCGCTGGCACAGCTCGGTCTGAGCGCCTGGCGCGCGCGCATCGGCACGGTGATGCAGGATGACCAGTTGTTCGCAGGCAGCATCAAGGACAACATCGCTTTCTTCGACCCCGATGCCGACCTGAAGTGGGTCGAGGAATGTGCGGAAAGAGCCTGCGTGCTGGCCGACATCAAGGCCATGCCCATGGGCTTTCAAAGCTTGATTGGCGATATGGGCAACACCCTGTCGGGCGGCCAACGCCAGCGTGTCTTGTTGGCACGCGCCCTCTACAAACGACCCCAGTTCCTGTTTCTGGATGAAGCGACCAGTGCCCTCGATGTGGCGCGCGAGCGCGAGGTCAATGCCTCGCTGCAAGCCTTGAAACTGACGCGCATCGTCATCGCGCACCGCCCCGAAACCATCGCGGCGGCGGAGCGGGTGATCAGGCTAGAGGCTGGCCGAGCGGTGCTTTAAGGATGCTCTGCACAACTCAGCGCGAGTGGGTGCAGTGCGGATCGGGATGGGCTGCAAGGCGCGTTTTGCAGCCAATAGCAGTAGCTATTGGCAAGAAATGCAACGCCGCAGACCGCACGAGGCCGCGTTAGCACACGCCGCGAGGAGTTGTGTAGAGCATCCTCAACGCCGGCTATGGCCGGCATCGATTTTGCCAACTGGACGCTGGTGCTCGCTGAATTTAGAGTCCAGCTATTGATACCCCAACAACAATAGCAAGGGCAGAGCAACCATGGCCAAGACCGCAAGCTTCGGCGTCCTCCATCTCGGCACTTCTTTTGGTGTCACCTACACCTTGACCGGCAATATCGCCATCGCGGGCGCCGTGACCTTTATCGAGCCGCTGGTCAACACCGTGATGCATCACTTTTTTGAGAAGTACTGGGGCCACCCTGCTTTGCTGGCCTGGTGGGCGCGCCGCGGCCGCCCCTCGGAAGTGGTCAACCCGGCTTGATCGGAACACCTTCGTCTGGGCGGGACAGAACTCAGGGCGCCGTCTGCTCTTCCATCCACCCCAGCCAGCGCATCGCTTGCTCACGGTTGTCGCCGCACATCAGCTCGGACGGCTGCAGTGAACCGCACACCGCCGGCCGCTCGGGGCGGCCAAAAATCTTGCAGCGGTTCGCCTCGTCGAGCTGCACGCAGCGAACGCCGGCTGGCTTGGAGATGCCATTGACAACCGGCATGCCCGGGATGGGCGAGCTGATGGACGGGGCGATGCAGCAGGCGGCGCAATGATCTCGGCATTTCATCGCGCAATTGTCCGTCCAGTTGCAGCGGCAGACCGGCACTTATCCACAGCCCCGCGTAAAATCTGCGGCTTGCCCGCGCGCGCGTCTTCCGCAGTGCAAAGAGGCTGAGAACTTTTGTAGCGAGCGGGCGTCAGGCTAGGCGGGCGGAGCGCAGCAACCGGAATGTACTTCCTGTACATGAGGATTGCGAGCATCCAACCAACGACGCATGGCGGTCGCGCAGTAAAAAGTTCTCAAGCTCTGAGGCCACTTTTTTCAAGGCAAACCCACTCATGCAATACCCCAAGGAATTCGACGTTATCGTGGTCGGCGGCGGACATGCCGGCACCGAGGCCGCGCTGGCCGCCGCCCGCATGGGCTGCGCCACACTGCTGCTGACCCACAATATCGAGACGCTTGGGGCAATGAGCTGCAACCCCTCGATCGGCGGCATCGGCAAGGGCCACTTGGTCAAGGAAGTCGACGCGCTGGGCGGCGCGATGGCGGCGGCCACCGACGAGGCCGGCATCCAGTTCCGCATCCTCAACGGCTCCAAAGGCCCGGCCGTGCGCGCCACCCGCGCCCAGGCCGACCGGGTTCTGTACAAGGCGGCAATTCGCCACAAGCTGGAAAACCAGCCCAATCTGTGGCTGTTCCAGCAGGCGGTGGACGACCTGCTGGTCGAGTCGGACGGCCAGGGTGAGCGGGTCGTCGGCGCCGTCACGCAGATGGGTCTGCAGTTCCGCGCCCGTGCTGTCGTGCTGACGGCCGGGACTTTTCTCGATGGCCGCATCCATGTCGGCCTGCAGAACTATGCCGCCGGCCGCGCCGGAGACCCGCCGGCGATCAGCCTGTCGGCGCGCCTCAAAGAATTGAAGCTGCCGCAAGGCCGGCTGAAAACCGGCACGCCGCCGCGCATCGACGGCCGCTCGATTGATTTTTCGAAATGCGAGGAGCAAGGCGGTGACCTGAACCCGCTGCCGGTCTTCAGCTTCATGGGCAACGTCTCGCAGCACCCGCGCCAAGTGCCCTGCTTCATCACCCACACCTCGGCGGCGACTCACGCAATCATCCGCTCCGGCTTCGAGCGCAGCCCTATGTTCACCGGCGTGATCGAGGGCGTCGGCCCGCGCTACTGCCCCAGCATCGAGGACAAGGTCAATCGCTTCGCCGACAAAGACAGCCACCAGATCTTTCTGGAGCCCGAAGGCCTGACAACGCACGAGTACTACCCCAACGGCATCTCGACCTCCCTGCCCTTCGACATTCAGCTCGCCGCCGTCCGTTCGATCCCCGGCCTGGAAAACGCCCACATCATGCGGCCCGGCTATGCGATCGAGTACGACTACTTCGACCCACGCGGCCTCAAATCCAGCTTCGAAACCCGCGACATCCAAGGCCTGTTCTTCGCCGGCCAGATCAATGGCACGACCGGCTACGAGGAAGCGGCCGCCCAAGGTCTGTTCGCCGGCCTGAATGCCGCACTCCAAGTACAAGGCCGTGGCCCTTGGTTGCCGGCCCGGGACCAGGCCTATCTGGGCGTCTTGGTTGACGATCTGATCACCCAGGGCGTGACCGAGCCCTACCGCATGTTCACCAGCCGCGCCGAGTTCCGTCTACAACTGCGCGAAGACAACGCCGATATGCGCTTGACCGAGATGGGCCGAGAACTCGGCCTGGTGGACGATGCACGCTGGACTGCTTTCAACCGCAAGCGCGACGCTGTTTCACGTGAAACAGAGAAGCTCAAAGCGACCTGGGTTCACCCGGCCATCCTGCCCGCCGCCGACGCCGAGCGCCTGGTTGGTAAGGCCTTGGAGCGCGAATACAACTTCATCGAGCTGCTGCGCCGGCCCGGCGTTGTCTACGACACCTTGGCCGAAGTCGCCTCCATTGCAAGACCGGAGTCGACTGTTTCACGTGAAACAATCAGCGCCGAGTTGGGCGACACCCTGGCAGCAGCGGTGATCGAGGCGATCGAAATCAGCGTCAAGTACGCCGGCTATATCAACAAGCAGGTTGACGACGTGGCCCGCGCCGCGAATTACGAACACCTGAAGCTGCCCGCCGACCTCGACTATTCGCAGGTCAGCGCCCTCTCCTTCGAGGCGCGCCAGAAGTTAAACAAGCTCAAGCCCGAGACCCTGGGCCAGGCTTCGCGCATCTCGGGCGTGACGCCGGCTGCCATTTCCTTGCTGCTGGTTCACCTGAAGAAGAAGCGCTTCAAGGGCTTCGGCGCCGAAGAAACAGCAGTGACTCCCAGCGCCTGACCAACATCGAGCCCCCACAGATAACGACCACGACATCAATGATTGATATTGCCAGCCTGCGCACACCCCTGGTCGCCGCCGCAACGACCTTGCATTTGGAACTCAGCGAGGCCCAAGTCGATAGGCTCTTGGCCTATCTGGCCATGATGGAAAAGTGGAACAAGGTCTACAACCTGACTTCGCTGCGCGATCCGCAAGCGATGTTGACCCACCATTTGATCGACAGCCTGAGCTTGTTGCCGGCGCTGCGCAAGCAGGCGGCAGGCAGCGCTTTGCGTCTGATGGATGTCGGCAGCGGCGGCGGTTTACCGGGGGTGGTCGTCGCCATCTGCCATCCCGAAATTGATGTGAGTTGCGTCGATGCGGTATTGAAGAAGGCCAGTTTCATCACGCAAGTAGCGGCGGAACTGAAGTTGCCGAATCTGCACGGCGTCCACTCCCGCGTCGAAGCGCTGGACACCCCGGCTTTTGACCTGATCACCTCACGCGCCTTTGCTTCGCTACTGGACTTCACCACCCTCACCCGCCAACATCTGAAGCCAGGTGCTGTGTGGCTGGCGATGAAGGGCCAGCACCCGACTGAAGAGATTGCGGCCCTGCCGAGCGATCTTGATGTGTTTCACGTGGAACAACTTCAGGTGCCGGGTCTCGACGCACAGCGTTGTTTGATCTGGATTCGGCCAAAAAACTGAGCCACGTAAACAAAATTGCCAGGCGCAGCGATTAAGCTGTGAACGTCCACAAATACTGAGCACATGGCCAAGATCTTTTGCGTTGCCAATCAAAAAGGCGGAGTCGGCAAGACCACCACCACCGTCAACCTCGCCGCCGGCTTGGCCAAGGTGGGCCAGCGGGTGCTGGTCGTTGACCTTGATCCGCAGGGCAATGCGACCATGGGCTCGGGCATCGACAAGCGAACGCTGGAACTGACTGTTTACGACGTGTTGCTGGAATCCAGCAGCGTCGCAGAAGCCAAGCAACACAGCGAAAAAGCAGGTTATGACGTGCTCGGCGCCAACCGCGAGCTGGCCGGCGCCGAGGTGGAATTGGTGTCGCAAGAGCGGCGCGAGCGGCGCCTGAAGACCGCGCTGAGCGCGGTCAAAGATGACTACGATTTTGTCCTGATCGACTGCCCGCCCTCGCTGTCGATGTTGACGCTGAACGGCCTGTGCTGCGCGCACGGCGTGGTCGTGCCCATGCAGTGCGAGTACTTTGCGCTGGAGGGCCTGTCGGACCTGGTCAATACGATCAAGCAGGTGCATGCGAATTTGAACCCCGACCTGCAAATCATCGGCCTCTTGCGGGTGATGTTCGATCCGCGCATCACGCTGCAAAACCAGGTCAGCGATCAACTCAAGAGCCACTTTGGCGACAAGGTGTTCGACACCGTGATTCCGCGCAATGTTCGCTTGGCCGAAGCGCCGAGCTATGGCCTGCCCGGTGTCGTGTTCGACTCCTCATCCAAGGGTGCCCAGGCCTTTGTCGAGTTCGCACGTGAAATGGTGCGCCGTGTCGGCAGCATGTGATGAATCCGAGCTTGGCTGACTTGGCCCTGCGCGCCGAGCAAGCCGGCTTGAACGCCAGCGCGCCACCGCAAGAAAAGTTGATCGAAGGATGGTTGATCCGGCTATCGCCGGGGAAGGCCAAACGCTCGCGCTGCATCAACGCGCTGGCAGCCGGCAAACTGCCTCTGGACGACTTGCTGGCGCGCTGCCAAGCGGCTTTTGCGGCGGCCAATCTACCGCTCTACGTGCGCGTGACACCGTACAGCCAACCGGCCGATCTGGACGAACACCTGGCCGCCAAGGGCTGGCCCGAGGTGGATGCCGCCGATGTGATGGTCCTGGCCGCCCTGCCCGCCGGCTCAAGTTTGCCGGCCGACCAAGTTTTGCAAGCCTTGGAAGCGCCGGCCTACGCGCAACTGGTCGGTCACTTGCGCGGCTCCTCAGACGAAGAAATCGCCGCGCATGCCGAGCGCCTGCAGGCGTCACCGGTGGCGTATCAAGGCTTTGCTTTGCGGTCCACAGAGGCCGGCGCCGAGTTGCTGGCCTGCGGCCAGTTCGCCCGCGAGGGCGGCATCGTCGGCTTGTTCGACATCTTCACGCCGCCGGCGCAGCGCGGCCGGGGCCATGCCCTGAATCTGTGCCGCCAGCTGCTGCAGATCGCCGCCGCCGAGGGGGCGCATGAAGCGTACCTGCAGGTCGGCTCAGATAACTTTGAAGCCCAGCGCGTCTATGCTCGGCTGGGCTTCAGCTTTGCCTACCGCTACCACTATCGCAGCGCGGCAGTTTCTAAGCCCTAGAAGGGCTTAAAGCCCCAGACCCTCATCGAGGCCCAGGTGCACATTCATAGACTGCACGGCGGCCCCGCTGGCGCCCTTGCCGAGGTTGTCCAGGCGGGCCATCACCAAGACCTGAGTGTCGGAGCCGAACACGAAGAGATCGACCCGGTTTGTGTCATTGCAAGCCTGCACATCAAAAAAGCCCGAGGCCAAGGTCGCAGCATCGCGCAGCGGCATCACGCGGATGAAGCGCTCGCCTTCGTAATGCGCGGCCAGTGCCTGCTGCACATCCTCAGCGCGCGCGCCCGCACGCAATTGGCTCAGATGCAGCGGCACGCTGACGCACAAGCCCTTGTAAAAGCTGCCGACAATAGGCATGAAGACAGGCGCGTTCTGCAGCCCGGTGTAGTTCATCATCTCGGGCAGATGCTTGTGCGCCAGGCCCAAGGCGTAAGGGCGCGGCGACTGCAGGGCCGCGTTGCCGCCCGCTTCGTACTCGGCGATCATGCTTTTGCCGCCGCCCGAGTAACCGGTTATGGATGTGGCAGAAACCAAGGCGGCCGGACTCAGCAGACCGGCATCCACCAGCGGACGCAGGGCCAGGATGAAGGCAGAGGCATGGCAGCCGGGGTTGGAGATCCGCTTGGCAGCGCGCAGCTTGTCGCGCTGGCCCTTGGCCAATTCAGGTAGGCCAAAAGCCCAGCCGGAGACCGTGCGGTGCGCGGTGCTGGCGTCGATCAAGCAGGTATTCGGGTTGCTGATCATCGCGGCTGCTTCACGTGAGGCGGCGTCGGGCAGGCATAGAAACGCCACATCGGCGGCATTGAGCAGGCGCGCTCGCTCGGCCGCATCCTTGCGCTTGTCCGCGTCGATGCGCAGCACTTCCACATCCTTGCGCGCCGCCAGATATTCATGAATACGCAGCCCCGTCGTACCCTCTTGTCCGTCCACAAAAACTGCGTAAGTCATGATCTCTCCAGCACAATCAAATTCAAAGAACCGAAATCTTAAGGCAAGCCGATGAAAGACCTGCAACGCGTCCTCCTACTCCCCGGATGGTTGAACTCCGACCCCGAACATTGGCAAAGCCTGTGGGAGCAAAAATTTGGCTACGAGCGAGTCGAGCAAGCCGATTGGGGCTGGCCGCGCCGTGGCGACTGGATGGCGCGCTTGGATGAGGTCTTGCTAGCCGATGCGCGGCCCGCCGTGCTGGTGGCCCACTCGCTAGGCTGCCAATTGGTAGCCAGTTGGGCGGAACACTCGCAGCTGACCGGGCGCGTGCACGGTGCACTTCTGGTCGCTCCGCCCGACACCGAAGCAGCCAACATGCCCTCGCAGCTTCACAACTGGAGACCGATTCGGCGCAGTCGCCTGCCCTTCCCCTCCATTGCCGTCATCAGCAGCGATGACCCTTTTTGTTCGCACGTGCGGGGCGCGCAGATGTCCGCTGATTGGGGTAGCCGCTTGGTCGAAGCAGGGGCTTGTGGTCACCTGAATACGGCATCAAAGCTTGGCGCCTGGCCCGTCGGCCAAGCCTTGCTGGCGGGCCTGCGCGAGTAAGGGACAATTGCCGCATGGCGACAAAAAAACTCAAAGGCCTCGGCCTCGGCTTGGAAGCACTCCTGGGCCCCACCGTCAGCGATTCAGACGCAGCAGCCGCCCGCGAAGGCGCCCCTAACGCCTTGCGGCTGGAGCAGATGCAGGCCGGCAAATACCAGCCGCGCACGCGCATGGATGAGGGCTCGCTGTACGAGCTGGCCGAGAGCATCAAGGCGCAAGGCATCATGCAGCCGATCTTGGTGCGGCCGATCAAGCCGCCCTCGGATTTGAGCGAAGTACGTTACGAAATCATTGCGGGCGAACGTCGCTTCCGGGCCGCCCAACTGGCTGGCTTGCGCGAAGTGCCGGTGCTGGTCAAAGCGGTGCCCGATGAAGCGGCCGCCGCGATGGCCTTGATCGAAAACATCCAGCGCGAAGACCTCAACCCGCTCGAAGAAGCGCAAGGCCTGCAGCGCCTGGTCAGCGAGTTCCATCTGACGCACGAACAGGCCGCCCAGGCAGTAGGCCGCTCGCGCAGCGCCGCCAGCAATCTTTTGCGCCTGCTGCAGCTGGTGGAACCGGTGCAGAACATGCTGATGGCCGGCGACATCGATATGGGCCATGCACGCGCGCTGCTGCCCTTGGACGGCGCCCACCAGATCACCTGTGCGACCGAGATCGCGGCCAAAAAGCTCAGCGTGCGCGAGGCCGAGAAAATGGTCGCACGCCAGGGTGTCGGCCGCCAAAGCACCTTGCTGCGCGCCAAAAACGACAAGAGCCGCGATCTGCTGCGGCTCGAAGAGGAACTGTCTGACCTGCTCACGGCAGTGGTTGAAGTGCGCGTCAAAAAGCGCACCAAGCGCGGCGAACAGGGTGAACTGTCGATTCAGTTTGCATCGCTCGACGAGCTGAACGGTCTGATCGACCGCTTGCGCGGCCCGCAGTAAAGCCTGCATTGGCAGCGACTTTTGGGGGTCAGGTCATGCCCCCCACGGCGGGCAAAATCAGCGTAGCATTGAGTCACGGTCTGGCCCTTGAAACGACTTGAAAGCACCCTAAGTACAAGCTTATTCTTGCTTAGCCAGCGGCACTCAAGTAGCAAGCTCTGATCAAGCTTGGCCAGCAAGAAATTTGCAGCAAAGAAATGCACGGAAAGCTCTGATGACGCCCCAGCACCCGCTGGCAGCAGCGGCCGGGACGCCATCAGAACTTCCCTGAAGTCCCCGAGCAAGCAGGTGCTCGGGGTTGGACGGGGCTTTACAGGAGCTCAGCATGGACGTGATCAGCAGTTTCACCGCTCGCTACGAGCGCACTCGCGTTGAAGAACTCTCGCTGGAGGACTACCTCGCCGAGTGCAAACGCAATCCCATCACCTACGCCACCGCGCCCGAGCGCATGCTCCAGGCCATCGGTGAGCCGCAGATGATTGACACCCGCAACGACACGCGGCTGTCGCGCCTGTTTGCCAACAAGACCATCAAGATCTACCCCGCATTTGCGGAGTTCTACGGGCTCGAAGAGGCGATTGAACAAGTCGTTAGCTACTTCCGCCATGCGGCCCAAGGTCTGGAGGAAAAGAAGCAAATTCTCTACCTGCTTGGGCCGGTCGGCGGCGGCAAAAGCTCGATCGCCGAGCGACTGAAACAGTTGATGGAGCAAGTGCCGTTTTATGCCTTGCAAGGCTCGCCGGTGAACGAATCGCCGCTGGGTCTGTTTGATGCGGCCGAGGACGGCCCGCTGCTGGAGCAGGAATACGGTATCCCGCGCCGCTATCTGAACCGCATCCTGAGCCCCTGGGCGGTCAAACGGCTGGAGGAATTCGGCGGCGATATCCGCCGCTTCAAGGTGGTCAAGCGCTACCCCAGCGTGCTCAAGCAGGTCGGCATCTCCAAGACCGAGCCGGGTGACGAGAACAACCAAGACATCTCCTCGCTGGTCGGCAAGGTCGATATCCGCAAGCTCGAGACCTTTTCGCAAGACGACCCGGATGCCTACAGCTACTCCGGTGGCCTGTGCTTGGCCAATCAAGGCTTGCTGGAATTTGTCGAAATGTTCAAGGCACCGATCAAGGTGCTGCACCCCTTGCTGACGGCCACGCAGGAAGGCAATTACAAAGGCACCGAAGGCTTCGGCGCCATCCCCTTTGACGGCATCGTGCTGGCCCACAGCAATGAGAGCGAGTGGAAGACCTTCCGCAATAACAAGAACAACGAAGCCTTCCTGGACCGCATCTATATCGTCAAGGTGCCGTACTGCTTACGCGTTAGCGAAGAGGTCAAGATCTACGAAAAGCTGATCCGCAGCTCCTCGCTGGTGTTCGCCAAATGCGCGCCGGGTACGCTGAAGATGATGAGCCAGTTCGCCATCCTGACCCGCCTGAAGGAGCCCGAAAACTCGTCCCTGTATTCGAAGATGCTGGTCTATGACGGCGAGAGCCTGAAGGACACCGACCCCAAGGCCAAGAGCTACCAGGAGTACCGCGACTACGCCGGCGTGGACGAAGGCATGAGCGGTATCTCGACCCGCTTCGCCTACAAGATTTTGTCCAAGGTCTTCAACTTCGATTCATCCGAGGTAGCGGCCAACCCGGTGCACCTGATGTATGTGCTGGAGCAGCAGATCGAGCGCGAGCAGTTCCCGACCGAGACCGAAACCAAGTACGTCGGTTTCATCAAAGAGAACCTGGCGCCGCGCTACGCCGAGTTCATCGGCAAGGAAATACAAACCGCTTATCTGGAAAGTTATAGCGAGTACGGGCAAAACATCTTCGACCGCTATGTCACCTACGCCGATTACTGGATTCAAGACCAGGAATACCGCGACACCGACACCGGCGAGGTGTTTGACCGCTCGGCACTGAACGCCGAGCTGGAGAAGATCGAGAAGCCCGCCGGCATCAGCAACCCGAAAGACTTCCGCAACGAGATCGTCAATTTCGTGCTGCGCGCACGGGCCAATAACGCAGGCAAGAACGCATCCTGGACCAGCTACGAGAAGTTGCGCACGGTGATCGAGAAGAAGATGTTCTCCAACACCGAGGAGTTGCTGCCCGTCATCAGCTTCAACGCCAAGGCCAGCGCCGACGAGGCCAAGAAGCATGAGAACTTCGTCCAGCGCATGGTCGACAAGGGCTACACGGCCAAACAGGTGCGGTTACTTTGCGAATGGTATTTGAGGGTTAGAAAGAGCTCCTGAAGGCTATTGAAGCTCCAGCGCCAGGTGAGTTGGACGCTATCCCTCACCTGGCCTTCGAATCACTGCCTGAGGACTACAGATGCTTCAACAAATCATCGACCGTCGCCTGTCGGGCAAGAACAAGTCGATAGGCAACCGGGAACGCTTTTTGCAGCGCCACAAGGAACAGGTGCGCGAAGCGGTGCGGCGGGCCGTTGATGGGCGCGGCATCCGCGATATGCAAAAAGGCGAGGACGTTCACATTCCGAAAAAGGACTTGAGCGAGCCAATCTTCGGCCACGGCGAAGGTGGCGTGCGCGAGGTGGTGCGGCCCGGCAATACCGAGCATGTCAAAGGTGACCGCGTCGCCAAGCCCAAGGGCGGCGGCCAAGGTCAAGGTGGCGGCCAGGCCAGCGACTCCGGCGAGGGCGACGACGACTTCGTCTTCCACCTCAGCCGCGAGGAGTTCATGCAGGTCTTTTTTGAAGACCTGGCTCTGCCCAATCTGGAGCGCACCCAGCTCGCCGATACGCCGGAATGGAAAACCCACCGGGCCGGCTACACCGGCGACGGCAACCCGACCAATCTGCACATCGTGCGCTCGATGCGCGGCGCTTTAGGGCGGCGCATCGCCTTGGGTACCGACAAGCGGCGCGAGCTGCTGGAGTTGGAAGAGCGCTTGGCCTTGCTCAAGCATGAAGACCCCGCTGACCGCGAAGTTCAGCGCATGCTGGCGGAGACCGAAGCGCGCATCCAACATCTGCGCCAGCGCCTCAAGGCCATCCCATTTCTTGACCCCATTGATCTGCGCTTTCGCAACCGGGTGCGCGTGCCGGTGCCAACCAGCCGTGCCGTGATGTTCTGCCTGATGGATGTATCAGGTTCGATGGACGAGGGCCGTAAGGACCTGTCCAAGCGCTTCTTCATCCTGCTTTATCTGTTCCTGACCCGGCATTACGAAAAGATCGACGTCGTTTTCATTCGCCACCACACGCAGGCGCAAGAAGTGGACGAGCAGAACTTCTTCCACGCCACCGAAACCGGCGGCACCGTGGTGTCCAGCGCCCTGGTGCTGATGGAAGAAATCATCCAAGCTCGCTACCCCCGCAGCGAATGGAATATCTACGGCGCGCAGGCCAGCGACGGCGACAACTGGCACCACGACAGCGGCCGCTGCCGCGAGCTTTTGGCCGACAAAATCTTGCCGATGTGCCGCTATTTCGCCTATGTGCAAGTGGCCGAACAGGAGCAAAACCTCTGGGACGAATACAGCAAACTCAGCCAGGAGGTGCGCCACTTCGCCATGCGCAAGGCCACCGAAGTGTCGCAAATCTACCCGGTCTTCCGCGATCTGTTCAAGAAGGAAAGCTCAGCTAAGTGAGTGCCTGCACTCACCCGCTACATCAAGGCATAAGGGGCTGACATGACCGACATCGAAAACCGCCGCCACCGCGCCATCGCCCCCAGCACCGATGACTACGGCGGGCGCCGCTGCAAGCCGGCCCTGAAGGAAATGAAGCCGGCCGGCCCACGCCCCGCCGGCCCGCTGCCCTCGCCCAGCGACTGGACCTTTGAGCTGATCGACGAGTACCACGATGTGATTCGCGCCACAGCCGAGCGCTACGGCTTGGACACCTACCCGAACCAGCTCGAGATCATCACCGCCGAGCAGATGATGGATGCCTACGCCTCGGTGGGCATGCCGGTCAATTACCGCCACTGGAGCTATGGCAAGGAGTTCATCGCCACCGAGCGCAACTACAAGCGCGGACAGATGGGCTTGGCCTATGAAATCGTCATCAACTCCGACCCCTGCATCGCCTACCTGATGGAAGAAAACACCATGGCCATGCAGGCCTTGGTGATTGCTCATGCCTGCTACGGGCACAACAGCTTCTTCAAGGGCAACTACCTGTTCCGCATGTGGACCGATGCCTCCAGCATCATCGACTACCTGGTCTATGCGAAAAACTTTGTGGCCGAATGCGAGCAGCGCCATGGCATCTCGCAGGTCGAGCAAATGCTGGACTCATGCCATGCGCTGATGTCTTACGGCGTCGACCGCTACCGCCGCCCCGCCAAGCTCTCATTGGCCCAAGAACGCACGCGCATGGCCGACCGCGAGGCCCATGCGCAGCAGCAGATCAACGACATCTGGCGCACCCTGCCCAAGCGCGCCGACGCGGCCGCCGAGGCCGCCACCGCCCTGCGCTTCCCCGACGAGCCGCAGGAAAACATCCTCTATTTCATCGAAAAGAGTGCGCCGCTGCTGGAGCCCTGGCAGCGCGAAATTGTGCGTATCGTGCGCAAGATCGCTCAGTATTTCTACCCCCAGCGCCAGACCCAGGTGATGAACGAGGGCTGGGCCACCTTCTGGCATCACCGCCTGCTCAACCAGATGTATGACGATGGCTACTTGAGCGACGGCATGATGATCGAATGGCTGAAGTCCCACACCAATGTGGTCGCGCAGCAGCCCATGGCCAATCTGAATCCCTATGCGCTGGGCTTTGCGATGTATACCGACATCAAGCGCATCTGCGAAAAGCCGACCGAAGAAGACCGGCGCTGGTTCCCCGACATCGCCGGCGGCGACTGGCTACCGACGATCGACCATGCGATGCGCAACTTCAAGGACGAGAGCTTTATAGGCCAATACCTGAGCCCGCACCTGATGCGTGAGTTCAGGCTGTTTTCCATCCTCGACGACGAGAAATTGTCCGAGTACGAAATCTCCGCCATTCATGACGAAGCCGGCTATCAGCATGTGCGCGAAGCCCTGTCCCGCCAATACGATCTGAGTACCCGCGAGCCCAATATCCAGGTCTGGAACGTCAATCTGCGCGGGGACCGCTCACTCACCCTGCGCCACACCCAGCATATGGGGCGCCCCCTGCACGACAGCGCGCAAGAAGTGCTCAAGCATGTGGCCCGGCTGTGGGGCTTTGGCGTTCAGCTGGAAAGCGTCGATGACAAGGGCGAGGTCAGCAAGCGCTGGAGCGTGGCGGCGCCGCCGGCATGAGGCTAGCCCCCTCAAACCGCAAAGATCTTGCCCGGATTCATGATGTTGCGCGGGTCCAGCGCCTGCTTGACGCTGCGCATCAAAGCGACAGCGCCCTCTCCCGCCTCGTCGACCAGAAAGCCCTGCTTGTGCAGGCCGACGCCGTGCTCACCACTGCAAGTGCCCTCTAGGCGTAGCGCTCGCGTCACCATTTGATGACTCAGCCGCTCGGCCGTTTCGCGCTCGGCGGGGATCAAAGGGTCAATCAGATAGGCCATATGGAAATTGCCGTCGCCAACATGGCCGACGATGAAATAAGCCAGGCCGGTCGCCTCGACCTCCGCCACCGAGGCATTGATGATCTCGGCCAGGCGCGAAATCGGCACGCAGATATCGGTCGTGACGCTGCGGCAACCGGGCTTGGTCTGCAGGCCCGACAGATAAGCGTGATGCCGGGCAGCCCAAAGCC
The DNA here is from genome assembly GCF_028595345.1 of Roseateles albus. NCBI lineage: Bacteria > Pseudomonadati > Pseudomonadota > Betaproteobacteria > Burkholderiales > Sphaerotilaceae > Roseateles > Roseateles albus. Next base: position 106,859 of record NZ_JAQQXT010000006.1, on the reverse strand, counting down.
GCGTGCGGGCCTCGGGCGTGGTTGCCCATTCAAAGTCCTCGCCGCCGAGATCACGCGCGATATCCTGCACCGTTTGCGCCTGCTCGGCCACACTGGCGGGGCTGCCGTGGAACTCCATCAAGAGCATGGGCAGTTCCTGCAGACCTAACTTGTCATGGGCATTGACCGCCCGGATCGCATGCGCATCAAGCAGTTCGCAACGCGCGATCGGCACGCCGAGCTGGATGATCTGTATGGCGGTCTGCACCGCCGCGTCAATGCTCGGGAAGAAGCATACGGCTGCCGACACCGCCTCGGGCAGCGGGTAGATACGCAGGGTCAACTCGGTGATCACGCCCAAGGTGCCTTCACTACCGACGAACAAGCGCGTCAAGTCATAGCCGGCGCTGCTCTTGCGAGCGCGCGTGCCGGTGCGGATTTGCTCGCCGCTAGCCGTCACCACGCTCAGCCCCAGTACGTTCTCGCGCATCGTGCCGTAGCGCACGGCGTTGGTTCCGCTGGCACGCGTTGCCGCCATGCCTCCCAGCGTCGCGTCAGCGCCGGGGTCAATCGGGAAGAACAGGCCGGCATGGCGCAGCTCGGCGTTGAGCTGGCTGCGGGTCACGCCGGCCTGCACGGTGACGGTCAGATCCTCGGCATGCACCTGCAAAATGCGCTGCATTCGCGACACATCCAGGCTGATGCCGCCTTGCACCGCCAGCAGATGGCCTTCCAAGGAACTGCCGGCGCCGTAGGGAATGACGGGCACAGCATGCTGATTCGCCAGCGCGACGACAAAAGCGACGTCCTCGGCCGACTCGGCGAACACCACCACATCGGGCGGCGGCACATCAAACGGTGATTCGTCCCGGCCATGCTGTTCGCGCATGGCCAGCGCGGTGTTGCAGCGTTCACCGAAGCGCTGCTGCAAGCCCAGCAACAAGGCTTGCGGGACTGGCCGTGGCTTCAAGAGATCAAGAGGCAAGGTTTCGAGCATGACAAGAGCTTTCAGCCGGCACGGTCGGCCGGCTCTAGAAACAAACAAACTGTCGACAGAGTAGCCCAGCTTTGACCCAAAGCGCTTGTCAATGAGTCGCCCGGGTGCGAGCATCAGGCATCACTGAAAAATCATTGGAGGTATTTGCTATGTTCGGAATTGATCTTGGCTGGTTGGCGTTGATCGTGGTCTTGCTGCTCGCCGTGGCCGGTGTGATGCGCTGGGATCTGCTGCGCGCCATCGGCCGCGACGCGCTCGACAAGTCGGCGCAGCCGCCGGCCAATCTGCCAGTCGGCAAGGCCGAAGCCGAATTCGGCAGCCCCCCGCGGGAGATGCACCATGCCGAGCAACATCAACACCCCAGCCACAACAAGCCCGAAATCCATCGTTCGGGCAAGCGCCACTGAACTGAATCTGCATAGCCCTGCGCTGCAGGAGGGCAGGCATTTCAGGCAAGATGCCGCCCATTCTTGAACTACATAGGCGCAGCAGCCATGGCCAACCGACTCTCACAAATAGCCACCCGCACCGGCGATGACGGCACAACCGGGCTTGGCGACGGCAGCCGCGTGCCCAAAGACCACTTGCGCGTGCAAGCGATGGGCGATGTGGATGAGCTGAACTCCAACCTCGGCGTGCTGCTGGCCGAGCCGCTGCCGGACGATGTGCGCGAGTTGCTGATCACCATCCAGCATGAGCTGTTCAACCTTGGCGGTGAGCTCTGCATGCCGGGTTACGAACTGCTGAAGATGGACGCGGTCTTGCGTCTGGATGAGGCCTTGGCCCATTACAACGCCGCCCTGCCGCGCCTGAAGGAGTTCATCCTGCCGGCCGGCACCCGCAGTGCGGCGATCTCGCATGTCTGCCGCACCGTAGCGCGCCGCGCCGAGCGCGCCGTGGTCACTCTGGCCGCGCAGGAAGCCATCAACGCCGCACCCCGCCAATACCTGAACCGCTTGTCTGACTTGTTATTCGTACTGGCCCGTGTGCTGAACCGCGCCAATCTGGACGGACTGGGTGGCGACGATGTCTACTGGCATAGCGAGCGGCTGCAGCGCCAGGACGCCGAGGCCTAAATCTTCAATTAGACTGACCCTGACAGTCATATTGCTGTCGCCGTGGAGGGCCAAACTGGCCCATCCACTCAAGCTCAGGGAGATGATTCAAATGGGAATGTTCAGCAATATCCTCAACAAACTCGGTTTTGGCGCCAAGCCGGCTGCAGCCGCCGAAGCACCGGCTGTCGCAGTGGAAGCAGCTGCAGCTGCTGCACCGACCGTGGTCGAAGCAGCACCGGTCGCCATTTCGGTGGTTGACGTGGTGGCGCAACTTGACGCTCTGGCGGCCGCGCATGCAGAAAAGCTCAACTGGAAGGTCTCGATCGTTGATCTGATGAAGTTGCTGGACCTGGACAGCAGCCTGGCCTCGCGCAAAGAGTTGGCCACCGAACTCGGCTGCCCGGCCGAAAAGATGAGCGACTCGGCTCAGATGAATATGTGGTTGCACAAGACCGTGCTGCAAAAGCTGGCCGACAACGGCGGCGATGTGCCGCTTGAGCTGCTGAGCTGATTTACTGTTGATCTGTTTTTTACTGGCTCAGCCTGTGAGCTAGTTGCCAGACAAACTCCGCTGCAAGGTCAGACGAAAGAGGTGTTCATCCCTTTCGCAGCTGGCCGGCAACCCCGGAGCACACCATGGCACAGATCACCGCAGCGGCAGTAGTTCTAGACAACACCAAGTTCGGATCGGCACAAAGCCCGGCCCAGTTAGAACTAGGCATCGAGCCAGCGGGACTTCAAGACGCCCGCGAACCCGGCGCCATGGTGCCGGCCACCCAAAGCGTGGGCTTTGCGCTCGGCTGGGACTTTGCCCATCATGGCCTGACCCCACCGGCGCTGCAGCTTTATGCCAGCTCGCCCTTGCGTCAGGGTTTTCAAGCCGGCAGCGCCACCTTCGGCCGCCGCACCTTGCGCGCCAATCGCCACACCCAGCAATGGCTGCTGCTGCGCACCCATGCTTGGTCGCGCGGACGCAGCTTCGAAGAAGTTCAGCTGACACCCAACTACCTGCAGCAGCTTGGGGTCAACTTCTGCCCCATCACCCGTCAGCCCTTGGATGCGCATCAAGGCAGCCGCCACCAGGCGCAGATCGACCGGGTGCGAGATGACGCAGGCTACGCCGCCGGCAATCTGGTGATGATGAGCCGGGCGGCCAATCTGGCCAAGGCTCAACATGGCTGGGCAGAGGCGGCCGAGGTAGCTCGCAGCGTCGAGGCAGGGCCTATCCACCGAATCGCAGGCTTAGGCGCTGCCGAATGGCAACGCGTGGCCTTGCTGTGCAGTTTTGTGACCGAGCTGCCACATGCGGAGGCGGCCGCCCTTCCCTTGCTGGTTTTGCCGCCCAACCGCCTGCGCTTATTCAACCCAATCCAGGCTTTGCAAGCGATGTTGACGCGCCAACTGGCCACGCCGGGCTGGAGCGCCCGCTTGGCACGCATCGAAGCGCTCTTACCCACCGAAGCTTGCAAGGCCGACTTCAATCGCTTTGTCTTGGCCCTGGCGCCGCGCGTGCTGGCGGTCAGCAATCTGCACCGCGAGCAAGACATCCGCTGGGCGCTTGAAGACGCCTGGCGGCAGCCCCTGCTGCTCAAGCGCTGGACCCGCTTTGCCCTGCAACTCAGCGCGGCTCAGGCCGAGGCCTTGCTGCAACGCGCTGCCGCCAAGCAGCTGGTCAATGCCGTCCATGTGCAGCACTTGACTCAACCCAACGCCATTGATGGTTGGGCCTTGGAGCGCGGTGGGTTTTGCGCTGCCAGCCAAAATCTTGAACATTGACTTGGTCTGCACGTCCCTCCACCTTGAATGCCGGAGGAGGACTACAGGGGTCAATTCACGACTGCATCATGCGCCACCAGCATAGTCCGCCTGCACCACCACGCTGACAGGGAGGAGGAACACCCGAAGTCTTGCAAAGGGGTGAATGAACAATGAACAAACACCTACTTTCTACTTTTTGGACTACCCCATGCAAAAGACTCTGCTCGCCCTGGCCCTCGCGGCTGCGGCCATCGCGCCGGCACAAGCGGCTTTGACAAGCGGCGACCTGGCTTTCACATCCTTCCATGCCGATGAAGACGGCTGGGCGATGGTGACCTTGTCGGCTTCGTGGCTCGCCGCCGCGCTGCCAAGTAAACAGGCCGTCAACGACAAGAAGCCTGCCGCGGCCTAGCCCGGCAGGCCCACGCTGAGTCGCTCCAGATCACCGAACTGATCTTGTAAAGCGACGTGATAGCCCAGCGCACCGAACCAATTGGCCCATTCTTGGGCCAATTTTTTTGTCGGCAGCCAAGGCCCGGTTTTATCGAGAATGACGCGGTTGGCGCGACGCTCGTAAAACACGACGCGCCACATACCGGTAGAGACCGAATGACTGAAACTGTTGTTGAGCATGGGGAGGCGGCAATGTAGCAGAGTAAGCCGTTACTTGCCTGCAAGTGCCGTCAAAGCAGGGCCAAAAACTCTTCCGTCCCCAGCACGCTGAAGGCCGGATGCTTCAACTGCTTCGCATAGCGCCCAAGACTGTTGCGCAACTTGGGGCAATCGCTGACGACATGCGCCAGGCTCGCTTCAGCGCTAAGGGCTGATCGAGCCAGCGTCAGCAAAGGCAGCGACCCCAACTCGGAGCTGGCGGGCATCTGGCCGTTCACCACCTCGGCATAGGGCAAAAAATCTGCCAACAATTCAAGCTGCTGCGCTTCGTCAAGCTTGAAAGCCGGAAAGGCCAGCGCCTGCATCAAAGCCTGTGCAGAGTCGGTCGCAACCAAAGCCTGACATTGCCCCGTTTGCCAAGCTCTGCGCAGCAGTTTGGCGTTCGCATCATTGAGCAGCAGCGCCCTCAAAACAACGGCGGTATCGAAAGCTACCCGCGGCGGCTGGGCAGGGCTCATTACTTGACCGCCTTGGCAAAGGCGCGACTCAGGCCCGCTTTCAAATCCGCTGTTGTAGCGGAAGTCTTGCGTCGTCCACCGCCTGCAACAGCTGGCAATGGTTTTGCAACCGATTTTTTGGAAGCTGCGGCTGCCTTGCCTGCTTTTTTGGCCGCCAGCGATATGGGCCGAGCCAGCGCCGACTCAATGGTTTTGGCGTCGATTTTGAGCTCCGCCAGCTTGGCCCTGAGCGCGTCGCCACGTTGAATCCGCACCGGTGTCAGGATGATTTGCCCGGCCTTGTTTTGGACCTCGAAGTACTGCACCGGCCCGAGTTCATCGGTCACGCTTTTGGGCAGGGTCAGCTGATTTTTTGAAGTGAGTTTGGCGAGCAATTTTCGTCTTTTCTCAAAGTAAGGATTCATTACTTTCGCAGTTCCTTGCGGTCTGCAAGTAAGAAAGCAATGAGTAAAAAAAGGCTTGGCAAGACCTGACCCTCAAGGAGAAATCGAGGGTTCAAGCGGGCTGGAAAGACACCGTAAAACAGGCCGAAAAAAAAGCCGCGGCACTCGGGCTCACGGCTTATTCGTGGCGGCCATCTTGCGATGGCTGCGCTGTTCAAGGTCGGTTCAGACCAGCGAACGCTGCAAGCGCAGCTCTTCCAGACGCGTACCGGCGACCTCGGTGGTCTTGGCGCTGCCCAACTCACGCTTGAAGCCGGCCAACTCAAAGAAGCGCAGCGCACGCTCGTTGCGCAGATAGGTCCACAAGGTGACCTTGGTGCAGCCCTCTTCTTGCAAGCCATCGCGTGCGGCGTCCCACAAGGCAAGGCCCACGCCTTTGTCCCAATGGATGGGGTTGGCATACATGGCCCAGATCTCGCCGGTGCTGGACGGTGTGCCCTTGTCGCGCGAACGGTCGAAGCCCACAAAGCCCATCAGCTCATTGTCGATATGGGCAACGATCACCTGGGGCTCGCACAGGTCGATCGCTTCACGCCAAAAAGCCTGGCGCTTTTGCACCGACAGTGCGTCCAGCGCGGCGTCGGGCAAAAGCCCTTTGTACGCGTCCTGCCAAGCGGCAACATGAATTTCTGCGATGCCTTTGGCATCACGCAGTGTGGCGGGGCGAACCTGAATACTCGACATACGGAAGCAACTTTGCTGGAACAAATACGAATCGGAAGGGCGGTATTTTGCTTGCCAAAACGGCTGACATCGGCGCTTGACAGCGCGATATTTTTGTAGCCCTGAGCCCCAAACCACGCCCAATCCACGCGTAAACAGCGCTCCAAGCGCCCGTCAATGCGTGGCCAAGGCTTGCACGCCTTGGCGTTTGACATAGTCTTGCACACTGCGTTTGAGCGCCGATTTATGCGCTCGTTGCAGCTGATTGAGCAGGCCATGCTCCACCGGCAACGAGCCCAATTCGCCTGCAAAGCGCTCGGCAATATCGTGCTGCATGCGCAGCAATAAATGAGCGGTTGTCATTGCATCGGCCAGGGCCCGGTGAGCTTGTCCTGAGTCCGGCAAGCCATGAAACTGCGCCAAAGTGCCCAGCCGACAGTTGGGCGCGTCGAGATAAAGCCTGCGCGCCAGCAAGACCGTGCAGGCAAAGCTCTCATGAGCGGGGTCGGGCATACAGCCTGCCCTGGCCATCTCCGCCTGCCAAAAGCCCCGGTCAAAGGCCGCGTTGTGCGCGACCAAGGGGCAGCCCTGGGTGAACAAGGCCAAGTCCTGCAAGACGCTTTCAGCGCTGGGTGCATCCGCCAGCATTTCATTGCTGATGCCAGTCAGCTCTTCAATGAAGGGCGGCACCCAAGCACCTGTTTGCATCAAGCTTTGATAGGCATCGACGATAAGTCCGCCGCGTACCAAGACCGCCGCGATCTCGGTTGCGCGGCCGCCTCCATTCGGTGACAAACCCGTGGTCTCAAAGTCGATCACCGCGATGGTTTGCACAGCGGCCTTGCTCATGAAGCACTGGCCACCGGATGTTTGATCGCATTGAGCAGCAACTTTCGTTCAAGCGCGGCGTTGATGTCGACTCCGGTGTGGTCGGCGATCTGCAGCAGGTAAAGCATCACATCGGCAATCTCTTCGCCCAGATGCTGATGCTTGGCCGGGTCGTTCTGAATCTCTTGAGACTGTTCAGGCGTCAGCCATTGAAAAATTTCCACCAGCTCGGCCGCCTCAACCACCATGGCCATGGCCAGATTTTTAGGCGTTTGGTAGGGCTGCCAATCGCGCTCGATGGCGAATTGGCGCAGCCGCTTTTGCAAGTCTTCGATATTCATGGGAGCTCAGTGTGGCATGAGCCCGAGTGAATTTGGGCCAACTGTGCAAGCGCAAAAAATGTTCACGCGTTTCTTATTCATAGCAATTCAATCTTTTAACTTAGTAGTCTTAGTAGAGCGGGCTTGTTTCTGTGGATAAGCCAAATTTATCTTGACGCCACAAGCACTTAGCTTGTTTCAAACCATGTGGGCGAAGCCCTCTTGCTGCTGTCGCTCAAACAGGAACAACTTTCAAAATTCAGCCCACCCTGTGGATAAGGTCTGGCTTGATCTTTTTTTATCCACAGCCTTGTTCATTGACAGCATCTGGTCGACCCGGTAGCTAGCCCCGCCAGGCCCAAACAAAGCCAACAGCTGCCCTGTCGCCGACGTGACAAGCTTTTCGAGCGGCTCCTCTAAATTGACGCAAATCCCGTGTATGAGAGCCACAGATGGGGATAAACCCCGGCGAGTAAGCGGGCACTAGTCGATAGAGTGAAGCAGCGCTGCAAGCCAGGATGGTTTGACAGCCAGGTGCAGAAATAAGCAGGAGACAACACCATGAAGAAGTTTCACATCACCCTTTTGTCACTCGCGAGCAGTTTGCTTGTCAGCGCTTGTGGCGGCGGCAGCAGTGCCGATACCACGCCTGCCGTGTCCATCACGGCGGTCAAGGTCTTCGGCGACAGCCTGGCTGACTCCGGCACCTTCGGGCTCAAGTTCACGGTGCAAAGCCCGGACAGCTTGATCTACCCCGAGCGCATTGCAGCGGCCTATGGCCAGACACTTTGCAATTTCTACACCTTTACCGGCGTGACCTTCGCCCCGAATCCCAAGGCCGGTTGCAGCAACTTCGCCATCGGCGGCGGTGTGATCAATTCAGCCAGCTTGGCCGCAGCCGACCCACGCCGCGTGCCGGTTCAATTGGCAACCGCAGCAGCCGTGGGCAGCTACAGCCCCACGGACCTGGTGGTGATCGACGGCGGCGGCAATGACGCTGCCGACCTGGTGGGCGCCTACCTCACGATCCCCAGAGACGGCGGCGCGGCCTATATGAAGCTGCTGGGTACCCTGCTGACGCCGGCACAGGTCGGCGCGATCATGAGCGGCGGTGCAAGCACCATTGCAGCGGGCGGCGCCACCTATATGCTGGCCCTGGCCGATCTCTTCCATGCATCGATCAAAGCCAATGTGTTGGACAAATCAGCGCAGCGCGTCGTGATTCTGAACATGCCCAGCATCACCAACACCCCACGCTTTCAGATGGTGTTAGACGGTATAGCGGCCGCTTCGGGCGGCGGCACAGCAGGTGCAACGGCACGCGCCCAGTCGGACGCTTTGTTCAGATCCTGGATGACGGCCTTCAACAAGCAGTTGGACAGCAAATATGCCGGTGAAAGCAAGGTGGCGATCGTTGACTTCTATTCCGGCTTCAATGATCAAGTGAACTTCCCCGCGCAGTTCAGCCTCAGCAATGTGAAGACGCCAGCTTGCCCAGCGACAGGCATGGGCGCTGATGGCTTGCCGACCTACACCTTCGAAACCTGCACGGCCAAGGCCTTGTCGGCTGCACCGCCTGCCGGCGTCAGCGGCGCCGATTGGTGGAAGAGTTATGCCTTCTCCGATGGTTTCCACCCCACGCCCTATGGCCATCAGTTGTTGGGTCAGCTGGTTTCCAAGGCCATCGCCATCAAGGGTTGGCTGTAAAGCGCGGCCGAGCATCAGGAGCATTCACACCATGAAAAAATATCTCTTCTCCCTGAGCGCGATCGCTGTCTTCGCAGCCGGCGCAGCACAAGCCCAAACAGTTGGCAGTTTCACAGTTCGACTCGGCGCCACGACGATCCGGCCGGCCGTCAGCAGCGGCGATCTGTCGGCACCCAGCCCCGCTGGCACCAAGGTTGATATCAACAATTCCAGCCAAGTCACCGGTGGCATTTTCTACATGTTGACCGAAAACATCGCCATCGATGTGCCCGTCGGCATTCCGTTCAAGCACGAAGTATTGGGCGCTGGTGCGATTGATGGCACGGGCAAGCTGTCTGATGTCAAGGCCTTGCCCATCACCGTCACGGCGCAATACCGATTCGGCGCCCCCACCAGCATGTTCCGGCCCTTTGTCGGCGCGGGTGTGACCTATGCGGTGTTCTCCGATACCAAGGCCACCTCTGTGCTCTCCGGCATTACCGGCGGCTTGCCGAGCAATCCGACCACCATGTCGATGAAGAACTCCTTCGGCCCGACCGTGCAACTGGGTCTGGACATGAAGCTCTTTGATCGCTGGTCGCTCAATGTTTCCGCCACCAAGGTGATGTTGAAAACGACCGGGTCCTTGTCCACCGGTCAGACCATCGAGGTTGAACTGAACCCGATGGCCTATTCATTTGGAGTTGGCTACACCTTCTAAGTGCTGCTCGTTCCAGGCTGAAGAAAGGGAGCCTTGGGCTCCCTTTTTCTATTCAGCTCATCAAGCAATGCCGATGACCTTGTGCATCTGCACCGAGAGACGCCACTGCGGGTGTGCCATGCAATAGGCGACCGCCTCGCGGGTGTGCTGGGCCTTCAGAATGCTGTCCATCGGTTGCAAGAAGAAATGCTGAAAGCCCATAGCTTCGAAGCGCTCGGGCCGCGCCAAGGGCTGTGGAAACACCAGTTTCAGCTCATGGCCATGCGTCAGGACCATCTCGGCATCGGCCTTGGGGCTGACGCAGATCCAGTCCAGGCCGGCCGGTGCGGGCTGGGTGCCATTGGTTTCCACCGCAATCTCGAAGCCGCGCGCATGCAGCGCGTCAATCAAGGCCGGGTCGATCTGCAACAAGGGCTCACCGCCGGTGCAGACGACATAGGGCTTGCCGGCTCCACCTGTCGGCCATTTGGAAGCAATTGAATCAGCCAGTTCTTCAGCAGTACTGAACTTGCCGCCGCCCTCGCCATCGGTACCGATGAAGTCGGTATCGCAAAACGTGCAGACCGCTGAAGTGCGATCTTCTTCCCTGCCGTTCCAAAGATTGCAACCGGCAAAGCGGCAGAACACCGAAGCACGACCGGCTTGAGCGCCCTCGCCTTGCAAGGTGTAGAACATTTCTTTCACTGCGTAAGTCATGCTGATCCTTCAGACCGGAATTACCGGCCCCTCAATATCCGCACTGACGATGGACCCGCAACCGCGCGTTTCATACATATCGACACGGTCCAATTGCGGCAGCACAGCCCGGCCCTTGGCCAGCACCCAGGCGGCCAGGCTGGCGGTGTCGCCATCGGGCAGATCGGCAATCTCGAACAGCGGCCGGTGATCAATCGCCTTGAAGATCGGATCGAACTGTGTCTTGACGTCACCAAAGTCAACCGTCCAACCCATCAGCTGATCTAACTCGGCACTCAGGTGCAAGCGCAGCGTGTAGGTGTGGCCGTGGATGCCGCGCAGCGGGTGCTCGGTGGGCGCGCGCTTGAGCTGGATGGCGCTGTCCAATGTCAGCTCCTTCCAGATGCGGTAATTCTTGCCGTCGAAGTTCGCGCCGCAGGAGCCCGTTTCATAGACCGTCAGCCATGAGAGCTCGGGCAGTTGGGGCTTCATACGTGCCCATAGCCAGGCCGAGATGACCTCGCTGGTCGGGTTGCCCAAGCCTTCGATCTCGTTCAGGCAGTGGTAGTTGAGCAGCATATGAAACGGCGCCCAGACTTCGTCTAAATGGTCGTAGTCAACGCTCAGATCTCGTTCGCCTAAATCCTGATTCGCATGGACGATGACTTCGAAGCCATGGCCGTGCATGCGACCGCACTTATGCCCCGGCGGCACATTGGGCAGTTGATGCGCCGCCTGGAAGCGATAGCGCCGCCAGACATGGGCCATGCCATCGGCGTCCAGATCGACGCCCGAATGTTGCGTGCTTTGAATACCGACCTGCTGAATACCGGGCACGCCGAACTCGGTCTCCAAGCGTTGCTTGATCCAGCGTGCGATGTTCTCGTCGGTTGGCTCGGCGATCGAATGGTTGAGCAGGGCGTGATCCAAGGGTGCAACGCAAGCTTCCAGGCGGCGGCGTAGCTCTTCCACCTCCGCACCTGGAAAAGGCGCCCAGTCGGGCGGCAGGTGGGCCCGGATGGTGGAGAAATAGCTGTGGCCGTGCAGGCCGCGACTGCGGTGGCCCTCGGGCAGCGCGGAGATCTGGCAAGCAGACTCGAAGCTGCAGGAGGCGGAGTAAATCGTTTGAGTGCGCATGAATATCGTGCCGGCCGGCGAGGCGGGCTGGTTTGAGCCTGAAAAGCAGCGCTCTGTATCTATCTCCTTATTGTAATTTTTATACTTGGTAGTCGTAGTGGTGCAGGCCTGTGTCTGTGGGTAAGTGCAGTTTTCTCAGTCGATTCAAGCACTTGGATGCGGCCAAACAATGTGGGCCAATGGGCCTGAACATTCGCATGGGCAGATAACAACTTTGCAAAACGAGATTGAGCTGTGGATAAGTCAGTAGTTGTTCAAATGCTATCCACAGCTTTGTGCACAGCGATTTTCAGGTCTAAAAGCCTTTGCGTCGATAGTGCAGCAGCCGGCCGCTATAGGCCGGCACGCCCAGGCCGGCAAGTGACTTGATGCTCTGCTCGGCCAGCGTGTAGCCCAGTGCTGCCATATGCTTGCTGAAGGCCGAGCGGTTGCCGCGGTTGGGGTCGACGATCATCACTTCGCTGGCGGGCAGCGCATGTTGGTTGATGAAGTCCGCCAGCGTGCCGGCCTCATCGCGCTCGTACAGCACATCGCTGCCCATGATCAGATCAAAACGGCCTTGCACCAGCGGCACGCGCAGCGTCAGCGCCTGGCCGGCGATCAGGGGCGCCCAGTTGCCATGGCAGTAGCGCAGCGGCGGCAGGTCGTTGAGGCGCAGGTTTTCCAGCATGAAGCTGGCGGCCATCGGATGGCAGTCGCTGGCGGTGACGAGGCTGCCGCGCCGGTGGCTGACCAGGCTGGCCAGCCCCAGGCCGCAGCCGATCTCCAGAATGCTTTCGTCCTTGACCATGGGCCGCTTGGCCATTGCCTCGGCCAGATGCAGGCCGGACGGCCATAGCAAGCCGAACAAGGGCCAGGCCGCCGAGGAAATGCCCAGCGCCTCGGCCTCGCCCAGCGGGTCGGCGAATTGCTGCTTGTCGAGCAGCGAGCGTATGGTCAGCGCGGCTGCGCCTTCAATGCTGATGCATTCCTGTTTGTACAGAAAACCGGGCATGACGATTCCCCTCACGGGTCACCAAGCGCGGTTTGAGCGCGCGCATGGTCTTTCAATCGGCGCAATGCAGCACGGGGATGGTCGGGTCAAACGCCTGAGTGGGCGATGACGGGAGGCAGGCACGGAGGCAAGACGGAGAGCCCTCAGTGTAGGGCCCGCCAGGCTTTGGCTTGCCTTATCTGCGCCCGCCGCGCGACTGCCACAGCGGCTTCTTGCCCTTCAAGTGCCGCTCAATCCCGTCGTTAAGCCGGCTGCGCAAATCGACTACATCCGCCACTTGGCCGAAAACACCAGGGAAGCGCAGATCCAGCCATAACCAAAGTGTGCAGGAACGCAAAGCTTGCTCCATGCGGTCGAGCCGGCTGTGTTCGTCCACTTCCTGCAGAAACCAAGGCGAGCCGGCCTTGCCGGTCATGGCATGGCGGTGCGTCCATTCGAGGAACTGCTGCACCTGTGCATCGGTGCGTGTGTCGACCGGCGCTTGGGCATAGATGAATCGCTGCTTCAGGCCAAGCGAGCCGGCGCTGCGGTCCAGCTCATCGGCCAGCTGCAGCATCTGTTCCAACTCGGCCACTTCGAAATGTGCATCGTCCAGGCGCAGCTGATCCATGAAGACGGTCAAGACCGCATGCAGCTTGTTGAGGCCCAGGCGGGTGGCGATGGTGTTGACATGCCACCAGTTCGGCGCCACGGCGGCCTTGAACTCGCGCGGGGCGCGCGGCGTCTTGGGCAGCAGCTCTTTGAGCGTACGCGCCGCTTTGACCTCGGCCTCGCGCAGCACGCCGACAAAGCCTTCGTCATGCATGCCATAACGCCCAGCCCGACCGGCAATCTGGTGCACCTCGGAGACGGTTAGATCACGGTCGCCCTGCCCGTCGAACTTGCTCATGGTGCTGAACAGCACGCGTCGAATCGGCAGATTCAAGCCCATTCCGATGGCATCGGTGGCGACCAAAACATGGCTGGCGCCTTGGGCAAAGCGTTCGGCCTCGCGGCGCCGCACCTCGGGCGGCAGCGCGCCATAGATGACCGAGACCGGATGGCCCTCGGCTGCGATCTGGTCGCGCAACATCAAGACCTCGCGGCGGCTGAAGGCCACCACCGCGTCGCCCTTCTTGAGTGCCGCGATGGACACCGGCGCGGGCAGCAGCTGCACCTCTTGCTTGCGCTCGAAATGGCGCACCGTGCAGCGCTCGCCGCACAGGCCCAAAAGGTTCTCGATCGCCGGCACCGCATAGGCCGAGCAAATGATGATCAGCTCATTGGCCGGCACCGCCACGATGGCCTGCGTCCAGGCCCAGCCGCGGTAGAGATCGAAGAGCATCTGTGCTTCGTCGATCACCGCCACGTCGATGGGCTTGGTGGTGTTGACCATTTCGATGGTGCTGGACACCACGCGGGCGGCTTCGGCCGGCACATTCTCTTCGCCGGTCAGCAGCGAGCAGGGCACGCCGCGGCCGACCAGGCGGTCGCGGCCTTCCAGCGCCAACAAGCGCAGCGGCGCCAGGTAGGCACCGTCGTGTGCTTGCGTTAGGCGTTCAAACGCCGCATGGGTCTTGCCGCTGTTCGGCGGGCCGACAAACAGGGTGACGGTGCGCTGCAGGCGGCGCGCGGCGTCAAAAGTGTCGGGATAGCCTTGAAAAGCCAGCTCGCTGTTCAGGCCGGCCAGGGTGTTGAGCTCGGCGACACGGTTCTCCCATCGGTCTTGGGCGCGCGTGCAGCCGGCTTTCAGCTCGGCAATGCCTTGCGGGGTCGCGCATTCGGCCTGCAGACGCGGCAGCAGCGAATCCATATGCTCGGCGTGGCCGGAGGCGCTGCGCGCGATCAAGCCCTCAATATGGGCCAGCAATTCGCTCGCATGCTCGAAGGCGGGCTGCGGGCCGATGGCGGCTTGCAGCGACGCCTGATCGCCGCTGCGGAAGAAATCCCAGATCGGGCCGGCATCGGCGCTGACCTTGAAGGCCACCGGCACCTGCCAGCCGGCATGCGAGAGCTTCAAGGCCTGTTTGCACAAGCGGCTCCAAGCCAGGCCACTGCGGCTCAAGCCGACGGCCTCCAGCTGGGCCGCGCGTTGCAACATCAGTGCGCGTACGCCCGGTGCGGTGCCGACGACATCGAGGTGCGCCAGGGCGACGCTCATCAAGTCGGGTGCGATCCAGCGGCTGGGCCGCGCGCCCGCGACGGCTTTTTGCAAGAGGATCAAACCTTGTTGATCGAGTTGTTCCTCGGCGCCTTCGGCATCGCTGAAATCGGCCGGCGTGCTGACTTGCGGCAGCTGGTAGGCGGCTTGGCGGATACGCAGCAATTCCTCGGGCCCGATCTCGGGCGGCAGGCGGCTCAGGTGGCGGGCAACCGGCAGGGCGGGGCCCTTGTTGGCGACGGGGGGCTTTGTTTGTTGTTTGTTTTCAATCACCCCGCGAGTTGAACACAGCTTCATGGCGACGGTGGGGCGGGCGCTGAACTCTGTTTTCCGCCACAAAATGGGGTCACAAAATGGGGTCAGGTTCATTTTTCCCCCTTTGTTCTGCGCCAAGGCGAGAAGAAAATGAACCTGACCCCATTTTCAAAAATCTCGCAAACTCAAGCCCCGTCATGGAACATCACTCTTGGTTGAACGCCCCCTTGGTCTATCTCGGCGCGGCCGTGGTGGCGGTGCCGCTGGCGCGGTTCTTGGGCCTGGGCTCCATTCTTGGCTATCTGGCGGCGGGCATCGTGATCGGGCCGGGCGTGTTGGGCTGGGTTAGCGACGCCGGGGCGATTCTCGAATTCGCCGAATTCGGTGTGGTGTTGATGATGTTCTTGGTCGGCTTGGAACTGGAGCCGCGCCGGCTGTGGGCGATGCGCAGGCCGATCTTTGTCTGGGGCAATGTGCAACTGCTGGGCTCGGCCGCCCTGATGTGTTTGGCGGCGGTCGCTTTGGGCGTGCCCTGGCGGGTCGCTCTGATGGCATCAATTGGCCTGGCAATGTCTTCGACCGCGGTGGCCATGGCGGTGCTGGGTGAACGCAATTTGGCGCCGACCAGCGCCGGCCAGGGCATCTTGAGCGTGGCCTTGCTGCAAGATATTGCGGCCATCCCGCTGCTGGCCTTGATCCCGCTACTAGCCATGGGCGGCGACAGCCACCCGCAGGGCAGCGCCTGGCTCAGCGCGGCCAAGGCGGTCGGCGTGATCGCCGCCATCGTGCTGGGCGGGCGCCTGCTCTTGCGCCCAGCGCTGCGCTGGATTGCCTGTAGCAAGACGCCTGAGATCTTCACCGCCGCAGCCCTGCTCTTGGTCGTGGCGACGGCGTCCTTGATGCAGGCGGTCGGCTTGTCGATGGCGCTCGGGGCCTTTCTGGCCGGCGTGCTCTTGGCCGAGAGCGAATACCGACATGAGCTGGAAACCGATATCGAGCCTTTCAAAGGGCTGTTGCTGGGTTTGTTCTTCATCGCCGTGGGCATGGGGCTGGACCTGAACGTGCTGCGCGAGCAGCCGCTGCTGATCGCGGCGTTGCTGACGGGCTTGTTGCTGATCAAGGCGGTGGTACTGCTCTTGATGGCCCGCTGGATGCCGCTGCCCTTGATGGAGCGGCCGGTGTTTGTGATCTTGCTGGCGCAGGGCGGCGAGTTCGGTTTTGTGGTGTTTCAAACCGCCACCCAGGCCGGCATTCTCAGCCCCGGCCAGTCTTCGACGCTGGTGGCTGCCGTGGCCTTGTCACTTTTGTGCACGCCTGCCCTGCTCTTGATCAGCCAGCGCTGGGTCGAGCCTTGGCTGGCCAAGCATTGCGCGCCCAAGCCGGCGCTCAAGGAGATCGATCAAGCGCAAGACGCGCCCATCATCATCGCGGGCTTTGGCCGCTACGGGCAGATCGTCGGCCGCCTGCTCTATGCCAAGGGCCTGCCCGCCACCGTGCTAGAGCATGACAGCGAGATGATAGAGACGGTGCGCAAGTTCGGCTGGCAGCCCTTTTATGGCGACGCGACCAGGCTGGACCTGCTGCGCACCGCCGGCGCGGCCAAGGCCCGCGTGCTGGTGCTGGCCATCGATGATGTGGCGCAGAGCCTGCAGCTGGCGGCGCTGGCGCGCGAACATTTCCCGCAGCTGCAAATCGTCGCACGTGCCCGCAATGTGCAGCATTACTACGGCCTGCGCGACCTGGGCGTTAGCTTGATCGAACGTGAAACGCTGGATGCAGCCTTGGCGAGTGCCAGCTCGGTGCTGGAGTTGATGGGTTTGTCGCCCGCCGATGCGCGAGATTCGGCGCAGCGCTTTCGTCGCCACAATGTGGCGCAGCTGGAGGAGCTTTACCCGCACCATCACGACCAGGCCCAGCTGATCGCCATGACCAAACAAGGCCGCCAGCAGTTGGAGGAGCAGTTTGCCCAGGAACGCGAAATGGCGCTGCAGCAAGGCGACAAGGGCTGGATCGCGCAGCCGCCGGTACAGGCGCAAGAGCCAGAACCTACACTGCCGCGCTGAGGCCCGGGCCAACAGGTTTGCTCGGTTCGCCCGGTTCAAGTGCTTCATATGGGGAGTGATGTTTGAGTTTGCCTAAAGACGCCGCAGCCGCAGCAAGTTTGACGCCGCCCGCTCAGCCCATGGGGCGGCTGGCGCGCTTGATCCAGTTCCAGGCCGTGCGCATCGCCGAGCAAACCCAGCAGCCGCTGGATGACGTGCAGGCGATGCGTGACGCCCACGCCGCCCATGCCGGCTATCCGGAGCGGCTCTTGGAGCGGGCCGCGCGCCTGGCCCCTCAGCTGGGCCTCGACAAGGAAATGGCCAGTGCGCGCGAGCGCCTGATCGTCGTGGGCCTGCTGGCGACACTTTTGGTCGGCCTGCTGTCTTATGGCCTGGTGCTCAGCGTCGTCGGGCATGACAGGCGCATCAACGCGATGGCGGCGCTGGTCGCCGTGCTTGGCCCGCATTTCTTCAGTCTCGCGCTGTGGCTGCTGGCCTTGTTGACTGGCGGCACAGGGGGCGGCTTGCTCAAGCGTTTATTGGCCTTGAGCACGCGCTTGCCGCTGCTGGGTCAGCCCAGCAGCCGCCTGCTTTTGCAAGCCACGCTGGACGTCTTGGCGCGTTCGCGCGGGCTGACGGTCTGGTTGTTCGGCTTGATGACGCATCTGATCTGGGCGCTGGCTTTTGTGCTGACCTTGCTGGGCCTGCTATTCGCCTTCTCGTTTTTGGCCTATCAGCTGACCTGGGAAACCACCATTCTTGACGGCGAGACCTTTGCCCGTTTTGCTCAGGCAACAGGCCGTTTACCGGCTTTGTTTGGCTTCGCTACCCCGGCGGTCGACCATTTGCTTGAGGGCAATGGGGACCACCGTGCCTGGGCGATCTGGTTGCTCGGCTGCACCTTGGTCTACGGCCTCGGCCTGCGTTTGCTGCTGGTGCTGCTCAGCGGCTTGCGCAGCGGGCAGCTTTTGGCCGGCCTGCAGTTGCAAGACGCGAGTGACCCTTATGTTCGGCGCTTGATCGAGCGCTTCGAGGCCATGCAAGCGGTGCAGCTGCTGGACGCCGAGTCACTTGCGGCTGGTGCAGGGTCAGCCGCAGCGGTGGCGGTGGCGGGCGCAGCGCACTCCGAGGGGGGGTTCCGACCTGGCCTGGCCATGATCGGCTTCGAGCTGCCCGACACGTTGGCCTGGCCACCACTGGCGAGCAGTGCGCCGACGCCGCTGCTGAGCGCCCGCAGTGACGGTAGCGTGGCCGATAAGCGCGCTTTGTTGGACAGCCTGCATCAGCTCGCTCCCGCGCGGCTGCTGCTGGTGTGCAACGCAGGCGCCAGCCCCGACCGCGCCACCGAGCGCTTTTTGCGTGCGGCCGCCGCGCAGGCCGGCGCCACGGCGGTGCTACTCGCCGGCGCGCTAGGGAATGAGGCCTCGGCACAGCGCTGGCGCGATTGGCTGGCACCGCTGCCCCTGCAGGCAGTCTTTGCCGACTGCGCGGCAGCCGCTGCCTGGGCAAACCTAGCCTCAGCTAACTCAGCAGGAGTGCAGACGCATGGCTAAGCCCATCAGCCTGGCCTTGGTAGGCCATACCAACGCCGGTAAGACGTCTTTGCTGCGGACCCTGACGCGCCGCGCCGACTTTGGCGAGGTCTCCAACCGGCCCGGCACCACCCGCCAGGTTGATGCATTGGCCTTGCGAGTGGATGGCCGCGATGCATTGCGCTTTCTGGACACGCCGGGGCTCGAAGACGCGCCCGCCCTGCTCGACTATGTGCAGCAGATGGACGCCGGCCTGAGCCATGAACAGCGTTTGCAGGCCTTTTTGCGCGGCCCGGCGGCCAAGGACGAGTTCGAGCAAGAGGCCAAGGTTTTGCGCTGCTTGCTTGAAGCCGATGCCGCACTGCTGGTGATAGACACCCGCGAGCTGCCGCTGCCCAAATTCGCCAGCGAGATCGAGCTCTTGATGTTGTGCGCCCGGCCGCTGATGCCGGTGCTGAACTTCGTTCGCCATGCCGAGGCGCAAGAGCCGGCCTGGCGCCGCCTGCTGGCCTCGCATGGCCTGCATGCCTGCCTGCACTTCGATGCGGTGGCGCCTTTTGTCGGCGCCGAACAGCATTTGTATGCCGATCTCGGCGCCTTGCTGCCCCAGCGGCGCGAGGCGCTGAACAAGGTCGCCGAGCACTTGCTGCGTGAGGCGAGTGCGCGCCGCGCGGCCAGCCTGCAGGTGCTGGCCGAGCTGCTGCTGAGCCTGGCCGCCTATCGCCAGCCTGTCTCTAAGGCCAGCCTGGCAGACGCGGGTCAAAAAGCAGCCTGCGTTGCGGCTTTTCAGGCGCAGATCCTGGCGCGCAGCCGCGCGGCCCAGAATCAGTTGCTGGGCCTCCATGGCTTCGGTCTGGGCAGCGCCGAGGCCGCCGAGCTGCCGGCCCTGAGCGGGCGCTGGGAGTCCGAGCTCTTCAACCCCGAGGTCTTGAAGACGGCGGGCAAGCAGCTGGGCGCGGGTGCAGCCATTGGCGGTGCGCTCGGCTTGGGGCTGGACGTGGCCCTGGCCGGTCTGTCCCTGGGTGCGGCTGCCACGGTGGGCGCTGCGCTGGGCGGTGTGGCCTCGCAAGGCTTTGGTGCGGTGGGCCGCAGCCTGAGCCAGAAACTACGCGGTATCGTCGAGCTGAGCTTGGAGGATCAGGCGCTGCTGCTGCTGGCTGCGCAAGGCCTGACCCTGTTGCAGGCCTTGGAGCGGCGCGGCCACGCGGCGCTGGAAGTCTTGCAAGTCAAGGTCGAGCTGTCCTTCAGCGCCGAGCAGGCAGCCGCGCTGCTGGCGGCCTTCGGCGTGGCCCGCGCCCACCCTGGCTGGGCGGCAGCTTCGCCATTGCCGCCCAGCGTTGCCGCTCGGTGGGCGCAGCAAGTGGCAGCCGTGGTCGATGGCTTGGGGCCTTGAGCCCCTATTTGTCCGCCGCTCGGTCGCCCAGCTGGCGCTGCATCAGCGCAAAGAAGCGGTCATAGAAAGCACCGGCAGGTATCGTCTCCGACGCCACCTTGACCAGCGAATCATCCGAGGACGACAGCGGCAGCGAGATCGAGCCGATCGCGCTGACGCCGATGCTGGATGAGTTGGGCGTCTTCTTCAGCGAGTAACGGTCTTGTTGGGCGGATACAAAGGCGGTGGTCAGCGCGTCGCCCTGGCCGTCCGGCACGCAGACCACATTGAAGCTGATCTCCACATGCACATCGCCCTCGGGCTGAAAGTGCTTGCGGCCGGTGATGCGGCCCTTCGGCGTGTCGGTGATCAGATAGCCTTGGCTGAGCAAAGCCCGGCGGGCGGCCTCGCAGGTTTCCTCGACGCGGCTATCAAACAGGCGCGAGAAGGTTTCATCCGCGTGGAAGTTCTCGTTTTGGTAGACCTGCGAATGGGCCGGCTTGTCGCCCTTGGTCGTGAACGGCGCACTGATGCCGCAGCCGGTCAGCAAACAGGCACAAGCAGCGCAGGTGAGAGCGCAGGCAGCTGCGGTGGAGGAAAAGGATCCAGTCATTGCAAAGAATCGGCCATGGAATCGGCATTATCCCGGCAAGGCGAAAACTCGGCCTCGAAGCGCTGCTGATCCGCGCACAATCGCCGAGGTACAAAAGCCTTGTGGAGACCACAGATGAACATCCCCTCGATCAGAGCCAAGGTCAGCGAACAAGAGTGGCAGCTGCGCTGTGACTTGGCGGCTTGCTACCGCTTGGTGGCGCATTACGGTTGGAGCGATTTGGTCTTCACCCACATCAGCGCGCGCCTGCCCGGCCCGGAGCATCACTTCTTGATCAATCCCTACGGCTTGATGTTCGACGAGATCACCGCCTCTAGCCTGGTCAAAGTGGATGAGGGCTGCAACAAGGTCATCGACAGCCCCTTCCCGGTCAACCCGGCGGGCTTTGTCATCCACAGCGCGGTGCATGAGGCGCGCGAGGATGTGCAATGCGTGTTGCACACGCATACCCGCGCCGGCGTGGCTGTCAGTGCGCAGGCGGCAGGCATCTTGCCCATCAGCCAGCAGTCGACCTTTGTGCTGGCCTCGCTGGCTTATCACGACTACCAGGGCGTGGCCTTTAGGCCGGAAGAGAAGCCTAGTCTGCAGGCCGATCTGGGGCGGGCCAACTTCCTGGTACTGCGCAACCACGGCTTGCTGACGGTAGGCCGCACGGTCGCCGATGCCTTCTTGGCTATGTATACCTTTGAGAGCGCCTGTCAGATCCAGATTGGCGCGCAGTCCGGCGGGACCGAGCTGACCCTGGTGGACCCGCAAATCGTCGCCGGAACGGCCCAGGCCTTCAAGGTGCAGACGGGTGGATTGGGCGGCAGCTTTGTCTGGCCGTCCTTGTTGCGCAAAGCCGAGCGGCTGGATCCGAGCTTTCGTACTTGAGGCGGGGAAGCGCGGCTGAGCTAGCATCGGCGCCTTTCGGAAGCTTTCCGCATCTTGGGCCTCAAGCCAGCATCATATGAAACGCCACCCTAGCTCACACTCGAAGGCCGCGGCCGCCGCACTTTTGATCCTGGCTCTCGGGAGCCCAGCGCAGTCGGCGCTCGCCTTGGAGGGCCAAGCCCAGCCGCCAGCCGCAGCGCAGGCCAAGGCTGCGGCCATGAATTTCGACGCCGAGGTCGATGCCTTTTTGGCGGCCTATTGGGCCATGTTTCCTGACGCGGCCGTCGCGGCCGGTCGCTATGCCGAGGCGGCCCGGCTGCCCGCGCCGACCGAGGCGCGCCGCCAGCAGCAGCTCAAGTTTGCCGAGCAATGGCTCACACGCCTGGCGCGCGTGGCTGCGGCCCCGGGTTTGACACCGGCCCAGGCCGGCGATCTGCTGCTGCTGGACAACCATCTGCGGGCTCTGCGCTGGAGTCTGACCGAGTTGCGCAGCGAGCGCTGGGATGCCAGCGAGTACAACGTCGCCGACCCCTTTGCCCAGCTGCTCAACAAGCCCGACTTTGCGCCGCTGCCCAAGCGCCTTCAATTGATAGACCAGCGCCTGCGCCAGGTGCCGGCCTATTACAAGGCGGCGCTGGCCAATCTGCATGAACCCAGCCCCGTGCATTTGCGACTGGCGATCGAGCAGAACAGCGGTGCGCTGAGTCTGTTTCGTGAGGACATCCCCAAGGCGATCAAGGAGGCGGCTCTCAAGCCCGCCGCGGCGGCGGAAATGGCTGGCCATAACGCCAAAGCGCAGCGGGCTGTAGAGGCCTATATCGCCGCCCTGGAGCAGATCGAGAAAAAACAGCAGGCCGATGGCAGCGGGCGCTCTTTCCGCCTGGGCAAAGCCTTGTTTGAACAGAAGTTCGACTATGAAATCCAGGCCAGCGTTGACGCGCCGACGCTGTTCCAGCGCGCCCTGGCCGAGAAGGAAACACTGCTGCAGCGCATGAGCGGCTATGCCGATGAGCTGTGGCCGCAGCTGTTTGCCAATGAGGCCGTGCCCGCCGACCGTCTGGACAAGATCGCTAGGGTCATCGACAAGCTGTCGAGCCGTCATGTCGCGCCGGAGCGCTTTGTCGAGGACATCAAGGCGCAAATTCCGGCGCTGGAGAAATGGGTGGTCGAGCATGATTTGCTGACGCTGGACCCGAGCCGGCCCCTGGTCGTGCGCGAGACGCCCAGCTATATGCGCGGCGTGGCCGGCGCTTCGATCAGCGCACCGGGCTTGATGGACCCCAAGGGCGTCACCTATTACAACGTTGACCCGCTGGACAAATACACGCCCGAGCAGGCCGAATCGTTTCTGCGCGAATACAACCATTGGGTGCTGCAGGTCTTGAACATCCATGAGGCGGTGCCGGGCCATTATGTGCAGCTGCTGTACTCCAACAAATCGCCTTCCAAGGTCAAGGCGCTGTTTGGCAACGGCGCCATGGTCGAGGGCTGGGCGGTCTATGCCGAGCGCATGATGATGGAAAGCGGCTGGGGCTCGGTGAACGGCAAGCCCAGCGCGGAGATGGGTCTGATGTATGCCAAGTGGAATTTACGCGTGGTCTCCAACGCCATCCTCGACTACAGCGTGCATGTGCTGGGCATGAGCGAGGCCGAGGCGATGAATCTCTTGCAGCGCGAGGCTTTCCAGTCCAATACCGAGGCGGCCGAAAAATGGCATCGTGCCCAGGTCAGCTCCACGCAGCTGAGCAGTTATTTCACCGGCTTTTCTGAAATCCTGGCCTTGCGCGAGCAGCTCAAGGCCAAGCAGGGCAAAGACTTCAAGCTCAAGGCCTTCCATGAGGAATTCCTGAGCCATGGCAGCGCCCCGGTGCGCATGGTGCAGCGCTTGATGTTGGAGAAGGCCCAAAAACAATGAGTAAAAATCCAGAGATGAATAACCACAAGTTGAATTTTCGTCCCGCCGTTCGGGCCGACATCCCCGCCATGTCAGCGATACGTCTGGCCGTGCGCGAAAACGTCTTGAACAACCCGGCGCGGGTGACGACGCAGATGTACGAGGACTATCTGGAGCGGCTCGGGCGCGGTTGGGTCTGCGAGCAGGACGGCGAAATCATCGGCTTTTCTTATGCCGAAATGGCCGATGGCTCAATCTGGGCCTTGTTCGTCCATCCCGAAAAGGAGGGCCTGGGAGCCGGAGCGCCCTTGCTGAAACTGGCGACCGAATGGTTGTTCAGCCAAGGGCATCAAACGGTGACGCTGGGCACGGCGGCCAATACCCGCGCCGACCGCTTTTATCTCGCTCAAGGCTGGACGCGCGGCGAAATGAAAGATGCTGTCGAGGTGTTTTACACCTTGCGCGCACCGAGCTAGGCAGGAGAGCAGCACGATGGGCTGGCTGATCATCAAATACCTGCTCAGCGCTGCGGCGGTGGTGGCGGTGTCGGAGTTCGCCAAACGCAGCGACAAGCTCGGCGGCTTGGTCGCCGCGCTGCCGCTGATCACGCTGCTGGCGCTGATCTGGCTGCAACTGGAGAAGCAGCCGATCGAGAAGATCGCCAACCATGCGCGCTACACCTTTTGGTATGTGATCCCGACGCTGCCGATGTTTCTGCTTTTCCCCTGCTTGCTGCCACGCCTGGGCTTTTGGCCCAGCTTGGGCCTCAGCATTGTCTTCACGGTGCTGTGTTTCGCTGCTTTTGCGTTGCTGATGCGTCGCTTCGGGATTGAATTGCTTTAATCAGGGCGTGCCCATCGCTTCCCGCCAGCGCATGGCGGCCAGGATGCGGGTGCGGGCGCTGGGGTGGTCGAAGAAGATGATTTCTTCCAGCGGGCCCGGATCGGGCTTGCGGTACTCCGCCAGCTTGAGCAGCACCTCGGACATGCCGTGCGGTTCGCGCGCCAGGTTGAGGCCGAAATAGTCGGCTTCCATCTCGGCGCTGCGGCTCATGCTGTTGATCAGCGGCGTGCCTAGAAACATGAATACCGACAGCAGCGCCACCAAGAGCGGCAAGCTGGCCACATCACTGACCCCGCCCAGGCCCCAGCGACCGCCGTGGCGCGCCAGGACCTTGTTCATCGCCCATTGAGTGAACAAAAAGCCGGCGAGCAGCAGCAGCGTTATTTCCGCCAAGGACTTGAGCACATGGTTGAGCACGTAATGCCCCAACTCATGGCCCATGACCGCGCGGATCTCGGCCTCCGAGCTGCGCCGCAACAGGTTGTCATTCAGGCGCACCGCCGCGCTGCCAAACAGGCCGGCCACGTTGGCGCTGACGCGGGTGGTCTGGCGTGAGGCATCGAACTCATAAATATTGTCGGCCGGCACGCTATTGGCGTGGGCCATGGTCAGCACGGCCGTCCTGATGGCGCCGTTTTCGACCGGCTTGTAGGTGTTGAATAGCGGCTCGATCAGGACAGGCCCGAGCAGTAGCATGAGGGCCAGCAGGCCGGTGGCAGTGAGCGTGCCCCACAGCCACCAGCGCTCGCCGGCGCGGCGAATCACCGCATAAAGCGTCGCGATGACCACGCCGCCCAGCAGCATGCTGACGGCCAAACCTATCAGTTGCTCGCCGAACCAGGGGCCTAAGGTCTGAGTGGCCATGCCGTAAGCATGTTCACGCACAAAGCTCTGGTAAATCGTCAGCGGCAGGGTCAGACCCCAGACCGCCAACATATAGACGGCGCCGTAAATGGCATCGCGCGCAAAAGCTTTGCGGCCGACTCGGTGGGCCCAGTCGCGCACACGCGCCGAGGCGCGCCCGCGCAGCATCAGGCCCGCAACAACGAGGCCGAGCAAAAAATTCCACAGCTGCAACCAATAGCCGCCCTCGAAATAGGCGTTGGAGCGCGCCACCGTCTCGGGCGGCAGGCGGTCCAAATAGGCTTGTGTCGCCGCCTCGGCTTCGCGTGGCAGGCTGTGTTGCCAGCCGGGCTCGACCTGCTTGATGGAAAAAACAGGCGTGCTCTTGGCGGCGTCGGGCGCAGCGTGTACGAGGCCGGTGTATGCCCAGAGCGTGAGGGAGAGCAGCGCAAAACACCCAAGACGGTGCAGACAAGATTTCATCGCACGATGCCAAACTGTGAAAGCTGCTGCGGGATGGAGATGCATGAGGGCGTTTCCTTGGCGTTCTTCTGGGCTTGAGAGATGGGTCGCGCCGCGATGGTAGGGCGCTGCGCGTGGCAGCGACAGAGGGTTTCCGGCAGGTGTTCCGCTCACCGATTCTGAGGCTGCGGCTACATGCGTCGGCGATCGGGATTAGGGTTGACACCAGTTCCGCCAACAGCGTCGAAAATTCACCGCTGCGTTAGACTTTCGCGGCCTGAATGTCATCACTTCAACGAGGAACTCCTATGAGCCGCAAACGTCCCCTGATCGCTGTTTTGTCCGCCGTATGTGTGGCCTTGTTGGCGGGATGCGCCAGCACCGGCAACAGCGGCATACAGGAATGGGATGGCCTGGTGCGCCGCCCGGATAGCCGGATCGACGCCGTCTTTGTGCGCCCGGATGCCGAGCTGACGTCCTTTCGCAGCGTGATGCTGGACCCGGTCCAGATCAGCTTCGCGCCTAACTTCGATCCCAATCAGGGCCGTCGCAGCTTGTCCGGTCGTCTCAACGCCGATGACCTCGCGGCCATCAAAGAGCGCCTGGCCGGCCTGTTTCATGAAACCTTCCGCGCTGAGTTGGCACGTGGCGGCTACACCCTGGTGGATGTGGCCGGCCCCGAAACCTTGCGTGTGACGCCGGCCATCGTCAATCTCTTCATCAGCGCGCCGGGCGACACCTCGGTCGGCCGTTCGCGGGTCTACACCACCGACTCCGGCCATATGACCGTGGTGCTGGAAGTGCGCGACTCGGTCACCGGTCAAGTCTTGGCGAGAGCCGTCGATGGCCGCAACGGTCGCTTCTCCGGCCAGTTGACTTGGACCAACCGGCAGACCAATATGGCCGATGCCCAGCATGCGATCACCATCTGGGCCGGTGCTCTGCGTCGAGGCATGGACGAAGTGAACGCCAAGGTCGCAGCGAAGTAAAACAGCTTCGCTGTGTGGCTGCTGCCGCTTCCCTAAACCCGAATCTGCTCGGCGGCCATGTACTGCTGCAGATAGGCGTCAAAGGGCAGCAGATCGGCGGCCTCGATCGCTTGCTGCGCGGCCACAGAGTCGCGCGCCTCGGCGGCAAACTTCTGCGCCATCGCTTCGCTATAGGGCAGGCCCAGCAGCAACTGGCGGGTTTGTTCGGACTGGTGGCGAATGAAGTCGACATAGCGGTTGTCGAACTTCTCCGCCATCGCCCGCAAGACGCGCGCCGACGGCGTGCTGTCGGGCTCGGCCAGCGTGCGGCGGGCGGCGGCGAGTGCCTCGGCATGGGCTTGGCCGCCCTGGGCCTGGTCCAGCAGCGCGGCAAAAGGCGCGCATTGATCAAGCAGCTCGGCACCCCATTCGCCCATCAAGCGGCTTCCGCCGGGAGCCGACGCGTCAAGCAGGCGCAGGCCCGGCTCGCGGCCGCGCTCGGCCACCAAGTGTTGGTTCTCGCCTAAAGCGGTGATCTCCGCCACGGTGTCGGCCGGGCTCTCGCTGCTCAGGCAATGCAGCAAAAAGACGTCCAGAAAGCGCGCGGTCTGTGCGTTGATGCCGACCGGCATAAAGGGGTCGAGGTCCATGCAGCGCACTTCTACATACTCGACACCGCGCTCTCGCAAGGCATGCAGCGGGCGCTCCCCACTGCGCACGACGCGCTTGGGGCGGATGGTGCCGTAGAACTCGTTCTCGATCTGCAGCAGGCTGGTGCTGAGCTGGTTGTAGTCACCGCCGGGGTTGCGCACGCCGATTGCCGCATAGGGCGGGTAAGGCCGGGTCAATGCTTCCTGCAGTGAGTCGGCATAACTGTTGAGGCAGTTATAGCTGACGGCCAGCGCCGATTGTGCGTCGCTTTGATAGCCCAGGCGTCCCATGCGCAGCGAGGTCGCGTAAGGCAGGTAAAGGCTGTGCTCGCCAAACCGCTGCAGCCGGTGTTCGCGCCCTTCGACAAAACTCGAACTCAGCGCCGGCGAGGCGCCAAAGAGATAGAGCAGTAAAAAGGAATGGCGGCGGAAGTTGCGGATCAGCGCGAAGTACTGCTCGCTGGTCACGCCGGGCATTGACCAGTTGTAGTGAATGCCAGAAATGGTTTGCATGCGCCGGCCATAGCGCTGGCCCAAGCCCATGCGGTAAATGCTTTTGGAGCGTCCGACATTGGACTTGCCGTAGCGCCCCAGCGGAATCGTCTCGTCGGTCGGCAGCTCGCAAGGCATCGAGCCGACCCAGAGCCGCTCTTCTTCCTGCGCCTGTGCGCAACAGCCCAACTCCTGCATCACCTTGTACACACCTTGATGCACCTCGGTCAGCTCGGCCAGGCAGGCCTCCACATCGCCGTGGACGCCGGTGATCAATTCAAGCTGCGACTCGCTGTAGTCGGTCGTGATGTGCGGGTGGGTCAGTGCCGCGCCGAGGGCGGCCGGGTGCGGGGTGAGTGCTAGCTGACCGTTGGGCCGGGCGCGCAGGCTTTCTTTCTCGATGCCGCGGCGAATGCCCTTCAGCGAGTCGGCCGTAGCGATGGCGCGTGCGTGGCTTTGACCAACGCCTGGTGTGTATTCGCTCATCCGTTTTCCGTCCAATTCAACAACAGCATTTTTCTATTTAGCCGCGCACGGTAACAGACGCGGGCTACACCTGTCTTGGGCGGGGCTGATCATTTTGCCAAGGCTTGCCGCCTCGGCGACAGTCTGTTGCCCATAAGGGGGCCAAACTCGGGCTCTGCCGCTTAAATCAGGATTCTTGATGATGAACTTCGACTACAGCCCCAAGGTGCAAGAGTTGCAAGCGCGCTTGCTGGCCTTTTTTGATGCGCATATCTACCCGAATGAGCGGCGCTTTTTTGCCGAGGTCGAGGCGAATCGGCGCGCCGGCAATGCTTGGATTCCGACCGCGCTGATTGAAGAGCTCAAGCCGCTGGCGCGTGCCGCCGGGCTGTGGAATCTGTTCTTGCCCAAGTCCAGCCGCGCGCCCGAGGGGCTGTCCAACCTCGAATACGCGCCGCTGTGCGAAATTATGGGGCGGGTCTCCTGGGCGCCCGAGGTCTTCAACTGCTCGGCGCCGGACACCGGCAATATGGAAACCATCGAGCGCTACGGCAGCGAGGCGCACAAAACTGCTTGGTTGGAGCCGCTGCTGCGTGGCGAGATGCGCTCGGCTTTCCTGATGACCGAGCCCGAGGTTGCGTCCAGCGACGCGACCAATATCCAATGCCGGATTGAGCGCGATGGTGATGACTATGTGATCAACGGGACCAAATGGTGGTCGTCCGGCGCCGGTGATCCGCGCTGCGCGGTCTATATCGTGATGGGCAAGACCAACCCTGAGGCCGGCCGGCATGAACAGCAGGCGATGGTCTTGGTGCCGGCCAATACGCCCGGCGTCACGGTGTTGCGGCCGCTCAGCGTGTTCGGCTATGACGACGCGCCGCATGGCCATATGGAGGTGCGGCTGACGAATGTGCGGGTGCCGGCCAGCAATATCTTGTTGGGCGAAGGGCGCGGCTTCGAAATTGCCCAAGGCCGCTTGGGCCCCGGTCGTATTCATCACTGCATGCGCAGCATTGGCGCGGCCGAGCGGGCGCTGCAGCTGATGTGTGAGCGCGCGATTGCGCGGGTCGCCTTTGGCAAGACCATCGCCCAGCAGACCGTCACTCAGGAGCGCATCGCCGAGGCGCGCTGCAGCATCGAGCAGGCGCGCCTGCTGACGCTGAAGGCCGCCTACATGATGGACACCGTCGGCAACAAGGGCGCCAAGGCCGAGATTGCGATGATCAAGATCGTCGCCCCGAATATGGCCTTGAAGGTGATCGATTGGGCCATACAGGTTTACGGCGGCATGGGTGTCAGCGACGACACGCCGCTGGCCATGATGTGGGCGCATCAGCGCACCCTGCGCCTGGCCGATGGTCCCGATGAAGTACACCGTAACTCGCTCGCCAAGCTGGAACTGGCTCGCTACAGAGCGTCGCCGGGCGAAGTCCATATGCCGGTGACCCGTGGTAGCTAAGGGTTAGTACTTCCCTCCTTTGGGGGTCATAGCCAGCGGCGCGGGGCTGCTTTAGGCTGCCGGCCCATGCCCCGACTGACGCCATTTTTCAAACGCTGCTTGCTAGGCTTGGCGGCCCTCATGGCCCTGGGCTTGCTGGGCGCGGCGTTTTGGCTGGGGCCGGCCAGGGCGCCTGGTTTGGCGTCCATCGCCCTGGGGTTTGCCGGCCTGACCCTGGTGCTCGGAGCGCTGGTGCTGCGCCATGCCTGGCAGGAAACCGCCGACGCCAAGCGCACGCTGGAAGAAGCGATCGAAGCATTGCCGGCCAGCGTTGAAATCTTTGATGAGAACGACCGTTTGGTTGCCTTCAACCGCCATTTAGTCGAGATCTACCCGCATATGGAGGCCGACTTCAAACGCGGCGCGCGCTTTGAGGATCTGGTTCGGACCTCGATCGCCTTGGGCGGTGTGCCCGCCGCCAAGGGCTGTGAAGAGGAATGGCTGGCGCAGCGCATGGCCGCCCGCGCCAAGGCTCGTTTTAACCCGACCGAGCCCCTGCTGCAGAACTTGCACGAAGACCGCTGGGTGCGCGTGCATGAGCGCCACACCCGCGCCGGCGGCGTGATCGGCGTGCGTATGGACGTCAGCGATCTTGTCCATGAGCAGCAGCGCCTGGCGGCCAGCAAGGCCCATTTGCAGGCCTTTGTGTTGACCACGCCGAATGGCGTGCTGACGCTGGATACCGAGGGGCATGTGCTGGCCTTGAACCCGGCGGCAGAGGCGCTGTTCGGTTTCGAGGCGAATGAGCTGAAGGGCAGCCATATTGATCTGCTGTTCGGCATCTGGATGGGGGCGCGCCTGAGTCTGGAGTCCTTGGTCGGTGGCTCGCAGGAATTGACCGCTCGGCGTCGCGATGGGCAAGAGTTGACCCTGCTTTTGAGCGTGGCCGAGGTCAAGACCAGTACCACGCACCGCTTTGTCTGCATCATCACCGACCTGAGCGAGCGCAAACGCCAGGAGGTGGCGCTGCAAGAAGCCAATGCGCAACTGGCCAAACAATCGGTCACCGATGGCCTGACCGGCGTGGGCAATCGGCGTTACTTTGACCAGCTGTTGCAACAGGAATGGCAGCGCAGCGTGCGGCATGGGCACTCTATGGCTTGCATCATGGTCGATATCGATCACTTCAAGCTTTACAACGACCGCTACGGCCATGTGGCTGGGGACGATTGCCTGATCCGGGTGGCCGAGCTCTTGCGCGCCTGCGCCGGGCGCAGTGGCGAGGCGGTCTGCCGTTATGGCGGCGAAGAGTTTGTTTTGCTGCTGGCTGACTGCGACTTGTCCGGCGCCATGGTGGTGGCGCAGCGCTGCCTGGACAGCATCCGGCTCGCCGCCATCGAGCATGATGCGTCGCCGCTGCGCCGCCGGCTCAGCCTGAGTCTGGGCGTGGCGGCCAGTGTTGCCGATGCACAGGGCGTCGCGGTGAGCCTGGTCGAGCGTGCCGATGCGGCGCTGTACGCGGCCAAGCAAGCGGGCCGTGCGCGCATCGTCAGCAGCGAATTGGCCGCCTGAACCCGCGCGGCTGGGCGTACCATCGCTCGCTTGAGCGACCACTCTTGAGCCAGCCATGACCCATCTCAGCGCGGCCGATTACATCCGCAGCCATATCCGTACCGTGCCCGACTGGCCCGTCGCCGGCGTGCAGTTCCGTGACATCACGCCGCTGCTGTCCAACCCGCGCGTGTTCCGGGTCTTGATCGACCAGTTTGTGCACCGCTATTTCGATGAGCGGCCCACCGCGATTGCCGGCCTGGACGCGCGCGGTTTCATCATCGGCTCGGTCTTGGCCTATGAGCTGGGGGTGGGCTTCATCCCGATCCGCAAAAAAGGCAAGCTGCCTTTCACCACGGTGGCGGAGAGTTATGAGCTGGAATATGGCAGCGCCACGGTGGAGATTCACGCCGATGCCGTCAAGCCGGGCGAGCGCATCGTGCTGATTGACGATCTGGTCGCCACCGGCGGCACCATGCTGGCCGGAGCGCGGCTGTTGCAGCGCCTGGGCGCGGAACTGATCGAATGTGGTGCCATCGTTGATCTGCCCGAGCTGGGTGGCTCGGCCAAGCTGCGCGCGGCGGGGTTGCCGCTGTTCAGCCTGCTGGACTTTGACGGGGCTTGAGCCCGTCGGCTCGACTGACCGACAATAGCAGCTATGGCCAAACCAATTCCCCGTCTTAGCCCCGATCAAATCAAGCGCGTGATCGCCACCGCGTTTGAGGACAAACCGCCTTATAACAAGGTGCTGCAAGAGCACGCTATCAGCGAAGGCGAGCTGATGCAGTTGATGAAACGTGAACTGACTTCGCCTGCCTATAAGCTCTGGGTCGCGCAAGGCAAGGGCGTCAAGAAGCCGACTGTGAAGTCGACCTTTCCGCACGGGCGCTGAGGCTGCCGTCAAGACGGGAGCGGCCTACCGCGGTCTTGGCCCCCGTCACCTCCCGCCCTCCAAGCGAGCGTCACGCTGATCTGTTACGCCGTGATGAAAACGCGCTCGGGCCTTGGTAGGCGTTTGTACTAACCCTTTAGTTAGGGGGTGTGCCGGTTCCCCTTGCCATATGTCAATACAATGCCCGAGTGGGTACGGTGAGGCTTTGGCTGATTGGGAGAGGCTTCGCACAAAAAGAATGACATGGGCATCGACAGATGAAGCGTAATTCTTTGGACCTGGTGCATAGCCAGTGTGTGGCCAACTGCTCACGCAGTCTGAACAAGCAGCGAATGAGGGGCCTCAAAACCGCTCCGCTTGGCATGATGGCCGCGGCATTGCTGGCATTGGCCGGTGGCGCCAGCGCTCAAACCCTGCTCGATAGTTACCGCTCGGCGC
The DNA here is from genome assembly GCF_028595345.1 of Roseateles albus. Classification (NCBI taxonomy): domain Bacteria; kingdom Pseudomonadati; phylum Pseudomonadota; class Betaproteobacteria; order Burkholderiales; family Sphaerotilaceae; genus Roseateles; species Roseateles albus. Next base: position 74,704 of record NZ_JAQQXT010000006.1, on the reverse strand, counting down.
GTGTGTCTGACCCCCGCTACAAGGCCGTGGAGTTCAACACCCAGGCTGTCGGCACCTTGACCGATCAAGCATTTGCCGGGTTTTTGCCTTCGGCCAAGTTTGACCTGGAGCGCACCAGTACGCGCCAGAAGATCATCAGCAGCGAGAACCCGATTTTCGGTGCTGGCATGACCACCTTCCCCACCACCAATCAGACGCTGTCGATCACGCAACCGCTGTTCCGTGTGGATGTGTTGCGTCGCTTTGAGCAGGCGAAATCTTCTGTCAAACAAGCGGGTTATGTTTTGCTCGCGGCCGAGCAAGATCTGATGGTGCGAACGGCGGCCGCTTATTTGCTCGTCCTTGCCGCCAATGACGCGGTGGCTTTTGCCAAGGCGGAGCGCGAGGCCGTGGCCCGCGCACTGGAATTGGCGCAAGAAAAGCTCAAGATGGGCTTGGGCACCATCACCAATTTGCACGACGCAACCGCCCGCCATGCCTTGACGGTGGCGCGTGAGATCGAGGCGCGCAACAAGCTCGCTGACGCCAAGCAAGGCTTGCGCGAGATCACCGGTCAGCCGACCGAACAGTTGCAGACCTTGCGCGAAGATTTTGCCTTGACGCTGCCGGAGCCCGCCGAGGTGGAGCCCTGGTTGCAGATATCGGCCGAGCAAAACCTCAGCCTGCAAGCGCGCCGCGAAGGCGTGGAGATCGCCCGTCAAGAAATCGAGCGCCAGCGTGCTGGGCATTTCCCCAGCGTCAATATGGTCGTTTCGCAAAACCTCAAGGACAGCGGCAGCACCTTGTATGGCGGCGGCAGCAATGTGCGCACCACCGAGTTTGGCGTGCGTTTGACGGTGCCGATCTTTGAGGGGGGCTTGACCACCGCCGTCACCAAGGAAGCGGCGCTGCGGCATCAAAAATCTCAGGAAGAGCTGGAGCAGGAGCGGCGCGCCGTCGAGCGTCAGGCCCGCGCGGCCTTCGACAGCACGGTCAGCGGCACCACCTTGGTCAAGGCGCTGGGCCAGGCCGTGTTGGCGCAGCAAGGAGCGCTCGGGGCCAAGGAACAGGGCCAACGCTCGGGCTTGTTCACCTTGCTGCCGGTATTGGATGCTCAGCGAGACCTCTACGCCGCCAAGCGCGACCATGCGCAGGCCCGCTATGAATACCTGCTGAACCGGCTCAAGCTGGCGCAGGCCGCAGGCACTTTGTCCGAGCAGCATTTGAGTGAGGTGAGCGAAGCCTTGCAATGAGCAATACGCCCTTCAACAAGCGCACGCTGGTGAGCGCGGTAACGCAGGCCCTGAAGGCCCCGTTCCGCAGCAAATCAGCCCAGACCGCCCGGCGCAAGCCGGTGTTCGAGGCTCTGGAGCCGCGCGTCTTGTTGTCGGCCGAATTGCCGGTGATACCACCGCAGCAGCAACAGGACGCGTTTGCCTTGTCGGCGCCCTTGGAATTCGGCGCAGGGGCGGGCGAAGCGGCCGGCCATGTGATGGGCTCTTTGGCGCAGCAATTCCAGGCCGGACCCGATGCGGTGCAGGCGCCGCTGCGCTTTGTGGACGGCTGGGGCCAGGCCGAGCTTGACCAGAACACCGGCGGGCAAGGCCTGACCCTCGACTTTTCCGCCGTCACCGCCAAGCTGCGCTTTGAGATCGGCGTCGACGGCTCGGTCAGCGTTTCTGACGGTGTCAACCAAGCCCGCGCCGCCCATGTCGCCAAGCTGATCGGCGGCGCCGGGGACGACCTCTTCCATTTCAGTGGCGCTTTGCCCGCCGCTGGCCTGGAGATCGTGGCCGGGCGTGGCGCCGACACCCTGGACCTCTCGGCCCTGCGTCAAGACCTGCTCTACACCACCCATGCCGATGGCAGCCTCACGGTGACCGGCGGTGAGGCTGATGCCGCAGGCTTGGACACTTCCGCACCGCAGCTGCACATCAGCGGCCCGGTCGCACTGCTGCAAGGTCAGGGCGGCAACCGCTTTGTGGAAGAGCATGCGCCCATCATCGCCGGCACGCTGAGCCAGGGCCAGTTCTCTACCGAGGCCGCGCGTTTGTCGCTGGCGGCCTATGTGGCCACTCAGCCCGCGCCCAAGCAGATCGTCTTTGTCGACCCATCGCTGGCTAACTATCAAAGCCTGCTGAGCGATTTGTTCGGCGCCGGGCATGCCGCGTCACCCTCCCAAGCAGCCGAAGCGGTGGCGCAGTCCGCTGGAACGGCTGCACCTGTGAGTGCCGCGCCCTCAACGGCCGCCGCTCCGGCTGACACGCTGGTCGTCGTGCTGGACCCCAGCTGGGATGGCGTGCAACAGATCGGCCAATTGCTGGCCGCCTACCAGGGCCTCAGCGCCGTGCACGTGCTCAGCCACGGCAGCAGCGGCGCGCTGCGCCTGGGCAGCCGCACGCTGGACGGCAAGCGCCTCGACACCATGGCGGAGCGCCTGCGCGGCTGGCGCTCCGCCATGGCGCCCGGCGCCGATCTGCTGCTTTACGGCTGCGACGTTGCCGAAGGCGAAGCCGGCATCCAGTTCGTGCACAAGCTGGGCGATCTGGTCGGCGCCGATGTGGCGGCGTCCGATGACCTGACCGGGGCCAGCCGCTTGGGCGGCGATTGGCAACTGGAGTTGCAGACCGGCACGATTCAGGCGGCCTTTTTGCAGCCCGGATCTGTGGGACTTGGTAGTTATGACTTTGTGCTGTCAGACCCCTCCGTAGCGCCGATTCAGCCCAAGGTCCTGGTGTTTGTTGAAGACGGTCTGGAAGACTATCAAGGCCTGCTCGACTCGCTCTACGGCCCAGGCGCCAAGCCTGGCACGCAAGCCGACGGCAATACCGAAGTCATCCTGCTCGACAGCGGCGATGACGGTGTGCAGCAAATCACCGACATCCTCGCCCAAGCGGCCGATCATTCCATCAGCGCCGTTCATCTGCTGAGCCATGGCTCGGTGGCCTTGCTGGGCCTGGGTACCGCCGATCTGGACCGCGCCGGGCTCGACGCCTATGCCAGCCAGCTCGCCAGCTGGGACCGCGCGCTGTCCGACGATGCCGACATCCTGCTCTATGGCTGTCGCATCGGCGCCGGTGACCCGGGCGGCCAGTTCGTGCAAAAGCTGGCCCAGCTGACCCGAGCCGATGTGGCGGCCTCGATCAATGACACCGGCGCGGCCGCACGCGGCGGCGACTGGAATCTGGAGTTTGTGTTCGGGGATGTGCAGGCCAAAGGGCTGACGCCGCTGAGCAGCCAAGCCGACTACACCGGACTGCTTGTTGACAAAGTCGCACCCTCTAGCGGCGGCCTTATTGCCGCCGATCCCACCGGCAGCAAATTGACCGGCTCGGACAGAAATGACACCTTGGTCAGCGGCACTGGAATAGACGAGTTGCTTGGGAAGCTGGGTAATGACAGCTATCGATTCGCCAACGGATTCGGGCAAGACAAGCTGACCGACAGCGGTGGCATCGATACGCTGGATTTCACACGGATCACTGGCAGCGCTTTGACTTTTACGGTCGACGCAGATCTCAAGATTGAAGTCAAGGATGCTGCTGCCCCCGCCGCCAACACTGTCAAGAGCGCGAGCGGCGGCGGTATCGCCGGCATCGAATTCATCAAGAGTTCGACGGCGGCTGGCCGCAGCGATACCTTGGATCTCACCAGTTGGGCGGCCGCCGATAACGCCTTCATCACGATCAGGAAAAATGGCGATGTGATCGTCCGAAAGGGCTCGGCCACCGCCACAACGATGTTGACGCTGTCCAGCATCGAGAACATCTTGCTGGGGGCCGGCAATAACCGAGTCACCTTTGAAAAAGGCGCGACTCTGAAGGGCAAATTGACGGGCGGGGCTGGGGTGAACACCCTGGATCTGGGCGGCGCCACCCCGGACGCATTCTTCTCCAGCGCTTACGGTGCGGTAGCAGCAGTGGACCTGGCGGCCAAGAAGGCCTCGATGATCTACGGCGGCGCAGTAGATGGCATCACCGGGTTTGCCCATGTGATAGCCGGCGGCAAAGACGATGTGATCGTTGGGCTTGCCGCAGCGGCCTCGACCCTCAGCGGCGGCAAAGGCGATGACAAACTGACCGGCGGTTTGGCGGCCGACACCATCACCGGCGGCGCAGGTAATGACACCCTGACTGGCGCTGCCGGCAATGATGGCTTGACCGGAGGCGTGGGCGATGACCGTTATGTCTTTGCCGACGCTTGGGGCCAAGACACCGTCACCGAAACCGCAGCGGGGGGCAAGGACACGCTGGATTTGTCTGCCGTTACTCAAGGCTTGACGGTCAGCGTTGGGGCGAGTGCGGTTGAAGTCAGCGATGCAGCAGCAACCCCGAACAAGATCGACAGCGCAGACAACATCGAAGTCGTGTTGCTGGGTCAGGGCAGCAACAGAATTGCGGTCAAGGACACATGGGCGCAGGACCTGTTGATTGACGGACCGGCGCAGGCGATCAACACCTTGGATCTGGCCTTGATGACCTCGGCCATCACCATCACCCTGTCAGGGCCCGATGCCTTGCACCCAGCCGCTGCGAACAAGGTGGTGGTCAGCGATGGCAGCCACAAGCTGACTGTTTACAACGTCACGAACTTGACCGGCGGGCAGGGGGTGAATACCTATGTGCTGGACGATGCCAGCGCCTTCCTGCCGGGCACCCTGGACGCGAGCCGTGGCAAGAGTGTTTTTGACTACGCCAAGTTCAAAGACCATGTGGCCAGTTTCAATGCCACTGGAGTCGCTGTCACACGCAAGGCCGAACTGACGCTGACGCCTTTGAATACGGGCAACGCCGCCACCGCTGAAGAGTGGACGCTGCAGTTGCCGGCCGGCGCTACGGGTGGCAGCTACAAGCTGGCGATGGGTGGCGCCACGACCCAAGCTATCGCCTTTGATGCTGGTGCCGCCGTTATACAGGCGGCCCTTGCGGCGCTGAAGCTGCCGCTCGTCGCGGCACCTCAGGTCACGGCGGGCTCCGCCACTGGCCCATTCACCATCAAGTTCAATCTCGACCTTGAGCATCCGCGAGTGCCGCCGGCCATTGTGGCGGATGGTGAAGGTCTGTTGATGGCCGCTGCGGCGCCGACCATCACGGCCTCCACCATTGGCGGGCTCGATGTGGTGAGCATCTGGCATGAGGGCACCGCAGGTACCTTCAAGCTCGGCTCGACCTCATTCGGCCCGGCAGGCAGTACCGCCGATCTGGCCTGGAATATCTCGGCCAGCGCGCTCAAGACGGCCTTGGGCACTGCCGCCGATGTTGACGCCTATGTGCAGTCCGTCACCGGCAAGGGGACGAAGGCCGACCCTTGGAAGATTAGCTTCAAAGCAGCGGCGGCAACGCCGGTGGGCGGGACCGCGCCGCTGCCGCATTTCACCGTCGCAGCAACAACGGCAACGCCGGCTCATAGTCTGAAAAAGGCCCTGCCCGGCGTGGCCGGCACCACCAAGCTGTTGGTGGACAGCAGCCGCAATGTCACCAGCCTGTGGACCGACGCCAGCAGCGGCAGTTTCAAACTCCGTTTAGGGGGGGCAGGTGGGCAAGTGAGCACCGCTCTCAGCCTGACAGCGTCGGCCAACAATGTCGAAGATGCGCTCAAGGCCTTGAGCAATGGTGGCGCCGAGATTGTCAATGTGGCGGGCAGCGGCACGGCGCTGGACCCATGGCGGGTGTATACCAAGAGCGGCAGAACGGTTGAATTTGACACTGCCACTGCCGACCTGCTCAAAGCGCCCATCACTTTGAGCCGAACGACAGCCGGCGTGGCACCCCAAGCCACCAGCTATCGCCTCTACAGCAACGCAGTGAGCGGCAATTTCAAGTTAGCGCTGCAAGAGGGCAGCGCCACCCTCGTCGAGACGGGTGAGATTGCTTTTGATGCCAAGGCGCAGGACTTGGCTGCAGCACTGAAGGCCAAATTGGGGGCAGAACCCAATGTGCTGGTGATCGGCACAGGCTCGGTCGACGATCCCTGGGTGCTGAGCTTTTTGAAGCCTTACGCGGATGTCAAGCTCACGCTGCCGGCGGACGCCTCTGCTGGGCTGCGAATCGTCGGCGGTGCCGTGGAGATAGCGGCGGCCGATGACCTTGCTCAACATAAGTTCCGCAATCAGCAGACGATTACCTTAGACGAAAAAACCGAAGGCAGTTTGCGTCTGTCTTATGGCGGTGAACTGACGGCAGCCATTACGCTTGATGTAAACCCCGCGACAACCGCTCTGACGATTCAAGCGGAGTTGGCCAAGCTCAAGTCCATCAAGGGCAAGTTGACTGTCGCCGTGGCCTCCACGGTGTTAGCGGGCAAGCAGCAATGGAAGGTCACATTTTCGCCACTTGCCGGCGCACCCGCTGCCACGGCCGCGCAACCCCTGGTGTTTGGTCTGTTGCGGCTAGGCGCTGACAGCGGGCTGCGGGTCCATAGCAGCGCTTTGACCCTTGCCAGCGGCGGTGTCAGCGGCTTTGCAAAGCTGAGCCTGCCGGCGGCACCGGCGCTGGACAAGCTCACCATCAAGAGCGCTAGCCTGGTTTACGGCCCGGTGACCGAAGTTGACACGCGCACCGTCAGCGGCGCCAAGATCAGAGAACTGCTTGGCTCTGCAGATGAGGCCTTGGCAGGCCGCAGCGGCAATGACATCTTGACCGGCAATACGGGCAAGAACGAAATCAGCGGTTTGGCCGGCAATGACATTCTTGACGGCGCCGCCGGTGATGACAAGCTGATCGGTGGCGCCGGCGGTGACCGTTATTTGTTCAAGCCGGGCTTTGGCAAGGATGAGATTGCTGAGGTCAAACAGAGCGGCTCCTTGGGTGCAGCTCCGAACCAGAACATCATTGATTTCTCGGCGCTGGCCACCGGGGCAGCGTTGACCGGCAGTGCCGACACAGCTACCGGCATGACTCATGTGCTGAGCGGCGGCAGCTTGCAGTCGGGCGTGTTTGCCAAAGGTGCTAGCTATCAGCTCAGCACCGAGCAGGATGCGCTGAGCGGCGTCAATTTCTCAAACGGCAAGGTCACGGTCAAGGCCGGTAGCAGCACGCCGCTGGATGAAGTCACGACGCTTGAGCAAGGGCTGAAGTACATCCAGGAGATAGTCACCGGCAATCTCGACAACCGCTTTGTGTTCGGCAACGATTGGGGTTTGCTGAATATGCTGGGGGCCAATGAGCCCGATTTTCTGACCGGCTTCAAGAGCCGCAATCAGGAGCTGCGCATCGACACCAGCGCGACCGTCAATAACGGCAAGCAATTGGTGCTGGACTTCCGCGCTGTCGACAAAGAGTTGACTTTCGAGTTCGGCAAGAACAGTGCCGGCGGCACCAATCTGACGGTATGGCGCAGCGCCAAGATCTTGCCCAATCTGCCTGGCCCGAGCAAGATTTTCGACTTACTGGACGAGCGCGGCCGCTTCCTGGACCGCAACGGCAAGGCTTTGCCGCCCGATCCGGGCGAGCCGGCCAACACCATCATCTTGACGCTGAAGGAGAAGATGCAGGCGGTGCTGGGCGACCTGCTCACCGACACGATCGCAAGCTTCCTCGACAGCTTCATGCCGGGTGACCAGGACTTCAACAAAATCGTCTTCAGCGATGTGGGCGAGAACACGCTGGTCTTCGGTGGGCGGGATCAAAACACTTTCTCGTTTGCCGACGATGCCAAGTTCACCGGGCAATTGGTGGCCGGATCAGGGCTGAGAAATCCTAAGGAAGTCGCGCTCAATGTGGCCGCCTTGAGTGGCCTGATCACGCTGGATGTGCCGCCGCTACAGGTGGTCAACACGCTGAAGCTGGTCAATCAGAACCCGCTCACGGCCAATTTCGTCAATCTGGGCGGCACCTTCAATTTGGAGAACAAGTTCAGCAGTCTTGCGCCGCGCGCCGACGGCCTGAGCAGTGCGTCCCTGCAGGATATCCACAATGTGACGGTGGGCGCCGGGGCACAGTTGTTGATCGGCAGCAACCTCAATACCGGCTTGGGCTGGGCCAATGGGCGACCCAGTTTCGATGCCTCGAATATCGAGTTCGGCTCCGACACCTTCACCATCGAAGGCAGCTCGATCTTGCCGGAGGTACCAGGCAGCAATATCTTCTCGACGGTTGTGAACAAAGTCGTCGAAGCCACCGGCATTACCCAAGCATTGGGTGTGCACGTGATGGCCGGCATGACGGGCTCGGATACTTATAAATTCGACACCACCTTGTGGGGTGCCGCTGCGGTCATCGAGGTGCCGGACATCAGCATTGGCGGGGTGTCTGCACCAGAGTTCTACGACACGCTGGACTTCTCAGGGGTCAGCCAGGATCTTGACTTCTGGGTGTTAGAAGTCACCACCGCCAATCTGGGCTTTGTCACCAGCGCCTTCCAGGCGATGGAGGGCAAAGCGGGCGCCGATGGTGGCTTTACCCGACCCAGCAGCGTGATCGAGGTGGGCACCAATCTGGTGTTTGTGACCGACGGCGTGATCAGTCAGCTGGGCAATAAATTGCCGCCGGCCTGGTTGGGCGGCCTCAATATCGGCAAGCTCTGGGCCGCCTCGACGGTGTCGGATCTGCGGTCCATCGATCCCAATATCGACCTTGATCTGGCCGGCAATTTTGTGATCGCCAACGACATCGAGAACTTGGTCGGCGGCAGCGGCAAAAACACCGTCCACTTTGTCAATGGCGCGCGCTTGCAGGGCAGCATTGGGGGCGGCACCGTCGTGCTCGACTATGCCCCCTACTTCGCAGGCAGCAATGTGACACCGGCTGGCGGCAACAAGGGCGTGACGGTCGACTTCGGCGCCGGTGGCTACTGGGATATGTTTGCCCGCGCCCCTGGCGTGTTCGCGACGCTATTCGGGGATCTGGTGCCGCATGTCTGGAGCTTTGGCTCGGCGCAATCGGTGCTGGGCAATCGCTTGATGCCGGGCTTGAACGACTTCTTCGGCAGTTTGACCGGCCACAAGACCGGTGTTGCCGGCGGCGGTGACGTGGTCGGCACGGCCTATGACGACAACTTGAAGGGCAGTGGCGCCGACAACGCCTTTACCGGCGGTGGCGGCAGCGACACCATTGATGGCGGTCTTGGAGACGACACCTATATTTCCAGCAATGGCAGTGAGGCCGCTTCGATCGATATGAACAGCGGCCGGGTCTGGGCCGGCGGTTCGCGCAGCTATTTCTACACCACCCAGCAGGGCCAAGCCGCCAAACATGAGGTCCAGGTCGTCTCGCTGAACGGCGCAACGGGCGGAACATTCAGCCTGCAATTGGGCGCGCAAAAGACGGCCGAACTGGCCTTCGATATCAGCGCGGCCGATCTCGGCGAGGCCTTGAAGACCTTCTCGACCGGCACGACCGTGGTCACCGGCACCGGCAAGAAAGATGATCCCTGGTTGATCAACTTCCTGGATGCCGGCGAGGTGGGCGAACTGAGCAGCCTGTCCGCCAAACTCAGCGGTGGCAGCCTGTCGATCAGCACCCGCGTGCAAGGCGCAGTGGCGGTGGGCGAGGTGCAAAAGCTCTGGAACAACGCACTGAGCGGGAATTTCAGGATCAACTTGGGTGATCAGGCCACAGCGGGCCTGCAGTGGAACGCCAGTGCAGCCGACCTTAAAGCCAGCCTGGAGGCCTTGGAAGGCTTCGAAGGCAAGGTGGTAGAGGTCACAGGCAAGGGCACGGCTGCTGAGCCCTGGGTCATCAAGTTTGACAAGAGCCTGGGGGATTTGCCCCAGCTGGTCACGGCCGACACCGGCCTGCAAATCGCCCAGACCACGCTGGAGACAACAGACGGTGCGCGCCTGTCACTGGCCAAGCAGACCGTCACGGTCTCGCCCGCCGATCCCGCCACCGGCAGCTTGGGCGGCAGCTTCAAGCTCAGCCTCGGCGGGGTAGAGAGCGTCGCGATCCCCTATGACGCCAGCGCTCAGGAATTCAGAGCCGCAATTCTGCCCTTGATCAATGCGCCGGGGCAGGCTTGGTCCGGCTTGCGTTTCGTCGTTGAGAACGAAGCCGACGGTACTTGGTCGATTCAATTCAATGCCAGGGACAAAGGCGGTTGGATTGGGCGCAACAATCCAGACACCCGTTACACCGATGGTGTGGCGGTACCCGATTTCACGATCAACGCTAAGGCCATGGTCAATGGGTCCGTGGCGGTGGTGAACAATGAGCGGGGCGGCCGAAACGTCAACGAGACCATCAAGCTTTGGAACAACGCGGATGGCGGTACCTTCAAATTCGCGATTGGACTCACCGATAACTTTAGTGACCCGGACAGCTCCGCTGAACCTGTCAAACGCTCGGTGGCATTGCCATTCAACGCGAGTGCTCAACAAATCAAGGCCGCGCTGGAGAGCTCGAGTTTTGACTTCTTGGGCGAGTCCGTCATTGTCACTGTGACCGGCGAAGGCACGGAAAAAAACCCTTGGATCATCGTATTCACAGGCCCTGGCAGCTTGAATGTGCGTGATCTCACGGTCGAGGATAGCTTCAGTGACCCGTGGAGCGAACTCAAGGTCACCGCCAAGGGCAGCGCCACCGAGCAAGCCGTTCAAACCTTGATCAACCACGCAGTTGATGGTGACTTCAGCATCAGCGCAGGTGGCAAAACCAGCGCCGTCTTGGCCTTTGATGCGACGGCCGCCGATCTGCAGAAGGCGCTGAAAGATATTGACGTCGCGGTGACCGTCACAGGGGGCGGCAAGGACGGCAGGTCACGCACGCCTTGGACCATTACTTTTGATGGCAAAGGCGAGCAGGTGGCGCTGCTCATCAATGACTCCGGCCTGCAGCACACCAGCGCCGTCTCGGCGCTGAAGAACATTGAGAAGATTGGCGGCGGCAAAGGCAATGACCTGCTGATCGGCAGCGCCGGTGTGGTGATCGCGAACAACTGGGGCGACGATTTGTTGCTGACCCAGGACGGTGAGTTGGGGATTGATTTCAACGCGGTCACGACCCGGGTCTACACGGTCAAGCAGGTGCAGGCAGACGCCGCTCTCAAGGCCGCTTTTGACAATCTGTTGACGACGGCAAAAGCCGGCGTGACCGTGGATGAGATGGTGGCCAGCGAGACCGATACCTTCAAGGTATTTTTGGCCTTTGGCACGGACGCGAACGGCAAGACCGACACCAGTAAATTCAACCGCCTGACGGTGGTGGGCAGCTTCGATGGCTGGGAGCAGCGGATCAACAAGGTTGCGTCTGCGATTCCGAGCACGACGGCCGGTCCGGTGTTGGCGACACAGGCCGGGCTGGGTCTGACACCGGTCACGACCTTGCGCCAGGCGGACATCACTGCCTTGCGCAATGAAGCCGTTGGCCGCTGGCTGGCAGCAAGTGGCAACGACGCGCAGGTGGCCGCTTATCTCGACAGCCTGGTGTTCACGATTGCCGATCTGGACGGTTTGGCGCTGGCGCAGACCGGCAAAGGACGGATTCAGATCGATGCCGACGCGGCCGGCAACGGCTGGTTCGTTGACATCACGCCCGGCTCGGACAGTGAATTCAATATCGCAGGGCCCGGCAGCATGCTGCGCGCCGAAACGGGCAGCCAGGCTTTTGGCCGTTATGACCTGTTGTCGGTCTTGATGCATGAGATTGGCCACGCGCTGGGGCTGGCCCATGCGGGCAATGCCGAAGCCTTGATGAGCGAGCAATTGGCCGTCGGCAGCCGGACCTCCATCTCGGCAGCAGAAGTCGTCGGTATCGCCTTGGGTCATGCGACAGGTGGCCAGGCCTTGGCCGTGGCTGCCAATGATCAGGCCAAAATCATCGCCGGCCTGGGCCAGTTCAAGACCTGGGCCGCAGGCAGCATTGCGGGCAAGCTGAGTGAGGTTGCTGCGGCCGCCAATGCCCTGCCCTTTGTCAGCGAAACGCTCAGCGATGTATGGGGCTTGACGCCCGGTCAAATCGACGCCGCGCTGCAATCGACCGTGCTCAAACCGCTGCAGGACTTGTTTGCGTCCAAGGCCGAGGTCAGCCTCGCCGATATTCTGGCCTTGCCGGGTATGTCGGTTTCGGGTTCCGCCGAAGGCTTCAGCATCAGCGCTTCGATTCAGCTCAAGACTTACAGCAAGAGCGTGAATCTGGACTTCAGCGATGACAGCCTGGGCCAGCAAATCGGCTTGGCAGCAATGCCGGGTGCGACGCCTTCAAAGGCGGTGACCTTGGACGGCAAGGTCACGCTGAGCTTCACTTTTGGGCTCGACAAGAACGGCGACTTCACGGTGATCGATCCGCGCTTGGCCGCCCGGGTGGGCCTGAACTCGGCGGAGAAATTCCAACTCGCGGTACGTCTGGGCTCGCTGGGCATGGGCGTCGAGCAGGGCTCGATTCAGCTGGATGCTGGTGTGAGCTGGCTTACCGGTGGCGGCTTGCAGACGCTGCCGGGCGGAGTATTGGCCGGTGACTGGGGCGGTGCGGCGTTTGACCGAGACTCCAGTTACCGGGTCGATCTGCCCATGGCCTTGCGCGGGCAGGTGAATGGTCTGGCGCCTGAGTCGGGCCGCATCGCTGGCGCGCTTGGCCCCGGCGAGATGCTGCTCGGCAGCAAGCTGGCCGGCTTCTTCGGCAGCATTGCTCAGTATGTCAAGGGCCAAGGCCTGAGTGGGTCGATTGAGGGCAAGGGCGTCTCCTTGGACGCGGTGCTCAGTGGCATCGCCAAGGCTTTGGATGCGCTGACCAATGGCTCGGTCGGCAACACCAAGCTGCCCATCATCAACAAGTCGGTGTTGGAGCTGTTGGGCTCGACCGGCGGTGATGTGATCAAGGACATGCAGGGCGCGATCAAGGCGGTGCAGCTGGCCTTGTCCGATATGCAGTCCATGGAGCTGGACCTCAACTTCGCGCTGGCTTCGGCGCTCGGTTTGAACCTTGGGCTGGGTTCCAAAGCAAGCGTCAAGGCCGCCTTGCAAGCGCTGGCCAATGTCTCCTTCGGCCTGAGCGGGGAATCCAGTGATGAGCAACTGGCGCTTGCGCTTGCCGCCACTGATTCGCTTTACAGCGCGCTGGCGGCCGAGCGTGACCTGCTCGCTGCCTTTGACCGCATGGCTGTGCTGGGGCTGGCCGGCACGTCCAGCGATGAACAACTGGCCAAGGCGCTCTTGCCCTCCGTCGGCGGGGCCGCAGCGCTGTTCACGGCCTTGCAGGCCGATCGTGATGCCTTGCGTGGCAGCACGAGCTACTTGGGCTACAAAGCCGGCGTGAGTCGTTTGAGCCTGCTTGGCTTGGCCGGCGACAGCAGCGACGCACAAATTGCCGCCGCTTTCGACAATAGCGAAACCATTGCATTTGCCAAGTCCTTGAGGACGGCCGCGGCACAAAGCAATACAGACACCGACGCGCGCGACTTTGCCCGCAACTACCTGGCGGCGCGAGGTCTTTCCGAGAGCGCCAGCGACGCGCAAATAGCCACAGCCTTTGACAACACAAGCGAGCTGGCGCGGGCCAGGGCGGACCGAGACCTGGTGTTCGGCTTCGACGTCGCCTTGTTGGCCGCCTTGGGTCGTTTGGAAAGCCATGGTCTTGATGGCGAGGCCAGCGACGAATCGATTGCCACTGCGCTGGTCAATGCGGATAGCTTGGCGGCAGCCAAGGCTGACCGGAATTTGCTGCGCGACAGCAAGCTCAGCCTTGACGCAGCCCGCAGTGATCTGAGCGCCCGAGGCTTGGGCAGTGGATCAAGCAATTTGGTGCTTGCAAACACGGTGATCGCCGAACGCGCATTGCCGCTGGCGCAATTGAAGCTGGCGCGAGACCAAGTCGCCGCCTATGAGGCCGGGCGTATCGTCAGCCTGAACTACGCCGACTCGGCCTTGACGGTGCAGTTCCAGTTCGAGAAGCATTTGCTGCCCGATGCGCGCGTCAATTTCGCGCTGGACTTGCAAGATCTGGCCGGCCAAGACCCCGCCTTGAAGGCCCTGCTGGGCAGCGGCGGAGCACTCAGCGCGGCCGCCGGCGGCAGCCTGAGCGTGGATGCTTTTGCGCGCTTTGATCTGGGCATCACGGTCGACCTGGGCGATATTTTTTCTCCCACGATCTATCTGCTCGACAACAGCGGCATCACGCTTGGACTGGCCGCTGTTGGCGATGATCTGGACCTGAGCATCGGTGTCGACTTCGGCGGCGCGCTGCCGGCCCTCAAGCTCTCTGCCATAGACGGTAGCGCACAAGTCAGTCTGCAGGCGCATCTTGGCCTGGACGCTGCATCCGATGGCAGTGGCCGTTATCAAATCAGCAAGCTGAAGAAGAGTGATTTCGACTTCTCGGTGGCCGGCGCGGTGGCGGTCGATCTGCCGCTGTTCTTCCCGACCGCGACCGTGCCCATGGGCGGCAGCACGCAAGACCGTGACGGCGACGGCTATGGCGACAATTTGCTGCATATCGGCACCGGCCTGAGTTCGGACGGTGGCTTTACCGGCATGCAATTCGTGCTGCCCGACTTCGCCTCGTCCTTCGACCTCTTCGCCATCCTCAATAACCCCCAGAACCTGCTGACCGGCCTGGAGGGCATGTTCGGCTTCAAGGACAACTTGGCCGGCATGTTCCAGGACCTCGGCTTGCCGATGGTGGGCAATGCCTTGAAGGACGCGACCAGCTTCATCGACACCTTGAAGGTCGATTTGCTCGGCAACAAGGTCGGCCTGAACTACAGCGACGGTTTGGGCAAGACGCTGCAGGATGGCAATAAAGAGGGCAAGTCCACCATCGATCTGATCCGCGATGCCTTGTTCGACAAGCTCGGACCCGGCTTTGATGGCAAGGGCCCCAACCTCTTGATGATCGAGAGTCTGGATGCTAACGGTCAATATCAATACACCCAGCTGACCTCGGCCGACCAGGTTCAATTGACGGCCGACGCCAAGCATGTGCAGTTCAACGTCGTCTTCAAGGGCACCATTTTCCGCAAGGAAATGCCGGTGGACTTTGGCGTCGCGCTGCCCGGCATCGAGCTGGCCATGGATGCCAAGGTGCTGCTGGACTTCTCCTATGTGTTCGCGCTGGGCTTGGGTATCGACAAAGGCGGGGTCTATGTTGATACCTCGGGCTCGGCCGCTGGTGACGCCGAATTCAAGCTGAGCCTGACCGCCAGCCTGGTGAATCCGCCGGCCGGCAAGGCGGCGCTGGATGCGACGCTGGGCTTCTTGCAACTGCAGGTCAAGGACTTCCTCTCGGACGGCGGGCTGGTGGACGGCAAGTGGGGCAGCTTTGCAGCCGATCATGAGGCCAGCGCCCTGACGGCCAGCTTCAGCATTGATCTGGTGGATGCGGGTGGTGACGGCAAGTGGGAAGTGATGAAGGCCGAGAAGGTCGACGTCAATATGAATCTGACGGCCAAGGCCGATGTCGACCTGGAAGCGCTGGTCAGCATCCCGGCCATCGCAGGCCTGCAGTTCCCGCAGCTGCACACGGTATTCCATTACAGCCAGACCTTTGCCGATGTGACCATTGGCACCGGCATGAACAAGGCCACCTTTGGCGGCGCGCCGGTGATCTCGTTCGAGAACGTGCAGCTGGATTTGGGTCAATTCATCAGCGAATTCATCCGGCCCTTGATCGGCAAGGTGCGCGATGCGCTGAAGCCGCTGGACCCAGTGGTGGAGCTGCTGACCACGCCTATCCCCTTGCTGACGGCGCTGGGTGCCAAGCCGAATGAGGCCAATCTGCTCGGCCTGGGCAGCATGGTGATGGGCCAGACCAAGTACGCGCCGGTGGCCAAGGCGGTCAAGGCGATTGCCGATGTGCTGGCCTTCATCAAAACGGTGGATGAATTCGTCGACGCCAACCCCGGCCCGATTCTGATCAGCTTCGGCACCTTCGAGGTCGGCGGCGATATGCGCACACCGGGCGCGGCCAAGAATTCCACTCCAGTGGTCAGCGCGCCGCCCAGCAAGCCGACCGAAACCTCGAACCAGAAGGCCAATAACGTCACCAAGAAGATAGGCACCACCGACGGCGCCTTCCGCTTCCCGCTGCTGACCGACCCGACGCAGGCCTTCGGGCTCTTGACCGGCAAGGACGTGACGCTGTTCATTTATGACCTGCCCAAGCTGGAGCTGGAGTTTGAATACATCAAGTCCTTCCCGATCTTCCCGGGGCTGAATGCGCGCTTCGGCGGCGCGGTGAAGGCATCGACCAACTTCAGTTTTGGCTTTGATACCCACGGCATCAATGAGTGGCGCAAGGGCTGGGATCTGAGCACCTCGGACGGTGATGGTCTGGACTTCGACTTCGGCCACGCCTATTTGGCCGCCAATGGCTTCTTCCTTGATGACCATATCGTCGGCGGCGTGGACATGCCCGAGGTGACGCTGTCGGCCAGCATCTTTGCCGGCGCCTCGCTGGGCTTGGGCGGCTTGGTGGAAGCCGGGGTCGACGGCAATATCACGATGAATATCTCGTTCGATCTGAACGACAACCCGGCGGTCGGCCCGGACCCAAATCACCCCTGGCATTTCCAGCAGGCGGGCGAGGAATGGGGCGACGGCAAGCTGCGTTTCGGTGAAATCATCAACCGCTTGGAAGACGGGCCGCTGTGCCTGTTCGACATGAAGGGCGCGCTGACCATAGGCTTGGATGCCTTCTTGTGGATAGGCATTGATGCGGGTTTCTTCAAGATCACCATCTTCGACGAGACCTTCAGCCTCTTCCACGCCACGCTGTTCGACTTCAATCTGGTTTGCCACGGCCATACGCCGCCCACCTTGGTGGACCAAAGCAAGGTCACGAACAGCAATGTGATCTATCGCCCGGCGGACCCAGCCAAGGGCGTCAATGAGGTCTATTACAAGACCGTCAGCGATGGGGTGTTGACGCTCAATATGGGCAATCGCGCCGGCCAGCGTGGTTCCGAATGGGGCGAGGACGGGGACGAGAAGTTCACCATCGGTCGCGAATTGGCGGCCGACGGCGTGACCGAGGTCACCACGGTCAAATACCTGAACTACACCGAGCGCTATGTGGGCGTGACCAAGGTGGTCGGCAACGGGGGATTGGGCGATGACGAGCTGATGGTCGAGAAGGGCGTGCTGGCCGCGATCGAGTTCCATGGCGGCGCCGGCAAGGACAGCTTCACCCAGCGCGGTGCCGGTGCGGTGCGCGTGTTCGGCGATGACGATGACGACATTCTGATCGGCGGCGGCGCGGCCGATGAGATCCATGGCGGCAGCGGTAACGACAAGATTGACGGCGGCGCCGGCAATGACATCCTTTTCGGCGATGCCGGAGATGATTTCATTGTTGGTGGCGATGGCAATGACCTGATCTACGGCGGCGACGAGTCCGATGACGTGGCCGCCAAGCATGGCGATCGCATCATTGGCGGCGCCGGCAATGATGAGATCTTTGCCGGGGCGGGCCAAGACCTGGTCAGTGGCGGTGAGGGCAATGACTGGCTCGATGGCGGCAGCGGCAATGACCGCCTGCAAGGCGAAGCGGGCGATGACGTCATCTTGGGCGGTGCGGGTGACGACTTGATCATCGGCGGCCTGGGCGCCGATGTGCTCTTGGGCGGCTCGGGCGACGACACCTTCAAATGGGCCGGCGTCAACAAAGACCTCAAAGGTATCGAGCTGGGTTCGGACGGCATCGATGCCTTCGTCAGCGGCGACGAAGGCAATGACGGCCTGAGTCTTTCCACCAGCGACGGCGCCGACACGGTGCAACTGCAGTCCTTCACCAACGCCAGCACCAGCATCAGCAAGACGCGCCCGGTCAGTGGCGCCGTGGAGACGCTAACGCGCAGCGCAGCCGGTGTCACGAGTGCCATCACGATTGGCTCGCAGACGTCCACCTTGACCGGCACCAGCCTGGAGTATTTGTCTATCGACTTGCTGGCCGGCGCCGACACCTTGATCGTCGGCGATTTGCAGCCCAGTGGCGTCAGCAAGATCACGACCGATCTCGGGGTGGCCTCGGGCGAGCTGACCGAGACGCGGTCGGTCCAGAAAACCGACGCCGCTGCTAACCCGCTATTCCTCGATGCGAGCGGCAATCAAACCACCGTGCAGGCCGGCAACCGACCTGACTATGTGATGGTGGCCGCACGCGGCGCCGACGGCAGCACGCGCCTGTTTGCTGGCGTGGTGGCGGGCAGCAGCAGCGAGCGAATCGAGCAGAAGTCGGTGCTGACCCCAACCGGCAATGTGGCGGCCGGCGATATCTGGCGGGTCACGCTCGGTGGCGTCGCTGCACCGTTCGAGACGGTGGCGCAGGCAGGTGACACGCTGGCCAGCATCGCCGGGCGCTTGGCGGCCATGATCAATGCCAGTGCGGACTACAGCGCTGTGCTGGTGGATGTGCTGACCAATGGCGGCACGGCGCAGGGCATAGAGATCAAGCGTCGCGTCGGGGGGCTCGCCTTTGATGCGGCAACCAGTGCTTTTGCGCCCGACGGTAAAAACGCGGCCTCCGGGTCCTGGGCGGTGAGCGAGACGCCTTTTGAGCAGCGTCTGCTGACGGCGGTGGTCAATTTGGGCCTGGACGCCGATCAGAACGGCGTGGTGGCCACCAGCGAGCAAGTGAAGGCCGGTGATGTCTGGACGCTGACCTTGGGCGGCGGGGACTACAAGTACACCAGCAAGACGGGAGATACGCTGAGCGGCGTCGCAGCGAGCTTGCGGGACCAAATCAACGCCCGCAATGAGGCGTCGGCCGGCATCATGGTGGCCAATCGCCTGGCTGGCGGAGTGTCCTACAAGGCCGAGTTGAGCAATGACCTGCTGACGGTCAGCAACTGGCAGCAGCGCACTTTCAATTTGACAGGCAATGCCGCGCCGGTGGCAGGTGATAGCTGGTCGATCAAGCTGGATGACGCAACTTTCAGCTACACGGTACTCGAAGGTGACACCCTGGAAGTGATCGCCGCCGGCCTGGCCGCCAGCATCGATGCCCATGCGGCCTTCCAAGCGACCCAGGTCGGCAACGATCTTGTGATCGTGCGCGTCGGCGCGCTGCCGGACTTCACCGCCTCGGTGGGCCGCAGCTATCTGGTGCCCGAGACCACACAGGTCAAGGTCAGCAATCTGGACAGCGACGGCCTGCCGAAGAATGACGCCGAGGCCGACCGGGTCTTCATCTACGGCAATGCCAATCTTGACGATTGGTTCACGGTTACCACCAGCAGTGAAGTCGACCGCGCCGGCCACAGTTTTGACACCCTCAGCGCGACCCGCAAGATCTCGGGCAATAGCAGCTATTTGCTCAGCTACGACTTCAAGAACGCCAAGCGTGGCACGGTGAGCGGGCCGCTGGACAGCTTGACGATTTATGCGGATTCGGCGGATGCACTGTCCGGCCTTGGCGGCAATGACGTCTTGGATGCCAGTGCCGTCGTGCGTGACCTGGCCGCTTTGACGCTGGTCGGTGGTGCCGGCAATGACCGCCTGATCGGCTCCGACTTCAACGATGTCTTGAACAGCGGCCTGGGCAATGATGAAGTCACCGGCGGGCCCGGGGTCGACCGGTTCCTGGATGCGGGCGGCAATGACACCTTGATCGAACAGCGCGACTGGGATATGTCGCTGTTCGGCAATTATTTCGTCGTCGGCCGCATCGTTGGCGATGCTGGCGGCGACTTTTACAAGACCGATGGGTCCAAGGGCAACCCCTTCAACGTCGACTTCCTCGGCGACCCAGACCCCCAAATGCCGGGGCTTCGTGACAGCGGCGATCATTACCGTGCTGCGCGCGCCCAGACCGGTACCGAGACCGCCATCCCCTTGGAGATCGAATCGCTGCTGGAGGGCGGGCGCAGCCTGTTCGAGAACGCCCGCCTGAGTGGCGGCGACAGCAACAATCTGCTGGTGGTCGGCGATCTGGACGGCACTGTTTTCACGCCAGGATCGGCTCTGGGTGAGACCCTCAATGTCACGCCTTGGACAGGCAGCGCGACGTTGGACAATCGCACGGCACGTCTGGGCGGCAGCAGCCTGTCCGAGTACTACATCGTCAACCTCACGGGCCGCAGCGGCGGCATGGTGACCATTGCCGACTCCGGCGGTACCGAGGGTTATGACGAGCTCTATGTGTTCGGCACCCAGGGTGATGACAAGGTCTACATCAACCGGGCCGGTGCCGAGCTGGGCAGCCTGGTGCTGGGTGATCGTTTCGATCCGGCCAAGCCCTTCAATGCCGAGGTGACCAGCAGCGTGCCCAATAGCGCCGGTGTGCGCGACAAGGCCTTCCTGACGGTTACCAACCGCAATTCGACGGCGCCGGTGACGATGAGCTTGTTGAGCGGCAGCGGTGCGGTGCTGAGCACCAGCGACGGCAGCGGCGGCGCTCGGCTGCGCCTGACCGGTGCCGTGGCGGTGGGTTCGGTCTGGACCGTGGCGATCAATGGCCAGAGCTTCAGCTACACCGCCAAGTTGAAGGATCAATTGCTGGATGTGGCGCGCGGCCTGCAGAACGCCATCCGCAGCCCTAACCCGCTGCGCGATACGGTCTTGTTTGGCGGCCTTGAGCGCATGACTCTGCGCACCTTGGACGGCAATGACACCATCCTGGTCGATGACACCGCCGTCGTCAGCGTGATCGAAATGGGCCGCGGCGATGACAGCATCGCCATCGGCACCGTGCCGCAGATTCCGGACGAGGGCAATCGGAACATCGAGTACCCCGATGGTGTGCCGGTCGCTGACACCCAGAACATGAGCAATGGCAATAGCTTTGAGCTCTATGTGTTCGGTAACACGCAGGACGATAAGTTCGAGGTCAATCACAACACGGCTTCGCTGTTCCTGGCCGGCGGTGACCATGACGACACCTTCATCATCAACACCTTCCTGGTGCTGAAGAAAAACCCGAACAAGCCCGACGAAATCAGCAACCTGACGACCTTGTTCGGCGGCAAGGGATCGAACCGCTACGAGTACCTGCAGAACGCGCCGGTGTTCATCAATGGCGGTTACGGCACCGACACCCTGGTCATCAATGGCACGCCGATCGCTGACCAGTTTGTAATCACCGATCACTATGTGTCCGGCGCGGGCCGCATCGTCTACTTCTCTTTCATCGAGCGTCTTGAGATCAACGGCGGCGGCGGCAAGGATGAGTTCTTCGTCCTGAGCACGCCGGCCGACCTGGAAATCACTATCCGCGGCGGCAGCAATGACGACATCATTCATCTGGGGGGCGAGGCGCCCGCTCAGGTGTTTGACCCGCCGGCCTTCAAATATCAGCCACCACCGATCGTGGTGCAAGACCCTGCCGTCATGGTCGAGTCGATCAAGGTGCTGCCCGCACAAACGCGCCAAATGCGACTCAATTGGTGGGACACCGTCTGGGGCAGCGATGCCTCGATTGCGGCCTGGGCGCGCAGCCGGGCGATTGATGAGCTGCAGGCCTGGTACGAGGCCGAGCGCCGCAAGGACCCGACCTTCCGTCTGATCAGCCACGACAGTCTGCAAAACGTCATCGAACAGATGATTGTGAGCAGCGTCCAGAAGTACAACAGCCGCTTCTACTGGGGCTGGTGGGATCCGGTGGTGGACATCACCTACGCCCTGCCTGAAATCCGCTATGGCGTGAGCCTGCCAGTCTTGCCCGAGGCGCGCCTGATCACGCCCGATGTGATCGAAGTAGACCCGCCCACCTTCGCGCTCAAGTCAAGCCCGAACTACACGGTGGCCAATATCTTGGGGCGCCTGGTGATAGACGGCGGCACCGAGAATGAGACCAGCGGTGATCTGATCTATGTGCATAACGAGGACGGCACGGTCAGCAGCGGCTCGTTGGGCCGCGAGACGATTCAGATCAGGGACGGCGAGCGCATTCAAGCCTTTGACGGCAGTGGCCGCGCCTTGTTCGACGGCGGCACGGTCACGCGCGAAGCGACGCGCAGCACCATCAATCTGAGCGGCACGGTGCTGGCCGGCCAGGTGTACACCGTGCTGCTCGACGCGGACAGCAACGAGGTCAATGGCTATAGCCATAGCTTCGGCCCCTACACCGCCACGGCGCTGGACACGCTGGAAACGGTGGCTCGCCAACTGGCCAATCGCATCAACGCCAGTGCCCAGTACGCGGCCGAGGCCTCCGGCAGCAAGCTGATCATCAGCGGCAAGAGCGGCGCTGACGCCATCAAACGTCTGGCCAGCACCGTGGCCGAAGCCTTGCTGCCCAAAGCGGGCACCGTGACGGAAGCTAACGGCAAAACCCGCTGGACGGTGACGCTCAGCGGTGACGTCAGCACGCAGGACTTCTGGGGTCTGCTCATCACGGACGGTGGCTCGGCAACGACCAAGGCCTTCAACTACTGGGTGGCTGCGGGCCAGACCTCGCTGGAAACGGTGGCGCGCTTCCTGGCCAAGGCGATCGATGACGATGTCAATCTGGTCGCCGTTGCCTCGGGCAATAGCATCATCATCACCCGCGTTTCGGGCGGCGCCATCGGGGCGGTGCAACTGCAGCATGCCTTGGCCCATGGCCGCATTCCGGTCAAGGTGACCGAGTATCGCCAGCGCTATGACGCCACCGGCCAGCCGGTGTCACGCGACTACCTGAGCCTGCAAGGCCTGGGCTTGAGAGGTGGCACCGCGATTGATGGCACGGTCTTTGCCGGCGTGCTGATACAGAACGTCGAGAACATGGATATCCGCCTGGGCTTTGACGGCGCGGGTGACAACAAGTCCGACACCTTCACCTTCCAGGCCACGGTCGGCGGAAACACCACCTTGGTGGCCGGCGGCGGCAATGACACGATCAATGTGCAGGCCGTCAATGGCGAAACGCGCATCCTCGGCGGCTCGGGCAATGACACTGTCAATGTGACGGACAGCAAGCAGCGCGTGCAGTTCATCGAGGACAAGCTGATCACCGAGGGTGACCGCAGCATCAAAGATGAAATCAAGACCGTGCTGTATGACGAGCTTGACCCGCAGCTCAAGCAGTTGGTGGACAACTCGCCGATGGTGTTCCGCAAGGTCGGCAGCCAAGTCATCAAGGTGCCTATCGTCCAGAAGAACGGTGCCGAGGTTTGGGTCAATGTGGCCAAGCTGGACCCGCTGACCGGACAAATCGTGTTGGTGGACTTCCATGAAGAGGTCAAGACCAGCATGGGCGATGTGAGCGTCAGCAAGGGGGCGGGCAATCAATGGTCGCTGCTCTTCCCCGCTGCCGGCGGTTTGGGCCTGGGTGACTTGACGGTCAATTCACAAGGCCTGGCCGGTGTGAACGTCAGCAGCGGCGCCGACAAGACCATCAAGCAGGTTTACCAAAGTGCCAGCGACGGCAGCTTCACCCTGACGATCAACGGGACCACCACCGCCGCGATCCCTTACAAAGCCACGGCCGCACAGGTGCAGGCGGCGATCGAAGCGGCCAATGTCATCCCGGCACAGGCGGGCTTGAAGGCGGAGTTCTTCAATGTCGGCCGCCCCATTGGCCGGCTGAGCGATGTCAATTTCAACGCGGCGCCGAGCTTCACGACCCGGGTCGACAATGTGAACTTCCTGGCCACCGGCGGCGTGTTCCCGCAATGGCCGGGCGGCGCTGCCGACTATTTCGGCGTGCGCTTGACCGGCTCTATCTTCATCCCGGTCACCGGCACCTACAGCTTCGCTACCACCAGCGATGATGGCTCGGTCCTCTATCTGGACGGCCTGCAGATTCTCGACAACGACGGCTTGCACGCCGATGCGACGCGGGTCAGTGTGCAGCGCGCCAATCTGCAGGCCGGCGTGCACAGTTTCGAAATCCGCATGTTCGAGAACGGCGGGATCGCGACGCTGCTGGCCAATTGGACCGGGCCGGGCCTGAGCGATCAGCTGATCCCAAGCTCGGCCTTCCGCTCTGGCGTCAACGTCACCGGCTCGGGGACGGCGGCCAGCCCATGGGTGATCAACTTCTCGTCCGATCCCGGCACCGTGACGGCCGACTCGCGCAACCTGAAATTGGCCAATGTCGGCGCTACCCGCGAAGTTCAGCGCATCTCGACCACGGCCAATACGGGCAAGTTCTCGCTGCTCTTCCGCGGTGAGGAAACCAGCCTGATCCCCTACAACGCCTCGGCCGAGACCTTGAAGGCGGCGCTGGAGGCCTTGAGTTCCATAGGCAAGGTCACGGTGACCGGCAATGGTCGCTTGAGCAGCAGCCCGAACGATGGCAACTCTGCCTGGGAAATCACTTTCATTGAGCCCTCCTTCGAAAACCTGCCGCAGTTGCTGGCCGGCCCGACCGGGGAGATCGATCTGCGCATCTCGACGCTGCAGAATGCGCAGGCCGCCCAGACCTTGTCGAACACGGCGCTGGGTGGCAGCTTCACGCTCAACTACCAGGGCTACACGACCGCGCCTATCGCCTTCAATGCGACTGCCGCGCAGGTCGAGGCAGCGCTGGAGGCCATCCGGGCCGGCGAGAAGCTCTATCTCGACAGCTATGGGCACCGCACCGTTGACAGCGGCAATGGCAACGCCGCCCGGCCATCGATCATCCCGGTTTACGACAGCGTGTTTGTGCCCTTGCGCAAGCCCACGGCCAACAGCCCGCTGTCGAGCAGCTTCGCCGGCTTCTTTGACCAGCTGATCATCAATGACAGCGGCAATACCAATGCCATCAGCGCGCATTTGACAGCCGACAGTTTGACGGGCTTCTCGCCCGCCGGCCGACCCATGACGTATTACGGCCTGGAGCATGTGCAAGTCACCCTGGGCCAGGGCGCCGACAATTTCTTCATCGACAACAGCGCCGGCAATGCCGCCACGCTCGATGCCGGCGGCGGCAACGACGTGATCAATATTGCCGCGCTGTCCGGCAGCGGCGTGATCACCACCGTCACCCAGGGCCGATTGGCCGCCAACGAGGTGCAAGAGATCACGGTCGGCGACGCCGTCGGTGGTCAATTCCGGCTCGACTTTGGCGGCGAAAAGACCGCCCTGCTGGCTCACAACATCTCGGCTGCGAGCCTGAAGGCCGCGCTGGAGGCCTTGACTGCCATAGGCAGCGTCGATGTGCAGGGCAATGGCAGCACCGCCGCGCCATGGCGTGTCACTTTCATCGCGCCCGGTTTCAGCGATCTGCCGCAGCTGCTGATCGATGCCGCCAGCAACAGCCTGGTGATGGCCGGCCGTTTGACGGTTGTGCGTGAGAACGAAGGTCGAGCCGCCAGTGCCGGCAAGCCGGCATTGCAGGAAGTGCAGGCCATCTATGCCGATGCCAGCAGCGGGAATTTCCGCCTCAGCTACAACGGTCAAAGCACGGCTTTGCTGAGTTACAAGGCCAGCGCAGCGCAGCTCAAGGCGGCGCTGCAGCAATTGGCCGGCGTCGGCGTGATTGAAGTGACGGGCAGCGGCGCTGTCGACAACCCTTGGCGTGTCAGCTTCGCGGCCGGCACCGGCCGGCCCTTGCTGGTGGCGCAGGGCGAGGTCGATTTCCGCAGCGCCGCTGCGGTCGCGACCCGCACTATGGTGGACGGTCGCGCGGCGGTCAACGAGCAGCAAGAGTTGGTGATTACCGCGTCCAGCGGCAGCTTCACCTTGAGCTATGACGGTCGCACGACCGCAGCGATTGCGCATAACGCCTCGGCAGCGGCTGTGAAGAGTGCCATCGAGGCTTTGGGCGGCGTGCAAGTGACAGTGAGCGGCCAGGGCAGCGTCGCTTCGCCCTGGTTGATCACCTTCATCAATACCGGCATCGCTAATGTGGCCGACGTGGCGCCTTTGCTGGTGGATGCCAGCGGCCTGGCCGCACCGCTGAGCGCCATCACCCGCGTCATGGGCGGCGCGGGCAGTGATGTCATCAATGTCGGCAGCCATCTGACCGTGCTGGGCGATGCCAGGGGCACGCTCAATCTGATCAATGGCCAATTGCAGATTTACGGCAATGGCAAGGGTCAAGATCTGGCCGGCGAGCGTGACGTCGTCAACCTCGACGACGGCGGCGAAAGCGCCAATTCTTCGGGCTGGCTGAGCGACACGTTGGTCTCGGGCCTGAGCCCGTTTGGCATTGAATACCGGGAGTTGGAACAGCTCAGCATCTGGTTGGGCCAGGCCAATAACAGCTTTGAAGTGCGCTCCACGGCCGCCGGCACCTGGGTGTTGGTCAGCAGTCATGGCGGCAATGACAGCTTCAGCCTTGGCGCGGCCAGTGGCGACGCCTTGGTGGGCTTGATTCGCAGCCGCATCGATCTGGATGCCGGCACCGGCACAGACAATCTCTTGATCAATAACGCGGCCGCTACTGCGAACCAAAGCGGATCGCTGAGCCAGAACAGCTTTGCCGGCTTCGGCATGGGCGGTGCCGGCTTGTTCTACAAGGCTTTTGAGACGCTCAATCTGCGCCTGGGCAGCGGCAATGATCGCCTGGCCGTCAGCGACACCCATGCCGGTGTCACCACGGTGAACCTGGGTGCCGGCAATGACCAGCTCAGCTTGCGCGGCAACACGGGCCTGGCGAGCTTCGACGGCGGCGAGGGCGTTGATGATTTCGCCATCGGCTTCTACGCCGACGGCAGCACCCAGACCTTTGAAAACCACATCGGCGCCTTGCTGACCCTGCGCGGACAGGGCGGCGGCGACAAGTACCGAATTGCCCTGGCCGGCACGGGCAGCAGCGTCATCACCGTCGATGACAGCCCGCCAACCGGTGATGTCAGTGTCAATGCCTTGGAGGTGTTCGGCACCGACGGCAATGACACCTTCTTCTTCCGCCGTACGGCGCTGATGGCCGTACGTGCCGATGGCACGGGCGTCAGCGAGCGACTCAACTATGCCGGCCTGAATGGCGATCTGACCGTCTATGGCCGCAATGGCGATGACAGTTTTGTGCTGGACGACAACAGCATCCTGACCACGGTCTATGGTGGCTCGGGCAATGACAGCTTCCAGGTCGGGCAGCTGTTCCAGTCGCCGCGCGACCTTTTGGCAGGCTTGTTGCCAGCAGATGTCATTGAGACCACCCAAACGACCTTGGGCTATCTGAGCAACGGCGTCAGCGTGCCGACTTCGCTCTTTGGCGGGGATGGCGACGATAGTTTTGTGATTTACCGCAACAAAGCCAATTTGTTGATGTACGGCGAAAACGACAACGACACCTTCCGGGTGCGCAGCTTTGTCGCCGTCAATGCCAAGGATCCGAAAGCGCCTATCGCCAGCATCAATGGCGGCCAAGGCGCCGACTTCATCAGCTACACCATCAACTCGCCGGTGCAGATCGAAGGAGGCGATGGTTTTGACACGCTGACCATCGTCGGCACCGAATATGGCGACGATTTTGTCGTCAGCGACCGTGGCGTTTTCGGTGCCGGTCTGTTTGTTGGTTATGCCGGTATCGAAAAAATCATTGTCGATGCGCTGGAAGGCAATGACCATTTCTACGTCACCGCCACTAACCCGGATGTGGTGGTGGAATTGGTCGGCGGCCGTGGCAGTGACACCTTTGATGTGGGCGGCAGCGCTGGCGGCTTGCCCGTGGCCGTGGTGGCCAACGACGGGCGTGGCCACAGTGGCTGGATCGAGATGTCCTCCGGCAACCAGTACGTGCCCGATGTGTCGGTCAATGTGCTGGATGGCGACAGCGCCGGTGTGCTGATCAGCGCGCCCAGCCTCTTGCGCGTGTTTGAGAACGTGGGCGGCGCCGGCACCTTGATGCTGGCCAGCTACACCGTCGTGCTGACCCGGCCACCGCAGGAGACGGTTTACGTGACTGCCGCCCAGCAAAAGCAGCGCGAGGCCGAGTTGCGGGCCGGTGGCCAAGGCCTGGCCTTGTCCAGCAGCTTGGGTGGCCCGGCGTTCGAGAACGGCCTGACCTTGGTGTTTGACATCAATAACTGGTTCTTGCCACAGACGGTGTATGTCACGGCACCCAATGACGCGCTGGCCGAAGGCTCGCGCGTGATCAATATCCAGCACAGCGTGCGCCAAGGTGCTGCAGCCAACGACGGCGGCGCCTATGACTTGCTCAACGTGGCTTCGGTGGCGGCTGAAATCGTTGATGACGATATGGCGGCCGTGTTGGTGGCGCGCTCATCGGAGCCGATGTGGGTGTCGGAGTCTGGTGAGCTGATGGCCAGCTACGACGTGCTGCTGACGCGCGCGCCCAGCGGGCCGGTGCGCATCAATATGGCCGAGATCGGTGGCGCCGCTCAGCTTCAGCTCGACAAGACCGAGTTGACCTTCACGGCGGCCGACCCTAGCAGCGCCGACTATTGGAACAAGCCACAGCGCGTGACCGTGCGGGCGGTGAATGACAGCCTGATTGAAGGCGTGCATTTCGCCCGCATCGGCAACACGCTCAATGCCCAAGACCAGGCGGCCTTCCTGAACCTCAAGCTCAGCGACGCGGTGGCCGGCTTGCGTGCTCAGGTCTTGGCCGATTTGGCCGCCAACTTCACCGTTTCGCCGCTCACAGGCACCAGTGTGACCGTGAGCCGCAGCGAGCTTGAAGGCGGCGGCTTCAGCGCGGCGGCGCTGAGCGGATTGAGCTTGACGGCTTCGACCCCGGCGCCTGACTACTTCAATGGCAGCGCGAGCCTGTCCCTGACATTCGCAGGCACCGCGAAAGCCGGCGCATCTTGGCGCGTGGTCATCGACGGCAGGCCTTATCTCTACACTTTCACGACCGACCTCAGCCCTAGCGCAGACAGCATCGCCGCTGATTTGGCCCAGCAGATCAACGGCCGTGGTTTCAGCGCCACGGCCTCGGGCGCTGTGCTCATGCTCAGCAAGACAGGCGGCGGAGATTTCAGCCTCAGGCCGGATCAATCTTCCAGCGACACGCCGGTGGGCAGCAGCCGAACCGGTACCGCCGCGAGCGCGCATTACTCAAGCGTGACCTTCAATCTGGGCGGCAATTTGAGCGACGCCGTGGCCCTGGGCCGCGCTTTTGAATTCAGTTTGGCCGGCAAGACCTATTCCTGGGTGGCGGGTGCGGGAGCTTCGGCCAAGGGTGCGCGCGTGGCTGCGGTCGATGTGACGATTGCCGATGACGACTGGCTCGATGTCATCGTCAAGCAGTCGAATGGTTCTACCGATGTGGTGGAGCCGACCGACACCGCCGTTGTCGGCACCGGCAGCTACGGCGGCACCCAAGCCAATGGCGCCAAGCTCAATATTGTCGGCAGCAACCTGGTTTCTGCATCCATCGCCGTGCGTCAATTGGGCGACGCCGACACGCCACCGGCCGGCCGCTATGCCGTGCTCAAGAGCAGCACGGGTCTGGTGTTGGGCCTGAGTGGCACGGTGGCGGCGAATCAGGAATGGAAGATAACGCTTAACCTGAGCGGTGGAGCAACACTGAACTTCACTTACATCAGCACAAGCGCCAGCTTGCTCGATGTTGCAACGGGCTTGAAGAACTTGATCGCGGCGTCTGCCGGCCTGAGCGCGACAGCGGTAGAGGTGACTCAAATCAAGGCCAGCTTTGGTTCACCGGTGGTGTATTCCGGCAAGAGCAACCATACGCTGCAAGATGCCCAGACTCTGGACTTCGCCAGCTGGGCGCAGTCCGGCAATACCGAGTTCACCGATGGCGGCACCACAACGCCTCATCTGACGGTCAAGGGTGTGGGCAAGGGCGCGGTTGACTATTACAGCTTCAGTGTCACCGGCGCGATGTTGACCGACGGTGGAGGCAAAGTGACCGCCACCTTCGACATCGACCATGGTTTCAGCAAGGGCGACAAGCAGGTCTGGAGTTCCAAACTCAGCCTCTACAAGTGGGACGCTACAAGCAAGGAGTTCGTGTTGCAGGGCGCCGGCAATGGCTGGTCTTCGCCCGGCACCGGTGGCGGTGGCAGCGACACCTGGTTCGATGATTACCTCAGCAGAGATCTGAGCTCAGAAGGCCTTTACGTGGTGGCGGTGTCTAACCGCATGACTTGGCTCAACAAGGGCTCGGCCGGCGTACCCAAGGGCGTGGACTACGACCTGCAAATCTCGCTCCAGCAGCGCCAGGTTGACAGATTCATTTTCGCCAGCGAACCGCTCAGCGAAACTGCGGACAGCAGCAGTGCTGCCGGCCAGAATATCGACGACAAGAGTCACTGGTTTACCTTCTTCAACCCGAGTATCGGTAACCAGGGCCAGCCTGGCACTACTGGCACGGCGCTGGACTCCAGCACGCCCTATGTGATCATCAAGGGTACCGGCGACGGCAAGCTCGATACCTATGAGATCAAGGTCACAGCGCAGATGCTGCAGCGCGACGGCGGCAGTTTTACCGGCAGCTCCGACAGCCACACTTACTACAGCCAGGCCACGCTGGCTCTGACTGGCTCCGCCCACGTGAACGATGTGTGGACGCTGACTATTGGTAAAAAGAGTTACGCGGTCACCGTGCAGAGCGGCAACACGATGGCCGACATCGCCAGCCGACTGGCCGTCAAGGTGGCTGCTGACAAACCAGGCGCCGCCGGCTACACGGTGGACGGCACGACCAATGCCGGCATGCTGACGATTACCGATGCCGAAGGCTTCTGGTTCACGCTGACGCAGCAGGTCGCACAGGCCGCAGTGGTGGTCAAGACTGCCACGCCCGCCATAGGCTCGGCTGGCACAGCGCCGAGCTTCTCTTCGGCCCTTGTCAACCTGGGCGGCACTGTCAGCGCCGGGCAAGATTGGCTGCTTGCACTCACAGGCACCGTGGCCGGCACAGTTCATTACACCTGGACGGGTAGCGAGACCCTGAGCGGCAGCGAGACCGCGCTGCAATACATCGCCGCGCAGCTGCGCACGCAAATCGCGGCGCTGAGCGGCTACACGGCCGGCGGTACCGGCAGCGATGTGAGGATCTCACGCAGCACCGGCAGCTTCGGCCTGAGCATCGAGATCAGCGGGGACACCAGCCAGGGCAGCGCCACGCTGAGTGGCACACCGGTCAACGTCGGCACGGCACGCTGGACATCGGCCGATGTGGCGTTCACAGGCGCGCCGGGTGGAGCCGAGGTCTGGAGCGTCATCATCGCCCTGCCCGACAACAAGGATGGTCTGAGCGCAGCACGCACCTTCAGCTGGCCGGCCACCCCGAACGCCACCGCCGCTACGCTGGACGACATCGGCACCGGTCTGAAAGACCTGATCAATGCCGACATGGCCCTGCACGCCAAGTTGCTTGCCACCTGGAACAGCGTGACCCAGATGCTGGAACTGCGCAATAGCAGCAGCGCTGGCCGCGAGGACGGCTTCACGGTGAGCTCCAGCATCGTGGCGGCCAACGCGGGTACCGCCACAGAAGGTACGACCGGGCTTGTCGTTCATGGCATCACAGTGGACGCCGCGCTGGGCACCATCTCTGCGGGCCACACCTGGCGGCTGCTGCTGATCGACACCAGCTCGGGCGCGGCGGTGGTGACCACGGTAACTGCGTCTGGCAGCAGCGCGACGGACCTGGCAAGCAAGCTTGCGGCAGCCTTGAAGCTGGCCTCGGCGGCCAGTGCCTTCACGATCACGACAGCGGGTGCGAACATCGTCGTTCTCAACGCGGCCAACAAGGCTTTCACGCTGGCCCTGAGCCCTGCGCAGGACGTCACCTCGCAGGCCGTCACGCTGACAGGCTCGGAAGCGGCAGCGGCGGCCGAAGCCGGCAAGATCTGGGCAGTGACTCTGACTGATGCGACCGGCACGCTGGCCACCGCCGTGCACGAGCGCAAGAGCAGCGAGACCTTGGCTGACGTGGCGGCTGCACTCACCGCCAAGCTCAGCGCCACGGGCTTCAGCTTCACCAGCCGTGGCGACAGCATCGTGGCGATCAGTGCCAGCGGCGCCACGTTTGACCTCGTGGCCTCCGCGCAAGGCGCTGTGACAAGCACCACGGCCGCGCACACCCTCACGCTCAGCGGCTCGGTCAGCAAGCAGCAACTGTGGCAGCTGAACCTGCGCAACAGCAGCAACGCCGTGCTGCATTCCATCGCCTATGTGGCCAGCGACTTGAACAGCCTGGCCGATATCGTCGACCAGTGGGTTCTCAGCATCAACGGCTTCGATGCCAGCGAAGGCTTTGCCGCCTATCGCAGCGGCGACAGCGTCGTCATCAGCGGCTCGGCGGCCTTCAGCGCCGAACTGGCTCCGGTTGGCGTGGTGACGCTTGGCTCTTCAGTGGCCGTCACCGACAATTACAGCGCTACCTTCACCGTGGTGGCCGATGATTCGCCGACGGCCGGCACGGTTTGGGCGGTGCGCGTTACCGAAGGCGGTGACAAGACCACGCCGCTGGCCCACTACACCTGGCTGGGCACGGAGGACCTGACGACGACGCCTATGACTGCTGCCGCCTATATCGCCGCGCAGCTGCAGTCCCAACTGGGCAACACCTTCTCAGTAGATGCGTCGGCGACGCCGTCCCATACCTACACGTCTTCAGCCACCCTGGCTGTCGTCACCGTCACCAGCACCTACGGCGCGAGCGGCGCTGCGGCCACGCCGTTCAACTTCGCTTCAGACCAAGGTGCGCTCAGCGGCACGACGCCATTCAGCAGCGCCGTCACCTTGAGCGGCCCGGTGACTGAAGGATCGGTCTGGACGCTCGCCGTCACGCAGGGCGGTACGGTCACAACGAAGAGTTATGTGGCGACCGCTGCCGATGCGGCGCTGGCCACCAACGCGGCGAAGCTTAATGCTGTCGCCTTGGGCCTGCAGGCAGAACTCAGCACCTTCAGTGTTGTTGTGCGGGGCGCCCGCCTGACCGTGACTGACAGCAGCGCGATCTCGCTCAGCTATGTGGGTCTGCAGGGCGCGAGCGATCTGGCCGTTAGCACGCAGCGCCTGGCCGGCAGCGCCATCAGCACTGCCAGCCGAGTGTCGGTCAGCGCGGACAAAGCTCTCGCGGTCAGCGCCGTCAAAGGCGTAGACAGCATCGCCAATTTGGCCACCACGCTCAATGGCACGCTGGGCAGCGCTTACGTGGCCAGCTCCGCCGCCGGCAACTTCTTTGTCACCGACTTGGACACCACGGCAGGCTTCGTTCTCGCGCAGACGGACGAGACGACCCTGGCCAGCAATGGCGTGACGCTGGACACGGCCACACACCAGAGCGTGGCAGGCGAGGTCTGGAAGATTGCAAAGATAGACGGCGTCGACACCAGCGCGTCCAGCCACACCACCGCCGTCAACCCGGAGACCATGGACGTGGTGGCGGCCGACTTGGCCGGCCAACTCGATACGGCCCTGGGTTCGAGCTATGCGGTGCTCAATATCGGTGGGCAAATCGTCATCATCCGCATCGGCAGCACGACACCGGTGCTTGATCTGACCGGCGCCTATACCGCTGCTCCGATTGATGGCAAAGCCGTGCAAGGACTGTCGACCGCGCTGTTGAACTGGGGCCAAAAGATCAGCCTCGACCCGGCCCACAGCTACGCTACCGCGGGCGACAAGTGGACCTTGAGCGTCGGTGGCACAGCCTACGACTACACGGTCCTGGCCACGGCCAACAACCTCAGCGAGGTGCTGGCCCATTACGTTACCGCATTGGGTGCGACCTTGAGCGGCACCGACCTGCTGCTGAGCAAGGCGGACGGCAGCGAAGTCACCATCGGCCAGACCGCCGAGAACCGCGTGGCCTCGCAATTCAGCGGCACGCCGACCACCGACAGCCGGACGCACTACAGCGACGCCACGGTCACGCTCGACGCCACCCAAGCGCCGAATGCCGGCGAAACCTGGAAGATCACGGTCGGCGGCCAGACCTTCAGCGTCATCGCCGACAGCGACCCAACGCTGACCGAAGTGGCGAAGCAATTGGTCAACGCCATCAATGCGGACAGTGCTCACCGCTTCACCGCCTCGCGCGCGACCGACACGACCGACATCGTCATCCGCCCGCACGCGGACGCCTGGTTCACTGGCTTCACGGTCGAGAAGCCGCAGGCTGGCAACGGCTCGGTGCAGGCCTTCCTTGACATTGACAACGCCAGCTATGGTCGCGGCAGCAAGTCTGTACAGCTGCCCACGCAGGTACTGAACCCGCTGACCGGCCGTTATGAAACGGTCTGGCTGACGCGCACTTTTGACTTCACGGCAACGCCTTATTTGACCTTGGTGGCGGTGGAAAAGGACGGCGTGACGCCGCAATTCCTGACCAAAGACGGCCTCAAGAGCAGCTACCGCATCGACAAGAGCAGCGCCGGCTTGATCCGCGACGCCGGTAGTTTGAGCGCTTCAGACCCGTTCATGAACCTGAGCTTCATGGCGGCCGGCACCTACCGTATCGTGGTCGGCTCGTGGATCGACTTTGATGACAACGGCTATTTTGCGGACGAGTTCGAGGCCGGGGTTTTCGCCGGCACGTCTTACCAGCTCAATGTGTCGATGCAGCAGCATCAAACCAACCCGAAGGCGGTGGACCTGCTGGGCAAGACCATCACGGTGATGGAGGGTGCTGGCCGGGGCGATAGCGCCACCATCATTGCCTATGACGCCAAAGAAAATGTCTACACCCTGGACAAGGTTTTGGCCTCGTCGCTGGATGCCAGCAGCAAGCTGCAGTTCAGCTACAGCATGGATTCGGTCGCTGACTACGTCAAGAAGACCGACAGCTATACCGTCGCGCTGAGCAAAGATCCTGGCGGCGACCGGGTCGTCAATGTGGTGCCCAAGGCCAATCAAACGTACAACAGCAAGTTGGCGTTTGACCCAGACAGCAATTTCGGCCAGAACACTGCCGTGCAGGTGCAGGTCGCTACGCCGCAAGCTCTGTTCACCATGGGCGGCACCGCGGTGGCCGGCGAGACCTGGGAGCTGACCTTGAATGTCAATGACCACCTGGAGGTCATTGCAAGCTATGTGGTGCTGGCAGGCGACGGCATGAACGAGATCGCCTTTGGCCTCCATGCCGATATGGTCAAGGCCGGTGGTTTCTTGCAACAGACCGGCCACGAAAAATTCAAGGCCACTTTGCTCGGCTCAAGCATCAGGCTTGACACCTACACAAACAGTACCGCTGGTGCGGCAGCATCCTTTATCGCCGGCTATCAGATTCGACCGGCCACCCAGGCGACGGCCCATATCGTCGCCAACTCGGTGCTGGAGTTGGGCGGCGACGCCGTGGCCGGCCAGGTCTGGCGCATGACGCTGGGCAGTGCCGTCTATAGCTACACCTTGCGGGCCGGCGAGAACTTGATTGATGTCGCGCGGGCACTGAAACAGCAAGTGGTCGATCCCGCTTTCAGCATCACGGTGCGCAACCGGGTGTTGAGCATTCAACGCGTCGACGGCGCGACTTTCACCTTGAGCTTGACGCCGGGTGCCTCCGGCGCCGTGCGCCAGCAAAACAGCAGCACGCTCAGCCTGGGCGGGCAAGCCAGCGTGGGCGAGCTCTGGCTGCTGAAGCTGGATGCCAGCACCACAGTCAGCCACACCGTTCTGTTCGGTGAGGATATGGCGGCTGTGGCCCGAGCCTTGGTCCAAGCCGTGGTCGACTTGCATGGCAATTTCAAGGCTTCGGTGCGTGGCCTGGTCGTCACCATCGAGCATGCCGACAACTTGGCTGTCGCCGCGAGCTTGGCTATCAGCATGTCGGGCCAGCTGGCCAGCACGGGTCTGATCACGGTGACGCCGCAGTTGCTGTTCACAGGCGGCGCGAGCGGCACCTGGAAGACGGAGCAGACGGTCACGGTGTATGGCATCGATGACCATGTGGCCGACGGCGGCGATATGAAGATCATCGTCTCGCTCGACCAGCAACGCGTCAACACCATACGCGGCCCGCTGGTCATCAACGGTGGTCAGCGTGAAAGCTCCGAGCGGGCCCTGAATGATCCGCTGCTCTTGCCCGGCGAAACCAATTTCCTGGTCAAGGACGGCGACATCAGCAGCGCTGCGTCGCTGGGCGGGCAAGCCTTGTTGACCGATCTGAATGCCAGCTATATCGATGCGCTGCGCGGCCAGATGCCCGGCTTTGACCCGCGGATCAATGCCAACAATTACGTCTTCTCGATCCTGGATGCGACAACGCACCAGTTGATCGGAACTTACTTTGCCGACAGCCTGATTGGTACCGCGCTGAGCATCAAGCGCGAAGACGGCACGGCCTTCAGCCTGGGCAATGCGCCCGGCACGACGCAGACGCTGGCGCAGGTGACTTTCACCCGCCTTGCTGGTGCAGGGGTCTATAGCGTCATTCTGGACGGCGTGAGTTTCGAATATGCAGCCTCGGCCAATGAAACCTTGACCGAAGCCTTGCGTGCTCTGGCCAGCAAGATTGACGCCTCCAGCCTGTATTACGCCGCCGTGCGTTACGAGACGGTCATGTTCACCAAGGACTGGGCAGTGCCGGGCGGCGCGGGCATGGTGGGCTCGGCCTATTTCTTCGTGCCCTTCAATGCCAACCTCTATGTGGCGGAAGCGGAACAAGTCGATGTGCTGAACATCCGCAATGCCAACAGCCCGGCCAATGATGTGGGCTGGCTGACGCAGGACCGCATCTATGGCCTGGGCATGGGGCCAGACACCATGATTGGCGGCCTCAGCCTGCAAGGCGGCATCAACTACCGCGGCATCGAGTCACTCAATATCGAGCTGGGCTTGGGCAACGACATCTTCAATGTGCTGTCAACGCATGCCGGCAGTACGACGATTCTGGGTGGCAAAGGCCATGATGTGTTCAACATCGAGTCTTTGTCTGGCCACACCTTGATCGACGGCGGCGAGGGCAACGACAGCTTCCATGTCAGTGGTGCGACTCACCGCGTCAATCAGATCTCGGGCCTCTTGTCGGTGCTGGGCGGCGAAGGCAGCGACAGCCTGGATGTGGATGACAGCGCCAATAGCGGCAAGACCACCGGCCTGTTGACCGAAAACTCGCTGAGCGGCCTGGGCATGCCGTCCACCACCGAGCAGCAAGTCATCAGCGTGCGGGCGGTGTCCGGTCAGTTCACGCTGGGCGTGCGGGGCGAAGTGATGCGCGGCAGCGATGCGGTTGCTTTGCAAGGCGAATTGGTACTGGATTACGGTATCTCTGCGGCGGATCTGGCGACCCAATTGAATGGCCTGTTCGGCGTCAGCAGCGGCGTGCAAGTCGACAAGGTCGGCGACAGCTACACGGTCACTTTCGGTGGCGATCTGGCCGGGCAAGACCTGCCCCTGCTGTTCTGGAAGCAAGGCTCGGGCGCCATCAACAGTTTGGTGGCGGCGCCCAATGCCAGTGTGGATGTGCGGGTCAGCGCTCGGCGCAATGGCAGCTTGAGCCCAAGTTTCGCCAACAATGTGCAGACCCTGATGCTGAGTGCGGGCGTCAGCGGCAGCTTCCGTTTGAAGCTGCTCGGCCAGTGGACGGATGCGATCGCGGTGACGGTGACTGAGGCGCAATTCTTGGCACTGCTGCAGCCTATTCTTGATCCGGCCAATGCCGATCCGAGCTTGCCGCATACGCAAAACGTCGCGCTCAGCAAGCATGGCGATACCTGGGTCATCACATTCCAAGGTGCGCAGGCAAAAGCCGCTATCGAGGCGATCGATGTCAGCCTTTTGAATGGCCAAGCGCAACTGGCAACGAGGCAGGACGGTATTCATTACGAAGGCCTGGAAACGCTGACCTTGAACCTTGGCTCCGGCGCCGACACGCTGCACATCACCGGCACTTCCGCCCTGACGACCATCAACGGTAATGCCGGCGATGACGTCTTCAATATCGGCATGGACGCCGCGCTGCCAAGCAGCCGTGACAGCCTGGATCAGATTCGCAGCAATTTGTGGCTAAACGCAGGCAGCGGGCACAACGCGCTGAATATCAGCGATTTCGGTAGCGCAGTGGCCGACGGCAGCGTACGTCTAAGCGACTCAGCCTTGCTTGGCCTGGCGCCCGCCGACATTCATTACAGCGCCGTTGGCGGCAGTTTTGGGCGCGGTATCAGCATCTGGGCCGGCACGGGCAACGATGTGTTTGCCCTTGACAGCCTTCGCGCCGACGACGTCACCACCCTCTACGGCAATGCCGGCGACGACAGGGTGACGATTGCTGATCTCGGCAGCAGCGCGCAGACCCGTCTGCTGGTGGTGCACGGTGACCAAGGCAATGATGTGCTGGATGCCTCTCGGGTGAGTGACCGCAATATGGTCATCGTACTCTTGGGTGACGAGGGTGTGGAACGTTATGCCGGCCCACTCAAGAGCTTTGCCGCGCTGCGGGCAGTTGGTTCGCTCAATATCACCCAGGGTGGCAATGACACCTTGCTGGGCGGCGCCGGGCGGAATGTGCTGATTGGCGGCTTTGCGAATGACAGCCTGACTGCGCAAGATAGCGACGATGTGCTGGTTGGTGACAATGCGGAGTTGGTCTATGGCCCGGCCGTCAGCGTCGAAACCCATTTCGAGCTGAACGTGGGCTCCGGCGGCGGCTTTGTGCTGGCTTATGGTCAGGAGCGCGTTCACTTGGCCTGGAATGCCGATGCGGCTGCGATTCAGGCGGCGCTGGAGGGCCTGGCTGGCATTGGCGCGGGGCATGTGCAAGTCAGCGCCGTGGCTGGCGCACCTGGGGCACCTGGGGCTTGGGCGGTCGTGTTGCTTGACCCGATGTTGGCCGGCGAGTTGCGTGTGCTGCAAAGCAGCGGCGAGCTGTCGGGTGGGTTGCTGAAGCTGGGCGTCCACTCTGGCGTTTTCGTCTTGACCGACGGTTTCGACTTCGCTGTCCTTGACTGGGATTCGACAGCTGGCGAGATTCAGCGTGCGCTGGAGAAGTTCAGCCATATCGGCGTGGGCAAGGTGCGCGTCAGCGAAGCGATCGGGCTCGATGCAAACTGGCTGATCGACTTGTTCGGCTTGGACCAAGCCGTGGCCTTGGAACTGGGCTTGGATGCCGGTGCGGACTTGCAACGCGGCACATCGCGCTTGTCGGTGTCTAGCCAGGCTGGTGCTTACCAATTGGGTGATGGCCATCAGCAGGTCACTTTGGCCGCTAACGCCACCGCTGCGCAGATCCAGCAAGCGCTGGAGTCCTTGACAAGCGTCGGCGCCGGGCAGGTGCAAGTTACTGGCTCGGCAGCGACAGGCTGGTTGCTGACCTGGCTGAATGCGGCCGGATTGGGCCATGTGACGGCTGGGCATGGCGCGGACGGCAGCCCTGGTTTGCTGCGCAGCATCAAGACCATTGACACAGTGGCGATGGCAGCTGGACAGGGGGCGGACCACTTGATCGCCGGTGCCGGCCGCAATGTGGTGCTGGGTGGGCTGGGCAATGATTCCGTTCAAGCCGGTGCGGGCGCTGACATTGTTTTTGGGGATAACGGACAAATCAGCTGGAACCGCGACGGCGTGATGACAGGCTTTGCATCGACCGAGACGGCACTTGGCGGCAACGATGATCTGCGGCTTGGCGATGGTGACAATATTGGCGTCGGGGGCTTCGGAGCCGACGAAATCACGGCCGGCAACGGGCATGATCTGCTCTTGGGTGACAGTGGTGAGGCGATCTATTTCGACGGTCTTGCGGCTTTGCGCCAGGTCAAGAGCACAGGCCCAGCCGAAGGCGGTGATGACCATATCAACGCCGGCAATGGTGACAATATTGTCTTGGCCGGTTTTGGCAATGACCTCGTACTGAGTGGTCTGGGTGCCGATCTGGTCTTGGGAGATAACGGTCAAATTGATTGGGTATTCCCTGGCGTTTTTGCGACGATAGAGTCCACCTCGCTGAGCCTGGGTGGCAATGACGATTTGCGTTTGGGAGAAGGCGACAACATCGTCATTGGCGGCGCCGGCCACGACAGCATCATCACCGGTGCAGGCACTGATATTGCCGTCGGTGACAACGGTGTTCTCGAATACACCGCCGGCGTGTTGACCACAATGCGCAGCAGTGATGCCTCCGACGCCAGCTGCGGCAATGACGAGCTGAACCTTGGTGATGGCCGCAATTTTGTAATCGCCGGCGGTGGCAATGACCGCGTCACAGCCGGTGCCGGCAATGATCTGGTACTGGGCGATCACGGCATCATGCGTTGGGCAGCGGGCGGTCAAATTGAAAGCGTTGAGTCAACGCTGGCTGCGCTGGGCGGTGACGATGTGCTGAGCTTGGGAGAAGGCGATAACCTGGGCCTGGGCGGCTTTGGTGCCGACCAGATCGCTGCGGGCAACGGCAACAATGTCTTGCTCGGCGATAGCGGAGCCGCTTCTTATTTCAACGGCTTGGCTGTGCTGCGCCAAGTCAAGAGTTTGACCGGCAGCATAGGCAGCTTGGGCGGTGACGACCGAATCTCCGCCGGCAATGGCCGAAATTTCATCGTCGGCGGTAGCGGCAATGACCGCATTGTCACCGGCAACGGCAGCGACGTGGTGCTGGGAGATAACGGCCAAATTGATTGGTCTGCGCCAGGTGTCTTGGCGGGTATTCAGTCAAGCGAAATCGATCGAGGCGGCGACGACACGATCTTGGCTGGCGCAGGCGACAAGACCATCGTTGCTGGCATTGGTCGCGACAGCGTTAGCGTCGGCGCCGGTAAGCATGTGGTGATCGGCGACAATGGCCAGATCGACTACAACGCAGCTGGCTTGGCGACTCGTTACGCTTCGACCGACGAGACAGGCGCCACTGGCGACGCCGACAGCATCATGCTTGGCGATGGCGACAACATCGTGCTGGCCGGCATGGGCGGCGACACCATCCTGACGGGCAATGGCCGGGACGTCATCCTCGGCGACAACGGCTTCGTTCAACTGAATGCAGCCGGCACGGCGCTGCTGCAGATCGCTTCCACCCTGCTGAGCCTGGGTGGAGACGACAGCATCGCGTCCGGCGCAGGCGACAAGACCGTCGTCGCCGGATTCGGCAAGGACACCGTCAGCGCGCGCAACGGCCAACATGCGGTGATCGGCGACAACGGCCAGATCGACTACAACGCAGCCGGCCTGGCGACGCGTTACGCGACGACGGATGAGACCGCTACTACCGGTGATGCGGACAATATCCAGCTCGGCGATGGCGACAACATCGTGCTCGGTGGCATGGGTGGCGACAGCATCCGCAGCGCCAATGGCCGCGACGTCATCCTCGGCGATAACGGCTTCATCCAGCTGAATGCAGCCGGCACGGCGCTGCTGCAGATCGCTTCGACCTTGCTGAGCCTGGGTGGAGACGACCGCATCGCATCCGGCGCAGGCGACAAGACCGTCGTCGCCGGATTCGGCAAGGACACCGTCAGCGCGGGCAACGGCCAACACGCGGTGATCGGCGACAACGGCCAGATCGACTACAACGCAGCCGGGTTGGCGACGCGCTACGCGACGACCGATGACGCAGCCGCCACCGGCGACGCCGACGGCATCCAACTCGGCGATGGTGACAACATCGTGCTGGCCGGCATGGGTGGCGACACCGTCCGCAGCGGCACTGGTCGCGATGTCATCCTGGGTGACAACGGCTTCATCCAATTGAATGCAGCCGGCACGGCGCTGCTGCAGATTGTTTCCACCGTGCTGAGCCTGGGCGGTGACGACAGCATCACGACCGGCACAGGCGACAAGACCGTCGTCGCCGGATTCGGCAAGGACACCGTCAGTGCGGGCAACGGCCAACATGCGGTGATCGGCGACAACGGCCAGATCGACTACAACGCAGCTGGGTTGGCGACTCGTTACGCTTCGACCGACGAGACAGGCGCCACTGGCGACGCCGACAGCATCATGCTTGGCGATGGCGACAACATCGTGCTGGCCGGCATGGGCGGCGACACCATCCTGACGGGCAATGGCCGGGACGTCATCCTCGGCGACAACGGCTTCGTTCAACTGAATGCAGCCGGAACGGCGCTGCTGCAGATCGCTTCGACCCTGCTGAGCCTGGGTGGAGACGACCGCATCGCGTCCGGCGTAGGCGACAAGACCGTCGTCGCCGGCTTTGGCAAGGACACCGTCAGTGCTGGCAACGGCCAACACGTGGTGATCGGCGACAACGGCCAGAT
Organism: Roseateles albus; assembly: GCF_028595345.1. Classification (NCBI taxonomy): domain Bacteria; kingdom Pseudomonadati; phylum Pseudomonadota; class Betaproteobacteria; order Burkholderiales; family Sphaerotilaceae; genus Roseateles; species Roseateles albus. The sequence goes on along the minus strand of NZ_JAQQXT010000006.1, from coordinate 32,923 downwards.
CGACTACAACGATGCTGGCCTGGCGACGCGCTACGCGACGACCGATGACGCAGCCGCCACCGGCGATGCCGACAGCATCCAGCTCGGCGATGGTGACAACATCGTGCTGGCCGGCATGGGCAGCGACAGCATCCTGACAGGCAATGGCCGCGATGTCATCCTGAGCGATAACGGCTTCATTCAACTGAATGCCGCTGGCACAGCGCTGCTGCAGATCGCGTCGACCTTGCTGAGCCTGGGTGGTGATGACAGCATCACGACGGGCGCAAGCGACAAGACGGTCATCGCCGGTTTCGGCAAGGACACCCTCAGCGCCGGCGCAGGCCAACATGTTGTGATTGGTGACAACGGCCAAATCGACTACAACGCAGACGGTCTGGCGACGCGTTACTCGACGACGGATGAGACAGCCGCCACCGGCGACGCTGACAGCATCACGCTTGGTGATGGCGACAACATCGTGCTGGCCGGCATGGGCGGCGACAGCATCCGCAGCGGCAGTGGCCGCGACGTCATTCTGGGTGACAACGGCATCGTTCAACTGAATGCAGCTAGCACAGCGCTGCTGCAGATCGCCTCTACGCTGCTGAGCCTGGGCGGTGATGACAGCATCACGACCGGCACAGGCGACAAGACTGTCGTCGCCGGCTTTGGCAAGGACACCGTCAGTGCTGGCAACGGCCAACACGTGGTGATCGGCGACAACGGCCAGATCGACTACAACGCAGCTGGGTTGGCGACTCGTTACGCTTCGACCGACGAGACAGCAGCTACCGGCGACGCTGACAGCATCCAACTCGGCGATGGTGACAACATCGTGCTGGCCGGCATGGGCGGCGACACCGTCCGCAGCGGCAATGGCCGCGACGTCGTCCTCGGCGACAACGGCTTCATTCAATTGAATGCCGCTGGCACAGCGCTGCTGCAGATCGCCTCGACACTGCTGAGCCTGGGCGGTGATGACAGCATCACGACCGGCACAGGCGACAAGACGGTCATCGCCGGTTTCGGGAAGGACACCGTCAGTGCGGGCAACGGCCAACATGCGGTGATCGGCGACAACGGCCAGATCGACTACAACGCAGCTGGGTTGGCGACGCGCTACGCGACGACCGATGACGCAGCCGCCACCGGCGACGCCGACAGCATCCAACTCGGCGATGGTGACAACATCGTGCTGGCCGGCATGGGCGGTGACAGCGTCCGCACGGGCAATGGCCGCGATGTAATCCTGAGCGACAACGGGCTCATCCAGCTCCATGCAGCCGGCACGGAGCTGCTGCAGATCGCCTCGACGCTGCTGAGCCTGGGCGGTGATGACAGCATCACGACCGGCGCGGGCGACAAGACCGTGATCGCCGGTATCGGCAAGGACACCGTCAGCGCGGGCAACGGCCAACACGCGGTGATCGGCGACAACGGCCAGATCGACTACAACGCAGCTGGGTTGGCGACTCGTTACGCTTCGACCGACGAGACCGCAGCTACGGGCAACGCTGACAGCATCACGCTTGGCGATGGCGACAACATCATCATCGGCGGCATGGGCGGCGACAGCATCCGCAGCGGCAATGGCCGCGACGTCATCTTGGCTGATAACGGCTTCATTCAACTGAATGCAGCCGGCACGGCGCTGCTGCAGATCGCTTCGACCTTGCTGAGCCTGGGCGGTGATGACAGCATCACGACGGGCGCAGGCGACAAGACGGTCATCGCCGGTTTCGGCAAAGACACTATCAACGCCGGTGCCGGTCAACACGCCGTCATCGGCGACAACGGCCAGATCGATTACAACGCAGCCGGTCTGGCGAATCGTTATGCGACGACGGATGAGACCGCTACAACCGGCGACGCTGACAGCATCCAGCTCGGCGATGGTGACAAGATCGTGCTGGCCGGCATGGGCGGCGACAGCGTCCGCACGGGCAATGGCCGCGATGTAATCCTGAGCGACAACGGCTTCATCCAGCTCCATGCAGCCGGCACGGCGCTGCTCCAGATCGCTTCGACCCTGCTGAGCCTGGGCGGTGATGACAGCATCACGACGGGCACAGGCGATAAGACGGTCGTCGCCGGCTTTGGCAAGGACATTGTCAGTGCTGGCAACGGCCAACACGTGGTGATCGGCGACAACGGCCAGATCGACTACAACGCAGCTGGGTTGGCGACGCGCTACGCGACGACGGAAGAGACAGCAGCTACCGGCGACGCCGACAACATTACGCTTGGCGATGGCGACAACATCGTGCTTGGTGGCATGGGTGGCGACGCCATCCGCAGCGGCAGTGGCCGCGACGTCATTCTGGGTGACAACGGCATCGTTCAACTGAATGCAGCCGGAACGGCGCTGCTGCAGATCGCTTCGGTGCTGCTGAGTCTGGGCGGTGATGACAGCATCACGACCGGCACAGGCGACAAGACTGTCGTCGCCGGCTTTGGCAAGGACACCGTCAGTGCTGGCAACGGCCAACACGTGGTGATCGGCGACAACGGCCAGATCGACTACAACGCTGCTGGCCTGGCGACGCGCTACGCGACGACGGATGAGACAGCCGCCACCGGCGACGCTGACAGCATCACGCTTGGTGATGGCGACAACATCATCATCGGCGGCATGGGCGGCGACAGCATCCGCAGCGGCAATGGCCGCGATGCCATCCTGGGCGACAACGGCTTCATCCAACTGAATGAAGCCGGCACGGCGCTGCAGCAGATTGCCTCGATGCTGCTGAGCCTGGGCGGGGACGACAGCATCACGACGGGCGCAGGCGACAAGACCGTCATCGCCGGTTTCGGCAAAGACACCATCATCGCCGGCGCCGGCCAACACGCCGTCATCGGCGATAACGGCCAAATTGATTACAACGTCGCCGGCTTGGCAAACCGTTATCAAAGCAGTGATCGGTCTGCCACAACAGGCGACGCCGATGTCATCACTTTGGGTGATGGTGACAATATCGTCTTGGCTGGGCTCGGCGGTGACCGCGTCAGCACGGGCCGTGGTCAGGACACCGTCTTGGGCGACAACGGCATCATCCAATTGAATGATGCGGGCACCGCGTTCACGCAGATTCGCTCGACCTTGGCTGAACCGGGGGCGAGCGTACAAATCGCCGCCGCGCCGAATGAGGCGGGAGGCCTATCCGCGCACCATGCCGGCGGGCATTTGGATGTCCCTGCCGTCGCCAATGGCGGTGGCGACAGCATCGTGATGGGCGATGGCGACAAGCTCGTGATTGGTGGCGCCGGTGCTGATCAGGTGGTGGCGGGCAAGGGCCAGCATGTGGTGTTTGGTGACAACGGGCAGATCGACTACAACCGGGCCGGTCTGGCGATTCGCTACCGCACCGGCGATACCGAGGCCAGTTCGGGTGGCTCGGACTCGATCCTGACCGGCGATGGCGACAACATCATTCTGGCGGGTGTCGGCGGTGATGTGGTCACGACCGGCGCCGGGCGCGATGTGATTTTGGGAGACAACGGCTTCATCACGCTTGATGAGAGCGGCCTGATGTTGCTCGAAATAGCAAGCCAACTGGTCTTGGACGGCAGTGCCGGGGGCTTTGACTTGACCGGTGGAGCCGATGTAATTCGGGCCGGGGATGGGGACAATATCGTCATCGGTGGCTTTGGCTCGGACGTGATCGAGACCGGCTCCGGCAAAGACCTGGCCTTTGGCGACAACAGCGCCATCGTCTTTGCGGGCGGAATGGCCACCAGATTGCGCAGCACCGACACCGACCGGGCCACCACCGGTGATGACCGAATGGATCTGGGCGATGGCGATAACGTCGCAGTCGCCGGCGCCGGCAACGATTCGGTGACGACCGGCAATGGCACCGATCTGGTCTTGGGCGACGGCGGCGAAGTGATCTTCGACGCCCAAGGCGCTCTTCTGATGATCGTCAGCGGCGACCCGGCCCTTGGTGGCAATGACAGCCTGTTCTTGGGCGATGGCGACGATATCGGCATCGGCGGTGCCGGCGATGACAAATTGTCTGGGATGGGTGGCAAAGACATCCTGTTTGGCGACGGCGGACGGGTCAGCTATTCGGACGGTGGCAAGCGTGTGCAAATCTTGTCCATAGACCTGCTCTTCGGCGGTAGCGATGACTTGGACGGCGGCAGCGGTTTGGACATCTTGGTCGCTGGCCCCGGGCGCGATGTGATGCACGGCTCGCCAGCCGAAGACCTGCTGTTTGGCGGAAATGCCTCGGTGAAGTTGCTGGACGGTTTGGCTCAGCAGGTGGAGTCGGACTTGGCGATGGCCGCAAGTGGCAGCGGTAGTGCCAAGGCGAGCAGGGATGCTAGCCAACCGTCTCAGCGTGCATCTGGCTCTTCGTCTGAGCAAGGGGTAGCAGCAACTGCCTTGGCCGAGTTTGACCTGCCTGGCACGGCCAGCTTCTTGAGTGCCTCGGTCTTCCAGCGCTTGTTCCACAGCGATTTTGTAGGCCGCAATAGCAGCGCCTCAGCCGAGGAAGCCATGCTGCAGGAGCAGGTGGAGGAGAGTGAGCAGTCCGATCAGCAGGCCAATGAGCAAGCTATTGGCAGGCGGAACTCGCATACATCTGTGGCCGAAGCGCCAGGCGTATCGTCGCGGCCAGCTGAAGAGAGCCGCGAAGCGGCAGAGATGCTGGAAGGCGCAGCCGAGCCGAGTGCGAGTACACAAGAGCGCGGCGAAGCCCATAGTGCCGACCCGGCCGCTGAGCACCTCAACCAGGAAGCCGATTTGGCCTCCGGGACCGCCCTATTGGCAGGGGTGATCGTGGCAAGCAATCGGCGTTGGCTTGATCGTGATGCCATGTTGGCCAAAACGGCGGACGCCCAGTCGGCTTCGAATCGTGCTGCGTTGGACGCGCTGACCGAAAAATGGATGGCCAAATCTTCGGCCCAGCCCCGTTTTCCCAAGCAAGAAAAGCAAGCCCGGGCAAGCACTGCAAGCCCAGCAAAAATCGAGTGGTAGCATCGCGGCGGCCTCAAAAGTGAATGGCGTGAATGCGCCAAGCCAGAGTCGCCGAGAGCGTTTTTTGGTGCTCGCTGTGAGCAAGTATTTGATGAAGAACCAGCTTAACCGGACCGTGTAATGAGCAAAAACTCCAGCAGCAATAGCAACAATGTGGAAGCCTCAGAGGCCCTGCAAACGCCCCGCGTCGAGGCCTCGCCAAAGGTGGTGTGGGATGACTCCAAGATGCAAACCTCCTACGCCAATGTTTGCAATGTCTTAGGCACGCGTGAAGAGATCATGTTGTTGTTCGGGGCCAATCAAGCGTGGCAAGGCGGCCAAAAGGAAGTCACGGTCTTGTTGTCCGATCGCATCGTGCTCAACCCCTTTGCCGCCAAGCGCCTGTTCACCCTGCTCGGCCAGGGCTTGAAAGAATACGAGAGCCGCTACGGCGAGTTGAAGGTCTGAGCAAGCACGGCATGGCCTTGGCGCGCTCGTTTCAGGGCGCGCTTACCTTCTTTGCTAGTTGACCTTGGACTCTGAAAGCTCGTGAATACGCTCAGCCGCATGGAGCTTGCCGGCTCCGGTGCCACCTTGCCAGTCTGGGCAAATTTGACACAAACCGCTGACCCAGCGCTCTACTTTGGCGCATGGTTGGCTTATCTGTGCGAGACCACACCGGGGGTTGTCAGTGCCGTCTTAGTGCTTGGCGCTCCGGATGTGGGGCCTTTCGCTCCTTTGGTGTTCTGGCCCGAGCCTCAGGGCGGCGCGCCCCGATTGGCCGAGGTGGCCGAGCAGGCCTTGGCAAGCCGCCGGGCGAGCGTCAGCGACCTGGCCGACTCAAGCAATAGCGGGCTGGCCGTGCCCATAGAGCTGGACGCTTACTTGCACGGCGTTGTGGCGCTTGAGCTGAAGGTCGATGCCCGTCAGCCCAAGCTAGAGCAAACCAGCCAGGCCTTGCTGCGTTTGCAATGGGGCTTGGCTTGGGTCACTGCCTATTTGCGCAGCCAATACAGCGATGAATCCCGCAGCACCGAACAGCGCCTGATGGCCTTGCTGGATCAGTTGGCCGCCGTGCTGGAAGAAGATCGCTACGAGGCCGCCTGCCGCAGCCTCGTCACCGAATTGGCGACCCGGCTTGATTGCGACCGCGTCAGCTTGGGTGTGGTCAGAGGCGGGCATGCGCAGGCAGTGGCGCTTTCGCACAGTGCGCAAACGTCTAAGCGCAGCAATTTGATCCAGGCAGTCGGCGCCGCGATGGATGAAGCCATTGATCAGAAGGCGGTGATTCGCGTCCCTATGCTTGCCGGCGATGAGATCGTGGTGGACCGTGAACATCAGCATCTGGCTCAAGAGCATGGCAACGGCAGTGTGTTGACGGTGCCCTTGACGGGCGGTGAGGACTTCAGCGGAGCATTGACTTTTGAGCGCCCCGCTAAGCTGCCATTTGAGCAGCATGAGATTGAGCTGTGCCAGGCGGTGGCGGCGGTGTCCGGCCGTATTCTGGCGATCAAGAAGCTCAATGATCGAGGCTTCCTGCTGCGTGGCTGGGACGGCCTGAAGCTCCAACTGCGGCGCGTGTTGGGGCCTCGGTACGTCAAGCGCAAGCTGGTGTTGATCGTGCTGATGCTGGCTGGGTTTTTCTTCAGCTTTGCCAAGGCAGATTACAAGGTCAGCGCACCGGCCACACTGGAGGGGGCGATCCGGCGCTCGGTGGCGGCCCCCTTTGATGGCTTCGTGGCCAGCGCGCAAGCGCGTGCCGGAGATGTGGCGCGCTCGGGTGCTGTACTGGCCACCCTGGATGAACGCGACTTGCGTCTGGAGCGGCTCAAATGGGCTAGCCAGGAGGCGCAATATCTCAAGCAACATCAAGAGGCCGTGGCCAACCGTGACCGCGCCAAGGCGCAGATTGTGCAGGCGCTGTACGAACAGGCGCGCGCGCAAGTCAGCCTGCTCGATGAGCAACTGTCACGCGCGGCCGTGAAGGCGCCTTTCGACGGCGTCATCGTCAAAGGCGACCTGTCGCAGTCCCTCGGCGCGGCGGTGCGGCGCGGCGAGGTCTTGTTCGAGATCACACCGCTGGATGCCTACCGCGTCATCGTCGAGATCGATGAGCGCGACATTGCGGACATTGCGGTCGGTCAAAAAGGGCGGCTGCTGTTGTCTGCGATCGCCGATCAGCCGCTGGCCTTCACGGTGTCCAACGTCACCTCGGTGACCACGGCGCGTGAAGGTCGCAATTATTTTCGGGTCGAAGGGCTGATGGACGGCGCCGGGGAGCGCTTGCGTCCTGGCATGGAGGGTGTCGGCAAGATCGAGATTGAAAGCCGCCATCTGATCTGGATCTGGACTCACCGCTTGGTGAATTGGGCCCGTTTGATGCTCTGGAACTACCTGCCGTGAACAAGGCGTGTCTGGGTGGACGGCGTGAGTGAGTCAATGTTCAGCGCCTCCTGGTACCGGGTGGCGGAGGTGCGGCCCCGCCTGCGTAGCCATGCCGTGATCCATCGCCATGTGTACCGTGGTTCGGTCTGGTATGTGCTGCAGGATAGATCGAGCGGGCGTTTTCACCGGTTTTCGCCGGAAGCCAATTTGGTCATCGGCTTGATGGACGGCAAGCGCAGCTTGCGCGAGATTTGGACGCTGGCCTGCTCGCGCCTGGGCGACGATGCGCCCACGCAGGACGAAGTCATCCAGGTGCTGGCTTCGCTGCATCGGGCCGACGTGCTGCAGACCGACGCCTCGCCCGATATCACCGAACTGCATGATCGCAAGCTCAAGCAAGAGCGCATGAAGCTCAAGCAGTATGTGATGAATCCGCTGGCCTTGCGCGTGCCCTTGCTGGATCCGGAGCGCTTTTTGCGTGCTTTGAACCCTTGGGTCGGCGGCCTGTTCGGTTGGGTCGGCGCCTTGATTTGGTTGACGGTGGTGGTCTGGGCCTTGGCTCTGGGTGCCAGCCACTGGGATGAGTTAAGCCGAGGCATCAGCGACCGTCTGTTGGCGGCTGACAATCTGCTGCTGATCGGCATGGTGTTCCCTGTGGCCAAGATCGTGCATGAATTTGGCCATGCATTCGCCGTCAAGGCACGCGGCGGCGAAGTGCATGAGATGGGCATCATGCTCTTGGTCTTCATGCCCGTGCCCTATGTCGATGCTTCGGCCTCGCTGGCCTTCAGGAGCAAAAAAGCCCGTATGTTGGTGGGCGCGGCCGGCATGCTGAGCGAGGTGTTTCTGGCGGCTTTGGCCATGTTTGTCTGGGCCAATGTGGAGCCGGGTTTGGTGCGTGCGATGGCTTACAACGTCTTGATCGTGGCCGGCGTCTCTACCCTGGTGTTCAATGCCAACCCGCTCTTGCGCTTTGACGGCTATTACATCTTGTCGGATGCGCTGGAGATTCCCAATCTCGGGCAGCGCGCCAACAATTACCTGGGCTATTTGGTGAAGCGCTATGCCTTCGGCGTCAAGTCGGCGCGGGCCGCGCAAGCGGCGGCGGGAGAGCGGGCTTGGTTTGTGTTTTATGCGATTGCGTCTTTTGTTTATCGCATGATTGTGATGGTGGGCATTGCCTTGCTGGTCGCGCAGCAATATTTCATCGTCGGCGTATTGCTGGCCTTGTGGTCGCTCTACACCAGCTTGATTCAGCCGATTGCCAAACATCTGGCCTATCTCAGCAGCTCTGGCGAGTTGCAGGGCCATCGGCGCCAGGCGCTGCTGACCACGGGCCTGCTGCTAGCGGCGGTGATCGCGGTGCTGGGTTGGTGGCCGGCCCCTTCCTGGACACGCACCGAAGGCGTGGCCGTGGTGCCGCAAAACGCGCAGGTCCGGGCCGGCGCGGACGGCTTCATCAAGCGGGTGGTCGCGCAGCCTAACTCACAAGTTAAACAGGGCGAATTGTTGGTCATCACGGAGGACCCGGAGCTGCAGGCCAAGGTCGCGGTGTTGGAAGCGCAGCTCAAAGAACAGTACGCCCGCTTAGATGCTGCCGGCGCCGAACGAGTGCAGACCAACATCATCAAGGACGAGATTCATCACATCAGCCTGCGCTTGGCCAATGCCCGCGCGCATGCCAAGGAGCTGGAGATGCGCAGCCCCGTGGACGGCATTTTTGTGATGCCTGAAGTGACCGATATGCCGGGTCGATTTGTCCGCCGAGGGGACGTGATCGCCTACACGGTGGACTATGCGCGGCTGGCGGTGCAAGTTGTGGTGCCCCAGGGCGAAGTGGATTTGGTGCGTCAGATGACGCGCAGGGTGGAGCTGCGCCGGGTCGAACGGGTGGAAGAAGTGTTGCCGGCCTTGGTGCGCCGAGTTGTGCCGGCTGCCACCAACCAGTTGCCCAATATGGCACTCAGCGCACAGGGCGGCGGTGAGCTGTCTTTGGATGCGACGGCCGCGCACGAGTCGGGTCGCGCTGCCGAACCCAAGGCCTCGAACTCGCTGTTCATATTTGAATTGGAGACCCCTCCGAGCCAGCGCCCCATGGCGATTGGCAGTCGCATTTACGTCAAGTTTGAACGCCAAGCCGAGCCCTTGGCTGCGCAGTGGTACCGGGCCTTGCGTGGTGTCTTGCTGAAGCGCTTCAGTGTTTAAGTCGACGCTGAAAAATTTTCTTGAGCAGGGGGCGCAGCAGAGCTCTCCTTTGTCTTTAGATCGCCCACCGTACCCGGAGCGGCTCGACGTTTTGCCGGAGGGCTGGCTGGAAGAATCGGGCGAGCGCTTGGTCGGTGGCCTGAGGCGAAAGCTCGCTGCCGAGCGGGCTTTGCGCAGCAATATCGTAGCCCGGGTGCGCGCCTGCGAAGCAGACGTGGCCGGCCTGGAATTGCCTGACTTGCCAGCCGCAGCCCGTGAGTTGGGACGCATTTTGAGGCGTGATGGCTACCGGCCTGCCGCCGTTGCAAAAGCCTTTGCCTTGATCAGCCGCGCGGCCGAACTGACGCTTGGAAAACGTCACTTTGATGTGCAATTGTTGGGCGGCTGGGTTTTGCTGCAAGGCATGGTGGCCGAGATGGAAACCGGAGAAGGCAAAACCTTGACCGCCACTTTGCCGGCCTGTACCGCCGCGCTGGCGGGTGTGCCGGTGCATGTGATCACGGTCAATGACTACCTCGTGAGCCGCGATGCCGAGGAAATGCGGCCGGTCTATGAGGCGCTGGGACTGTCTGTGGGCGTGGCCACCGAAGAGCAAGAACCGCCGCAGCGCCAGGCCGCTTACGCCTGTCATGTGGTCTATGCGTCCAACAAGACGATTGTGTTTGACTACCTGCGGGATCGCCTGGTGCTTGCTGGCAGCGCCAGTGCCTTGCGCTTGCGACTGGAGCGCCTCTCGGGCCAGCAGTCGCGCCTCAAACGCTTGCTGTTGCGGGGCCTGAGCTTTGCCATCGTCGACGAAGCCGACAGTGTGCTGGTGGACGAAGCGCGCACGCCCTTGATCATTTCCGCGCCGGCCGATGCCGGCGACGAGGAGCAAGTGGCCGTGCTGGGCATCAAATTGGCGCAGCAGTTGATCAAGGACCACGATTTCAAGGTGCAGCTGAGTGAGCGCAGGCTTGCCTTGACCGATGCCGGTCGTGCCCATGTGGAAGAGCTGTGCGCGCCGCTGGGCGGACTATGGACCGGGGCGCTGCGGCGCGAAGAATTGCTCACGCAGGCCCTGTCGGCCTTGCATCTGTTTCATTTGGATGAGCATTACCTGGTGCGTGAAGACAAGATTCAAATCGTCGACGAGTACACCGGTCGCGTGATGGCAGACCGAAGCTGGGAGCGCGGCCTGCATCAGCTGATTGAGGCTAAGGAAGGCTGCACCATCACGGCCCAGAAAGAGCCACTCGCGCGCATCAGCTATCAGCGCTTTTTTCGCCGCTATCTGCATTTGGCCGGCATGACGGGCACGGCCAAAGAGGTCTCCACAGAGTTGGGCTTTGTCTATGACCTGCCGGTCGTCAAACTGCCGACTAACCGGCCGAGCCGACGCATATTGCTGACTGAGCAGGTCTATGGCGATGCAGCGCAAAAGTGGCGGCGTATCGTGGCGCGCGTGGCCGAGATTCATGCTTTGGGGCGCCCGGTCTTGCTGGGCACTCATTCGGTAGCAGCCTCCGAGCGAGCCAGCCAGCTGCTGCAACAGATGGGCTTGGCGCATCGCGTGCTCAATGCCAAGCAAGATGGAGAAGAAGCGGCGATCGTCGCGGTCGCCGGTCAAGCCGCCTGCATTACTATCGCCACGAATATGGCCGGTCGCGGGACTGACATCAAGTTGGCTGCCGATGTGGCGGCCTTGGGTGGTTTGCATGTCATCTTGTCCGAGCGGCATGACTCCAAACGTATAGACCGCCAACTTGCCGGCCGGTGCGCGCGGCAAGGTGACCCCGGCTACTTCGAGACCATTCTTTCTTTGGAGGACTCCATCATGGCGGCGTTTGGAACGAGGTCCACGCGAGCCTTGGCGGCCTTGATGGCGCTCATGCCTGATTCTGCGGCGGCAGGTCTGGGTTCTGCGGCTATCCGTTGGTCGCAACGGCGCACCGAGCGTGCGCACTCACGGGTGCGCAAAGGCCTGCTGAAGCAGGACTTGCATACCAGCCGTTTGCTGGCTTTTGCGGGGCGACCTGAATGATGGGCATGTTTGCGCAGAGCCCGAAAATGTCCGCAGTTCCATCAATTCCTGAAATTCCCTAAGTTCCCGACGAGTCCCATGAAATCAATGAAACACCCCCTGATTGCTTGCCTAAGCCTGCTCTTGTCGGCTGCCGCTGGGGCGCAACCGCGTGCTGCGCCCTCCGCGCCTACACCCATTAATTTGCCCGCTGCCGATGCCCTTTCTGGCGCTTTGGGCGGACGCAGTGCCGGCGGCTCGGACTGTTTGATCGAGCCTTCCGTCTTGGTCAATGTGGGCAGCCCGGTGGATGGTGTGCTGAAGGCGGTCAATGCAGACCGGGGCGATTCAGTCAGCAAGGGGCAACTGCTTGCTCAGTTGCAATCTGGCGTTGAAGCTGCGGCAGTTTCTTTGTCGCAAGCGCGTATTGAGTTCGGCAAGCGCAAGACGGAACGCAACGAGGCCTTGTTTCTCAAGCAACTGATTTCGGCGCAAGAGAAAGACGAGATGGAAACCGAAACCCGAATTCATGAAGAGGAACTCAAGCGGGATGAGGAGAATCTCAAGCTGCGATCCATCGTCAGCCCCATCAACGGCGTGGTGGTGGAGCGCAAACTGGTGGCAGGTGACTTGATTCGCGCAGAGAAGTCGGTGGTGTTCAAGCTGGCCCAGCTTGATCCTCTGAATGTCGAGGTGGTCGTGCCTGCCGAGCAATTTGGGTCGATACGCGTGGGCATGATGGGCCGTGTCAGCCTCGCCTTAGGTGGCGGCACGCAGCCTGCCCGTGTTGTGGTGGTGGACCGCCTGATTGATGCGGCCAGCGGCACTTTCGGCGTACGTTTGCAATTGCCCAATCCTGGCTACCGCATCCCGGCCGGGAGCCGTTGCAGCGTGCGCTTCAAGGCGTGATGGAGCGGCTGCGCAGGTCTAAGCCCTGCTAGTCAGTGAGGTCGGAGCTGCTACGCAGGTCCAACCCCAAGCTAGTCAGAGGTGCCGGAGCTGCTCCGCAGGTCCAGCACCTAGCCATTATTTTCCTATACAGAACTTGCTGAAAATTTCCCCGAGCAGTTCATCGGCGGAGAAGTTGCCGGTGATTTCGCCGAGTGCGCCGTGTGAAAGGCGCAACTCTTCGGCGAGCAGATCCAGCGCCGGTGGCTCCTGGTGGGCGACGCTCAGAGCCAGGGCCAAATGCTCGCGCGTGCGCTTGAGGGCCTGTACATGGCGTTCGCGGGCGATGAACAAGCCTTCCGGCGTGGCGTGCCAGCCGACTTGTTGCAGCAGGCGCTGGCGCAGCTCGGGCAGGCCGGCACCCGACTTGGTCGACAGCAGCAGCGCAGCCTCGGGCAGGCCGGCCACCACGGCCGCATCGGCCTTGTTGAAGACCTGCAAGATGCGCTCGGCTGGCACGTCGCCCAAGCGGGCCGAGATCAGTTTGTCTTCGGCTTCGTAGTCGGCCTGGCCGACGCGGGTCAGGTCGTGCATGAAGAGCAGCACGTCTGCGTCGGCGATTGCCTCCCAGCTGCGCGCCACGCCTATGCGCTCGACTTCGTCCTCGGTGTCGCGCAGGCCGGCGGTGTCGCTGATGTGCAGCGGCACGCCTTCGATCTGAATCGTCTGGCTGACCTTGTCGCGCGTGGTGCCGGGGATCGCTGTGACGATGGCCAGCTCGGCGCCGGCCAGGGCGTTTAAAAGCGAGCTTTTGCCCACATTGGGCTGGCCGGCCAGCACCACCTTGATGCCTTCGCGCAAAAGCGCGCCTTGCTGCGTGCGGTCCAGCACGGCTGCTAACTTGTTCTGCAAGCGGGCCAAGCGGCCCAGCGCGTCGGCCTGCTGCAGGAAGTCGATCTCTTCCTCGGGGAAGTCCAGCGTCGCCTCTACCAGCATGCGCAGCTTGATCAATTCATCGCGCAGCTCGCTGACTTCTTTGGACAGCGCGCCGGCCAAGGCGCGGCCGGCGCTGCGGGCCGCCGCCTCGGTGCTGGCGTCGATCAAGTCGCTGACGGCCTCGGCCTGCGCGAGGTCGAGCTTGCCGTTCAAGAACGCGCGTTGGGTGAACTCACCGGGCTCGGCCAAGCGAATACCCATGGCAGCTCCCGCCTCCATGCAGCGCGCCAGCAGCAGCTGCAAGACCACAGGCCCGCCATGCGCCTGCAGCTCCAGCACATGCTCACCGGTGTAGGAATGAGGTGCAGGGAACAGGAGTGCCAGACCCTGGTCGATGGCAACGCCGTAGCCGTCGAGAAAAGGCAGATAGCTCGCCTCGCGTGGCCGCAACTGGCGCGCGCAGATGGCGTCAATCAGCGGGCTCAGGTCTTGCGCGGAGGAGACGCGCACGATGCCGACCGCTCCACGTCCGGGGGCGGTGGCGATGGCGGCGATGGGGGCTTGGCGGGAGGACAGCATGCGAGGATTCTCGCTGATGCTACTTAGATATGAACCGGCGCCGGGCCGTCCCAAACCGGTTCAGCGCCCCCTCGAGGGGCAGCGTCGGTAGTCCGACGCGTGGGGGCACTATGTTTGGCGCGGGGGAGGCCGGAGCAAGCACTCGCATGAGTCTTGTTCGCTGGCCCAGTTCGCACACCGGTTAGAAGACCACCGGCTGAGAAGCTCTGCCCCGCATGACGCGATTTGAGTCCTTTGCGCCGGAAAAAAATAGCCCCCCAGATGGGGGGACTGTTGCAGCGATGTGATTTATTCCTCGCCAATGGCGTGGCAAATATTACCAACGGATCGGCAGGGCGCGCAGGCGCTGGTAGCGGCCGTTGGCAATGCGCGTTAGGTAGCCACCTTGCTCCAGATCCTTGACCAGCTTGGAGACCATCTCGCGCGAACAGCCCAGGCGATGGGCCATCGCTTGATGCGTCAGCATGATGTCGTCGCCGGCGGTCGAGGAACTTTCCAGCAAGGCGCGCAAGCGCCCGTAGACATCATTCAGCGCCAGTTGCTTGGTCGACAGCGTGGCGGCGCGAGCGCGGCGGATCACCTTGGTCAAGAGCTCGAAGGCGAACTCCGGATGGGCGGCGATATGGGCCAAGAGGCTGGCGCGCGTCAGCATCACGCAGCGCGAGGCCTCTTCGGTGATGACGCTGGCCGAGCGCAGCCCGCCGTCCAAACTCATTTCGCCGACGTACTCGCCGCTACCGTAGATGCCATAGGTTACTTCGCGGCCGCGTGCATCGCAGCCATAGACCCGCAGGCTGCCCGAGAGCACCAGGTACAGGCTATCGCCCTGCGAGCCTTCTTCGATCAAGACCGCTCCGCGGCCATAGTTGCGAACCAGGCCGCGCGCGGCCAGTTGCCGCAGACTGGGCGGCAAAGCGGCGATATCTAAATCGGTAACGGAAGCTTCTGAGTGCATACCCGCAATTATCAGCGCCTCGCGTTACCGCTGACCTAACTCAATGCACACCGTGCATTTTCTTTTTCATCCAAGGTGTCAACAACATCAGCACCAGGCCGGCGCCGGCTGGGATGAGGGTGAAGATCAGGAAGAAGGTCGACATCGAGTAAGTGGCCGAGATGTAGTCGATATAGGCGCCGGTTTTACCGGCGATGAAGTTGGCGATCGCCGAGTTAAGGAACCAGACACCAAACATCAGACCCAGCAACCGCGCCGGAGCCAGCTTGGAGATATAGGACAGGCCCACCGGCGACAGGCACAGCTCGCCCATGGTGTGCAGCAAATAAGCCAGCGACAAGAACATCATGCTGACCTGCGCCGTTTTGGCGCCCGGTGGGATGCCAGATGCGCCGTAAGACAAGACCGCAAAGCCCAAACCCAGCAAGACCAGACCGACGCCGAACTTGATCGGGCCGCTCGGGTTCCAATGCTTCTCCCACATCTTGGAGAACATGGGTGCCAAGATCACCAGGAAGAAGGAGTTCAGCACGCCGAACCAGGTCGCGGGCACTTCGGATTGGTCGAGCGAAAATTCGCGCGCCAGCATCCAGATGATCAAGCCCCAAATCGCCGCAAAGGCCAGCGCCAAGAGCACGATGGGCAGCGGGCTGCGCTTGCCGGTGCCGCGGTGCAATTGCACCAGCAGCCAGGTCAGGATGGCCGCCGGGATCACCGTCATCAGTGTGTTGACGATCTTGAAGATCAAGCCGCTGGTGCCGACCAGATTGCGGTCGGTGTAGTCGGCGGCAAAAATCGTCATCGAGCCGCCGGCCTGCTCAAATGCGAACCAGAAGAAGATGGTGAAAAAAGCCAGCACAAAGATGGCCTTGAGCCGATCGGCTACGACGTTAGCGGGCAGATTTTCTTCTGCGTCGGCCTGTGCGGCAGCAGACTTCTCGCCCTTGACCGGCGGCGCGCCAATGTCGCCAAACAGCGATTGGCTGAAGTAGAACTGCAAAGCGCCCAGGATCATGAAGATGCCGGCCAGGCCGAAGCCATAGTTCCAGGAGATCTTCTCGCCGATATAGCCGCACAGCAGGATGCCGAAGAAGGCCCCGGCGTTGACGCCCATATAGAACAGCGTGTAGCCGCCGTCACGGCTGCCTTCGTTGTCCTTGCCGTAGAGCTGACCGACGATGGCCGAGATGTTCGGCTTGAACAGGCCGGTGCCGGCAATCACCAAGGCCAGGCCTAGGTAAAAACTCGGGATGGTCTCCATGAACAAGGAGATATGGCCGGCCGCAATGATGAAGCCGCCCAGCACGACCGCGCGGCGCGTGCCGAGGAATTTATCGGCTACGTAGCCGCCCAGAATCGGCGTGAAGTAGACCAGCATGGTGTACCAGCCATACAGCGAGGTCGCATCGGCGCGGCTCCAGCCCCAGCCGCCCTTGGCGGTCTCGGAGATCAAGAACAGCACCAGCAGGCCGCGCATGCCGTAGTAGGAGAAACGCTCCCACATCTCGGTAAAGAACAGCACGAATAGGCTGTCGGGGTGGCCGAGGATGGTGTGGCCCCCTGCGGCTTGAATTTTGTTGTTGTTCAAACGACTCTCCGTTCATGGTCTGAGTGGTGAAGGTCCTCGCGGCTCCCTCGTGAACCGTGCCGGCCCCTTATCGACGGCTTGTTAGATGTCGCCTCGGTGCCCACAAAGGACGGGCCGCCCAGAGATCATCTCGGCGGCAGCGGCGCGTATTGTCACCGCTGCCAGCCCTTGGTTTGGGCAGGCATAACCCCAGTCTTTGCAGGCAAAGCGGCTCAATTCCCTGTAGCTACTTCATGGATTAGGCTATGCTCCGTGTCGGAGGTCATAGTCATCATGCGTATCGGAGCCTTGAGCCGCGCCACCGGCGTCGACATCGAAACCATTCGTTTTTACGAGAAGAGCGGCCTGCTGCCTGGCCCGGCGCGCAGCGAGAACGGGTACCGCGATTACGCGCACGCTCATTTGGAGCGTTTGGCCTTTATTCGCCATGGCCGTGCCTTGGACATGTCGCTGGTCGATATTGGCTTGCTCCTGGCCAGTCTGAACAGCCGCGATGCGGCCTTGCTGAGCGGGGTGGATGCGCTGGTCGATGCGCAACTTGCGCGCGTGCGCGCAAGGTTGGCCAGCATGCGGGCGCTGGAGCAGCAGTTGGTGGCGCTGAAGAGCCGCTGCGACGGCCGCCATGAGCAGCATGGCGCGCAGGGCTGCGGCATCCTGGAAGAGCTGGTGGCGGCCGCCCATGGCGAGGCCTGCGCCTGCCATGTCGATGGTGCGGCAGTAGGCCCGGCGTCAGCCAAGCGCTAGCTTGAAGCGTTAGGCCATGCTGATGAAGCGCGCAGGAGTGCAAACCATGTTCAAGGCCAGTCTCGTGTTGGCAGCCGCCCTGATGGGCGGCAATGCCATGGCCGCTGAGGTCTGGAAATGCCAGGTCGGCGATCAAATCAAATATTCGGATCGCCCTTGCCAGGCTGCGGGCGAGGCGCTGCCGGCGCGCAGCTTGCAGGGCAATGTGGTGGACGCGGCCGTCAAGCCGCCGCCGGCGCAAGCCGCCAGTGGGGCCGCGGCCGGCCCGCTTGTGGATGCTCGCCCGCCCGCCAATGTCTGCCCCGGCGAGCTTGAAATCAGCGCGATGGAAACCCGCGCCAGTTCAATCAGCCTGAGCCCCGAGGCCAAGGCTTTTATGCAAGACGAGGTTCGGCGTGCGCGCCAATGTCGCAAAGGCCAGGGCCGCTACATTGCCGCCGACTGGGACATCAGCCGCCAGGCCCAAGCGGCGCAAAGCAGCTCCAGCGGCGCACAGGACGCTCGCCGCCGCGCCGAAGATATGCACAGCGCCGCCGACCCCGGCGAGGGTGATCGCATCTCCAGCATGCGCGAACAAGAGCGCGCCCAGCGCGAGGCGCAGCGCCGCCAGGATCAGCGCTTGCAGAACCAGGCGCCTCGCCCGCCGGCATCGATCCCCGGGCGCTGAGGCGAAATTCGGCTTGACCCTGGTGTGGCTCCAGGCTTTCCAATAACCGTATTGATACTTGGAAAGCCCCATACCCATGTCCGCCCACTGCTGCAACCATGACGCGCCGGCCGCGTCCGCCATCACCAACTTGCCGCGCTACCGCCGCGTGCTGTGGATCGCCTTGATCGTCAATGCGGCGATGTTTGTGGTCGAGTTGGCGGCGGGCGGCAGCAGCGGCTCGCTGGCGCTGATTGCCGATGCGGTGGACTTTGGTGCCGATGCGCTGAACTATGGCGTCACTTTGGCGGTGCTATCGGCCGCTCTCGCCTGGCGTGCCCGTGCGGCCATGCTGAAGGCCGTCAGCATGATTGCTTTTGGCGGCTTTGTGCTGGCCAAGGCGGTCTGGAACCTCAGCCACGGCCTGACACCCGACGCCCCCACCATGGGCATGGTCGGGTTGCTGGCGCTGGCGGCCAATTTGGGGGTGGCCTGGCTGCTCTATGCCTTTCGCGATGGCGACTCGAATATGCGCAGCGTCTGGCTTTGCACCCGCAATGACGCGATCGGCAACCTCGCCGTGATGGCGGCCGCCTTGGGCGTCTTTGGCACCGGCAGCGCCTGGCCCGATTTGCTGGTGGCGGCCATCATGGCGACGCTGGCCTTGCGGGCGGGCTGGCAGGTCTTGGGGCAGGCGCGGGCCGAGTTGCGCGCCCCCTCCCCTCATCATCACCCCCATGCACATCAGCATGCGGGGCATGACGGTCACGGCCATTGAGAGCCTGAGCAAACAGGAAATGAAGCGAGTGGCATGATGGTGCCCTATGGCGATTCAATATCTGCAGCGCTTGACAGGGCAAGACCGAACCCTGCTGGCCAACCGCCAACTGGGCGGCATGCTGGCCTTCATTGCCGGCGCGATCAATGCGGGCGGGTTTTTGGCGGTGCAGCGCTACACCTCGCACATGACCGGCATCGTGTCCTCCATCGCCGATGACCTGGCCACCGGCGGCTTTGCCTTGGCCTTGGCCGGTTTTGCGGCCTTGCTGTCCTTCATCGCCGGTGCTGCCTGCACCGCCATCCTGATCAACTGGGCGCACCGCCGCCAGATGCACAGCAAATATGCCCTGGCCTTGCTGTTGGAGGCCGGCTTGCTGCTCTTGTTCGGCTTGGTGGGCGCCAATCTGCGTTCGCTGGAGCATTTGCTGATTCCTACCGCCGTGCTTTTGCTCTGCTTCATCATGGGCTTGCAAAACGCAACCGTGACCAAGATCTCTCATGCCGAAATCCGCACCACCCATATGACCGGCGTGATCACCGATCTGGGGCTGGAACTCGGTCGGCTGATCTACTGGAACCGCACCCAGCAGCGCAATAGCGTGCTCACCGTGCGCGCCAACCACGACAAGCTGATGATCCATCTGGTGATCCTGAGCCTGTTTTTTGTCGGCGGGCTCGCGGGTGCGCTGGCCTTCAAGCACTTCGGCTTCTCGGCCACGATTCCGCTCGCCTTGCTGCTGATCGTGATTGCCGCACCGGCGCTGTTGCTGGACTGGCGACGCGGCTGACTTGGCCCGCCGCCCTACTGCTTATCTTTCTGCTTGCCTGCCCTCTCGCCTCTCCCAAAGACCCCAATGCCCGAATCAGCCGACCTTGCCCAGCACCTGAAACCCTTTGTCTACGAGACGTTGAACACCAAAGCGCTGCATTTCTCGATCTGTGAGATCCAAAGCCGGATGCAGACGCTGCGCCCGCATGCGCTGGACCTCGACTACACCCGCACCATGGCCGCCTTCCTGCTGTTCAGCCCCGCGCCGGACATGCTGGCGATGATTGGCTTGGGCGGCGGCTCGATGGCCAAGTTCTGCCATCGCTTCCTGCCGGCTACGCGCATCAAGGTGATCGAGATCAACCCACATGTGATCGCGCTGCGCGAGCAGTTCTGCGTCCCGCCGGACGACGGGCGTTTCAAGGTGCGGCGCGGCGACGGCGCCGACTTCGTACGCTTCCCGCCTTACCGCCTGGACATGCTGCTGGTTGATGGCTTCGACTACGACGGCCAGCCGCCCGCACTGTGTTCGCAGCGCTTTTATGACGACTGCTATGACGCGCTGCAGCCCAATGGCTTGGTGGTCATCAATCTGCACGCTGCACATGTCGACTTTGACGTCCATGTGGCGCGTATCCGCCGCACATTTGGCGCCGAAGTTTTGCTGGTCGCCGATGCCGACGGCAGCAACACCATCGTCTTTGCCTGCAAGGGCTCGCTGGCCCAACGCTTCAAACCCGCCAGCTCGCGCCGGCCCGAGCATCTGGATGCCGACACCAGGGCCGATTTGATGCCGGCCTTTGTGGCAGTGGCGCGGGACATGGAGCGCCGCCCGAGGGCTTAGTCAGTCAGCCAGTCGCTCAGTTCTTCAGTCGGCCGACTCGCTCAGCTGAAACACAGGGCCTTAGCGGGTTCAGCGGCCGAGCCGTAGGCAGAGCCATGAGCCAGTGCCAAAGCGCAGTTCAAGCACCGCCCGTGCGCCGCGCTGCGGCCATCGCCAACAGAATGCCCTGAATTCTCAAGCTGATTTCGGGCGAAGCGCAGATGGCCTCCTCGGTGACAAGGGCGCCCAGCAGGGGCAAGGTCTGCGAGGCTTCCTGAAGAAGATGGGCGGACATGGTGCGCAAAATCTCGGCCAAGGCCGCCTGGGCAATATGCGCGCGCGGCGAGGTGTTGACGATGGCGACCGGCTTGCCCACAAAGCCTTGGTCACTGACCAGCCAGTCCAAGGCATTCTTCATGGCGCCGGAGATGCCATGGGCGTATTCCGGGCTGGCGATCAAAAGCGCATTGGCTTGGCCCACCGCCACTTGGAACTCGCGCACGCTCAGCGGCGGGCAGAGTTCAAGGTCTGGATTGAAAAGCGCAAGTTCTCCAAGACCGGCGAACACCTGGACCTGCACAGGCGCCGGGGCGAGGCGCGCGGCCGCACGGCAAAAAGCCGAATTGATCGAAGCAGCACGCAGGCTGCCGGAGATGGCGAGGATTTTCATGGCTTCGGTATTGCGCTCGACCTTGTGGCTCAACTCAGCGCTGTTTGATCAGCCTAGATCTTCTCAGACGCTCAAACATCAAGCCCGGCCAGGCGCTCGACCTAATAACTAAATTGAGCGGCTGGCGGGGCTGGCGAGCTGCATCAGCTTGTGCTTGCGCTCTTGCGTGAAGTCCCACCAGGGCTTTGCTGCTTCGCCGGATACAAAGCGCGTGACCGAGATGAACACGTCGATCACGCAGGGATCATGGAGCTGCCCAGTGATTTCGCACAGCGCCGCATACATCTCGAAAGGGCATCTACCCATCAACTGTTCAGGGGCTTGGATACCGAGCAATTCCAAATCGGCCGCACCGGCCTTGCCGATATTGGGTAGGTCGGTCAGACGGAGCACACGGCTTCTTTCAACCTTGCTGGGATTCATGCTGGCCCGCTTCCGTTCAATCAAATCTTCGCTGATTCTTGCAGCTATTGACCATGAGCAACTCGTCGGGCTCGGCCTCGAATTCAATCACCTGCTCAGGGCTCGCCGGCTCAAATCCGAGGCTGGCAAGCAGCGCCCGGGACCGGAAGTTGGCGCTTTTCAACACCGCAGCAAACAAACTAACGCCGTAATTCAGCGCCAGTTCATCCATGACGGCGGTGACCGCACAGCGGCCTATGCCCCGGCGCCAAAAGCGGCTGTTCAATTCATAGGCGATCAAGGCACTGCCAGAGGGCAGCACCGTCGCCTGGACATAGCCCGCCAATTCCCCGCTGGGCAAGCGCAGCACCCAATTCAGCCAGGCTTCTTGTCCATCCTCGGAAGCGCGCCGCTCTAGCCTTTTGTAGCGCTCGGCCAGCCACTCGACGGACGGTGGCGGCACGTTCTCGAACTCATAGATCGCGGCGTCGCTCAGCACGCTGAACATCTCCATCGCATGCGCCGCGACTTGGGGCTCCAGCGTGCACAGCGCCGTGCTGCGGGTTCTCATACTAGGACCTGCCGGCTGGATCAGAAGCCGCGCTGGCCTCAAAGCACCGGCTCTGAAACGGCGGTAAAGCATGCAGCGCCGAGCCATAGAGGTGGAGATGAAAGGTGGCCTGCTCTCCAAGAACGGAGGTGGCGTGAATCTCGCTTGGCCGCATCAATAGAAGCTGCCCAGCGCCAACGCTGACCGAATCGACGGCAACCACTTGCCGGGAATCCTTGACCACGCGCTGGAACCTTGTGTTGATCTCACAGCCCCGAATTCCAACAATGACGGCCCAAGTTTTGTGTTCATGCGGCTGGCTTGTCACGCCTGGACCATCCGAGACAAGATAGATTGACGGCCCGCCCTTGGAACTAACAGCCAATTTGTGCAGCAACTCCTGCCCTGGCCCGGCCTCTTGCAAACCCAGCTGACCGAAGTCGAGTCCGCGACAAAGCTTCAGCAAGTCCTCCGCCACTGATTGCAAGTCGGCAAGGCTGAGTTCGACGCGAGAGTCGAAGCGCCGCTCAAGCTGCGTCACGAATCCTTGCAGTGCAGCCTCAATCATGGGCGAACTGCGCTACGGCTTCGGCGAATGCTCGCCGTGGATCAAGTGCCTTGGTGATGGCGCGGCCCACAACGATGTGTGTGGCTCCAGCAAGCGCGGCGGCTCGCGGATCTGCCGTGCGAGCCTGATCGCTTGAGCTTGATGCACTCTTTAACTGCACGCCCGGCGTGAGGACCAGCATGCCAGAAGGCAGCACGCCGCGAAGCATTTCAGCCTCTTGAGCCGATGCCACCACGCCGTGGCAAGCACAGTCGGCGGCCAGGTGAGCCAGACGCAAGACTTGCGCTTGCACCGATGGTTCTAAACCAATCTCTGGCAGATCCCTGTCGCAGAGACTGGTTATCACCGTCAGGGCCACAATCCTCAGCCCTGGGAACGGCAAGGCCGCCTCGACCGCCGCGCGCAGCACGGCCGACCCCGCCGAGGCATGCACACTGACCATGCTGACACCTAACTTCCCCGCCGCAGTGACTGCACCTGCGACCGAATTGGGGATCTCGTGCAGCTTCAAGTCGAGGAAGACCTGCTTACCGCTGTCGACAAGTTCGCGGACAACTTCAGGCCCGGCCTCGGTCAGCAATTGCAGACCGACCTTGTAGCTACGCGCAGCGGCGCCCAGCTCGGTCACAAGCGCAAGCGCTTCACAGCTGGACTCGAAATCGAGGGCGACGATGACATGCTCAGTCATGGCGAGACCTGGTGTTGAGGGCCGGCTTTTACCGCTGCATTGGGCCAGCGGTAGCCCAGCACGCATTCAACCGGATATGAGTTTTCACACACGCTATCGAGTTGGTTTCCACCGTATAAGTAGACGCGCTCGTCTACGGTCCGCAGGTAGAAGCCTACATGGCCCTTCCAGCTTTCCGGCGACTCTCGCCAGAGCACGGCAATACAGCCCGGCCTGGGTTCGCTCAAGGGCTCGCCCCAGGCCAGCCAGGAGCGCGCCAAGGCCTGGCCGGTGCCCGTGATCCCAACTTGAGCAAAGACCCAATTGGCGAAGGATGAGCACCACGAGGCCTTGTCGTCATACCAAGGCGTCGTCGTGCAGCGGTGGTAGAGCCCAATGCGTGGGTGGCTCATTCCCGGCGCCAGCGTCCTGACGCCGGCCTCTGCCCTTGCGATGGGCAGCCAAGGCGGAGTTGGCATATTGAGTTGAGCCATTGGACAGGCAGCGCAGCGGACCTACTTGCTGCTCTTGAACTCCCCAAACCCCTTCAGCTGCTCGGCCACAGCCTTGTCGCCCACGACGACCAGCGACTGCGTCTCGGGCGAGAAGTACTTCTTGCCAATCTCACGTACCTGCTCGGCGCTAACTTTTTGAATCAGCGGCACAAACTGGCCCAGGAATTCGGCCGGCAATCCGACCAGCCAGTTGTTGGCGAGCGTCTGTGCCACTGCGCCCTGCAGCTGCGTGGTCAGCAGATAGCTGCCGGCCACATAGCGCTTGTTCATCGCCAGCTCCTCGGCCGGCACCAACTCGGTGCCGATGCGGCGGTACTCATTGACGAACTCCTGCAGCGAGGCGCCGGTCACCTCATTGCGCACATCGGCGCCGCCTGAAATGGCGCCGCCAACGCGGTAGGAGCGCGCCCCGGCGTTGGCGCCATAGGTATAGCCCTTTTCTTCGCGCAGATTCTGGTTGATGCGGCTGGAAAAGCCGCTGCCCAGAATGGTGCTGGTCAGGCGCAGCGGCACTTGGTCGGCACCATTCGCAGGCGCACCGGGGCGGCCCAGGCGCACGGTCGACTGCACGCTGTCAGGGCGCTCCAACAAGATGTGCTGTGGCTTGGCGCTCAGCGGTGCGGCGGCGATCTCGGCCGGCGCTGGTCCTTGCGCCTTCCAGTCCCCAAAAGCGGCCTGTGCCAGCTTCATGCCCTCGGCTGCCGTGATGCGGCCGGTGATGACTAGCAGCGCGCGGTCCGGGCGGAAGCGTTTCGCATGCTCCGCGCGCAAGACTTCTGCCGTGGTGGCTTCAATCGACTCGGCCGTCTCCTGGCTGCGGCCATAGGGGTGCTCGCCATAGATCGCCTGGTTCAAGGCCTTGCTGGCCCGAAAACCCGGCTGCGCACTGGCGACCTTGAGCGCTTGCAGCGCGTTGGCCTTGGCCAGCGCCACCTCGCCCTCAGGGAAAGACGGGCTGCGGGTCACTTCGGCCAGCAGCTTCATCATGCCTTCGGCGTGTGAGGTGAGCGCGTAGGCGGTCAGCGTTAGCCCGTCGTTAGCAGGCGCGGCCGCCACACCACCACCCATGCCTTGGGCGGCCTCGGCAATGGCGCGTGAGTCGCGCTGGGCCGTGCCTTCGTTCAGCAGGCCAGCCAGCAGCTTGGCCTGGCCGGGCGTGGCGGCCGCATCGGCGCCGAAGCCGGCGCCGCGCAGGGCCAACACATAGTCCACGCGCGGCAGACCCTGGCGCGGCAAGACCCAGACCTCGAGCCCATTGGCCAGCGTTTTCTTGCTGATCTGCGGCACCTGGATCGCTTTGTCCTGGCCATACTTGGGCAGCTCGGCCGGCATCTTGATGGCCTCGGCAGCGACTGCGATCAAAGGCGTGGCCAGCATGGCAGCCAACACGATCTTGTTCAAAAGAAATTGGTTTTTCATGATGTTTGTCTCCCTCTTGTTCAAGGCTTGGCAGTGGCTTCAGCAGGAGCGGCCAACATCGCCACCGGCTTGCGGTCAATCACCGAGCGGTTGGCGACGGTCAGATAGGTCTTGGCCACGCGCTGCACATCGGCCGAAGTGACGGCCTCAATCCAGCCCGGAATCTGGTTGACGACATTGGCGTCGCCCCACAGCGTTTGCAGCTTGGCCAAGGTGTCGGCGCGACTCAAAAAGCTTTCCAGGCCGTTGTACCAATCGGCCAGCAAGCGGGTCTTGATCCGCTTCAGCGTCGCGTCATCAACGCCGTTTTTGACGACCTTGGCGATTTCTTCGTCCATCGCGGCCAGCAAGACATCGGCCGTGGTGGTCGGCTTGTAGAGCGCAAACACGGTGAAGATGGTCGGGCCGTCGTATTCCCACACGCTGGTCAGGCCGTAAAGCGACTCGACATTCAAGGCCAACTCACGCCCCTTGACCAGGCCCTGGTAGAAGCGCGAGGCGTCGCCGCCGGCCAGCAACTCGCCCAGCACCGCGAAGGCGGGCTGGTCTTTGCTGCCGCGCTCCGGCATCTTCCAGGCCGCTGCAATTGCCGGCACCTGCGCCAGCTTGTCGCTTTGCTGCAGGCGCTTCTCGGCGGTGTTCAGGCCTTCGCTGAAGTCGCTCGGCGCCGGTGTGGGGCGCTTTGGAATCGCGCCGAAATACTGCTGGGCCAGCGCAAAACCCTTGGCCGGCGTGATGTCGCCCGAGATCGCCAGCACCGCGTTGTTCGGGCCGTAATAGTCGCGGTGGAAGGCGCGCACATCGTCCAGGCTGGCATTCTCCAAGTCCTTGAAGCTGCCGTAGCCGTCGTGATTGTTTTCCCATTTCTCGAAGGCCAGGCCGCCGATGTCTATCCACATAAAACCGCCATAGGGCTGGTTCTGCACATTGACGCGGATCTCTTCCTTCACCACATCTTGCTGGTTCTTCAGCGTCGCGGCATTGAAGTCCAGCGTCTTCATGCGGTCGGCTTCCAGCCACAGGATGGACTCCAGCGCCGAGGCCGGCGCGGTCTCGATGTAGTTGGTGAAGTCGGCGCGGGTCGAGCCATTGTTATTGCCGCCGCCGCCGGTGATGACTTTGTCGAACACGCCCTTGGGTGCGGTCGGCGTGCCCTGGAACATCAGGTGCTCGAACAAATGGGCGAAGCCGGTGCGGTCCTTGGGTTCGAGGCGCATGCCGACCTTGTAGACCACGCTGACGCCGACGGTCGGCGAGCTGTGGTCGGGCGAGACCAGCACGGTCAGGCCGTTAGGCAGCTGCTTGCTGTGCACCGGCACCTGCCAGCTGTCGGCGGCTTGCGCCGAGAAAGACAGCGCAAGGCCGGCGAACAAGAGGCTGAATGAATGCTTTTTATACATGGGCTTTTCTCTCAGGGTTGGCCTTGGCAATCAAGGTTGCGTGACGGGCATTTTGAAGGTGTTGGCGATAAAGGACAGCATATCTGCGCGCTCCTCGATGATCTTGGAGGTCGGCTTGCCGGCGCCGTGGCCGGCTTGCGTCTCGATCCGGATCAACTTGGGCGCGGCACCGGTGTCCGCCGCCTGCAGCGCCGCCGCGTACTTGAAACTGTGCGCCGGCACGACGCGGTCGTCATGGTCGCCGGTGGTCACCAGCACGGCCGGGTACTTAACAGCTGCGCCGGACTTGATGGTGTGCAGCGGTGAGTAAGCCAGCAGCGCCTTGAACTCATCGGCCTTATCGCTGGAGCCATAGTCCGGCTCCCAGGCCCAGCCGATGGTGAACTTCTGGTAGCGCAACATGTCCATCACGCCGACCTGTGGCACGGCCGCGCCGAACAGATCGGGCCGCTGGTTGACCACCGCGCCGACCAACAAGCCGCCGTTTGAGCCGCCGTTGATGGCCAGTTTGCTAGGGTTGGTGTACTTGTTGGCGACAAGCCATTCGCCGGCGGCGATGAAGTCGTCGAACACGTTTTGCTTCTTCAGCTTGGTGCCGGCCTCATGCCAGGCCGAGCCGTACTCGCCGCCGCCGCGGATGGCGGCCAGCACATAGACGCCGCCCATCTTCATCCAGGTCGCGGCCGTAATGCCGTAACTCGGCGTCATCGGCACATTGAAGCCGCCGTAGCCGTAGAGCAGGGTCGGGTTGTTGCCGTCCAGCACCAGGCCCTTTTTGTGGGCAATGAAGATGGGTACCTTGCTGCCGTCCTTGCTGGTGACAAAGGCGCGCTGCGTCTCGAACTGCTCGGCTTCAAAGGCTGTCTGCGGGCGCTTGAACAGCGTCGCCTTGTTGGCCGCCACGTCAAAGCGATAGGTCTCGGTCGGCGTCGTCAGGCTGGTGTAGCTGAAGAAGGTTTCCTTGTCCGACGTGCGGCCGGCAAAGCCGCTTGCGGTGCCAACGCCGGGCAGCTTGACCTCACCTTGGAGCTTGCCCTTCATGTCATGGATGCGCACCACGGTCGATGCGTCGCGCAGATAGCTCAGGAGCAGGCGGCCGCCCACCGCCGAGGCGCCCGTCATCGCGTCCGCGCCCTCGGCCACCAGGGTCTTCCACGGCTGCTTGCGCGAGGCCTGCAAGTCGATGGCGACCAGGCGTCCACGCGGTGCGTCCTTGTCGGTCTTGACGATCAAGGTATTGCCGTTCAAGGCCACCGGCACATATTGAGCGTCAAAAGCCAGGCTGATCGCCTTGGGCTCGCCGCCCGCATAACTGCCCTTGACCAGGGGCAGCAGCATCAGGCCGTTCTTCTCGCCGCCCTTCCAGACCGTGATGAACACGGCCTTGCCGTCGTCCGAGACCTCGGCGCCGAAGCCCCATTCCTTCTCGCTTGGATTGCTGGCGACCAGCTGATCCTCCGATTGCGGCGTGCCGAGGCGGTGGTAATAGAGCTTCTGGAAATAGTTGGCGCCGGTCAGCGCCGCGCCCTCGGCCGGCTCGTCATAGCGCGAGTAGAAAAAGCCCTTGCCGTCCGGCGTCCAAGCCGCACCCGAGAACTTCACCCAGTCCAGCTTGTCGGCCAGGTCACGACCTGTCGTCAGGTCACGCACCTTCCAGGTCTGCCAATCGGAGCCGGCCGCGGCGACGCCGTAGGCCAAGAGCTTGCCGTCGCGCGAGGCGGCATAACCGCCTAATGCTGCGGTGCCGTCTTTGCTCAGCGTATTCGGGTCGAGCGCAATTTCGGGCGTGTCGCTCGGCGACTTGGCGGTGTAGAGCACCGCCTGCTGTTGCAGGCCGTTGTTGCGGGTCCAGAAATAGCGGCCGCCTTCCTTGAAGGGGATGCCGAATTTTTCAAAGTTGTAGAGATCTGTATAGAGCTTGCGCACCGGCAGGCGCTGCGGCATCGCGGCCAGATAGGCGTCGGTGACCAGGTTTTGCGACTTGACCCAGGCCTTGGTTTGCTCGCTGTTGTCGTCTTCCAGCCAGCGGTAGGGGTCGGCGACCGGGGTGCCGTGATAGGTGTCGGTTTGCTCGACCTTGGTGGTGACGGGGTAGGTCGGGGCGCTTTGGGCCTGTGCCTGGTTCAGCGCCAAAAATGTCAAAACGGCTAGTGTCAAGGCCTTGTGGGCCACTGTCTTCTTCTTCATCATCGTCATCGTCCTCGTGGGTAGTTCTAACTATCTGTCTGACAGTCTGTCTTGTTGATTGTCTAAGCCGTGGCGCTGACCGGCTTTTGCGCCAGCATGCACCACAAAAAGGATTGGCCAAACAAGCCGCTGTCGCGGGCGTGAGTCCGCATCTGGCGCAAGCTGTGAATTCTGAAGGATGGGCCCCAGAGATCTCGGAGCGCGGCCTCGGTATAGCCGAGCCCGCCACCCAAGGTCTTGCCCTCAAGCACCTGCTGGTCGGACAAGCCGCTGCCGCCTTCTGGCCTGAAGCACACCAGTCCAAAGTGGCCGCCCGGCTTCAAGGCCGCCCAGACCAACTGGACATAGGCTTCTCGTTGCTGGGGTGCGAGGTGATGAAAGCAACCAGAGTCGTAAACGAGCTCATAAGTTGCGGGCGCAATGTTCAAGTCAAAGACCGAGCTGTGGCGCAGATCTACGCTGACGCCTGCCTCGCTGGCTCGCTGCGTCGCCCATGTGATGGCTGCTTGGGAATAGTCGACGCCAAGGACTTCAAAGCCGACCCTGGCCAACAAGACCGCGTTGCGTCCGTTGCCGCAGCCGATATCCAGCGCCGCGCCGCGCTTGAGCGCTGAGTCACTGTTGACCCATTCGGCCAAGTTCTCGTCCGGCGCTGTGCCGAAGAAGGGAGGCGTCTTCTTTGAGCGGTCCGCATAGAAGTCGTCCCACCAGTCGCCTTGGCGGTCTGACTGGTGCGGGTCGTTTGGGCTGAACTCTTTGCCTGGGGAGGGCGTGTTAGACATCGATGCGCTCGAAGCCGGACGCTCCGCCAAACTTTGGCAAGTCGTCGTGACAAAAAGACCAATCGGCTTTGTCACTGAAGAAGTAGTGGCCGCTAGGCTTGGAGGTCAGCGGCGTGGAGAGAATGCCGGCCGGTACGCCCAGAATGCCGGGAAGCCGCTTGTCCTCGGTGAACACATGGGTGCCGCACTGCTTGCAAAAATGACGCAGGCCATTTTCGCTGGCTGCGAATTGCTGCAAATTCGTCGCACCGGAGATAACCGTTGCTTCGCGCGGCAGGCTCAACCAAGTCGTGAACGCCGCGCCGCTGAGTCGCCGGCATTGCTGGCAATGGTAGTGAATGACGCTTTTTGGCTTTGCCTCGCAATGCAGACTGACAGCGCCGCAATAGCAGCTTGCGAGCAAGTCTGAGGTTTCGGTGGCGGTCATGTGGGCGAGAAATTGAGTGGCTATGGCTGAAAAGCGCGCTGTGTTCGGGCTGCCGCATTCTGGCAAGCAAGAGCTCATATGACGAAAGGCACGGGTCACTATTTGCCCCAAAACAGTGCCGATTGCGGGTTTCCTCGGGGTCTTTGTGTTGTGCAAGGTAAAGATGGGCAAGTTCAAGAGGTGTCAGGTCGAAAACAAGTTCAGAAGCTGGCTTCGATTCGATTCAGCACGAAAGAGTCGACAGACAGGCCACCAACTCCTTGACGTTCGATAGCAAAGGACCACCGTCATGAATGCAAGCATTAGCTCGATTGCCGTTTCCGCCAATGCCCGCGCTGCAGCGCCGCCGCGCCTTCCTCCCAAGGCCGAGGACGTGTTCAAACAAATTGACAGCGAAGGCAAGGGTTCCGTGACTGCGTCAGACGCGGCCGCCTACTTGGTGAAGATCTCGCCCGAAGGTGCGCGCAAGGCGGACGCTGCCGATTCTTCTGCTGCTTCAAAGCTCAAGCAAGACATCGAGCAGGAGCTCGGCAAGGCCGATGCAGACGGCAATGGCCAACTGAGCCAGGCCGAGTTCAAGCAAGCGCTGGCGCAAGGGCCGGCAGGCGGTGGGCCAGCTGAAGCAAACGGAGATAAAGCCGCAGGCGCTGCTGCTGGCCCAAGCAAAGGTGCGGGCCGACCACAAGGGCCGCCGCCAGGCGCGGGTGGCGCTGGCGGAGGGGGCGCAAAGGCCGGCGGTGCGAGCGAGGCCGGCAGCTCGAGCAGTGCATCAACCAACTACGAAAAAGAAGATGCCAACCGAGACGGCAAGGTCACCGAGCCCGAGCGCCAGGCCTATGAGGTTCAGCATCCGAAGCAAGCGGTTGCTGAGGCGGCACAAAGTGTGAAGACCGCGACGGCCGCGTCTTCTGTTCGGGCTGCGAGCGATCTGGCGCTGCAGCGGTATCAAGAAGTGGCGGCTAGCGTCGAGTGAAGAAGAGGGGCTAGGGATAGCCCAGCGTGGGCATTGGCATCGACGGCAGTGAAGCGCCTATTGCCGATCCGGTCCGTTTCGGTTGACTTGGTCTTCCCGCACGATGCCGGGTCTCGGCCCGGCGGCCGACCCACTTCTCTTGTCTCGCCAAGAGAAGTGGGCAAGAGAAGGCGACCCTGCCGCATGGCCCTGCGGGTCCGCTCAGTGCTCAAATTTGCCGGGCCGCGCCCAACTCACTGCGCTACGCTCCGTTCAGACAAGGGGCGCGAAGTCAGTTCTTGAAGTCGCTGCGCGACGCCCGGCAAATTCTGCGCTCTTCGCCCATGCAGAAGGGGGTGAACTTCAAAGAACTCGGCTCGCTGTGCATCGCCTTGATTGGTGCTGCGCTGCGCGCAAGCACCTCGCAAGTCAATGCTTTTAGGGCGAGTCTTGCCATTAAATTTGAGGCTCCCGAATTCCAGGTTATCCGCTTAGAATAAAAGTAAGCAATGCACCCGAATTTGCCATTAGGCTTCGGGCAAAAGAAACGTCTAAAGGCTGGTGAGCCTTTAGATTTTAGACCTGACCCCGGCCTTTTCTTTAAGACCTGAAAAAACACTGTTGCTTTGCTAACTATTGAATATATAAGAGTTATGGACGAATCAACAATAAACGCACTTGCCTCAAATCCTTGGGTAACTCTAGGTGGATTCATTATTGGCGCTTTGGGTTTGGTGCTTGCGATTGTTTTTTATGCGAAATCTAAAAAAGACCGCCTCCCTTTTTATGAGGTATCCACTAGCACCCTTATCGATGGTGTCGACAAAGCCTTGGATGGTCTGCAACTTTACTACAAAGAACAATTGCAGAGCAGGATTACCGTAACAAAGATAGTCTTATGGAATGACGGGAGGGAGACCATAGACAAAAATGATTTGGCCGAACTCGATCCCGTCAGGGTTTCTTGCTCATCAGGCACAGATATTCTTGATATTCAAGTAACTCAAATTAGCTCTGTCGCAAACGCAGTTAGAATCGGCGAATCATCAGAATTTAATAAACAAAAATACTATCCAATTATTTTCGAGTACTTGGACCATAATGACTATTTTGTAATCCAAATTGTTCACAATGGAGATGAGTGTCAGAGGTTTTCCGTGGACGGGAAGATTAAGGGGGTTTTAAAAATTGAACGGGCTGCCAACTCGGTCTTTGAATCACGGCTGATGCAGTATCTTCGGTATATGCCATTTATGCCCCATGCCGAGATTCTGCTAGCAAGTCGAAAGGTTATGAAAAATGCTGTGACTACGGCCTATTTTTTACTATTTGCAATTGGTGTTTGGACGCTTAGTCACGGTGTGAATGGTTGGTATGTATGGGCAGGAACAGCACTTAGCTTCCTTTCAGCAATAATATTTTATTATGGATTCGGTCGGATCGCACCAGTGAATATATCTAGTTCAATATCCGAGCGCCTCCAAATGGGTTCGAGGACAGGTCTCGTAAATAATGGCAAGTCCTGATCCTCAAGCCATCGACTTAATATGTGCATGCGCGCAGCGCAGCACTCTTTGAGGCGACGCGCAGCGAGCCGAGTTCTTCGGAGTTCCCCTTCTGCATGGGCGAAGAGCGCAGGATTTGGCGGGCGTCGCGCAGCGACTTCAAGAACTGACTTCGCGCCCCCTGTCTGAGCGTAGCGGCCGTTAGGGCGCGAAGTGAGTTGGGCGCGGCCCGGCAAATTTGAGCATCTGAGCGGACCCGAAGGGCCATGCGGCAGGGTCGCCTTCTCTTGCCCTCTTCTCTTGGCGAGACAAGAGAAGAGGGTCGGCCGCCGGGACGAAACCCCGGCATCGTGGCGAGAGCGCAATTTAAGAGAAGCCGATCAGCACCAGCATCTCTGCTTGGTAGTCGGACCTGCAAAATTCGTTTTGCCGAAGCAAGCAACTGAAGCAGTTCCTGGTGAGGCTTGCCGTTATGGTGCGAATTGATGTCGCCAAGCCTTCTGGTGTGCCATCAGGCCGCCCAGCAGCGCCATTGCACCCACCATCAAGCCCGCCCATAGGGCGAACAAGACCAAAGAAATGTGCCTTAGGCCGCCAGCCTGCAATTGGCGCCACAGCGCCCGCATCAACCAACGGA